>JBKECY010000078.1:0-49840 GCA_047975025.1 Lachnospiraceae bacterium
GTGGGAGCTGCATGTGTGCCGCTTACCGTTATGCGTGTACTTTGGGTTACGTCGGATTCTACCAGATACCAGCCACTGTCCAACGTTGCTCCGCCAGTATAGACTTCCACACCGTCCTGTGCCTGCGGTGTTGCAAGCGGCATCCCGTCTGCATCCACACCAATATAGGGAACCGCATCTTGTGCATCCGACAATACCGTAGGTGTGGCTGCCGGTGACAGGAGAGCTGCCGGTTCTGTCAACTCCGGTACAGCTTCTGTGGCTGCCACCTCAGGTATTGCCGTAGCCGTTGGTGCTTCTTCGGTTGGTATCCTCTCGAATCCAATTTCTTCCGGACTGTTCTCCGGAATATCCTCCGAGATATCCTCTGCTAGATTCTCCGCTGCCTCTTGTGCCGCAACCACCGGAGTGGGAAGTTGTGTGGCGCCTGTATACGGTGCCGCCGCACCCCCGATCAGTACTGCACCCAACAGCAGTACCAGACTTCTTTTTAAATACATCTTTTTGCTAGCGCAATTATATTTGCCTGACTTCATAATAGCGATCAATCCCTTTCGTTTCATGCTGATTTATAGTTCTGAAAGGATTATACACCTAAATTTACCCCCCCCAACTTCAACCTTTTCTGTATAGAATACGCTCCTTGCACGTTTCCTCGTAGATTCAATATTCTTGCATTCTTTGCATAAAAAAAACTAAAGCCGCACATGAATTGGGGTATTTTTGTAAAGAAAAAAGCCCGCACCCCCGAAGGCATGCAGACCCTACAACTCTCTTTATTTTACTTTTCAATGCGGATAAATCCGCTGTTCTTCTGTTCCAATACCCGTATGCTATGATAGAAGATTTCATTCACCGGTGTTGGTATTCCCAATTCTTTACCAAGCTCCATAATGACTTTTGCGAACATATCGACCTCCGTCGGCCGCCCTTCTTCTATATCCTGAAGCATCGAGGTTTTATTCGGATACGGGATACGCTCCTTGTAGGCAATCCGCTGTTTTTGCAGCATCTCCTCGGTTAAGGCAATCCCCTTCTTATTGGCAATCGCCAGCACCTCCCGGGCTGCTGCTTCTCTGACAAAATTGGCGTCCTCACTATCTCTCCACGCTCCAAAGGGAATCCCCAGGATTGCAGAGGACTGGTTCTCACTCACATTGCACATGAATTTGAACCACTGCTCCCGTATCATATCGTCCGGCACATAGCTTCGGATGCCTGCCTTGGCAAACAACGCTTCCACTGCCTGTACGCGAGGTGAATGTGCCCCGGCTGCATTTGTTTTCTCGCCAAAGATCATCTGTCCGTTCTTCATATCATAACGGACACCCGCAGCATCCCGCTGGGAAGAAATACGGGCAAAACCAAAGACGATGCGCTCCCAGCCATAGGTCTGTGCCAGAATCTCCTCACTGGTCACTCCATTAAGGAACGAAATCAATATGGTATCCGGCCCCACCTGATAGCGGATGTCCTCTCTGGCTTGTACAAGCTGCGTGTACTTTACGGCAAGTATGACCAGATCTGCCGGTGGCAGCGAGGAATCCGAAGGCTCTGTCAGGCGGAAGTGGTACTTGGTTCCGTTGATCGTAACTCCCTGCTCCATCCTTTTTTTGCGCTGACCATCGCAGATAATTCTCAGATTATCCTGTCCTAATGCATCAACAAGTCCCGGTGCCAGCACACTGCCTATCGCACCCAGACCAATCAATGCCACTGTCTTAATTTCCATACTGCACTCCTTACTCTTCCGTCTTCGAAATCAGTATACAGTTCGGAGTTTCCACTTTGGAAGGACGTCCTTTCATGACCAGCGTATTATCTGCATAATTCACTGTGAACGTCGTGATGCTGTTGCTCTCATGATTGGCAACTGCAATGTGCTTTCCATCCGGGAAGATGGCAATATCTTTGGGGTACTCTCCACTGATCGGAAGTGCGAATTTCTTCGTCAGAAGCCCCGTTTCTTTGTTAATTTCATATAAGGCGACCGAATTATCTCCCGCCGTCGAGCAGAACAGATGGGTACCGTCCGGTGAGATCTCCAGCGCCGATGCGGCATCATGCATTTCATCCAGCTGATCTGAAAGTGTTGAAATCTCCTGACAGAGTTCAAAATTCACCTTTTTGGCATCCGGCTGATAGGAGTACACGTGTATTTCGTTGCTCAATTCCATCAATAGATATGCGAATTTACCATCCTTGCTAAAGCACATGGTTCTCGGTCCGGATTCACGCTCGCAGCGCAGGATATCTGCCAGCATAAGCTTATTGGTTCTGGGATCCATGCTGTATACCTTCACCTGGTCAATCCCATTGTCCACCGCACACAGGTACTTGCCCTCCGGTGTCGGAATCACACAGCTGACATGCGGGCGGAAATTGCGCTCTGCCACACTGCCCAGTCCTTTATGAAAAATATCGGCAACGACGCTTCCAAGCCTGCCGTCCTGATGTGTGTGTACAACTGTGACTTTTCCATCATGATATCCGCCGACATATAAGAACTTGCCCTCCCTGTCCGTTGACAGGTAACAGCCTCGCATTCCGTCAATGTCTACGCTGTTGATATGTGTCAGATCTCCGTTCGGAGCAATCGAAAATACAGCTACGCCTTCGTCCTCAATCGAGTAGAGATATTTACCGCTTTTGGATTTTGCCAGATACGATGCATTGCTGACGTCCACTTCCGAGCGCTGTGTCAGCGTACCTGCTTCCACGTCTACATCATAAATATAAATCCCTTTGCTGTCCCCATGTGTGTAGGTGCCTACATAAGCCACATACTTTTCTTTTCCCATGTTGGTGCCTCCTAAGATATTTCGTAAAAAACTCTTTTGGATTATTCTACCACACTTGGATATCTTCCACAATAAAGCAATTTACTTTTCACTGTGCTGTATTTTTCTGATTATACATATATGAATTGTATGTTTACCTTAAAAAGCCCCCTCTTCGGCTTGACATTCTACAAGTGGTGGCATATACTAATCCTCAGAAGACAGCCTTTATTTTAGAATGAGAAAGGAATTAAATATTTATGGGAAAATTTTTCACATCAGAATCGGTTACCGAGGGACATCCGGACAAGATAGCCGATCAGATTTCTGATGCTATATTGGATGCGCTGCTGACACAGGACCCTGAGTCACGTGTTGCCGCAGAAACTACCGTTGCTACCGGCCTGGCACTGATCGTTGGTGAGATCACAACGAATGCCTATGTCGATATCGCCAAGATTGCACGTACGACTATCCGCAATATCGGATATACCAATGATGCTGGCGGATTTGATGCTGATTCCATCGCCGTACTTACTTCTATTGATGAGCAGTCCGCAGACATTGCACTGGGTGTGGATAAAGCGTACGAAGCCAAACATACGGACACCGATGAAGAGTTCGGTACGGGTGCCGGTGATCAGGGTATCATCTTCGGTTATGCGACCAATGAAACACCGGAATATTTACCGCCTGCCATTTCTTTTGCACACCGCCTGACCAGACAGCTTGCCGCTGTCAGAAAAGACGGGACACTGCCATATCTGCGTCCCGACGGCAAATCACAGGTGACTGTGGAGTTCAACGATGACGGCAGCTTAAAGCGTGTGGACACAATCGTTATTTCCACACAGCATGCAGAGGATGCAAGCCTGGAGCAAATCAAGAGCGATCTGATTGCACAGGTGGTACAGCAGGTCATTCCTGCGCACCTTCTGGACGAAGAAACCAAGTATTTTATCAATCCGACCGGCCGGTTCGTCATTGGCGGGCCGCAAGGTGATGCCGGTCTGACCGGTCGTAAAATCATCGTGGACACCTACGGCGGTTCCAGCCGTCATGGCGGCGGTGCTTTCTCCGGCAAGGACCCGACAAAGGTAGACCGTTCCGCAGCCTATGCTGCCAGATGGATTACCAAGAACATCGTGGCTGCCGGTCTGGCGGATAAAGCTGAGATTGAGATTGCCTATGCGATCGGCGTTGCCAAACCGGTATCTGTATGCATCGATACTTTCGGTACAGGCAAGATTGCAGATGAAGCGATTGTTGGAATCATCAACAAAGTATTTGATCTGCGTCCGGTTGCCATCATCAAAGAATTGGATTTGCGCCGCCCGATTTATTTACAGACTGCTGCCTACGGACATTTTGGCCGTACGGATGTCGAGCTTCCCTGGGAGGCTTTGGACAAAGTAGACGATATCAAACGCGAACTTGCGGCACTGAACTAGATGGAAGCAAAATACCTCTGTGGAAGCAATCCACAGAGGTATTTTTTTGCTGTTGTATGTGTTGTTCTTTAGAATTTCTTGCCAAATCGTATACCAAGGTAACTGCGGATTTCCTCCACACTGCGCTCAAAGCCCAGCCGGCCGCTATTGATGCAGAGATCAAAGTTACGTGCATCCGACCATTCATTGCCGGTGTAGTATTTATAGAACACTGCCCGGTACTTATCTGTCCTGGCAATATACTTCTTCATATCCTTGGCCGAAAGGCTGTTGCGCTCCAACGCTCTTGCCATACAGAACTCTTCGTCGGCATGAATAAAGATACGAGCCACATTCTCATTGTCCCGCAGCACATAGTCCGCGCAGCGTCCAATGATGACACAGGATTCCTGTCTTGCCAGCTCTTTAATGATTTTGGCCTGATAGTTGAATAAGTTGTCCTGCGATACAAAGCCCTCCTCTTCCGGCTGAATCAGCTCGCCATCATAGGCTTTTTTGACCAGCTTATGCAGGATGCCGACATTGAGCTTCTCATCGATCTGTCCGAACAGCTGCTCGCTGATGCCGCTTTCTTCTGATGCCATCCGCAGGATTTCCCGGTTATAGCAGGGAATATCCAATTCCTTGGCCAGCATTTCACCAATCGTCTTGCCGCCGCTGCCATACTGTCTTGCTATCGTAATTACAACATGAGTCATTTGCTTCCCTCCTTATTCCCCCAGATAAGCACGCTTCACAGAATCATCCTTCATGAGCGCATCTGCGTTTCCTTCCAGCCCGATTTTTCCGGTCTCCAGCACATAGGCACGATCAGAGATGGAGAGTGCTTTCTTGGCATTTTGCTCTACCAGCAGAACTGTGGTTCCGGAGGCGCTGACCTCTCGGATAATATCGAAGATTTCATTGACGAGAATTGGCGAAAGGCCCATGGACGGCTCATCCATGATAATCAGCTTGGGCTGCGACATCAGGGCACGTCCCATGGCGAGCATCTGCTGCTCTCCTCCGGAAAGCGTTCCTGCCAGCTGGTTCTTGCGCTCCTTTAGACGGGGAAATCTCTGATACAGCTTCTGAATTGTGTTGTCGATTTCTTCTTTATTGCGTCGTGTATAGGCTCCTAGTTTCAGGTTCTCATATACATTGAGCTGTGCGAACACACGCCGGCCTTCCGGTACATGTGCCATACCGAGTGATACGATCTCATGCGGCGGGGTCTTGGTAATATCCTTGCCTTCAAAAAAGACCGAGCCAGCTTTGGACGGCAGCAGACCGGATACGGTATGCAGTGTGGTCGTCTTGCCGGCACCATTAGCACCGATCAAAGCGATGATTTCGCCCGGCTCCACATGAAATGAGATTCCTTTGAGCGCCTGAATTACACCATAATATACTTCCAGGTCTTTTACTTCTAACATTGCCATCTTGCGTCTCCTATTCTCCCAAATATGCGGCGATTACCTGTGGATCGTTGAGTACCTCTCCGGTTTCTCCTTTTGCAAGGACTTCTCCGAAGTTCAGCACAGTCAGATATTCGCAGATTCCAGATACCAGACGCATATCATGTTCAATGAGCAGAATCGTAAGATCGAATCTTTCACGTATAAAATGGATGGTTTCCATAAGTTCTTCTGTCTCATTCGGGTTCATTCCGGCTGCCGGTTCATCCAGCAAAAGCAGTTTGGGTTCTGTCGCCATCGCACGTGCAATCTCAAGCTTTCGCTGCTTGCCATAAGGAAGATTCGCTGCCTTATACTCCGCTTCTTTTTCAAGACCGAAGACTTCGAGCAGTTCCAACGCGCGTTCGTTCATGCTGTGCTCCATGCGTTTGTATTTCGGAAGATGGAAGATTCCCTGCAGTGTGCTGTACGGATAGTGATTATGAAGTCCCACCTTAATGTTGTCGCGTACCGTTAATTCTTTGAACAGACGTATATTCTGAAATGTTCTGGCAATGCCCGCTTTGTTGATTTCCACCGTTTTCTTACCGGTAATGTCTTTGCCGTCCAGAAGTACGATTCCCTCATCCGGTTTGTAGACTCCGGTCAGGAGATTGAATACGGTTGTCTTGCCGGCACCATTCGGACCAATCAGCCCGCACAGCTGTCCTTTTTCAATACTGATTTCAAAATTATTGACTGCGCGCAGACCGCCAAATGAGATGCCCAGATTCTTAATATCCAATAATGCCATATTATTTAGCCTCCTTTGCTTTTTTTCGCTTGCCAAGAAGGTTCTTAATTGAGTGCCGCTGCCGCCACTCAATCGATTTCGGTGACCAGTTGAACAGCATCATCACGATCAGGATGATTGCATAAATCAGCATACGGTAATCCGACAGTCCGCGCAGCAGCTCCGGCAAAAGTGTCAGAATCAGCGCTGCGATAATCGAACCTCTCATATTACCGATACCGCCGAGAACTACAAAAATCAGAATCATGATGGACATATTGTATCCGAAGTTCTTAGGCGATGCCGTAAGCGATGCCAGGTTATGTGAGTACAGAACACCCGCCACACCTGCCAATGCAGCCGAAATCGAGAATGCCAGTATTTTGTATTTCGTGATGTTGATGCCTACGGACTCTGCTGCGATACGGTTATCGCGGATCGCCATGACCGCCCGACCGTCCCGGGAATTTACGAGGCGCAGCACGATGAACAGTGTAATCAAAACAAGAACAACACCGATAAAAAAGGTGGAATTCTTAGGTGTGCCTGTAATTCCCTGCGGGCCGTTGATCAGCACTTCCCCGTCACTGTCAAGTCCCAGAGAAAGTGCATCCTTGGTTGAAAAATGAAAGCCCGAGCTGTCGCGTCCGATGAACAGTACGTTGATCAGATTTTTAATAATTTCACCAAATGCCAGGGTTACGATGGCCAGATAATCGCCTCGCAGGCGCAGTACCGGAATCCCGATCAGGATTCCGAACACAGCGGCCACAAGCATACCGACAAGCAGCGCCAGTACAAAGCGCAGGCCGTCGATTGTGATGACATTCTGGGTGACTTTAGAAAAGAAAGCCCCTGAAAATGCACCCACACACATGAAACCGGCATGTCCCAGACTTAATTCACCCATGATGCCGACTGTCAGGTTAAGTGACACCGCGAGGATGATATAGACACACAGCGGCACGAGCAGCCCCTCCATCAGACTCGAAAGGTTCCCTGTCAGCACCAGTGTCTGTGCAATGATAAAAAAGAGCAGTACGATACCATACGTAATCGCATTTTGACGTATCTGATTGTTATGTTTGACTGATTCCTGAAGTTTTTTCCACATATGCCCCACCTACACTTTCTCTTGGATATTCTTTCCCAGAATACCTGTAGGCTTTACGAGAAGAATAATAATCAACACAGCAAATACGATGGCATCTGCCAATTGGGAAGATACATAGGCTTTACCCAGGATTTCAATGATGCCCAGGAGAATTCCTCCGATCATAGCGCCGGGGATTGAACCGATTCCGCCGAATACGGCAGCAACAAAGGCCTTGATTCCGGGCACAGCGCCGGTGTAGGGTGTAAGTGATGGGTACGCAGAGCAAAGCAGTACACCGGCCACCGCTGCCAGACCTGAGCCAATGGCAAAGGTAAGCGCAATCGTCTTATTGACATTGACTCCCATCAGCTGTGCTGCCGCCCTGTCTTCGGATACCGCCAGCATGGCTTGTCCTGCTTTTGACTTCTTGGTAAACAGTGTCAGAATAATCATGATGACAATACTAGTTAGAATCGTCACCATTGTCTCTCCTGAAATAGAGAGGTCGCCGCCTGCCAGACGCAGTGCCGGTATCTTAATCACAGACGTAAATGACTTTGTATTGGCTCCAAAAATCAACAGCGCGATATTTTGAAGCAGATAGCTTACGCCGATTGCTGTAATCAGCACAGCCAGCGGTGAGCCTGCATTGCGAAGCGGCCGATAGGCGACACGCTCGATGGCAACACCCAGAACCGTACAGATCAGGATTGCCAGCAGTACACTTAGCAGCGGGGAGACTCCCAGATTAGAAGTCGCAACGAACACCACATAGGCGCCAATCATGATGACATCTCCATGTGCAAAATTCAGCATTTTTGCAATCCCGTATACCATCGTATACCCCAGGGCAATAATGGCATAAACACTTCCCAGACTGACCCCATTAATTAGATTCGTTAGAAAACTCATTGAATGCTCCTCTATCATTGATTTCGTAATTTGTGCATAAACGAGAAGAAGACACGCACTGCGGGTCTCTTCTCGTTCATGTATCCCTCGGTAACTGCCTCTTGGTCGAGCAGCACTCTTATAATTCTACATAGGCACCATTTTTGATTTCCAGTACCATTGGTGCTTTGTTAGGCTCGCCATCTGCATTCCAGGTAAGTTCCGGTGCAGTTACACCTTCTACTGTAATTTCTGTCATGGCTGTTTTTAACAAATCACAAATCTCTGAGGAATCCATATCTACGGTCACACCGCCTTGTTCCATCGCTGCTTTAATGATATAAATACCATCATACGCATCGGCTGCGAACTGGTTCGGAGTCTCACCATATTCCTCTTCATAGGCAGCTACAAAATTCTGAATCTTCTCACTTTCTGAGCTTACTGAGAAAGGTGAAAGGAATACAACACCCTCAGCCACTGCCGGGTCAAATCCTTCTACATTTAAGATTCCGTCGATTCCGTCACATCCGAAGAAGATCGGATCGAACTGCATAGATGCTGCCTGCTTGAGTACCAGTGAAGCCTCTGTATAATAGAATGGCAGGAATACAAGCTCTGCACCTGCATCCTTAGCTTTTTGCAACTGTACGGAAAAATCTGTTTTATTATCTGCTGTAAAAGCCTCCGCTGCTACGATATCCAGTCCCACTTCCTGTGCCTGGGCAGCAAATGCTTCGTAAATTCCGGTCGAGTATGTATCTGAGCTATCATAGATGACAGCGATTTTCTGTGCCAGGCTGTTATCTGCGATATAATCTGCGGATACCTGACCTTGGCTCGGATCTGAGAAACATACGCGGAATGCATTGTCATATTTGATTGCATCCACTGCGGTTGCTGAAGGTGTCAGCAGGAACATATTATCATTGTATGCTTCTTCACCTACTGCGATACAAGGTGCAGAAGTAACTGTACCGAGCAATGCCTGCATACCCCAGTCTTTTAATGTGTTGTAGGCATTCACAGCTTTTTCCTGATCATGCTCGTCATCCTGAAAATTAAATTCGATGTTCACGCCGTTGATACCGCCTGCGGCATTGATTTCATCTACTGCCAGCTGTGCACCGTTTTTGACGGCGGTTCCATAGACTGCAGCGCCTCCGGTCGTTGGTCCAATGCCGCCGATCTTAAACGCCGTACTTTCTGTTGTTTCCTCCTTAGCACCTCCACAGGCTGCCAGAGAAGTGACTGCCATTGCCGCTAGTAAGATTGTACTGATAATTCTTTTGTATTTTTTCATATTTTCTTTCCGTTTCCTTCCTAAACTTTTGTAATTCATAATACATTTATCTACTTATTTTGTCAATTCCCATTTGCAACCAGAGAAGCAACCGTCTCTTCGTTATATACTGAGGAAATCACAGCTCCGTCAGAGAGTCTGGAGTAGATGCCTGAAAATCTGCCGTTATAGGTGAACAGCCCTGTCATATTAGCATACATCTTCCACCTAGGCTCCGCTTTCATCATATAGACATTCGGTGTTCTGTAAGGCGGGCAATATTCCTGAATCAGGTAGCCTTCTCCCACGCTTTTGTCCAGCACCTCCTGCCACTGCTGTGCCTCGTAGTCAATCCCGGCATACACGCCGCGTGAACCATAGGAATCCATGGGCTTGATAATCCACTGTGCTCTGTCGCTTACGATGTCATGCTCCTTGTAATAGCTGTCAAGCACATACGTCCTCGGAACATGCTCCCGCACAAACTGCTGCTCCTGCGGTGTCAGAATCTGTAACGTCCTCGCATCATGCAGCGCCATAAAAAACGCTTTGTGATGTGCCAGCTGTGTCCTGAAACTGCCCAGCAGACAGACATCCGTATGCAGTGCCGCCTGAATAAAGTCCTGTACTTCCCCGAAGCGGTCCATAATATCTGCCGTTACAGCACGCCTGTAAATAATGTCAATCTTTCGGCCGGTCTGCTGTGAGTAGAGGGAACCACCCTCATACTTCATCTGCCTGATATCACATACTTCCGCCGTATAACCGTATTTTTGAAAATGACCCATAAAGGCATCAAAGTCCTGCAGATGCCCGCGGTCCAGAAAGTCCACGATCGCTACATGAGGGTTCTCAACCTTTTTCTCATATGTCTCGTAAATTCTGCCGACTTCTATGACCCAGGATTCGAACAGGGAAAATGTATTGAATTGTTCTTCTTCTCTTAGCTTTTGTACCACATTGTTATACTGGAGTGCCTCTTCGAGCACTTCGTTGTCAATCATGGCACTGGTTCCGTCCGTATTGATTTCACAGAATTTGAAACTTCCATCTTCTTCGTTATAAAAAATATCCAGTCGGGCAATCGGTACACTGGTCGTATAGCCGGAGGGTGTACAGATCAGCTGTTCAAGTTCCTTGGAAAATGGAAACAGCGTCCTGTACTCCCGGTCGGCAATATACTGCTGTACAACCTTCTCCATGATGCCATACGTTGTCTTGACAATTTTGCGAAACGCAGCCGTCTCGTGTCTGGTAAAGATTTTGGGCAGCTGCAATGTAGCCACGCATTGATGGACTTCGTTCAGACAGGAATCTTTGATAAAAGCATCGACTCTGCGTCCTGACTTCACACTCGCGGTAAAATCCTGGTTGGCGATTTCCTCCATGCGTGACTGGTACTCTTGAATTTTCATTTTTTCATAATCTCCAATACATTTCGCTACTATGAGCGATATATTTTCAAACGCTCACTCAGCGGCAGGAATTCTTTGTTTCCCGGCTCGCCATATGGTACACCGAACGGCTGCTGGCCGCGGAGTCTCCATGAATCCGGAACATTCCACTCTTTTTTTACAGCCGCATCAATCAGTGGGTTGTAGTGCTGCAGACTGCCGCCCATTCCCTCTGCATCGAGTGCTGTCCACAGTGAGAGCTGCAGCATGCCGCATGCCTGCTCCGCCCATACACCAAAATTATCGGCATACAAGGGGAAGTTTTCTTCTAATGTTTTCGTAATGGCATCATCGGTAAATGTCAGAATTGTCATGTAGCCGGCTTTGAATCCGTCTAACTTTTCCTGCGTCTTGGCGAATGCCTCTGCCGGAACTACTTTCTTGAGTGTTTCTGCTACGATATCCCACAATTTGTCATGCTCTTTTCCGAACAGAACAACAGCTTTTGCTGTCTGGCTGTGAAATGCGGATGGTGTATGCAGCAGAGATAATTCCACGATTTCCTGAATGCGCTCATCTGAAACAGAGCTTTCTTTTTTTATCTCGTAATAGGATCTTCTGTCTTTTACTGCTGTTAAAAAGTCTTTTGCCATATTTGACACCTCTCTTTTTGATTATTTTTATCATATATTCTGTAAATACTAAGTCTACACATCTATATTATACTTAAATCTAACAGAAGTCAAAACAGTTCTTGAATGCTTTACAAAAAAACTCTTGCATTTTCTGTAAAAGAGAGTATTTTATAAGAAGGAACGTTTGTGGATATTATATGTCCATAATGGATGTTCTGTATCTATGAAAAGAGGTGAATCTTATGAAATTAACCAAAGGCTTCGAACAAAGCGCCTGCATTATCACTCTGTTGGCAACACAACAGCAAAGCACGCCTGTCACATCGCACGCCATCAACCGACGGCTGCACGGCTCCCCTACGTATCTGCGAAAGCTGATTCGTAAGCTGGTCGTATCCGGTCTGGTCGTATCCGTCTCCGGCAACAACGGCGGTTTTGCACTTTCACGCCCTCCGGAACAGATTACACTATGTGACATTGTCGAAGCCGTCGAGGGACGAATTGAGACATACCCGGCTTCCGGACTGATCAATCAGGTATTCAAGGAAATGAAGACCGGAGCAGAACAGATCATCAAAAAGGTGTTCGCAGATGCCGACAGTATGTGGCGCAATGTGCTGCTTAGTAAAAACGTCCTCTCCCTTATTCAGGAAACCATTGGCAAAAAAGAGCTTCCGCAGATTGACTGGAATGAGTTCTCGGACGAAAAGCCCCACTTGTTCTCGAAATTCTAGCGTCAGCAGGAGAATAATTATGATAAAAAATGAACTCGGTAAGATCACAAAAGACAAGCTGCTGCTCTTGACAGTGCTTGTCGTTAGTTGTATTCCCATATTATATGCATCTGTCTTTCTAAAGTCCATCTGGGCCCCCTATGGAAAAACAGACCAGCTGCCCGTAGCTGTAGTTAATGAAGACCAGGGCGCACAGCTTAATGGAGTCACCTTAAACGTGGGGGATTCCCTGGTAGACAAACTCAAAGAAGACAGTTCACTCGACTGGCAGTTCGTCTCCGCCAAAACAGCCCGCGAAGGACTGGAATCTCAGAAATACTACATGGTAATCACTCTGCCGGAGGATTTTTCCGCAGATGCCGCAACGGTGCTGGACAGCACACCTCAGCAGATGCAGATTGACTATACGACCAATCCCAGCATGAACTATCTCGGGCAGGTCATCAGCAATCAGGCCGCCTCCGAACTAAAGGCGGAAGTTTCAGCTAGTGTCACCAAGCAGTATGCCCAGACTATGATCGAGATGATCAGCACACTCTCGGACGGCATGACAGAGGCCTCCGACGGCATTGTGACATTAAAAAACGGCAGCACACAGCTTGCTTTGGGCAGCAGTACTCTGCGCCAGAATCTGGATACACTCGCAGACAGCAGTATCACACTCTCCGAGGGCACACAGACACTTGACGATGGAATTATGGCTTACACACAGGGCTCCGAGACACTAGGTGACGGCATTGCCTCACTTGACAGCGGACTCTCAGAGCTTGCCTCCAAGGTTCCCGCACTGACCTCCGGTACGCAGCAACTTGCCGGCGGCTCCGCTTCACTGTCCGAGGGGCTTTCCCAATACACGAACGGGGTCGCTTCACTGACGACCGGTGCCTCCTCGTTATATACGGGGCTTAGCTCCCTAAGCAGCAGCCTGCCTTCTCTGACAAGCGGTACCAGTCAGTTAAGTGCCGGAGCCGCCACCTTGCAGACCGGTGTGACCAACTATACGAATGGGGTCGCCTCTGTCTACAACGGCACGCAAAGTCTGGTAAAAAGCAATACCCAGCTGACAACCGGTGCCGCCTCTCTGGCAGCCGGTATCCGCAGTGTATCCACTCAGATCACAGCCGGACTTTCCGCACTGCCAACCGTCGATACCGCTGAATTGACACAGCTTACCACCGGAACTGCCTCTCTGGCAGAACAGGCTCCTGCCTTGCAGCAGGCCGCTTCCGGCGTATCTGCCGGGGTGTCCGCCGTACAGCAGCAATTATCGACTGTACCGGATACTGATTTACAGACACTGGCCACACTGGATACCGACTCTTTTGCTGCACTTTCAACCGAGCAGCAGGCCGCATTGCTGCAGCAGATCAATGCACTTGCCTCTACGGTTCAGACTGCCAAGAGCACCACAGCGTCAATCAGCGACTACGCAGCTTCCGTTGCACAGGGAACACAGGCGATTGCCGCAACAGCACCTGCACTTAAGGAGGGTGTCTCGGAGCTGGCCACCGGCGCGTCTTCCCTATCCGGGCTTAGTACCCAGATTCCGGCCATTACCGCCGGGCTGACACAATTGCAGCAGGGAGCCGACTCTTTGTCCAGCGGTATCACCACCTATACACAAGGGGTAAGCTCTGTGGATACGGGACTCGGCAAATTAGCCGGGAATTCTGCCGCACTGACCGCAGGTGCCAGTCAGGTAAGCAGCGGCAGCCAGACATTGAAGGCCTCCGTTCCCGCGCTGACGCAAGGCGCTTCTGCCCTGTCTGCCGGTTCCGCTTCCCTGCTCACCGGTGCACAGACACTCAAGAACTCCTCGGGTGCGCTGACGACCGGTGCCGATACTTTAACCGCCGGTCTTACCACACTTGCTGCAAGTACACCGGCTTTACAAGAGGGTACGAGCGCACTGACATCCGTCAGTCAGGCACTTCTCCAAGGCAGCCGGACACTGGTATCCAAGAATTCCGAATTGACCGACGGCTCAGGCCAGCTGGCAGCCGCCACCTCAACACTGCGTGACGGTACGGCTGCCCTTGCATCCGGAGGCACAGAACTCGAAGAGGGAATGCAGACACTGACGGGCGGTATTCAGACGCTGTCTGACGAATTCAGTGTGGCAACAGACAAATTAAGCCAGCTGCATCTCAACGACAATACCGCTGCCATGATTGCTTCACCGGATACACTCAACCAAAGCAGCATCAGCGATGTGCCTAACTACGGACATGCACTGGCTCCGTATTTCTTATCCGTATCCTTGTTCGTCGGATGCCTCATATTCAACTTTGTGTATCCGATTCGTAAAATTGCAAAAAAAGAAGGCACCGCAGGTGCCTGGTTCAGAAGCAAAGCTTTTATGGGATTTCTCGCCGCCACCGCAATGGCTGTCATCATCGGTTCTGTCATGCGGCTGCTGGGACTTACCGTTGCACATCCGGTGCAGTATTTCATCATCCTGCTGTCATCGGCGTATGCCTCTATGTACCTGATCATGCTTTTGGCCATGGCATTCGACAACCCCGGACGATTTGTCGCCATGGTGCTGCTGGTACTGCAATTGGGCGCTTCCGGCGGTACCTTCCCGATGCAGCTGACCGGCTCTTTCTACAATGCACTGCATCCGTTCCTTCCTATGACATATTCCATCTATGGACTGCGTCAGGCCATAAGCTCCGGGCTGGGAACCGGTACCTTTACACAGAGTGCCGCTGTCCTGCTGAGTATTTCGGCCGCTTCCATTACCTTATTATATTGTGTTATGCGTCTACTCAAGAAGCGTCATATGGATGGCACTTCACAACTACACGATAACCAGGCGTTATTAGATACCACTTATAGAAAAAAGGAACGGTATTCGATCTGGTAGGTTTCGCCCTATTCCTTTGCCCTGGTCTTTTTCTCAAAGTTGAGCCTTTGCTCTTCTACGACCAGCGGCCGATGAACCAGGCGGGCATGAACCGAGAGCAGATATTCGCCCAGCAACCCTATAAAGAGAAGCTGGATTCCACCCATGAGAAACACTCCGATTAGCATAGGAGCCTGGCCCGCTGCAAAGCGGTCCCAGAAAATTAATTTTAATATCAGATACACAATCGCGATGAGAATAGAAACTCCGCTGGCCACAAAGCCAAGCAGGGTTGCTATTCTCAAACCGATTTTAGTGTAACTGGTGAAGGAAAGCATGGCCGCATCATACAAGGTGTACCAGTTATTATGTGTTTTGCCGCCCCTGCGTTTCTCCTGCTCATAAGCAATCTCAACATGATCCGGTGCATACTCCGCCACGATTCCACGCAGGAACGGTGTAGGATCATCCAAGTCACGCAGGATTTCCACAAAAGAGGCATCGTACAGGCCAAACCCTGTAAAATGCTCAATCTGCTCAACATCACTTAATTTCTTGATTACCTTATAATACGCACTTCGAAGCATATATAGAACCCGGCTTTCCCGGCTGCTCGTCTTAATGCCGCACACGACTTTCGCTCCGGCTTCCCACTCTTTTACAAATGCCATAATCAGATACAAGGGGTCCTGAAAATCACAGCACAAAAGAATCGTGCAATCCCCGTCTGTCTGGCACATTCCATAGTAGGGGCTGTTGAACTGTCCAAAATTAGCCGTATTAAAAATCGCTTTGACTTTCTGGTCTTTCTGGCATATACCGCGCAGCAGACTGCGTGTCCTGTCTTTTGATTTGTTATCAATAAATAAAATGTCATAGTCATAAGCGCTCAGTTCCTGCTGCACCAGAGCGCTTAACGCCTGGTACATCGCCTCGACATTTTCTTCTTCGTTATAGCAAGGAATGATAAATGATATTTTTTTCATGTGTATTCTCCCTATCCTGCCTATACATCCGCAGCCTGTGCCTGCCACCATGCCGCCGTACGCCGGATTCCTTCTGCAAAAGAAATGGCCGGTCTGAATCCTGTTGCCTCATATACCGCTGTCATATCAGCCTCCAGATGCATCACCTGCCCGGCCGCATAGGGAAGTGCTCCCATACGCAAAGGGACGGTGGCCTTCATGACTGTGTGAATCTCCTCAATATAGCTGCGCAGCGTTCTGGCCTCTCCGCTCCCCACTGGATAGCAGACACCCATATCTCCTTGCAGCGCCAGATGATACAGAATTTCAGCAGCATCCTGCGCATACAGGAAATCCCAGATCTGCTCTCCTGGGGTATACTCCGGGGAAATCCCCCGGCTGAACTTGCGTATGCTGTCCATTACCAGAGTTTCCGCTCTGTCATGCGGCCCATAGACACTCAAGATACGTGCCCATATATGCCGGATTCCCAGCGATGCACACAGGCTGCGCGTTTCATAGAGTGCTTCACTCTTGGCGCGTCCATAGGCGTTCTCCGGATGTTCTCCCGCGGAAACGGTCAGTGCGCTGTGCAATCTGCCGCACTCTGCCTGGCTGCCCGTACCGACGAACACCCGACAGTTCAGCCGCCGGGCCAGTTGTACGGCTTCCGCGCTCCTGCGCACATTCTCCTGCTGCAGCACTGCATCCTGTCTCGCCGCTCCGGCACTTCCCTGCCACGCCAGATGAAACAGCGCGTCATAGGTCGTACTCTGCGGTTGTGTATGCAGCAGAGGATGCGGCAGAATCGCAGCGTTGCGGCGGCTGCCCTCATGCAATACCACGAACACAGGAATCTGCCGCCGTTTTAGCTCCGCAAGCAAAGCCTGACCCACCACACCTGTGGCTCCTGTTACAATTGCGGATCGAATGGTCTTCATTATGCCTCCCTGCTATTTTGCAATATAGGAGAAGAAAAAGCTGTCACTGTCTCCGAAAAAGTTCGGATGATTCAGTGGTTCTCCCAGATTCTGTCGTCTGACATACATTTGTGTAACTTCACCCTGATACCCTGTCAGCGGATTCTTCTGATACAGCTCCTGAAAGGTCGGCTGAAGTGACCGGTTGATTTCAATCATAGAGGAAAGGCTGCCGATATACAGGCAGACCGCCAGAACCAGGAGCAGATACTTGCTGCGTTTCTGCCAGGCAACTTGTACCGTATCCACCACCAGAAGATACAGAATCAATTGCGCTGGTATGCAGGCCCGCATGCCGAAATCAGTTCCAAAGCCAACAATGGACAGCACCGGCACCGCCAGCAGTGTCGCCAGTACAATATAAAACAGCGGATTTTTCTTCTGGTATTTCAAAATGCAGACTGCGTACAACCCGAATTCCACCAGATAAAAGACAAGGAGTAGATACAGGCTGCCACTCTGCTCAAAAAATCCCCATTCACTCAGGGAAAATTTCTGACCCGACTGGTTCGACATGACATACAATGCCGTCGTGATCCCTACGGCACCTCCGCCAAGCAGATTCGTCAGTGTAAAGGTGTCCTTGAACCATGCTTTCCCGCGGGATTTGAGGTCGGCTGCTGTGTCGTATTTTCTGCTGAACACAAAATAGATAAGAAACGGCAGCATTCCCATCGCGGGTAAAGTGCAGGAAAGCAAACCGAAGGAAAAGAGGAACACCACACTTTTATTATCTTTTTGCAGATACAAAAGCAGGACGATCAGCCAGGCCGGTATCGTCTGGTTGAATACCCAGTACAACTGCGTTGTAAAGCTTGAGAACTGTACTGAGCCCATCCACCACTCGATATGCGTTGTTAACGTATAGGCGGAAAGATCCACATTTGTCAGCAGCATTCCTACAAAATCCAATCCTCCAAAGGCAATCAATAGCAGAAGCGGCCACAACAGCAGCTTCTTTCTGACCGCACAGATCAGATAATAGATCAGTGCCACACCCAGCACCGCCCAGATATATTGCGCTGCATAGCCCGCACCAATGCCGAACAGCTTGCCGACCACCGCCGACGGCAGCCAGAAGCCAATATAATAGACCAGCGGCTGCATCTGTTCGCCCTGCATGGAATACACCGGCCAGGACTCGCTTACCAATAATTCAAAAGTTGAGTTACGGTAGACATGATCCGAATTCTGGTAGGAGAACCCTCCAATCCCAGAGAACCAGACCCACAGCAGGATTACGGCCAGAATCGCCAGCAGCAACAGCAGGTTCTTCCGGCTAAATTCCGGCACCCAGAGGGTGGGCGCCGTACGTGCCGCCAGATAAAAGCTCAGAATAAAACAGATTGCGACAGGAAGTGCAATATACCATTTCATCCAGCCAAATGCAAATACTAAGAACGTAATTCCCAAGTAAGCATAGCCTGCGAGCACTCCTATCCTAGAAGTTCCGTTGTTATGTATCCCCCGTAAACGTATCATAGTTCATCTTCTCCCAACTCTTGTCTTTATAGATTCATCAAGACTTCATACAATCCGCGTTCCAGCAGCGGATCCTGATCCTGCGCCGGCTTTCCCATGGCCAGTTTAGGATACACATAGGTGACATCTCCTACCTGGATATCGTACAGCGCAGGGTGCGGCTGCCTGAGTTCTTCTGCCAGCTGCACCGCCTGCTGCGGTGTTTCAATGCGCCTGCTGTGCACCCCATAGGCCTGTGCGATTTCCACAAAATCAGGAGCCATATACCCTCTGTCCGCTGTTGTCATCGCCGCATTCCCTCCAAAATACATTTCCTGAAAGTGGCGGATCATGCCAAGTGAATGGTTATTCAGTACCAGAATTTTCACAGGAATATCTTCACGTGTCAAAAATGCCAGTTCCTGTATGTTCATCTGCAGTCCGCCATCCCCGGTAAAACACAGCACCGGTCTGCCTGTGGCATACCAGGCGCCAATGGCTGCCGGGAGGGAATACCCCATGGCTCCATGACCGCCGGAGAACAGGATACTTCTGACTTTTGCCTGAAAGAACTGTGCCACCCATACCTGATTCTGTCCGACATCCGTCGTCACAATCCAATCCGGTGGCAGTGCCGCACCTATGGCCTCCAGATAGGCCGCCGGCCATTGTGCGTGCGCTTCCCGCTCCGTCACCGGCTCTAGTCTGGTCTTGATGGCTTCGCATACGGTACGCCAAGGCATATGACCGGGGTATTCTGTGACTTTGCGCAGCAATACCGGCACCAACTCCTGTAAGCTAATGCAAAACGTCTCTTCCCCCTCTTTCACCTGATGGCTCATCTCATCTGCGTCAATATCGACACGCAGCAGACGGGCATGCGGTGCAAAGGCTTGCAGATTGGCTCCTGTCTGGCGTACATCCAGCCTTGACCCAAGCGTCAGCAGACAATCACATTTTGCCATAACGAAATTTGCCGCTCTATGGCCATAGGCTCCGATAAATCCATAGGCTCCCGGCTCGCCTGAGAGTAAATCCACCGCATTCATACTGGTGACTGCCGGGATGCGGCTCTGGGCTATCAGTTCCCGTACAGCTTCCTGCATACCGCTGATTTTACAGCCTGCCCCCAGCAAAATACAGGGACGTTCGGCCTGGCGCAGTATTTCGCTGATACGCTCTGCCATCCTCTCTGTATCGGCTGCCTTGTGCATGCGCTTCGGCGGCTCATATGCCACAAGATCTTCCTGCTCAAGCAAAGCCCTTTGGACATCCATCGGAATATCCAGCAAGACCGGCCCCGGCCTGCCGCTTACGGCCTCGTAAAAAGCGCGTGTCAGATGGTAGTACAATTCTGTCGCCGAGCGTACACAGACTGCATATTTTGTCACATCGGCGGCCATCGCCACGATGTCCGTTTCCTGAAAGCCCTTTTGCCTTACTTTGAGGCTTCCCCGGCTTTCATATGTATTGACCTGTCCCGTAATAATGAGGACCGGAACCGAGTCGAAGTATGCATGGCAGATACCGGTCATCAGGTTCGTTGCTCCCGGTCCGCTGGTTGCAAATGCCACAGCGGGATGCTGTTTCGCCTGTGCATAGCCACAGGCGGCAAATGCCGCCGCCTGCTCATGATAGCATACATGTGTCCGAATCACATCCGCCTGCCGATCCAGCGACTCCATCAGATGTGTCACCATACCGCCCGGATAGCCAAATACATCCGTAATATTTTGCTCATGTAAAAAAGATACAATGACGTCACTGGCCTTCATACGTTACAGCCTCCATAATACTGTCTGCGATATATTCTCGTTTCTGCTCGCTTAATCCCGGATAGACACCCACCCAGAACGTATCCCGCATGATTCTGTCCGTCTCCGTGAGTTCACCGGCCACACGATAGCCTGTGCCCTCTCGTCTCAGCTCATCAAAGCAGGGGTGACGGATAATATTGCCTGCGAACAAAGCTCGTGTCTGAATCCCCCGGTTTTCCAAAAAATTCACAACCGTATTCTTGTCCGTATTGCCGTGGCAGGTCATCAGAAATCCGAACCAGCTGGGAACCGCCCCCGGACATGCTTCCGGCAGAATCAGGGATTCCTCGCACGCTGCAAGCCGCTTCCTGAAATAGGCATGGTTGCTGCGCCTCTTCTCCGTAAACCCGGAGAGCTTGGATAACTGCGCCACACCGATGGCGGCCTGCAGATCCGTCGCTTTTAAGTTATAGCCAAAATGCGAATATACGTATTTGTGATCGTAACCAAACGGCAGCTCTCCATACTGCCGGTCAAACCGATGTCCGCACAGATTATCCCGGCCGGAATCACAGATACAGTCTCTGCCCCAGTCGCGCAAAGAGCGGATAATTTTATGCAGAAGCGGGTCATTCGTATACACTGCACCGCCTTCTCCCATTGTCATATGGTGCGGGGGATAGAAGCTCGAAGTCCCTATGTCACCAAAGCTGCCTGTACGCCCGGAGGTTTCATGCAGATGATATTCCGACCCCAGCGCATCGCAATTATCTTCTATGAACCAAAGTCCATGAGTATCGCAGAAACTTCGGATTGAGCGGATATCCGCCGGATTGCCAAGTGTGTGTGCAATGAATACCGCTTTGGTCTTCGGGGACAGTGCCGCTTCCAGCTTTGTCACATCCAGATTGTACTGCGGGATTGTTACATCTACGAACACAGGTACTGCTCCGAACTGCAGGATCGGGGCAATCGTCGTCGGAAAAGCCGCTGCCACAGTGATGACTTCATCTCCTCTGCGGATACGGCGCTCTTCCTCCAGCAAGGGCGAAGTCAGGGCCATGAAGGCAAGCAGGTTCGCTGACGACCCCGAATTCACCAGCGAGCAGTATCGGACCCCCAGATACGCAGCCAGTTCTGTCTCGAACTGTTTCGTATACCGCCCTGAGGTAAGCCAGAACTCCAGGGAACTGTCCACCAGATTACGTACTTCGCTTTCATCATAGACACGAGCCGCATACGGGATGGCATCTCCTTCATGAAACGGTGCCTCCACGTTATGAAATCTGCGTGTATATTCTTCTACCATGGCCAGCAGTTCGCTGCGGACCTCTGTTTCCGTTTTATTTTCGAACATCATGACTTATCTCCTAAGAATTCCTCAATCTGACGTTGTGTCACATGACTCATGTCACGCCCTTTCTGGTAGGCTTTCGTCCACTCCACGGTCTTGTCCACAGCCGTATGAATTCCCCACGTACGTTTCCAGCCAACAGCCGCCTCCAGCCGCGTGGAATCCAGTCGCAGGATTCCTGCTTCATGCGGTCCGTTCGTCTCCCTGACACGCCAGGACTGCCCCTGCCCCCAGCACTCACAGAAATACGATACCAGCTCACCTGTTGTTACGCAATCCTCTCGCCCGGGACCCACATTGTAGGCTCCCGCAAGGGCCGCCTCTTCATATTGAGCCTGCACGATCATCAGATAGGCATACAATGGCTCCAGCACGTGCTGGTAAGGCCGTATGGATGCAGGGTTGCGTACCAGAATCTCACGTTGCTCCAGCGCCGCCCGTACACAGTCCGGCAGGATGCGGTTGAGGGCAAAATCACCGCCCCCGATTACATTCCCGGCACGCGCCGTTGACACTGGCAGACTACGGTCAGCAAAATACGACCGGCAATAGCTGTGTGTCACCAGCTCGGAACAGGATTTACTGTTGGCATAGGGATCGAAGCCGTCTAAAACATCGTTTTCTCTGTAACTCCATTCCCACTCCTGATTTGCATAGACCTTGTCCGTCGTCACATTAAGGCATGAGCGTACACAGTCCGCCTGCCGGATACAGTCCAGTAGGTATACGGTTCCCATCACATTGGTCTCGTAGGTGTATACCGGGTCACGATAGCCTTCGCTTACAATCGGCTGTGCCGCCAGATGCAGCACCAGTTCCGGCTGTACGCTCGAAAACACTCTGGAAAGCTCACTGCGATCACGAATATCCGCATAATAAGAAGTCATGCGTTCTCGAAGGTGCAGCAAAGAGAACAGGCTTTCCTCTCCTGTTGGCAGCAGTGCGTATCCGGTGACATCGGCTCCCAGGCTTAGAAGCAGCTCACACAGCCAGGCACCTTTGAAACCGGTATGCCCGGTCACCAATACCTTTTTTCCCTTAAAAAAAGAAACATCCATCACCAGACCCTCCATGGCGCTTTGCCGCTGTTCCACATGGTCTCAAGCTGCATCTTGTCGCGCTGCGTATCCATGCTCTGCCAATATCCGTTATGCTGATATGCCATGAGCTGTCCTTCTTTGGCAAGTCTTTCCAACGGTTCTTTTTCAAATACTGTGTCATCCCCCTCCAGATATTCAAAAATTGCAGGGTCCAGTACCATAAATCCAATGTTGACCATATGGCCGTCCGCCGAGGCCTTTTCTCTGAACTCGGTTATGGAATTGTCCTGATTGATATCTAATACTCCGAAGCGCTGTGTAACTCTGCCCGCAGTCATGGTAGCGATTTTATGGTGGCTTTTGTGAAATTCCAAAACCTCACGTAGATTAACATCGGATACTCCGTCTCCATAGGTCAGCATGAAAGGTTCATCCTGAACATGCTTTTGAATTCTGCGGATTCGTCCGCCGGTCATTGTCGTAAGGCCGGTGTCCACAAGTGTTACCTTCCATTTTTCCTGCGGCTCCGAATGGACATGCATCGAATTGGCATCCGAATAGTCAAAGGTCACATCGCTGTTGCGAAAGTAATAATTCGCGAAATATTCCTTGATTACATACCCCTTATATCCGCAGCAAATTACAAATTCATTGAATCCGTAGGCCGCATACGATTTCATGATGTGCCATAAAATAGGGTTCTCTCCAATCTCGATCATTGGTTTGGGTTTCAGATGACTTTCTTCGGATATTCGTGTGCCGAATCCACCCGCTAAGATAACAACTTTCACATTGTGCCTCCTGTAATAATTGATTTATTACAGAGTAGCACAGACATGAAAAAAAGACAACCGGCTGGCTGTCTTTCGAGGTGAATTAACAATGCAGTTTATCATGGTACATCGCACAAAAAGCCAAGTTTTACAAGCTCTTCTTCAATCTCATCCAGAATTTTGTCACTGTCTGCAAGAATCGTGTGCATGTGGCGTCCCGCGGTCAGATTCTTAAGCGGCTGAGATGCGCCGCTTGCTATCTGCTCCAGAAACCTGCGCACGTCCCTGCGCGAGGAAATACACAGCTTGGCCCGCAGCATCCCGTAGATATCGTGGACGACAAACACATCTTCTACCGTACCGCCCAAATCTACGATGCAGTTCAATTCTTCTTCTATCTGGTGATCTTCGTGGATGGAAGTAATCACGCGGCTTATTTTGCGGGGGCTTTCCATCATATACCCTTTTGGTGTAGAACGAATGTCATATTGAGCAGCACGCAGCAGTGCTATGTCCTGCACAATAACCTGCCGGCTCACCTGCAAGGCTCTGGCAAGCTCGGTGCCCGATACCGGCACCGCAGCCTCTTCTATTATCTTTAGTATTTCACAGCGTCGTTCTTCCCCCGCCATATACCACCTGACCGGTCCCTCAACAGGTGACCGGTATCCTTTCTATCATTACGATTCTACTGCTTTTAGGTTTTTAAGTGACACGTCCAGGATGGGAGCAGAATGTGTCAGCGCGCCGCTTGATACATAATCCACTCCGGTATCTATGATACTCTTGATGTTGTCTTTGGTAACATTGCCCGAGCACTCGGTCTTCGCCTTGCCTCTGGTCAGTGCCACCGCTTCTTTCATAAGCGCCGGTGACATATTATCCAGCATGATAATATCTGCTCCTGCCGCAAGCGCCTCTTGTAACATATCCAGATTCTCGACTTCGATTTCGATTTTGCGTACGAACGGAGCATAGGCACGCGCCATCTCAATCGCCTTTTGCACGCTCCCGGCGGCTCCGATATGGTTGTCTTTGATCAGAATTCCATCGGAGAGATTGTAGCGATGGTTCGAGCCGCCGCCTACCTTGACCGCGTATTTTTCAAAAATACGCATATTAGGTGTTGTCTTGCGCGTATCCAGAAGTGTCGTACCGCTTCCTTCTAACAATTTCGCGACCTGGCTTGTATAGGTGGCGATTCCACTCATGCGCTGCAGATAGTTGAGTGCCGTACGCTCTCCCGAAAGCAATACGCGAATATCGCCGGACAATCTTGCCAGCAGGTCGCCGTTTTTGACAGTATCACCATCCTTATACAATAGCTCGATGTTCACATCCTCGTCCAGTAGTTCGAAGACCTGGCAGAATACATCCAGACCGGCAATCACACCATCCTGCTTGCATAAAAGCTCGGCTGTTCCTTGTTTCTTCTCTGGCATCACAGCATTGGTCGTTACATCTTCACTTGAGATGTCCTCCTGTAATGCCAGTAAAATCAAGTTGTCTACATTTAATTTAGTAGTAATTGGATTCATGCTGTTTCCCCTTCGCTTCAAATTTTTTCATTTCCCGCAGTATCATCTGCTTCATTTCTTCGTAGAACTTTTCTTCATCGGCGTAAGCTTCCGGCTGTACCACATAGGCGGTACGCGCTTCAACCTGCGCTTCCTGCGGCGCGGCTCCGATTTTTTTCGCGGCATTTTTGGCAAACACCAGACTTTCCAGAAGCGAGTTACTCGCCAGACGATTCGCTCCATGTACACCATTACAGCTGGTCTCACCGACTGCGTATAAATGCTGCATGGAGGTCTGTCCATAAATGTCTGTCCGAACCCCTCCCATAAAATAATGCTGGGACGGAACTACCGGAATCCAGTCTTTTTTCAGATCATAGCCTTCTTCCAGACAGTGCCGGTAGATGTTTGGAAACCGCTTCGCCACATCGAACTCTGTGATTTCTTTTAAGGACAGCCAGACATATTCCGTATCGTCCTTTTGCATTTGTTTAAGTATCTCCTGCGTCAGCAGATCTCTGGGCAGCAGCTCATTGACAAATCGATTGCCTTGCTTATCCAGCAGCAACGCGCCTTCTCCCCTGGCTGATTCGGAGATGAGGAAACGCCTGCCCGGCTTCTTGGAATACAACGTGGTCGGATGAATCTGTACATAATGTATATCTCTAAGCTCTATGCCATGCTTGATGGACAGTCCCAGCGCATCGCCTGTCAGATGTGCAAAATTCGTCGTGTTCGGATAGATGCCTCCGATACCTCCGCAGGCCCAGATAATCGCAGCGGCCCAAAGCGGCTTGTAATCTCCCGCTCCGGTCTTTACAATAATCCCTTCACATCGATTCTCTCTGCATAGGAGATCCACCATGGTCGTGTAGGTCAGAATCGTGATGTTCTCCCGGGTCTGTACCTGAGCAAGCAATTTGCTCGTAATCTCTTTGCCGGTCACATCCTCGTGAAACAAGATACGGTTCGTAGAATGTGCACCCTCCTTCGTATACAGGAGTTGTCCGTCTTCGCTTTCAAACTCCACACCATATTCCATCAGATCATGGATCACGGCTCGGGAAGACTGTATCATCTCTCTGACGGAGCTCTCCTCGTTCTCATAATGCCCTGCGCGCATTGTATCCTCGAAGAAGCTGTCGAAATCTGTCTCTTCTTTTAATACACAGATACCGCCTTGTGCCAGGAACGAATCACTTTCTTCAAGCCCCGCCTTGGTAATCATTAAAATTTTCATCTGCTTGGGCAGATGCAGCGCCGCAAAACAGCCTGCGGCTCCCGTTCCGACAACAATTACATCATATTTTTCATCCATGTCTTCCTCGATTCTCTTATGAAAGCTTCAGCATACGCAGCATCGGGTCATGCGCTTTCGTTCTGTCTTCTTCGTCCATTGTAACAGCTCCATGTGCCGTCTCCAGGGCGTTTATGATCTTATCCAGTGTTATTTTCTTCATGTTTGGACAGACCTGCTGGCTGCCGGCCACATAGAAACGTTTGTCCGGATTGTTCTTTTGCAGCATATGCAATATGCCCATCTCAGTGGCAACAATGAATTCCTTCTGCTCGCTTTGCGTGGCATAAGCAATAATCCCTGCCGTACTGCCCACATAATCTGCCAGCTGTACGACCTCTTCTCTGCACTCCGGATGGACCAGCACCTGTGCATTGGGTCTGGCTGCCTTGGTTTTTAGAATCGCTTCCCGCGTAATATTTGTATGTACATGACAGTATCCGTCATTTAGAATCACGTTCTTATCTGGCAGCTGCTGTGCAACAAAACGCCCCAGATTCTCATCCGGAATAAAGAATATATTCTTATTAGGAAGTGATGTAACAATTTTTAATGCATTGGAAGAGGTAACGCAGACATCCGAATGCATCTTGAGTTCTGCTGTGGAGTTAACATAACACACAACTGCCAGATCCTCATATTTCTCGCGCATCTGACGAATCTTCTCCACATCAGCCATATGTGCCATCGGACAGTCAGCTTCCGGCTCGGGCAGTAATACGACCTTTTGCGGATTTAAGATTTTGGCACTTTCTCCCATAAAAGAAACCCCGCAAAGTACGATGGTCTTCTGAGGCACCCGTGTCGCAAGCTCACTTAAAAAGTAAGAGTCTCCAATATAATCCGCTACTTCCTGTACTTCTTCTCTGACATAATAATGCGCCATGATAACCGCATCCTTTTCCTGCTTAAGATGCTGTATCCTGTCTATCTTCTCTTTCATAGTTCCTCCGTTTGAAAGTCCTTATTTTTCAAGAGTATAGCACTATTCTTTACATCTGACAAGACAGCAGTCATAACTATTGTTTTTTGTCCTCTTATGGTCATTTTGTTATTTTTTATGTTGATTTTTGTCCATTAATGGAGTAGTATAGGCATATTGGATGAATAAGGAGAGCCTACATGAATACATATGAAAAGAACTTATATGTTATTATGGGAGAAATGCTGCGGGATGCCCGCATACAGCGCAAGCTGACGTTGGAGCTTGCCTCCGTCGAAGTCGGACTGACCTCTAAGACTGTACAGCGATATGAATATGGAGAACGCAAGATCAAGGAGAAAACACTGCAGGCATTACTGGACTTATACGGTGTGGATCATGAAGCGTTCATGACCGAAGTAAAACGGCGCCATCTTGGAGATGCCGCGACTCTGCCCGCTGATGCAGCGCAGGAACAGATTCTGGCCACACTTGCACAAAATGCTGCCTTACGGGAGATTGTCCTGCTGCTTGCCTCTGCACCGGAGGCACGTCTTAGAGCCTATCTGCAGTTTATCAAAGATATAGAAGCAACTACCAAAAAATCATAAGAAAGGATGCTGTGACAACCGCCAGGCTGTCATACAACAAGACCAATGATGAGAGGAACCGATCTGACACTATTAACCGATTTATATGAACTCACAATGATGCAGGGATATTACCAAAGCCATAATGAGAAAATCGTCGTTTTTGACCTTTTCTACCGGGACAATCCCTATAACGGGAGCTATGCGATTGCTGCCGGACTGGACCAGGTCATTGACTATGTCAAGAATCTTCACTTTACTCCTGAGGATTTAAGCTATCTGAAAAGTCTGGGGATTTTTGAAAGTGATTTTCTATCCTATCTGGCTGACTTTCGCTTTTCCGGCGCGATTTACGCCATACCGGAAGGCACCGTTATCTTTCCCAGAGAGCCGATTGTCAAGATCATCGCCCCTATTATGGAAGCACAGCTTCTCGAGACAGCGCTGCTTAACATTATCAACCACCAGAGCCTGATCGCCACCAAAGCGGCTCGTGTTGTATATGCAGCCAAAGGCGACGGTGTCATGGAATTCGGACTGCGGCGTGCCCAGGGACCGGATGCCGGTATCTTCGGCGCAAGAGCAGCCGTCATCGGCGGCTGCGTCGGTACCTCTAATGTACTGTGCGGACAGATGTTCGATGTCCCTGTACTGGGAACACACGCCCACAGCTGGATCATGAGTTTTTCTGACGAGTACACCGCTTTTAAAACGTACGCCTCCATGTATCCGAACTCCTGTATCCTGCTGGTCGATACCTACGATACGTTAAAATCCGGGGTTCCTAATGCCATACGTGTATTTAACGAGATGCGCTCTGCCGGAGTACCGCTGCAAAACTACGGTATACGCCTCGACAGCGGAGATCTCGCTTACCTGTCCAAGGAAGCGTATAAAATGCTGTGTGATGCCGGATTTTCCAATGCAACGATTTCGGCTTCGAGTGATCTGGACGAATTTCTGATTCAAAGTCTTAAGGAGCAGGGTGCTACGATTAATTCCTGGGGGGTCGGCACGAACCTGATTACTTCCAGCGGACATCCGGCCTTCGGCGGTGTCTATAAACTGGCTGCCATCCGGGATACCAACGACTCAGAATTCATCCCCAAAATCAAGCTGTCTGAGAATACGACCAAGGTAACGAATCCCGGTGATAAGATCATCTACCGGATCTACACTAAAAAGCATGGAAAGATCAAAGCCGATCTGATCTGTCTTGCAGATGAGCAGTTCGATGAAAGTCAGGATCTGGTCATTTTCGATCCGTCGGATACATGGAAAAAGACCCGGATTCGCGGCGGTTCCTATACCATGCGCCAGCTTCTCGAGCCTGTCTTTTTGGATGGGGAGTGTGTCTATACCTCGCCTAGCGTTATGGAGATTCGTTCCCGCTGTCAGGCCGAACTTGGCACTTTATGGGATGAATCCAAGCGCTTTGCCAATCCGCATCCGGTGTTTGTGGATTTATCAGAAAAACTATACTCCTTAAAGCAATCTATGCTTGAAGGCATCCACCCGGCTACCGAATAATTCACTGCAACCAACACTCGCAAAGGAGGTGTCACATGCTGTCAAAAATCAAAGACCCAGGCAGTGCCATAACGCATGGCATTGCACTGCTCTTAAGCATCATTGGAGCGTTTCCGCTGCTTGCACGAGCTTCTCAGATGCCCGGCCTGCTCCACGTAGTTTCTATGAGTATTTACATTTTCTCCATGATTTTACTGTACGCCGCAAGTACCAACTACCACACCATTGACTATTCTGAGAACGTAAATATGACACTGAAAAAAATTGATCACAGCATGATTTCCGTCATGATTGCAGGCAGCTATACACCGATTTGCCTGATTGTACTTCATGGAAAGCTTGGCTACATCCTGTTTGCCATAGTCTGGGCCACTGCACTTTTGGGCATTGCCTTTAAATTATTCTGGGTCACCTGCCCGCGCTGGGTATCTTCTGTCTTATATATCGGCATGGGCTGGTTGTGTATACTGGCATTCATTCCACTGTTCAGGGCACTTCCCGCAGCCGCTTTCGGACTGCTGTTGGCCGGCGGTATCCTGTATACGGTTGGCGGTATCATCTATGCACTGAAAATCCCCTGGTTCGATGACCAGTTCAAGCATTTCGGACTGCATGAAATCTTCCATGTGTTTGTGATGCTGGGCAGTATCCTGCACTATCTGCTGATGTATCTCTATATCAGCCGCTTTCCCATTGCTTAGAAGAGGACAGCTCCTCTGCTACTGCTCCTGCAGATACTGGTAGGTTGCTATGGCATCCTCTATATGGTAGGGTGCGGTCTGGTGATTTCCATTGGCATTGGCCGTCACCAGCACGTATTCTTCCTCACCTACTTTGCCCAGACTCGCCAGACACAGGCCTGCTTCTGAAGTATATCCGGTCTTGCCGCCTTCTATGAACTCTGACTGTATACCGCTGGCATCCATCTCCTTGAACATGGTATTATAGAACGTAATGCCCTGTGGGTTCAAGTCTGTTGGTGCGGTCGCATAGGAGAAAGCGGTGAAGATACTGCGAAACGTCTCATTTTGCAGTGCATATAAGAGAAGTACAGAGAGATCTTCTACCGTCGAATAGTGCTGCGGGTCCTGCAATCCGGTTACATTCATAAAATGTGTCTGTGTCATCCCCAAAGACTTTGCTTTCTCATTCATCAGTTCTACGAAAGCTTCCTGTGAGCCTGCCACTTTTTCGGCAATGGCTTCACTGCACTCCGCACCTGACGGCAGCATAATTCCATAGAGTAGATCTGCTATTTTAACATTTTCTCCCGGCAAAAATCCTGCCATCGAGGCATTCTCTGCCTGCAGCCTTTCAAACATCTCTGCTCTGACCTGCGTGGTTTCTTCTAAATTTTCCAAATGTTCCAAAGCCACAATTGTTGTCATGATTTTAGTTAGTGAGGCAGGATAGATCTGTTGCTCACTATTTTTTTGTGCCAGAATCTGCTGATCACTGCTTCTTACCAAAATGGCATTGGCACTTTGCAAACCATCCATGCTCCAACTCGTATCCGATGTTTGCTGCTCCTGTACCTTACTGACATTTAGGTTCTCGCCTCGTAACTGCATCGGAAACGTGAACTTTTTGACGAGCAGGCAGACCGTACATACCAGCATAAGCAGCAGTACGACGTACAAAAAGAACAGTTTTTTCTGTCCTCTTGGCTTCCTATTTTTCTTTCTTACTGTGTTTCTCATCTTCCTCTCCCCTCCGTAAATTCCCAGAATCTGTATGGTCGTATTCGACCTGTTATGTAAAGTATAGCAAAAGGAATTTGAGAATTTCTTCGGAAATTCTTGATAAAATATTAAGATTTCACAATTCCGTATCTTTTTTTCGATTTTCTTTTAGTCAACCACTTGACATTCAATTAGTCAAGTAGTATACTTATTTTAGTCAACTGGTTGACTATATGGGACAACCCACGAATCTTATTATTTTATTTCATTTTAAGGAGGAACCAAAATGAACGATACTTCAACTATTATAAAAACAATTACAGAACAACTTCGTCAACTTCAGCTTTTAATGCACCGCACCTCTTTTCAGGGCTACCTGGGAGAGGGACGTGCGCACAATCCGCACCGCGGACAAGGACGCATACTTGCAGTTCTCAAGCTCAAACCCGAAATCAGCCAGAAAGAACTGACCTATCTGCTTGGAATGAGCAAACAGGCTATTGCACAGCTGCTTGAAAAGCTTGAAAAAAATGGATTTATTGTGCGCGAGCCTTCCGAAGAGGATAAGCGTGTTTCCATGATCAGACTGACGGACGAAGGTCGGAAAACAGCTGAAGATGCCGAAGAGGATACCACTCAGGCACCTAATCTATTCGACTGTTTGAGCGAGGAAGAGCTCTCTTCACTGAGTGACTATCTGGATCGCATCATCAAGCGTTACGAGGAGCAGTTTCCGGAAGAGGACTTTGAACAGCGCCGCAAGGCTATGGATGAATTCATGTCATCCCATGGGCGCCGCCACAACTGCCATGGAAATCCGGAACACCACGGAGGACCTCATGGATATGAAGGGCATCATGGATACGAGGGGCATCATGGATACGAAGGATCTCATGGACGGCACAGAGCCTGCGAAGGCGGGCAGCGGGCAGAACACCGCGGCGGTGAATGCCCGGGGCGCCATGGCGGTCATGGACGCGGACGACACGAGGGTGCGGTTCGCCAGGATACGACAGACAGCGAAGCCTAAACAAGAGGGAGTTTCCTAAGTCAGTGCATGACTTTGGAAACTCCCTCTTACTGTTACAGCATTTGCATTTCCTGTAGGAATTCTCGTGCGACATCGACTGCATTCATCTGCAATTCATCAACTTTATAATTAAGTTCTACCATGACTTCATTCGTCAGGACGGCTCCTAAGCGCTCCAGGATTGCCTCCACTTCAGGAAACTCTTCATAGGCTGCGTTTCGGATTATCGGAATTGCATAATACGGCGGGAAGAACGATTTGTCATCCTCCAGGATGGTCAAACCAAATTTTTTGATCAGTCCATCCGTCGAATAGGCATCTACGACATCGACTTTTCCGTTCATCAACGCCACATATCTTGCCGAACCGTCAATCCCAATCACCTCACTGAACTCAAAATCATACAGTTTTTTGATCCCCGGATATCCATCATCACGATTTAGGAACTCCAGCGTTGAGCCCAGTCGCAGCTGCCCCGCCACTTTGGCCAGATCGCTGATTGTCACCAGATTCATCTCTTCTGCCAGTTCAGATGTAACTGTCAGCGTATATGTATTATTAAATGCCATTTGAGGCAATACCACTATATCAAACTGTTCTTTAAATTCATCTTTTACCGTCTGATACACCAGTTCCATATCACTCGAGAGGGGCAGTCCGAGAGTATCACCATACGCCGTACCGGAATATTCAATATACATATCGATCTCGCCTGCTTTTAAAGCACTGAAACACACTTGCGTGCCTCCGAGATCCAGCATTTTATTGACTGTGATATCTGTTTCATTTTCAATCATCAGCGCCGCAAGATTGGCTACAATGCTCTGCTCGGTAAAGTCCTTTCCCCCGATTGTCAGTGTCCTGTCGCTTGTCCGGGTACTCTGTATATGCGTATAGGCGAACAGCCCTGCTAGCAGCACGACACAGGTGCCCAGAATAATTTTTTGATTTCTTCTGGTCTTGCGCCTGTCGACCAGTGATTTTCTGTCTTTTTGGGATTTTTGCAAACTAATTGGCGTTACGAGCTTTTCTACGATACCGGCCAGATAGTCTACTGCCAGCGCCAGCAGACAGGCCGGAATCGCACCAGCAAATATCTGCATATTATTGACGGTTCGTATTCCTGAGAACACCAGAAATCCAAGCCCTCCGGCGCCTATGAATGCTGCGATTGTCACCAGTCCGACCGCCGTAACAGCCGATATGCGCACACCGGCCATAATGACCGGCAATGCCAGCGGAATCTGCACCTTCCATAGAATTTGAAACTTTGTCAGTCCGATTCCCATGGCAGACTCCACAGTCTCCACATTAATGTTATTAATTCCTGTATAAGTGTTCTTAATAATTGGAAGAAGTGAGTATAACATTACGGCAATGACGGCCGGCTTAACCCCAATTCCCAGTATCGGAATCATAAATCCCAGAAGCGCCATGCTCGGTATGGCCTGTATCACATTGGAAATTGCCAGAATCGGCTTGCTCAGCTTTTTCACATAGCAGATCAGAACTCCCAGCGGAACCCCGATCAGCAGCGACAGCCCTACGGCAATACCGGTCAGTTGTATGTGCTTTAGTAAATGCGTTGCGATCTGCATCGCATTTTCTGCTATATACTGTACTATATTCATCCCTGCCTCCTATTCCATGTACTGCCGGCTGAATGTTGTAACCAGGCTGCTCTTAGTAATCAGACCTTCTAATGTGCCCTCACTGTCAGCTACGGGAATAGTAGAATTGTTCGTATCTTGTACAATTTTCAGTACATCCAGAATCGTATTCTGCGGCAGAACCGATACAAATGATGTATTCATAACGGCCTCAACTTTTACAGAGCGCTCCTCTTGCAGATGCACCTCGTTCGCATTCACGATGCCTTCCAGACGTTTCGTCTTGGCATCCACGACCATCAGGCTGTCCACATGACGGGAGCGCATGATTTCCATACATTGAATCAGTGTGATATTCTTCGAGCAGGTCACCGGGCAGGTTGTCATAATATCCTCTACTTTGATGTATTCCGGCGCTGTCCATATTCTTTTCTTTCCTACAAATTCTGAGATAAAATCATTTTTAGGATTTTTCAAGATATTCTCAGGCGTGTCGAACTGAATGATTTCACCTTGATCCATAATTCCAATCCGGTCAGAGATTCGAATCGCCTCATCCATATCATGCGTCACAAATACAATTGTTTTTTTGAGTTTCGACTGCAGATCAATCAGCTCATCCTGCAGCCCGACCCTGGTAATCGGATCCAGCGCTGAAAACGGTTCATCCATCAGGATAATATTAGGATCTGTTGCAAACGCCCTGGCCACACCGACCCTTTGCTGCTGCCCACCGCTTAATTCTATGGGATAACGATCCAGAAATTCTGTTTCTAATCCGACCATTTCCATCAATTCAAGTGTTTTTTGAAAAATATCACTCTCTTTATTTCTCTCGATTCTTGGTATAATCTCTATATTCTCTCGTACCGTCATATGCGGAAACAGCCCCGTCTGTTGTATCACGTAGCCCATGTTTCTGCGCAGTTTAATGACATCTTTTGTACTGATATCTTCATCGTCAATGTAGATTGTTCCCTGCGTTGGCTCAATCAGCCGATTAATCATTTTCAAGGTCGTTGTCTTGCCGCAGCCACTGCTGCCAATAATTGTTACCAGCTCTCCTGTATTGATTTGAAATGAAATGTCAGACAGTACAGTCACTTCTTTATACTTCTTACTTATATTTCTGAATTCAATCAAGGTACCAGCTCCTCTCTGTGGTCTTCTTTGTTCAAAAAACGACTACCAAGGCCGCAAGCTTCGGCCTGTGGTCTTGGTAATCCTTCATAGGGGGGGTAAAAACGCCAGTTAGTTATACGCGTCGAAAATTGTCTGTAAAGTTTCTTCCATATGCTGCGGCAGGTCACGATAGGCCTTCTCATTGATCTTGGAATACAGCTCATGGTTTTTCCGGTTCGGCACGAACTCATCTTTGACACGAATCATATGAGCCACAGCGGTATCAAAATCCGCATACTCTCCGGTCGCAACCGCTGCGCAGATTGCCGAGCCCATAGCCGCTGAACCATTCATCTTATTTCTGACTGTGGTAACATTAAAAACATCTGCAAAAATCTGCATGAACAGATCACTGTTCGAACCTCCACCGGAGATAATGACCTTCTCCGCCTTGGAACCAACCTCTTCATTCATGGCAGTAAATCCATTCTTAAGTGTAAGTGCTATGGCCTCCATGAAGGCTCTGTACACATGTCCTCTGGTATGCCGGACATCGAATCCGATCATCACACCTTTTCTGTACAGCTGGTCTGCCGGAGCCAGCCAATCCGGCAGGATCAGCAGCCCGTCCGCACCGGCCGGTGTCAGCAGTGCCTCTTTTTCCAGCGCAAGCTCCACCGGTATGCCTTCCGCATCTGCCCGCTCTGCCAGTTCTGTCCCCAGAAATTCCTTGAACCAGGTGATATGCTTCATACCATAGCGAATCCCGTTTCCTTCATATAAGTAACGGTTCGGTATACACGAAAGATTCGTAAAGAAGTTCTTGGGGTCCGGTTCGTTCTTATCGCCGCAAATCATCGTTGTAATATAAGTGCCCAAGGATACCAGCCCCACATTTTTATGAATCAGTCCTGCCCCCAGCGCCTCAACGGCTTTATCATTCGCTGTTGCCACTACCGGCAGACCTGCCGGCAGACCAGTCGCTTCCGCGGCTTTAGCTGTTACATATCCCAAAATCGTTCCCGGCATCTGCAGCTTCATCAGCTTATGGGGCGGAATCCGAAATGAGTCAAAGTATTCCTGATCCTTAGACCACTCCCACGTATTTAAATCCACAGGAAACTGCCATTGGAATGCGTTGGCGGCACTGTCACTGAATTCCCCGGTCAGACGATGGGTAATATACCCGGAAGTCGGACTCGTATAGGCAATATCTTCACTGTCTTCGAAGGTATCGTAGGAGCGGACATCCATCCAGCTCATGACAGGCGCCGCCAGTGTTCCATCCGCTTTTACAAACACGCGGCAGCACCGAATTGTACACAAGCCCAGTCCTTTGATATCCCTGACATCTCCTGTGAATTTTTTCATGACTTTTTGCAGAACCGCTTTCAAACTATCCCACAAATCATCATCCGGATGCTCACTGTAACCCAACTGGCGGACCAGCATTGGCCTTAGACCCTCGGTCTCACTGCAGAGCACCTCACCTTTTTGATTAAATATATATACTTTTGTACTTTGGGTACCGCTGTCTACCCCAATGAAAAGTCTGTCGCTCATGTCTCACCTCCAAACCTATGTCTATCTTGTCAAGAATCCGCCGTCCACCGCCAGAATATGCCCGTTGACGAATTGGGATGCCTGACTTGCCAGGAAAACTGTGGTTCCCATCAGGTCATGAATATCTCCCCATCTGCCCTCCGGTGTATGATCTACGATCCACTTATTTCTCTCCGGGTTCTGAACAGAAGACTCCGCCACCTTTGTCTGGAAATACCCCGGTGCGATTCCGTTGACCTGTACATTATACTGTGCCAATTCATCACAGTACGCTTTGGTAAGTCCTGCAATTCCATGTTTGGTTGCAGCATAGGCCGGTGAAAGCTGTCCGCCGAGCCATGTAAACATGGAGCATACATTAATAATTTTTCCGCTCTTTTGAGGAATGAAATATTTCGCACATTCATAACTCATTTCAAAGGCTGCTGTCAGATTAATCGATACCATTGGGTCCCATTGCTTTCTCCCAAAATCCAGCACATCTTCACAAATGCAGATGCCGGCACAGTTCAGCAATATATCAACTGAACCAAGTTCCTCCACACATTTTGCCACCACTTGGGCCGGCACTCCCTCTTGCGTGATATCCGCTTTCATATAAACGGCTTTTCCACCTTCTGCTTCAATCAATGCGTTATGCTCCGGATCATCCGGCATAATACTCGGCATAAAGATATTGGCGCCGCCTTTGGCAAGTGCTAATGAAAATGCCTGTCCAAGCCCTGTGTTTCCACCTGTAACAATCGCATTTTTACCTTTCAGTGAAAAATAATCCATTGAAAAATCTGTGATATTCATATTCTTACCTCCATTTTATCTTTCTTTACTGGTATCCTGTTCAATTCGATTTATAAGTTTTTTTACGAACTCATAGGCCTCTCCTTCGACGACAATATCCGACACACTGCAAAGCGGAGCCAGTTTATTGGTATTCACCGAAATGATATATCCTACGTCACGAAGTCCCTCAAAATGCTGCATAGAGCCATAAATCCCCAAAGCAATATAGAGTCTGGGACTTACCGTCTTGCCGGATTGTCCTACCTGAATGCTGCGGTTCGCCAGCCCGCTGTCTACAATCATACGACTGGCCGCGACCATTCCATGAAGTGCATTGGCCAATGCGGTAAGTTCTGTGAAATGCTCTTTGACCCCGCCTCCACCGGAGACCAGGACTCTGCTGTCTTTGATGTCCTGGCGTACGGGTTTCTCAGCAGATGACAAGACTTTCATGCCGCTTTGCCGTATTCCGTCGGGCCTCCATTCCTCCATTTTTGTATCCCTATCACAGGCGCCCTGATAAGAAAAAGCTCCCGGACGCACACTCATCATGATTGGGCCGTCTCCCCGTGCAATAATACCTGCCAGCACTTTTCCGTCAAAGGCCGGTCTGATCATCTCCACTTGTCCGTCTGTGTACCTGATATCTGTCACATCAGCCACCAGCCCGACTCCCAGTCTCATCGCCAGGCGCGGAGCCAGCATCCTGCCGGCTCCGGTAGCCGGAATGATGATCGTATCAAACATTTCCCGACGCTGTAACTTCTCCAGACACCTGCTGAGCGCTCCTGCATCGAACGGCTCTATCCATACGGCATTTAGCTGGATGATGATATCCGCATAGCCCCGGGCACTTTCCCCTGTCGTATTGAGAAACACGACATAAATAACAACCTGCTCCTGCGGGTACATGCGATGCAGTACCTCCAAGATGCCCTGCGCCTCTGTGAAGTTCTCTCTTTCCGTAAAAATCAAGGCTTTTTTCATACTTATAGGAACCCCTTTTCCAACAGGAACTGATATACGGTCTCTATGCCAGCTTCATCATTTTGCACTACGATGTTTTCCTTTTTCTTGAACTCCGGCTGGTAGGTCTTCCTTACTTTGGTAAGGGAGCCTGCAATCCCGATTTTCTCACAAGGCAGCTGCAGATCAGCATTTGAGAGAACCGTTATCTGTTCGTCAACATACAAGTCCAGATCTTCATATCTGACAAAAGGCAATTTGTATTTGCTCTCCTTGCTGATACTGACAATTACAGGCAGCGGCAGCAAAAGCTCCAAAATCTGCTGCTCGTACTCCGCTGTCACGAGGAGCTCCTGTGTGTTAAGACTTTCCTCCGAAACCGCCGTAACATAGGACATATGCTCAATCTGCAGGAGTTCTGCCAGCTGTGCAGGTACATGTGCCGTATCTCCATCCAGCGAATGCATTCCGGTCAGAATCAAATCATACGATGCACTCTCAAGATATTTGCCCAGAATCAGGCTCGTAGCATAGGTGTCACTTCCCTGGTATACGGTATCGGAGAGCAGCACTGCCCTGTCCACCTTAATTCTGACAATATCTTTTAAGTATTCACGAATACTAAGCGGTGCCATAGTAACGACCTCTACCGTCGTATCCGGCTTACTTTTCTTTATTTTTAATGCCAGCCCTAGTGCACACTTATCGTCAGGATTTAGGACTAGTTCCACATTTTCTCTGACCAGAGTATTGTTCTCATAGTCGTATAGAAATTGGTTTACATCCGGAACAAACTTAAGCAGGCATATAATTTTCATTTTGCTCCTCCCTCCGCTTCATACGCACCTCAGCTTTTGCTTTGGATTTGCTTAGATCTTGCCTTCTGCTGCTTTGCGCTTTTTCACAACTGCCTTGAAAAGCAGAATCAATAGTACACCTATGGCACCAATTACGGCTGTACTGATAAAGTAAGAATTATATCCTCCGTTATCACCAAACCTTGCGAAAAGACCGTTGATGAAAAGCGGCAGTACAATATCCGGCAAATATCCAAACAATGAAATCAGTCCAATCGCCACACCGGTAATCCTGTCATCGATATTGGTATCTCCAAGTAACGACCAGTAGGTTCCGCGAATTGCATAAATCAGAGCACTCGTCAGAATAATTAGTGCATAAAACAGCGTATTGCCAGACGTAGTTGGTAAAATTGCCAGGATAATCAATCCTACACTGGCTGCGATAATCGCAGACATAAGAACGCTTGATTTACCCAGTTTATCAGCCAGGAATCCACCGGCGATTCCTCCCACAGGACGCATCCACAGACTGATTACCATGACCGTGCCTACGGTAACCGGATCGATTGCAATATTCGTCTGCAAAAATCCGCTGAAGTAGTAGTAGGCCCATGTGACTGCGTAGCTCATAAAGATAATACCGCCCATAATAAAGATGGACTTATTTGAAAACAGTATTTTCAAATCTTTCATCTGGAATTTTTGTTTGGCTGTATCAACAGCTTTTTCTGTATCTGACGCCATCATCTTTTTATCATCATCTACAAAAATCAAGACCAGAACAGCAATAATGACAAGTACGATGATGTACATCCAGATAATGCCCAAAAGAGCAGAGCGCTTATTCGCTATATCTGTGCTCGTCCCCATGATTCTGGCGAAGATTGCAACTCCGATACTGGCCAACACTGCTTCGACCAGTCCGCGTCCGCCATCCAGAATTCCGAAGAAGCGTCCCTCCTCCTCCGGCTTGGACAGAAGTTTGACCAGCTTCATATGCGCGCTCCAGAACGTAAACACTGAGAAAATGCCCCATATACAAAAGATCAGTACGACATTGCCATAGGTAGGTATCTGTGCGAACCACACACCGCCAAGTGCCGTCATAAACAGTGAAATGGCCAACAGCTTTTTAGATGAAAACTTATCGCTTAAAAGCCCGCTTGGGAAATATCCGACCACAAACACGATGCCAAGGACAGAATAGATAATATTCAACTGGTCCAGTCCCATATTAAATACTTCTAAAATCGTTTCCTGATAGGTCTGCTTCAAGTAAATCAAAGGATATATCGATCCAGCTGCCAACACGATGAGCAAAAACTGAAGATACCTGCTTTTGTTACTTCTTTCCATATTCCTTTACCCTCCTTTTTTAATGGTTCTTATTTTTGATATTTTACACCTTCCTCTTGGGGAAAGATTGTACCAAAATTCATGATTCCTTTAGGGTCAAATGCTTCTTTGAGCTTTTCCAGCATATAGAAGGCAGAACCATGCTCTTCCTTGGACCACTCATTGCGGTATTTTCCAATTCCATGATGATGGCACATGGAACCGCCCGCTTTGAGTGTCTCCTCTACAATAATCGTCTGTAACGGATGATGATAAATCCTCATCTCATCTTCGGGCTCACAGTTGATATTATAGTTATATACAAAATACATATTCGTACCGTTGATATAACTATGTGATGAGTGTCCCCCCAGCATCGTCAGATCTCTTGCCCTTGGGAATTCGCTTCGGATACGCTCCATAACACTGTAATAAATCTTGGTGATGGTTCCCCAGTCGGCAGAGATTTCTGTGGTAAATCCATCGTGCTTATCATTATCAATCATTCCCTGGAATTCATCATCCAGATCCTGCTGCGACCAGTTCAGCTGATTGAACCAGTCTTCAATGAGCTGGCTGTCAACCTGCTCCAGGATACCTTCGCTAAATTTATCCACGGCCTGTTCTATGGCTTCACCGGTTGCATTGACAATATTTTCCGGTCCCTCTGCCATAAATAGCAAGACACACCTGCCTTTATGGAAATGATAAAAATGCTGCCGCGCATCCTCTTCGGAGTATGCTCTGGCTACGGAAGGACGATATCCATTGACCATCACTTCCCGTAAAACTTTAATCCCAGTATCGATATCATGAATCAGATATCCATAAAATTTATGTTTCTCATAATACCGGTATAGCTTTACAGTGACTTCAGTGATGTAGCAGAGAGTTCCTTCATTTCCAATGGCAATATGCCGGATATCCGGTCCGCCGGAGCGGCGCGGCACATTCTTGATTCTGGAAATATGTCCATCGGGAAATACACATTCAAGTCCCACAACCATATCTTCAATCCCACCATACAATGTTGAGAATTGTCCGATGCTTCTGGTTGCGACCAATCCGCCAAATTGTGCGACCGGCTTCGATTGCGGTGAGTGTCCTGTCGTAAATCCAAGTTTTCTAAGCTCGTCTTCCAGCCTTTGCAGCTGTACACCAGCCTGTACCGTCGCCTGCATGTTATACGTATCAATTTTGATAATTTGATCTAAATTCTTCGCGTCAATGACCAGGGTAAACTCTTTCCAGTTTTCCAGGCCTCCTTCTGTTGCGGTTTTTCCACTTCTCGGAATCACATTGATTCCGTATTCATTGCAATACTGTAAAAGAGTCTTTACTTCTTCGGTAGAATTAGGATACACAATGGCCGTAGGCATAGGCACATCCAATACCTTCTTGGCTTTTGCATACTTCTTATACCGATCCGCTGATGCATCGTACAGATCATCTGTATTTGTGTTTATCTGTTCATCAGTCAAAATCTCTTGCAATTTCTTGAGTATTTGCTCTTTATTCATCATTTCCTCCTGTTTCTGTATTTCCCCCAGTTATTATATTATGTATTTTGTATAATATTTTAGGTTGTCGACACCCTCTTTTGTAGTATTTATGGTACTATACTATTTTCACTCTGTCAATCATTTTATAGAAAATTATCTATTTATTTAATTATTTGTGTAATTATTTGGAAAATTTTCCATCTATGAGTTGACAACTCCTCTCGAAAACCGTACAATTATAAAAACAACAGTTGAGTCATGAAAGTGAGTTCCCTATGCCAAATATCAATTTATCCAGCTTAAACCCAACAGATCTGCGCATACACGAATGCATTAAAAATGCCGCTGTGCATCATTCTGCAATTTCGATTACACAAGCAGCCGAACTCTGCGGGTGTTCCGTATCCAAGATTTCAAAATTTTCTAAGAAGGTGGGCTTTGCCACATACAAAGAATATATGAACTATATCTATGGCCGACAGCTTCCGACCCCCAAATCCCAGACCGAGTTAGATCGCCTCCGCGATTTCATCGATCAGTTCGATCTTTCTCTAATCGATGATTTTTTAAATATCCTTCTAAAACACGAGCGAATCATCTTGTTCGGATATGGTCCCTCCGCGCTTTGCACCCAGTACTTTGAGTACAAACTGCGTATTGTGACCGACAAAGTGGTTTTTGCCGTACCTGATGAAACATCTGCCATGCAGCTCATCAATGACAAAAGTCTTTTTATTATCTTTACCACTACCGGACTTTTCAAATCTTTCGAGCAAATTAATGACTATGCCAGAACGCAAAACTGCGAAGTACTGATTCTGATGGAGGAGTTTCACGCTGCCATGCTCGAGCATTTTGATCATGTGATGATCTTAAGCAATACCAGGCAGCCGGGCGACTTGCCCTACGAAAAGTCCCGTTCCATCTTTTTTATCTTTATAGAAGAGGTCATCCGGCGTCTGATGCTTTTGCGAAAAGAGGCCGCAGAGGACAAGTAACAAAAAAGAAGCGTAGGAAACATCCCCACGCTTCTTTTTTTGTTGCTTATATAATTTTCATTTTCCTTATGCTTTTTTCGCATTTTTTCTCATATCGAGCACAACGGCTACGATGATGATCAGACCCTTGATAATTAACTGGATGTAGGGAGATACACCTAATCCCTGCAACGCGTTATTGATAACGGCCAAAATCAAAATACCGCAGATAACGCCTGAAATCTTGGCAATACCACCTGTCTGTGACGTACCGCCTACCGTAGCTGCTGCGATTGCATCCAACTCATAAGCCGCTGTGATTCCGGCCGTCGGAGCACCTGCACCTGTACTGGCAGAATAGAGCACACCGCCAAGTGCCGCACATACGGAACACCACATATATACTTTAATAATATTCTTTTCAACATTGATACCTGCCACTTTAGCCGCAACATCATTACCGCCGATGGCAAATACATTATTACCGAACCTGGTCTGCGTGAGTAAAAAACCGCCGACTATGATAACAAGAACCAGCCAGAGTACTGTATTGGGAACTCTGGGAATCAGCTTGCCGCCTCCGAGGAAACGAAAGCTCTGGCTTAATCCTGCAACCGGAGCTGCATTTGTATAAATCAGCGCCACACCTTTTAAGATCAGGGTCGATCCAAGTGTTGCAATAAACGGATGGATCTTCGTATATGCTACCAGACCACCGTTGAATATACCTACTACACAACCAATCAGAATACACACGATAACTGCCACAAGTGCCGGCCAGGGCTGCGAGGGCGAATGAAGTGCATCTGTCGATACAAGCGTCGCTGATACAACTGAAGTAACAGCCACGACTGCAGATGTCGAAAGGTCAATACCTCTTGAAAGAATCGGAAACATAACACCGACGGTAAGAACACCTATGATACTTTGCGTATCAAGCAGAATCAGTATGTTAGAGCCGGACAGGAAGAACTGACCCGTCTTGACCCATGTTATGATTGTAACCAGGACGACCAATCCGATAAAAGCGCCCCAGATACTGTTTCCCTTAATAAATTTAATGACCGGGCTTTCTTTTCTCTGAGAATTGGAAACCTCATCAGGTGCAACAAAGAACATAATATTATCCTCCTATTTTTTACGCAATTTCTTCCTCTTGCTTAGACTTTGAAGCATAAGCCAACAGCATGGCATCTCCGCCGTCTACGTTAAATTCTTCCCTATCCACGATGGCCGTCACCGCGCCTTCATGCATGACAACAATCCTGTCGCTCATTCCCATAACTTCCGGCATTTCCGAGCTTACCATGATGATTGCCTTGCCCTCTGAAGCCAGCTTTGTAAGGAGCGCATGAATCTCTGCCTTCGCACCTACGTCAATACCTCTGGTTGGCTCATCAACGATCAGAATCTCCGGATTTGTAAGAAGCCAGCGTGCTACCAGCACTTTCTGCTGATTTCCACCGGACAGGTTCATAAGTCTCTGATCCAGACTCGGTGTCTTGACATTAAGCTTGTCTACATATTCCTGACTGTCTCTCTTGATTTTTCCATGCCGCAGCGGGAATCCATACTTTTTCAGATTCGATACTACAACATTTCTGGCAACTGAGAGCAGACCGAAGATACCTTTATCTCTTCTATCCTCTGTAATAAGTCCAAATTTATTATTAATTGCGTCTTCCGGGGACTTGATATGAAGCTCGACCCCATCTTTATAGATATGTCCTGCGGTAATCTTATGCAGACCGAACAAAGTCTCGCATACTTCCGTTCTGCCCGCTCCAACCAGACCTGCAAATCCCAGAATCTCACCGCGTCTCAATTCAAAGCTGACATTATGAAACAGCTTACCCGAACTCAACCCGTCGACTTTTAGGATCGTATCGCCAATTGGACAGTCGATCTTAGGAAACATGGCGGTCACCTGACGGCCTACCATGGCTTCGATCAACCCCGTCATATCTATATAATCCTCTTCTCCCTTTTTAGTAGAATACTTTCCTACATAGGTACCATCTCGAAAGACTGAAAGTTCATCACAGATTTCATAGATTTCATCCATCTTGTGACTGATATAAATAATTCCAACGCCCTGATCTCTTAAATCCCTCAGGATCCGGAACAGATGGTCTACTTCTTTGGTCGTAAGTGCTGATGTCGGTTCATCCATAATTACCACACGGCTGTTCCAGCTTACCGCTTTGGCGATTTCAACCATCTGCATCTTGGCCACACTTAAAGTCTTCATCTTATCCGTAGGACGAATATTATCAATTCCTATCTTATCGAATAGTTCCTGTGTATCTTTTTCCATTTTTTTACGATCTACCACAACACCTTTCATGGGCACTCGTCCAAGCCAGACATTATCCATGACAGAGCGTTCCGGTACAGGACTCAACTCCTGATGCACCATTGAGATTCCGGCTGAAAGTGCATCCCTGACAAACTTGAAGTTTACTTCTTTGCCTTCGTAAATAATCGTCCCGCCGTTTCTCTGGTAGATTCCGATCAGGCATTTCATCAATGTGGATTTACCGGCACCATTTTCACCCATGACTCCATGAATTGTCCCCGGTTTCAGATAGAAATCCACACCATCGAGCGCCTTGACTCCGGGAAATGTCTTAACGATGCCTTTCATCTCCAATACATATTCGCTCATTTACTTTCTCCCTTTTAATAAAACATTGCGCCAGTCTTTTTACAGACTGACGCAAGTCCGAGTCGTTATTACTCCTGATTAACTCAGAAGACCAGCTTCATCGCTTTCCTGAGAAACTTCGATAAACGGTACATAGTTAATAGTTGCAACTGCTTCGCCATTAATCATACCAATCGCATCCTTAACAGCCTCGTCGCCCTGACCCTTTGCATCCTGGAATACCGTCATAGACAGACCGCCTTCTTTCAGGGAAGCAATACCAGGATCTGTAGCATCTACACCAACTACCGGAATTTCTTCTGTTGTCTTGCCTGCACTTTGAACCGCTTCTACTGCGCCAAGTGCCATATCATCATTATTAGCAACGATAGCATCCAGATCAGGTGTGTTGAGCAGAATCTGATTTACAAGGTTCTGACCTTCCTTACGATCCCAGTTACCTGTCTGACCTTCGCCATTACCATTTACGATATTTACTGTGAATCCAGCATCTTGCAGTGCTTCCTGGAAACCGGCTGTACGTCCGATGGTTCCCGGATGTCCCAACTCACCAAGTAATAAAGCGATGTTTAATGTCTTATCAGCTTTATCTGCAAAATGTTTTGCCAGCCATTCGCCCTGCAGCTGTCCAGCCACTTTTTCATCAGATCCGGCAAATACGACCTTGCCTTCTACAAGAACGCTTTCATCCGGTTGTCTGTTTACGAATACGATTGGCTTATCGCCTGCTGCTTCGATCATCTGCTCTGCTGCCGTAGCTTCTTTCGGGCAGATAATAATTGCTTTTACATTAGGATCTTCTGCAAACTTCTTGATATTGGTAAGCTGCATCTGCTGATCCTTCTGTGCATCCTGTACTGCAAAATCATATCCTGCCGCCTCGGCAGCTGCCTGAGTGGCATCACGCAGTGTGGCAAGGAATGTATCTGTCTGAGACAATGACAATGCAATAGTTCCACCCGCTGTGTCACCGGAGTCACCAGCCTCTGTCGTTGTTGTGTCTGTTCCTGAAGATGTATCGTCAGTGCTGCCTCCACAGCCTGCCAAAGTTCCTAGAGCCAATAATCCTACCAAAATAACTGCAACCAATTTCTTCTTCATTCCTTAAACTCCTTTCCCGTTCTTCTCCGTAGCTTAGACACCTTTTCACCAATTTAAAGTACAAAAAACACGCCTGCACTTTCTACTTTAAGAAAATCGTATCTCACCGGAGCCATATCATTTTCCCATAAAAAAACAGTAATGAGTCTCCTTTTGTACATGTTGTCGTAACTCAAGTAAGGTTTTACAAAAGGTACAGCATTAATAGTTGATAGTGTTCAACAGAGTCCTCTGTCAAACATAATACACAACAGCCTCTCTTAGCAACAAGATTAGTTTTGTCAGTATTGTACGATATATCTCTTCTTTTTTTCATTATCATGTGCACTATGATGATGTAGTTCAATTATATCCTTTGTACCATTTTTGGCGATAGAACGAAACGAATGTGTTTTAGCACAAAACGCATATATCTTCCATCAGATAAACGCAAATTCTAAAACTTTACCAATATATTATATTGTTTTTAGCTTGATTTTCCATTTTTGAGAGATTTTATTGTAAAGTTTTTGTCAACTTTTAGTATTCAATTATATTATAAAAGTAAAGTATTTTTTTCTTTGCTTTGAAAATCATTTACTTTATTAAGTTCCTTATGTACAATAGTTACAACAGATTGTACATAGGGAGGTGCCTACAAAAGCGCCCTTGAGCTTCTCTACGGAATGGCTTATACCATTCGGATGAGCTACAAGAGCGCTTATAAAATTGAAGGATTCTTCGAATATATCGTGCCACCGCTCGAAGGTCTTTGGTGGCAGATGGATCATCACAAAGTCGATTTCACACGCAAAGATTTATTTGCGTAAGCAATACCATGCTATTTTGCAGGCGCACTGCGTAGAATCTTCTCCATGCTTTTTCCTTTGGCCAATTCATCGACCAGTTTGTCAAGGCGTCGTATATTCTTCATCGTGCCTTCTTCCATATCCTCAACACGGATCTTGCAGATGACACCTGTAATTGCATTGACATTGGGATGAAGCTGTGGGGCGCCTGCAAAAAAATCCTCCATTCCCGTATTTTTCTCAAGTTGTTCCCTTAATCCTTCCGCATCATAGCCTGTCAGCCAACAGATGATCTCATCAACCTCCTGCTGTGTCCTGCCTTTCTTCTGGACTTTTTCTACATAGAGTGGGTAGACACTGCTAAACGGCATTGCAAAAATTTTGGCTTCGTTCATTGATTCCTCCTTTGACTTTCCAGGGCGACTAAAACATCTGCCGCTCCATTGCGGGATGGCAATGGGGTACTTTTGCAGAATAAATCCTTCTTCAACACCAAATACAGACACCAAAACATAACAAAAGGGAGACGAAAAAACGTCCCCCCTTTAACTCCTTGTAATTGTAAAATGTAATTCAAAAATCTAACAATATTTGTAATTTGTATTTGTAATTTGTATTTGTAATAATTTAAGATTATGTTAGCATGACTAATCAATTTTGTCAATAGCGCTTTGAATGGAATCGCTCTCATTCGAAGAATCTATTTCATCCATTATCTTGGCCCATTCTTCATCTGGCTTTACAATAATCCTGGAATTCATATATGCCCATTCTACAGGTAAAATTGTCACCCCTTCATAGTACTCCTTGGCATCACTTAATATTTTATTCAAAACCAAAGCCAACCTCACAGGGGCTCCCGGAAAATACAAAGGAGCTAAAAGTTGTATCTTGCACTCTCCTGATTCTTTGTTCCGGTAGTAAAAAGGCAGTGCCAATTTAAAATTCCGTTTTAACTTCTTCTCCAAAGTTGTTTTTGCTGAATCAAGCAAAACACTTATTAATTCTTTGTTTGAATAGCCCGCTTCCACAAACCGTTCAAAATTATCGTCTATAATATGCTCTTTTCGCAAATTCAATTCCAGATAACTGTCATAAATCAAATCCTTGACATTATTACTATAATCCGCTAATGACGGAAGCGAAGAAAAATTTGTCGTAAAAAATTTATCCGTTTCTTTGAAGAAACCGCTGAAAAACCAAGGCTGCTTCCCTTTCTTGTCATTTTGAGCAAAAATCGCAACAATTTCTTGATTATATATGGTCAAAAGCCCTGTGTTCATACAGCGAAAGTTCCCATCTGTCGAAAAAATAATTTTATTTTCTTCATCCAGTCTGTTATATGTGAACTGTATATAATTCCTTAAAATTCTATAGGGGTCTTTATTCTCAATTTTATTATATGTCCATTTTTCTGGCTGTGCCATTTTTGCAAGAAGTTCAAGTTTTTGATTATATTTTTCTGTTGTTCCTAAAAATACATCTTCTCGTATTGTTCCCATTTTCGCCTCTCCAACCTTTTCTAGCTTCCATTCATTATTCCTGTTCTTCCCACATCACTCGATTGGGAGTCTGCTTGTTACCTTTTATTCGGATTATACATCAGAAACTTCTTCCTCTCCAGCGCAACCTTTTCCAGATAGAATACATGCGTTGCAGGTTTCCTTGTAGACTCAGGATTCTTGAATTATCCTGTCAGAAAAAATTAGTATAATCACACAAAAAAGTCCTCCAAAGTCGCATATGCTTCCCGCAAGAACTTGATTATATGATTTCATATTGACGTTTTTCGATTTGATATGTACAATACTTTTATCTCACATAATATAAAAGTATAAAATACAAATCATCGGAGGTATCTGTTTTATGAATATACTTACACCTAAAACCAAGGTCGCATTTATCTGCGTACATAACTCTTGCCGCAGCCAGATTGCCGAAGCTCTCGGCAAGCACTTTGCTTCCTCCGTATTTGAAAGCTATTCCGCCGGAACAGAAGTACAAGCGAGGATTAATCAAGATGCCGTTCGGTTAATGAAACAACGCTATGGTATTGACATGGAGCAGACACAATATTCCAAACTTCTTACGGAAATTCCACCTGTTGACGTCGTAGTCACAATGGGCTGCAATGTCCAATGTCCTTCTATCCCCTGCAAGTATCGAGAAGACTGGGGGCTTGCTGACCCGACAGGGAAGGATGATGAAACATTTGTATCTGTGATTGAAAGAATTGAGAAAAACATCAAAACACTTGCTGCGAAGATCTCAGAAAAATAAGGGCAAAGACACTATCCTCAAATCCTATATTTTCTTACTCCGTCAAAGAAATTGGAGTGCCCCCCGATCTTTGTACCAGTGGAAGAGTTAGTTTTGATATGATAAACTAACAAAAAGGAGCAGTACAAAAATGGGAAAAGCAAGGTACACAACGGAGCAAATCATCGTCA
>JBKECY010000079.1:0-69583 GCA_047975025.1 Lachnospiraceae bacterium
TGACGATGATTTGCTCCGTTGTGTACCTTGCTTTTCCCATTTTTGTACTGCTCCTTTTTGTTAGTTTATCATATCAAAACTAACTCTTCCACTGGTACAAAGATCGGGGGGCACTCCAACACCACTTACGATGTTATATTTTTTATTCGTCAGAATTCCGATTACAATAGCAGGTGTGATTGGAGCTATTTTAGCAGGATGCTTGGGAGGTATTTATTCAATACCAATACCAATTACAGCCAATATACTTTATACAGATCGGGATACTTATACTAAGGTTGTTAGTTACTGTACGGCAGCTGCTACACTATGTAACACGTTTTCAAATATTATATTTCATGGGTTTTATGATGTTAGTGGTAATTATATTATTTCCTTAATGTATACACTGGTTCTGTCTGTAACTTGCTTTGTACTTATCATAGGTATGATTAGAAGAAATAGAAGTTTGTTTATTGGAGGAAAAACTTATGGAAAAAGAGGTTAACTATATTAGGCCAATTACTGTGACGAATCCGAGAGAGTTTCCATATGATGAAACACTTCCAGAGGGGTGTATTTTATTGGAAGAAATGGAAGATGAGTTTGGCTATGTCGTATATTATAGTGAGGAGGTATATGCCCGTCGTCGAAATGGAAATCAGATGACCACATTACATCTTCATATATATGAGCCACAGTTGCCGGAATTTGAAACAACAAATGAAGAACGAGATAATATAAAGTGGCCAGTCATCGTATTCGTTCAAGGTTCGGCATTTCACAAACAAAAAATGTTTGGACATGCTAATATGCATATGAAAATGGCTGCTAGGGGATATTTAATTGGGGTTGTAGAGTATCGCCCAAGTGACATAGCCCCATTTCCGGCGCAAATGCAGGATTGTAAAACAGCAATACGATATATGAAAAAACATGCAGATCGTTTACATGCAGATTCGAGTCGTATTGCTTTGTGGGGGGATTCTTCAGGAGCACATACCGCATTAATGGCAGGTTTTACGGGAGATGACGCACCAGACAGCGATGTGTACAAAGAGTATTCTGCAACAGTCAATTGTATTATAGATTGGTTTGGACCTACAGATTTCTCTAAAATGAATATGGTTCCCAGCGCACAGGATCATATATATCCAGATAGCCCTGAAGGGTTTGAAATTGGCCGTCTAAATGTGTTGGAACACCCTGATATCACAGAGAAAACGATTCCTATGAAGTACCTAACACGTACGAAAGCGATACCACCTCTGTTAATTATGCATGGAGGGCGTGATATGCTGGTGCCGTTTCAACAAAGTTGTCTGTTATACAATAGAATGACAGAACTAGGGAAAAAGGTGATATTTTATAAGATAAAAGATGCGAATCATGGGATTTATGGATTTTCTAATGAGAAAATACTGGATCTTATTGAAGAGTTTATAAAAAAATACATGTAAACCTAAAAGGAGATTGTTGATAGGTAGATACACTTTCGTTTACCGATGCAGCAACTCCTTAATTTTTAGGCACTTTTAATGGTATAAAATGATAAGCATACCAAATGCGCTTCTCCGCCTGTTTCAGTTCTGGTTTTATTTCTTTATAATACAGTGCTCGATGGTTGTATCTTGTGACATATGCAGAGGGAACAAGAAGTCAATATCCCCGGCACAAGCAGTTGAATGCTTGCCTTTTGTAGAGAGACGTCAAGTGCAGAAGTTGCCTTACCGCAGATTAGTATTTGGGGTTGGAGTCCCATTGCCATGAATTATGATAGGACTTTTGGGCAAATCGAATTCTAATTTATTATATCAGGATGAAGTGCATGGACTATTACCGGAATATGCTAGTAGGGAAGAGGAAATTAGGGCTCTTTGTAAGGCGTTGATAAATATCTGAAAATAGCATTTTTAAATATATAGAAAATGACACGACTCTATTGTATTTGAAATTCATGCAAGTTATGCTCCCTAAAGTGCAAGTTATGCAAAAAAAAGAAAATCCCGCAAAACCATGATACCATAGTACCATAACATTATTGTATTAAGGGAGGAAGAAAAATGCTTAGTATTAATTTTGATGATGTAATTGGTATTTTAAAATCCTGTGTACCCTACCTGATCTTTTTCGGGGTGGTACTGGTTTTAGGTATAATTACACTAATCGCAGTAAGGAAATTCAAAAAACCAGGAAGGAAGCTGATTCGTTCACAGGCAGGAATAGCAATTTTGCTGGCTTTCATTGTAGCGGTTGATCTAATCTGCTTTATTCCGATGGCCAGCATGATTTCACTGGCGACAGGAGACGGAACCATTTCAGAAGAAACTTCTGCAGAAGCCACAGAACTATGTGTTTCGATTGCAGAAGAAGGAATCGTACTCTTAAAAAATGACAACAATATTTTTCCTATGACGGACACACAGAATCTTAACGTATTTGGCTGGGCATCTACGAATCCCTGCTATGGCGGTACAGGCTCAGGTTCACTTTCAGATGTCTATGACACCAAAACACTGCTTGGCGGCCTGGAAGATGCTGGGTATGCACTGAATACAGAGCTATCAGATTTTTACACTGCATACAGAGCAGATCGTCCGGTAGTAGGTATGTGGGAGCAGGACTGGACACTGCCGGAGCCTACAGCGGACTCCTATAGTGATTCATTGATTGAAAATGCTAAAGCATTTTCTGATACAGCACTTGTCGTGATTACACGTGTGGGTGGTGAAGGTGCGGATCTTCCGACCGATGTAAGCCAGGTGACATATACTGATAATTCTACTGAATACAAAGATTTTGAAGCAGGAGAGCATTATCTGCAATTAAGCCAGACAGAAAAAGATATGATGGATCTGGTCTGCAGTAATTTCGAAAATGTAGTTGTAGTTTATAATGGTGCCAATGCAATGGAGCTTGGATTTCTGAATGAATACAGCCAGATCAAGGGAGCGATCTGGTGCCCGGGAACCGGTCAGTCAGGATTTACAGCTCTGGGAGAGATTATTCATGGAGATGTGAATCCTTCCGGAAAGACAAGCGACACCTTTGTAAGTGATTTAACAGCAACACCAGTATTTAATAATATTGGAATGTACAATTACGACAATATGGATGAATTCGCGGCCACTTCATTTACAGGAGAGACCACGATACCGAGTTTTGTAAATTATGTTGAAGGCATTTATGTGGGCTATCGTTTCTATGAGACAGCAGCACAGGAAGGTCTGATCAACTACGATGACGAAGTACTGTATCCTTTTGGTTATGGACTTTCTTACACATCTTTCGAGCAGACAATGGGCGCAATCTCGGAGTCGGACGGACAGATTTCATTTGATGTGACTGTAGAAAATACCGGTGATGTAAGCGGCAAAGATGTGGTGGAAATCTATTATAATCCACCCTACACCGATGGCGGCATCGAAAAAGCTTCGGTGAATCTGATTGCTTTTGATAAGACAGAAGAGTTGGCACCGGGTGAATCACAGACGGTATCAATTTCCTTCTCATTAGAAGAAATGGCTTCTTACGATACGTCAGGAGATGGCTCTTATGTACTGGAAGCAGGTGACTATGGAATCTCTTTGAGAACTGATTCCCATACGATTGTTGATGAACAGACATACACACTGGCCGACACAATTTCCTATGCAGAAGGCCGCGAAAGTGATGATGCGGCGGCAACTAATCAGTTTGCTGATGCAGCAGGTAATGTGACCTATCTGTCACGCGCCAACGGATTCGCTAATTATGCAGAAGCAACTGCTGCACCAGAGAGTCTGACAATGCCGGAAGATCAAAAAGCAACATTTGTGAATAACAGTAACTACAATCTGGAAGATTTCAACAATGCGGATGACGAAATGCCTGTCACCGGAGCTAATAATGGAATTGCGGCTGTTGATATGCGCGGTCTGGATTATGATGATGCTGCGTGGGACGAATTTTTGGATCAGCTGTCAATCAGCGAGATGGATACGATTATCGCATTGGGAGGCTATCAGACTTCAGCAGCGTCAAGCGTGGATCTGGTACAGACAATCAACTGCGACGGCCCTGCTTCAATCAACAATAACTTTACGGGAACCAGTTCTATTGGATTCCCATCAGCAGTTATGATCGCATCTTCATGGAACCAGAAGCTGGCTGAAGAGTTTGGAACGAGCATCGGCAAGATGGCCGCTGAAATGGGTGTCTCCGGCTGGTATGCACCGGCTATGAATATCCACCGCTCTGCATTTGCAGGCCGTAACTTTGAGTATTATTCAGAGGATAGCGTTCTCTCAGGCAAGATTGCAGCCCAGGCGGTAATTGGTGCTGAATCACAAGGTGTCTTCGCCTTTATCAAGCATTTTGCATTAAACGATCAGGAAGACAACCGTAATAATATGCTGTGCACATGGTCAGATGAACAGGCGATTCGTGAAATCTATCTGAAACCTTTTGAAATGGCAGTCAAAGAGGGCGGAGCGAAAGCAGTTATGTCCGCATTCAACTATATTGGAACCGTATATGCAGGTGCGCATCCACAGTTGCTGAACACTGTACTTCGTGATGAATGGGGCTTTAGAGGCTTCGTGCTGACAGACTATTTCGGAGGCTATGGATATCAGAATGCGGATCAGGAAATCAGAAATGGAAATGATTCGATGCTCGTAGCATATGATACGGAGACCAATCACGTAAAAGACCAGACGAGTGCGACCAGTATCTTAGCAATGCGTCAGGCAAGCAAGAATATTATATATACGGTAGTAAACAGCAGAGCCTATTCTGAGGAAGTACTGCAGGTCGGAATGCCGGCATGGAAAGTAACCGCAATCGTGATTAACGTTGTATTGGGTATTGGTGTCGTTGCGTTAGAATTTGCAGCAATTACCAAATACCGTAAGAGAAAAAAAGCAGCGGCACAGGTCAAAGCATCCGGAAGCGGAGAATAAAGATGAATGATAACAAAGCTCTAAAAAATGAAAAGGGAATTTGGACCCGATTCAAGGAAAAACACCCCACCATTGCGCAGTTCATAGTGTTTTTTATCATCAGTAATGGTGTGACAGTATTGCAGATGGTCATCATGCCTGTGCTAAAGTATATGTTAAGCTTCACGCCATTAGTAAATACTGCGTTTGAAGTACTGCCTGTGGGAAGAAATCTGGATGGAAGTATCTACTATGTATTTTCCTATGCGGCAGGTGCTATTGGAAGCGGCGGAGGCGGTGGCCTCGCCTACTTCCTGGCAGTTGAAATCACCTTGTTTATTGCCCAGGTTATCAACTTCTTCCTGCAAAGGAATGTGACATTTAAGTCCAAGACAAGTGTTGGAAAAGCTGCCCTGTGGTACTTTATTGCATGGGTGTTGATCTCAATCGGAGCCGCAGCTCTGCAGGGCCTGTATAAGACACCGATCTATTCACTGTTGATGGATGTCATGGGAACCAGAGTGGGCATGACCGTAGCGGACATTATTGTAATGCTGATCAACAGCGTGATTTCCTTCTGGGTATTTTTCCCGATTATGAAAATTATTTTTAAAGAAAAGAAAGCGTAGAGAAAGAGTGTGCCTATGAAACATGCAGAAATCATCAGTCAAATGACAATCGAGGAAAAAGCGGCATTTCTAAGCGGAAAAAATATGTGGCAGACCAGGGAATATGAGCACTTGCAGATTCCCTCTATATTTTGTGCGGACGGGCCGCATGGGGTCCGTAAGCAGGCGGGGGCCGGTGATCATCTCGGTCTCAATGCCTCTCTGCCTGCAACCTGCTTTCCAACGGCTTCAACGATTTCAAACAGTTGGGATGAAGCGCTTGGAGAAGAGCTCGGCGAAGCCCTGGGAAGAGAGGCCGCATCACAGGAAGTCGACGTACTGCTTGGACCGGGACTTAATATTAAACGCAGCCCTTTGTGCGGACGAAACTTCGAATATTTTTCAGAAGACCCGTACTTATCCGGTAAGATGGCAGCCTCCTATATCCGAGGAATCCAAAGTCAGGGAGTCTATGCCTGCCCCAAGCATTTTGCAGTGAACAGCCAGGAACTGCGCAGGATGGCTTCTGATTCGATTATTGATGAGAGGACATTGCGGGAAATTTATCTGGAAGGTTTTGAGATTGCGGTAAAAGAAGGCAAGGCCAATGCAATTATGAGCAGTTACAACGAAGTCAATGGTATCTATGCCAATGAAAATAAGCATTTATTGCAGGATATTCTACGTGATGAATGGGGCTTTGATGGAATTGTAATTACAGATTGGGGTGGTTCTAACGACCATGTAAAGGGGGTGGCAGCCGGTTCTAACCTTGAGATGCCCTCACCCGGATTGGCCTCTGCACGTGAATTGCTTGAAGCAGTGGAACAAGGAACCTTGCCTATAGAACAGCTGGACCGCTGTGTTGACGAGCTGTTAGAAGCGGTATTGTCCCTGCATAATGCCAAGCGGACAACAGGTGTAACATACGAAGAGGCACATCATAAATTAGCTAAAAAAGCCGCGGTTGAAAGTGCCGTCCTGCTAAAAAATGAGGCGGATGCTGCCGGAGTACCGGTATTGCCGCTTCGTGAAAATTGTAAAGTCGCATTAATCGGAGATTTTGCTCAAATGCCACGCTATCAGGGCGCAGGCTCGTCTATGGTAAATCCATATAAAGTTGAGACGATGGAAGAGCAGATTCGCGAGTATGCACTGGATTATATCGGTTTTGCAAAAGGATATCATCGCTCAGGTGAGGAAGACGAGGCTTTAAAAGCAGAGGCTGTGAAGCTGGCGGCACGTGCGGAAATTGTCATCTACTGCTTCGGCCTTGATGAGATTCGGGAGTCAGAGGGTATGGACAGGAATCACATGCGAATCTCACAAAATCAAATTGAACTGCTTGAAGCACTCGCAGCGGCCAATAAAAATATTGTAGGTGTCCTAAGCGCCGGTTCCGCCATTGAAATGGCATGGCACACGTGCTGCCATGCCATCTTGCATGGATATCTCGGCGGTCAGGCCGGGGCATCCGCAATGCTGGATCTGTTGCTGGGCAAAGCCAATCCTTCCGGTAAATTAAATGAATCTTATCCGGAAGTCTATGAAGATACTCCGGCGTACCGGTATTTTCCCGGTGCACAAAGAACTGTGGAATACAGAGAAAGTCTGTATGTTGGCTACCGCTATTATGAAACGTGCCAGAAGAAGACAGCGTACCCCTTCGGCTTTGGTCTTTCCTATACGGAGTTTGCTTATTCAGAATACCAGGTAACTTCTGCGGGTGTAACCCTGCGGATTACCAATACTGGTAAGTATGACGGCGCTGAAATTGTACAGTTATACGTGGGCATGCCGAAGAGCCGTATTTTCCGCCCTGTCAAATCACTTAAAGGGTTCACCAAAGTATTTTTAAAAGCGGGAGAAAGCAGGGAGGTTCAAATTGCATTTGATGACAAAACATTCCGCTATTGGAACCGTGCTACGAAACAGTGGGAAATTGAAGAAGGAGAGTATCTGATCAGTGTGGGGGCGAGTGTTGCTGACATACGTCTGACACAAACGCTGTACCAGTCAGGAACGACCGAGGTGTTGCCCTACGACAAGCAGAAACTGCCGTTTTATTATAAAGGTGATATTACTGAAATTTCTGACAAGGAATATGAAGAGTTGCTGGGGTATAAAATCCCTGCAATCGCATGGACCGGTGAATTGAGTGTCAATGATGCCATCTGTCAGATGTATTATGCTAAAAGCGGTCTGGCGCGGTTTATTTACAAGCGTCTGACGAAAATTAAGCTGAAAAGCGAAGCTAAGGGAACGCCGGATCTGAATGTGCTTTTTATCTACAATATGCCATTTCGGGGGATTGCCAAGATGACAAACGGCATGGTCAGTATGGAAATGGTGCATGGTATGGTAGCACTTGTTAACGGTCATTTCTTTGGCGGAATGGGAAAAATCATAGGTGGTTTTTTCTCGAACAAGCGCAAAAACAAAGTCTACGAAAGATTGTTGGCCGAGCTGGCACACAAAGCAGAATAGAAACGAAGAAGACGTCTCAGACCACTAACCGGCTGAGACGTCTTCTTTGATTGGAATTAAGATTTGCAGTGTGAACCAGTGCTCCTGTGCCTGCAGTGTCATGGATCCGCCGTATTTTTCGATGGCGACCTGGATACTTTTCAACCCATATCCATGGAACTGCTGATTGGATTTTGTGGTTCGGGGCAATCGATCCTGTGTAAGTGTGAGAGGTTCTTCCGAATAGTTCTCAAACTGGATCAGCAGGAACTGGTTGCGGCGCATCATCGTAAGACTGATCAGGCGCTTTTCCGGGCTGGCATATTGTGTGACACATTCTATGGCATTGTCCAGTGCATTTCCAAAAATTGAGCAGATATCTTTGACATGGATAAAGGAAAGCAGTTTGCCATCGGCCACGCAGGTAAAGGTAATATGATTTCTTGTACAATAGGAATTCTTAGTTGTAAGCATGACGTCCAACACGTGATTTCCGGTATTGGTCATGGCATTTTGGGCCAGAATTGCCTGTTCCATTTCAGTCAGGTAGCGCTGCTGTTTCTCGGGATCTTTTTCGGAACGGATGGCGACCATATAGTGCTTCAGATCATGAAATTCCCGACGCAAAAGCTCGATATTATCCAGCGAGGCACGATATTGGTCATATTGGCGGGAGAGCATGATATTCATAGTTTGATTTTCACTGCGCATCCGCAGCTTCTCACGTTTGTCCTGCTGGTCGAACAGGAGAACCAGACCCGCAAAATCGACCAGAGTACGGATATATAAAATTGAGCTGAGCGCGCTGGCCAGTGGGGTGTCAGATAATACAAAGGTCGCGTTGCTGATGGCAAAAACGCTTAATGCAATCAGAGCAGAACTAAATAATTCCTTGCCGTCAACATGCAGATATTCGCTTTTTGAAAGATGTTCTCTCTCTAATAGAAAATAGCTGACGAACAGTACGGCATATACGAGCAGCAGCAACAAAATAGAAGCAAACTGACTGGTCTTATTTAGTCCTATGGCTGACCAGACATAAATCTGCCAATGCAGTGAGGCTACAAATTCGGCCAGAACAAAGGCCCGAAAACAGCAAAAACCGGCATCAAGTTTGGGGATGCCGCATATATAGTAGATGAAAAAATAGATGCTGCCGATGGCACCAATCATTCCGGGAATCCACAGATATAATGGAAGCATGCCAGCGACCGTTTGGTATAGTATGAACCAGACAAGCATGGCAGCAAGTGCAAAGTAGAGTTTAAAATCCCGGCGCTTTTTGCGCAGCATCATAATATAGACGACGCAGGCGCCCCATTCGGCAATGGCAGTGTAGATTCTGGGGGTGTCGAGCAGAGAGTCAAAACTCATCGTTTGATTCCTCCTATATAATCTGTCAGGTCTTCCATGAACAGTTTCTTGCGTGCGCGGCTGACGGGCAGGCTTTCGGCATTGGAAAGAAGCACTGTGTTGTTCTGAATGCCGTTGACGTGCAGCAGGTTGATCAGATATGCGTTATGGCATTTTGAAAATCCATGTTCGCGGAGCTGTTCCTCCACCCGCTTTAGAGGACCGGCTGTCAGAAAGTCTCCTTGCGTTGAATGAACAATGATAGAATGACGCTGGCTTTCAATGTAATAGATGGAAGCTGTTTCTAACCGGAGATAGCCGCCCTCGCGCTCAATTCGCAGATAATACTTCTTTTGCTTTTGCAATGCCTGCTTTACGGCTTTTCCGATGATCTGGGAAAAAGCCAGGTAGGGCACGGGTTTTAGGACATAGCCGAGCGCATCCACTAAATAGCCTTGTACGGCAAATTGAATGGTGGATGTAATAAAAATAAATGCCACATTTTCATCCAGTTTACGGATCTTTTCTGCGGTCTGCATGCCATCCATATGCTTCATCTGTATATCAAGCAGGATGATATCAAAACTAGCAGCATAATCTGAGACGATATGAAGTCCGTCAGAGAAAGTCTGAATGTGAAATGTGATGGAATTTTCTTTTTCATAGCGTTTCAGGTAGTCGTAGAGAATCTGAACGTGCTCGGTTTCGTCTTCGACGATGGCGATACGAATCATGGGGTCACCGTACTTTCTTGAGGGGTAAAATCAAATGTCTCCTTTGGGGCCGCTTGAAAGGAGTTGCTTGAAAGGAGCTGCTTGAAAGGAGTTGAATTACGGTAGATAAGCCCCAGACCTGACGGTCTGTTGCTACCATATCGGGTAAAATCAAATGTCCCCTTTGGGGCCGCTTGATTTTCTTCCGATATGGTACATTATACCTCACTCGTGCAGGTTTGAAAAGCCTGAAGCAACGTGAAGCGGTACACAAAAAAGAAGCGTCTCCCCCAAGGGAAACGCCTCGAACTTGCGATTCTTACATGCAGCCATCCGGGAATTCCGGTGAACATACCAGCTCATCACCGTTATCTGTATCGAACGATACATCGGTTGCCCACAGGCCATGCAGATTACAGTAAGCATAGACTGTAAGGTCTGCTTCAAATACGGAGAACTCAGATTCCGGGGATGCTGTATGCTCCAGATTTACGATTTGCGTCCGGTTATCCTGTACAACGGCGATCCATACGATATGATGCTCTTCCGTCATCGGATGCAGGACAGAACCCACCTTGACATCTAAAATTCCATCTTTATAAGTTGGAAAAGGTACATGCTTTTCTTGTGCCGCATCTGTCGTGTTCGCGGTCAGTTTAATGAAATCCTCCGGTTTTACATCTGCCGGGAGTGCCTCAGAACCAATGATTCCAGCCGTTATACCGGTAGTGTCTAATTTGAAAAAATCTTTGCTGTAATTCATAATGCCACCTCACCTTCCAGTATCAAAATCATTCTATGAAAGCAGCTTGTAAAAGCTGTTGACCACCAATGTTGGCTTAGTCAAATACTAGCATTTGATACTGGAAAAGTCAAGAAACTTTATTTCTCTATGAAGCTTTTTCGCTTACTTACAACATCAAATATGACTGCTGCCAACAGGACTAATCCTTTGACAACGCGCTGGTAGTTGGCATCAACACTCATGATAATCATACCCTGGTTAATAATACCCATCAGGAGCGCACCCACGATAACACCGGGGACTGTTCCGATACCGCCGTATGCGGAGGCACCACCGATGAAGCAGGAGCCGATGGCGTCCATCTCATAGTTGTTGCCGGCTGTTGGATTGGCTGAGTTCAGACGGGCAATGGTCACAAGTGCAGCCACAGCAGATAAGAGTCCCATATTTAGGTATGCCAGAAAATATACCCGGTTCGTATTAATTCCTGACAGCTTGGTGGCTTTTTCATTGCCGCCGACGGCATAAAAATATCTGCCGACCGTTGTTTTAGAAGCGATGTAACTGTAAATGGCAACGACAACGAATACCCATACCAGTACCATAGGAATACCTTTGTATTGTCCCAGACGATAGCTGAATGCGATGATGACAGCACAGATGATAATCATACGGACAGCAACAGAACCGAGAGGTTCCACACTGTATTTCTTACTTGTTTTTTGCCTGCGGCTCCAGACGACAGAAAGTATGTAGATGACACATGCCAGAATACCTGTAAGCAGACATGTCAGATTGATGCCGGGGACCTGAAAGAAGTCCGGTACATAGTTGTTAAAAAATTGCAGGTAGATGTCAGGCATCGGTGCGATGGTAAGTCCATTGAGTACAACGTTGGACAGACCTCGGAACACCAGCATGCCGGCTAAAGTTACGATGAAAGGCGGGATGCGTACATAGGCAATCCAGAAGCCTTGCCAGGCACCAACCAACAGGCCGATCAGCAGCATGACCAGGATGCTTACATATACGTTGACTCCATTTTGCACCATCATCTGACCACCGATGGCACCAACGAAGCATACCACTGAGCCAACAGACAGATCGATATTACCTCCGGTCAATATACAAAACAGCATACCAGTCGCCAGAATGAAGACGTATGCGTTCTGGAAGATCAGATTGGTGATATTTTGCGGATTCAAAATAGCACCGTTGTTTTGTGTGGCGAAAAATACCGTAACAATAATCAGAACGATTACCATGGTATATTTCTTTACTAATTCAGATATTTTAACTTTTCCCATGTTCTACTCTCCTTTACTTGATTTAAGAATGCTTGACATAATTATTTCCTGTGATGCGTCACTTGAATCAAGTTCTCCTACGATCCGCCCCTCATTCATCACATAGATACGGTCTGACATCCCCAGTATTTCGGGAAGCTCCGAAGAAATCATGATGACAGATTTCCCTTCGGCAATCAGTTGATTTACAATACAGTAAATCTCATATTTGGCTCCTACATCGATTCCGCGGGTAGGCTCATCGAGTATGAGTATGTCCGGACTGGTAAACATCCATTTGGCGAGCAGGACTTTCTGCTGGTTGCCGCCGCTCAAATTGCCGACATGCTGCTCGACGGTCGGAGATTTAATGTTCAATTGCGTGCGGTAGTCTGAAGCAACAGTATATTCCTTATCCTTATCAATGATGCCCCGAGTGCTTATCGCACGCATATTTGCCAGAGTTGTATTTGTTGTTATGGGATTCGACAGAATCAAACCGTTGCCCTTGCGGTCTTCGGTCACATAGGCGAGTTTGTGGGCAATTGCATCCTGTACGCTGGATAAATTACATTCTTTACCGTTGATTTTGATGCTTCCGCTAATGGCGCTTCCGTAGCTTTTCCCAAAGATACTCATTGCCAGTTCCGTACGGCCAGCACCCATAAGTCCTGCGATACCAACGACTTCTCCTTTATGTACTTTAAAAGAAACTTCGTCGACGACTTTTCGCTCCGAGTACAGCGGGTGATAGACATTCCAGTGCTCCACCTCCATAGCAATCTCACCCGGCAGGATGCCCTCTCTTTTGGGGAACCGGTCGGTCAGTTCGCGGCCGACCATGCCCTTTATGATGCGATCCTCTGTGATGCTATCGCTTCCTTTGTGCAGTGTTTCAATGGTAGAGCCGTCGCGGATGATTGTGATTTTATCAGCCACATATGCAATTTCATTTAATTTATGTGAAATAATAATCGAGGTGAGGCCGTCAGCTTTGAATTTGAGCAGCAGTTCCAAAAGTGCCTGCGAATCGTCTTCATTGAGTGAAGCCGTAGGTTCATCCAGAATCAGAAGCCGGGCATTTTTTGCAAGTGCCTTGGCAATCTCTACCAGCTGCTGCTTGCCTACACCAATATCCTTGATGAGCGTACGTGAAGATTCCTTAAGTCCGACAGTCTTCAGATGCTTATCGGCTTCGCCGTAAGTTTCATGCCAGTTAATCGCGGCTTTTGAACCGCGTTCGTTGCCGAGATACATATTTTCACCGATACTCATGTAGGGAATCAGAGCAAGTTCTTGATGGATGATGATGATTCCTTTCTTTTCACTGTCTACGATATTGGAGAATTTGCAGACTTCACCATCGTATAAAATATCTCCTTCATAGGTACCGTAGGGATAGATGCCGCTTAGGACATTCATAAGTGTGGATTTTCCTGCACCGTTTTCTCCGACAAGTGCATGAATTTCTCCCTTTTCCACCTGTAAATTCACATTATCCAGTGCTTTTACGCCGGGGAAAGTTTTGGTGATATTTTTCATTTCCAAAAGCATTTCGGACACGTTCTTACCTCCTGTTGGTTTTCTTAATACAGCTGTAACAGATAGACAGATGGGAGAGCAATCCCCCATCTGTCCGGCCGCCAAGCGGTTGCCTACTGCAAATCTGCTTCTGTATAATAGCCTGAATCTATAAGGAGTTCTTTGTAGTTATCGATGGTACATACCGTAGGCTCACAAAGATAGGTGGGGATAATACCGGAGCCGTTATCATAGCTTTCCGTATCATTGACTTCTGCTTCTTCACCTTGCATTAAAGCATCTACCATTTTTACGACCTGTGTTGCCAGTTCTCTGGTGTCCTTGAAGATATCCATACCCTGTTTTCCTGCAATCAGGTTCTTGACATTAGGAATGTCACAATCCTGTCCGGTAATCAGAGGATAGTCACCTGTAAAAGAGGATGCGAGGGCATTGGCCACACCCAGAGCTGTTGAGTCATTGGAGCAAAGTACGGCGTCTAGTTTCTTGCCATCCGTATAATTTGAAGAAATGATGGTATCCATTCTTGTCTGAGCAGTTTCTGTGGACCAGTTGGCCGTAGCAACAGATGCGAAATCAATCTGGCCTGAAGGAACAACGATTTTACCTGAGTCAATGTATTCCTGAAGTACATCGATGGCACCCTGATAGAAGAATTTTGCATTGTTGTCACCGGGGTCACCAGTGAAAATTTCCATATTGAACGGGCCTTCTGCATTATCCAAATCCAGCTGTTCCTTGATATATTCACCCTGTTTTGTACCTACGGAATAGTTATCAAAAGTAGCATAGTAGGAAACTGCATCCGAGTTCATAAGAAGCCGGTCATAGGCAATGACCGGGATACCGGCTTCTTTGGCAGCGGCCAGAGGAGTTCCCAGCGACTCACCATCAATGGAAGCAATGACCAGCAGTGCACAGTTATTGGAAATCATAGTTTCAATCTGCGATACCTGCGTTGACACATCGTTGTTGGCATACTGAAGGTCTACCGTATAGCCGGCCGCTTCAAGTTCGGCTTTCATGTTAGTACCATCTTGATTCCAACGCTGCAGGTCTTTGGTTGGCATGGCTACACCGATCGTATTTCCGGAAGTACTTGTACTGCCGGAATCCGAGGTATCGGATGCCGCCTCGGTTGTTTCCCCGGAAGCTTCCTTATCAGCAACTTCGCCGGAAGTTCCGCAGCCTGCGAGCAGGGATGCCACCATAATAGCGGAAAGCAAAAAACTAACAACTCTCTTTTTCATTTGTAAATCCTCCTTTTAAAATCATACTAAATACAAGTGTTTAAGTATTCTATAAGTACTCTACCACAGGTGCAGCTAGACTTATTTGCCAACACACTGTACATTTTTACGAAAATAAAAATGCCTTGTAGAAATACAAGACATTTTTGCAATAATTTTTTGCTATCTGGGCAGTGGAAAGGTTATTGCTGGATGTTTAAGTAGACATCCTCACGTATGTGGAAATTTTCCTCCAGAATAATATCGTCCATATTTTCTTTGGTGACAGCGATAGGAGATAGGAGGTACAAAGGAACATCATAGGTGCCGTCGTTCATTGTATCGGGCAGATTCAAAGGCTCGTCTTTGGCGAGCTTGATGGCATACCTGGCAGCGGTCTTGGCCAAGGTTTCCACAGACTTATAGACTGTCATGGTCTGGGTCCCCTCAACAATGCGCTGGCAGGCTGAGAGATCTCCGTCTTGGCCTACCAAAGCGATTTTTCCGGCCTTTTGTTTGACGGAGAGCGCACGAAACGCCTGACTGGCCAGATCGTCATTGCCACACATGACACCTGCCACATCGGGATACTGTGTAAGTCCTTCCGTAACATAGGAGAAAGCATCTTCGGCGAGCCAGTCCGAGCAGTTGGCACTGTACACAATCTGGCGGTTCGTCTGAGCCATGGTTTGTGTGAAACCTTCATAGACAAGCGCTACATTGTTATCAGACACAGGTCCTTGAATCATGAAGATATCGCTGCCATCGGGTGTGCTGTCAATTAGTGCCTGCGCCATCAATTCTCCGACCTGCACATTGTCAAACGAGATGTACAAATCCGCATCCGCATTCTTGATCAGCCGGTCGTAGCAGATGACCTTGATGCCTTCTTCCCGGGCTTTTTGTACGACATCGGACAGCGCGTCGGCATCAATTGCGACGATGGCGATGACATCCATCTTCTTGCGGATTAGATACTCTATCTGAGAGATTTGTTCCTGCGCATCGCCATTAGCGACCTGGACATTGACCTCTGCGCCATATTCCTGTGCGGTTGAGACGAAGATATTACGGTCGCGAATCCAGCGCTCAATAACGAAAGAGTCGAAGGAAAAACCGATTGAAATTTCAGCCTCCGCAGTGTTGTCAGACGTATCCGCTTTAGAGGAGGCATTGGTGCAGCCGAAAAGCAGCGCACTTGTCATCATGATAATGCATAGTACTAAAAGTAACTGTTTTTTCATTTATTTACCCCAACCTTTCCCTGTACTCACTCGGCGTGATACCGATACATTTTTTGAAAATTCTGCTGAAGTAATTCGGGTCACTGTAACCGGACAGGAGGCAGACTTCTTTGATACTTCGGGCCGGATTCTGGAGCAGCTGTTTGGCATGTGACATTCGGGTCGCTGTCAAATATTCGATAAAATTCTCTCCGGCTTCTTCCTTGAAAAGTTTGCTGAAATAATAGGGGCTGATATCCACGTGCCGGGAGACGTCATCAAGGGAAATATCCTTCTGGAAATTCTGGTTGATATAGGTAATGGCCTGAGAAATCAGGCTTTCCGAGGTATCGGCTGTCGTATTGGCAATGGTGAGTGTAACTTCAGAAGTCCGATCCAGGAACCAGGCTTTCAGTCCCTCAAGCTCTGTGCATTCCGTAAGTTCCTGCAGATAGTTCTGGCGATAGCGAAAACCATACTGCATACTTCCCATGGAAAATGCATCCTTTTCAATCTGTATGACTAATTCTAAAATTTTAATCCGTATATTATCAAGGCAGCCATCGTGATGTTCGGTCATCCAGGTGAAAAAAGAATCGGCGCGGTCAAGAGAGGCATTCACATCACCCTTGCGAACCCGTTGGTAGTACCTTTTTTCCAAATCCTTTGGATACTCACCGTCGTATTTGGCACTGACGGGGACATCATGGATGTGAATGATATGTGTGTGGGTATCCTGCAGGGCCTTTAGTGCTTCCAGATAGGATTCCTTGGCGAATTCCAGGGCTTTCAGGGAGCCGATTCCTGCACGGAATATACTGGGGATTTTTTGCTCCAGCTTGTGCACAAGATTGTTGGCGCGCTTAATCTGTGCGATACGCTCCTCGTAACTGACCGTATCAGACTCCCATGGAACGAGAATCACAACGCGGTTCCCCATGATCGGGCCAACGATAGCCGGGAATAAATTACGGATAATATCGCGCAGATCAGCATAAAAATTATTGACCTGAACACTGGCACCTACTTTGTTCTGCATGGCGCCTTCATCGGTTTCTTCACCGAATTCCAGCAGAATGACATACGCATATTTTTGGGTGATGCTTAACAGTTCCCTGTAATTATCCTCGTCAGGCAGAAATTCCTCCTGGAGCAGCATATTGTAGATGAATCCGCTTTCGATCAGCGGGATGACAATCTCAAGTTTTTCTCTGATTTTCAAATCATCACTGCGCTTTGTCCGGTCTTGTTCCACCTGCTTCATGGCATCAAGCAGTGTGTTAATTACCGTCTTCTTGTTAACTGGTTTGGTAAGGTATTCAAACACATTGATGGCTATGGCTTCTTTGGCATAGTCGAACTTATCGTATGCGGTAATAACGATGAACAGGACGAACGGATTCTTTTTTCGGATTTCTTTCATTGCCTGGATACCGCTAAGTCCCGGCATTTGTATATCCATAAAAATAATATCCGGACGAAACACCTGCTCAGATTCAATGGCGGCACGACCGGTCTTAACCGTCATGATCTCGCATTCGTCTTCGAAATTTGACAGGATAATATTGCGTAGCGAGTCAAGCATGATTCCTTCATCATCAGCGATCAGTATTCTATACATACACTCCCCCTCAAAGTATCGGCAGCACCAATGTGATGGTAGTTCCCTTGCCGGGACCGTCACTTTTGATGCTTAGTACATCTGTCTGATTGTAATAGAGTTTAAGACGGCTGATTACATTATCAAGACCGACCTGTGTGGATACATCGTCCGAGGCAGAAGTGCTGTGCGTATTAGAGAGCACTTCCTGAATTCGTGTCTGTGTCATTCCGCGGCCGTTATCATGCAGGCTGATGTGGACGAAATCCTCCTGTCTGCGTACGGTCAGTGTGATAAAACCTTCCCAGTCTATGTCGCGTATCCCATGATTTACTGCATTTTCGACTAGGGGCTGCAGAATCATGCTTGGAATTTTGATATGAGTAGCAAGTGGGTCGATATTTTTGAAAAAATGAATATCCCCGGTAAAGCGTACATTGAGAATATAAATATAATTATCAACGACCTCTATTTCTTCGGCCAGAATAGAGTCTTCAGAAATCTTCTTGACACTATATCGAAAGAATTCAGCCATACGCTCAATGAACAGACAAGTCTTCTCCGCATCCTCCATCATGGCAAGCTGTGCGCCGGCATTCAGGGAATTAAATAGAAAGTGTGGGTTGATCTGAGCCTGCAAGTACTTTAACTGTGCATCTTTTAGGTGAGATTCCATCAGGAATTCCTGCTCCATCATCTGCTGCTCTTTTTCAAGGCTTTCTGTAGTTTTTTTGATATAGTCCTTGATACTGTGTGCCATATGACCAAACGCGTGCGTCATGACGCCGACCTCATCGTGGGCGGCATAGACCGGAAGCGCCACGTCAAAATTACCGGCGCCGAGTTCGTTTGCTGCGACGGAAAGACTGATGAGCGGACTGGTTATGTTGCGGGTGATGACCAGCAGAATCATTATATTTATGGCAGTTACAATAAGCAGTATAATCGAACTCAAGACCTCCAGATAGGACAAGGAGCTAAGCAGTGTCTGGTAGATATTAGAATTATTCTTGAACTGCTGGTTGTTCAGGCTGTAAATATAGGAATTTATGTATTTGTACAAATCACTTGCCTCTTCATACGAGGCTTTGTATTTTTCCACATTTCGGCCGCGCTTCGCCAGAACCGCTTCCTGTGTGATGTCCAGATAAGATTCAGACATATCGCGGATGTTTTTTTCATACATCAATATAGTATTGTCGACCGTAGTATCATTCAACTGGCTTAACAAATTGCTGAAAATCTGCTCACTGCGGTAATAATCTTCCAGAGCATCAGAGCTTTTGACCACCAGATAGGAGTACATATCGTCGTGGATGTTGGTAAAAGCATCGGACAGCTCATTCAGACTGACATTGCTGACATAGATTTTATCGATTTTTTGAATCGTCTGATTCACCTGCCAGTAGGTGAATAAATTGATTAGAAACATGAGGATGGAGGTAAGGGCAAAAGCCAGAAGAAGCTTTTTGCGGATTGAAAGATCCATCCAGCGTTTAGTGAATTTATCCTTCATCGCTCACCTCTTTATATGCAGCTACATTACTTTGATCAATCAGATTAAGCGTCACATTGTAGTAATTATTAGTGCGGCCTTCTTTCTTATAGTCGGTCATGGCTGTGATACTGAAACGGCCGATCTGCTGGGCATCCAGCTCAAATACGATGGGAATTATCCCGTTTTCTACGGCTTCAATAATAGTGGAGGAGGGATAGTAGCCTATGATATCCACCGAACCGACCAGATTGTAGTCAATGAGCGCCTGGTAGGCACTTTCCGTATAAATATCCTGCAAACAAAGCAGGATATCAGGCGGCCCCTCGGGCGTCAGGAAAATGGTTCGAATGGCTTCCTCGGCATCGAACACACTTTGTTCCTCGACATAATAATATTCGACCTTAATAGCCTCGGTGATTTCAGGATGCTTCATAATGGCAGTGTTGATTTCGGTAGAGAGCATCTCCTGATTATCGGAGGAAGTTTCTTTGCTGGTCAGAATCATAATGCGCGAGGTATCGGAATCAATCAGTGAGAGCACAGCATCGCTGTACGCCTGACTCGACTGGTAGCTGTTGATGCCGACATAGCTTTGACGCTTGCTGGAGGGAGCATCCTTGCCTATCGTAATTACAGGAATCCCATTATCTTCGGCAAGGTTGATCTGCTCTTCCAATCCGGCGCTGCCGTCGTATTCCAGAATAATTCCATCGACCTGGGCAGCAATGCTCATCTTCATAAAGTCCAGAGCAGTGTAATCACTTAATAGATCGGGGCTCATGACCTCGATATAGGCATCGTTCTTATTGGCCTGTTCCTGTGCGCTCGTGTAGACGGACTGCCAGAAGGTGGAGTTATAATTTTCCAGAATCAGTGTATAATGCCAGGAATACGTTTCCGGTGTAAGGGTGGACTTTAATCCAATGTCCGAAATTGTCCTCTTGTAATAGAATCCACTGAATACGGTCAGCAGCAGTATTGAGATGAGTCCTATGATGACAAGCAGCATGGAAGTCTTGAATTTTGGTGGTTGTAGAGCCTCTCTTCTTTTTTTCATGATTCTATTATAGTTCATCAAAAAATACTAGTAAACAGGAAAAAAATGGCGCAATAAAATGCAAACTTGACAAAAACAATTACTGTGTGTTAGGATTATAGACAAATTCGAGAGGTGTAAGTATGTTAGCAAATCCTAAAGTGAATACAAACACAAATGTATATTCATTTTATAGTTTCTGGGGCTATTACGGCGTCAGACTTTTTGCTATGACTAAACATCTTAAAAATGAGCACTATTTTAGCTGATACACGATAGAATAGTATGAATTTTGAGCCGGTGTTTGCATAGCAAACACCGGCTTTCTTTGTTTTGCAGGAGCCATAGTACACAGTTGAAAAAAGGAGACGAACATGATTGTAATTTTGAAATCCGGCGCAGCCGAAGAAAGTATTCTGGAACTAAAACGGGAACTTAGAAAAAAGGGCTTGAGTATTCACACCTCTCGCGGTGAGAAGACAACGATTCTGGGTCTGGTAGGGGATACCTCTATTGTGAATGAGGATCAGCTGCTGGCCTATGAGGCGGTTGAAGCCGTCCGCAGAATAAAAGAACCTTATAAGCTGGCAGGCCGCAGCATGCATCAGGAAGACAGTGTGGTCGAAGTAGAAAATAGAAAGATCGGAAATGGAAACTTTCAGGTCATTGCAGGTCCCTGCTCGATTGAAACCCGTGAGCAGATCATCGAAGTGGCTGAGGATGTCAAGGCCTCGGGTGCCGGCTTCCTGCGCGGAGGCGCTTTTAAGCCAAGGACTTCGCCTTATGCATTTCAGGGTCTTCATGAGGATGGATTAAGTCTGCTGTTAGAAGCCAAGAAAGCGACAGGGCTTCCGATCGTGACAGAAATCATGTCACTGAGCCACATTGATTTGTTTGAAGAAGTGGATATGATTCAGGTCGGGACAAGAAATATGCAGAATTTCGAACTTTTAAAAGAACTCGGAAAGCTGGATAAGCCGATACTGCTGAAGCGTGGTATGGCAAATACGCTGGACGAACTGCTTCTGAGTGCGGAATATATTATGGCAGGAGGAAATGAGAGAATCATTCTGTGTGAGAGAGGTATCAGAACTTTTGAGACATCAATGCGCAACACATTGGATATCTCTGCTATTCCAATGCTGAAGAAAAAAAGCCATCTGCCGGTAATTATAGATCCAAGCCATGCAGCGGGACTGCGCTTTATGGTGGAACCTCTTACCATGGCAGCAATCGCCGCCGGAGCAGATGGTGTTATGATTGAAGTGCATAATAATCCGGAGAAGGCACTTTGTGACGGACCACAGTCGCTGACACCGGCGGCCTTTGATGCGATTATGTCAAAAATCAACCGTACAACAGCGTTTTTTGCCTCCTTGTAGTCAACAGTGAAATCAGTCTTCGTAATAGCGTGAGAGAAAGGCGCGGGTTCTTTCGTTTTCTGTCTGTTCAAAAAGCACCTCGGGGGAGCCGCTTTCTACGACGCAGCCTTCATCCATGAAGATAATGTGATCCGCCACATCACGTGCGAATTTCATCTCATGTGTAACGACGACCATGGTCATGTGTTCTGCCGCAAGATTGCGCATGACCTTGAGAATTTCACCGGTAAGCTCCGGGTCAAGAGCGGAAGTAGGTTCATCGAAGAACAGTATGTCAGGGCTCATTGCCAAGGCACGTGCAATAGAGACGCGCTGCTGCTGGCCGCCGGAGAGCTGGGCGGGATAGGCGTTTGCCTTCTCTGTCAAATCCATTTTAGCGAGCAGCGAAAGAGCAGTCTGCTCAGCTTCAGCCGGAGTTTTTCCCAAGACCCGAACGGGGGCATCTGTGATATTCTTTAAGACAGAATAATGCGGAAACAGGTTGAAATTCTGAAATACCAGACCGATATGCAGACCGATTTCGAAACGCTCTTTAGCAGAGACATAGACGGCTCTTTGCTCGGCATCATTTTTAACAAGTGACTTTCCGCAGATTTCGATTTCCCCTGAGTCAATCTCCTCTAATTGGGTGATGCAGCGCAGGAAGGTACTTTTCCCGGAACCGGAAGGGCCGATAATCGCGAGTACATTGCCCTCGCGTACTTCGACAGAAATACCTTTTAATACCTTTTCTTTGTGAAAGGATTTGTGAATATTCGTAGCGGTCAGCATTAATTTAGACATGTAAAGCCTCCTAATCAGTGGTAATAGCTCAGGCGTTTTTCAGCCAGTGTAAAGCAGCGGGATACAACGGCATTCATCGCCAGGTAGAAAAGACCTGCAATGACAAAGGGCACCATACTTACGGATGAGGTGACCCAGCTTTCTGTAATCCTCAAAAGCTCTACAACAGCGATGACTTGGGCCAGAGAAGTATCCTTGACCAGGGTGATGAATTCGTTGCCCATGGGGGGCAGAATTCGTTTGACAACCTGAGGCAGTATAATATGAAAGAACGTCTGGCTGCGACCGTATCCCAGCACTTTGGCTGCTTCATACTGTCCGGTAGGAATGGAATCCAGTCCACCGCGATAAATCTCAGCAAAATAGGCGGCATAGTTCAGGATAAATGCGATCTGAGCGGCGGAGACACGATCCAGCTGAATACCGGTCAGCGGTTTGAGTCCATAGAAAATGAACAAAAGCTGCAGCATCAGCGGCGTCCCGCGCATAATCAGAATATAGATTTTTACCGGAATCTGAAATACCTTCTTGTTGGACATACGCCCTAAAGCAAGCAGCATGCCAAGCGGCAGAGCGCCCAAAAGAGTGATAAAGAAGATACGAAGCGACATGAGCGCGCCGGGGATCATATCCGTTAAAAGTGCCTGATAATTCATAATATACTGTCTCCTGGTTATTTATTTGAGTTTTGCTTATTCAATCGTTGTGACATCTTCCTGGAACCATTTCTCAGAAATGGTCTTCAAGGTTCCGTCCTCTTTCATTTCTTTTAAAGTATCTTCGATTTTTACTTTTAAAGCTTCATCATCTTTTCTGAATCCAACCACATAGTCCTCAACAGCCAGAGAAGCCACGTTGCCCTCTCCATCTTCCAGGATACGATAGGCATCCGGGTCGTCTGTTAAGTAGAAGCGGGCTACGATCTCGTCAATCGCAATGGCATCAATGGTTCCATTTTGGATTTCCAGAATTGCCTTTGTATAGTCGTCAATGGCAACGATTTCGCCCAGTGAGTCCTTGAAATCTTTGGCATCATCACTGTTCAATGCTACTTCAGCTGAAGAATCTGTCTGTACTCCGAGGGTTTTTCCGGCCAGATCGTCCAGACCGTTATATTCGGAATCTGTTTTTACCAGAATTACCTGGTTGTTCTTCATATAAGGAATACTTAAGTTGAATTCTTTGTCACGCTCGTCTGTCTTGCTGAATCCATTCCACAGACAATCTACATTGCCATTGTTAAGCTCAGAACTTTTATTATTCCAATCCACAGGCTGCAGCGTAAGCTCTATGCCCAGACGCTCGCATACTTCCGTTGCAAGATCGATATCGAATCCAATCAGTTCACCAGTCTGCGTATCCTTGTAGCCCATTGGCGGGAACGCATCATCCAGACCAAGTACCAGCTCGCCGGCTTCTTCTACCTTTGTCCAGGACTCATCGGTTCCTGTGGTGGAAGTGTCAGAAGTATTGTCTGCTCTTGTACAGCCAATAAGCCCAAACACCATTACAAACGCCATAAGTAAAACAACAACTTTTTTCATTATAATATATCCTCCCTTTTCATATAGACAATACTGATATTTTACCCTAACGCAGTTCTAAAGTAAAGAAGTTTTTGAAGCAGTGCGATTCGCAAAGTACAGTAAATTCAACAAAACTAAAGAATTGTGCCGTATTTGTATACAAAACAAGTTGAGAAAAATTATCATTAATAGTATAATAAAATCAATTACTGATAATTTAGGAGGATAACGATGAAAAAGCTTACTGTGAAAAAAGGTGCCGCCTGTATGGCATGTCTTGATTGTGTCCGTACCTGTTCGGAATCATTCTATAAAGAATTCGATCCGGGGAAGGCGGCAATCAAAGTAATCGAAAGAAAAGGAGAGCCGAAGCCCACCCCCTGTCCGCAGTGCGGTAAATGTGCCAAAGCCTGTGAAGTCGGTGCGATTACGCAGAATGCCAAGGGTGTATATATGGTCAACAAGAAGGTATGTACAGGCTGTGGTGCCTGTGTGGAAGCCTGTCCGTTCGGAATTATGGTGAAGGCAGAATCTTCTCCGGTTGCTTCTAAATGTATTGCCTGTGGATTGTGTGCAAGAAATTGCCCGGTTGAAATTCTGGAGGTCGTTGAGACAGCATAAAATAAGTATATAGGATCTGTGACAGACCGTTAGTTTGCTGTAAATAAGTGAACCGACGGTCTTTTTTTGTCCAAATCCAGATAAAACAAATAATTTCGCTTTACATTGTAGGATATATGAAATACAATAGAGATAATATGAGTTAAGATACTTAAAGTCAGGAGGAGCCAATGCGAATACAAACACACTATGGGGAGCTGCTTCCCAGAGATGAAGAAGAGATTGACGCGAGAACCAGAAACAGAAAGTCCGTTGCATACTATGCATCAGGAGCGCTAAAAAGCGTCTATCTAAAAGAAGCTTCCTATATAGACAGTCCGCTGGGGCGCACAGAGGCTGAATTTGTCACGTTCTATGAATCCGGTGAGCTGCGCAGACTTTTCCCCTTGTTTGGAAAAGTCAGTGGTTACTGGAGTGAAGAAGACGAAATTGCGCTGGCCAAGGTGATGTGTATCGAGCTTCCTTTTGCCAGGCTGGCCCATAAAATCTCCTGTGTTTCATTTTATAAAAGCGGAAACATCAAAAGCATTTCTTTCTATAAGGATGAAGTATTCTCCTTTCGTGCAGGAAAGAAGGAATTGTATGGAAGAATCGGACTGGCTCTCTACGAAGATGGAAGTGTGCGCAGTGCCGAACCGGCATTTCCGCAGCTGCTTTCTACTAAATACGGTATGTTAGAGGTCTATGATAACCAGCCGCTGGCAATTCATGGGGACAGGAACTCCCTGCAGTTTGCGCCGGATCACACCTTGCTTGCGGCAAAATCGGCGGCAACGGGAGTGCGCCTGCATAAGGCGGGATTGCCGGTCGAGGAAGTCATACCGGAAATCAGACCAAGTCTGCTGGATCTTGACCAGACAGTTGTGGCAGCGATTACGGTAGAATTGATTGCCGGAGGCATACGGGTGACAGACAGCGACAACGCTGTACGGGAATACCTGGAGGCAGAGTATGAGATTACGTTCTTTAAGAACAGAGCCTACACACCATCGGCCGATTGCGGGGACTGCAGCAACTGTGTAAGTGGCTGCTATACAGCGGGCCGGGGAATACACAAAAGCGCTAGTTGATAAAAAACATATAAAACCTACTAGAATTTAGGAAAAGAATGCTTGACAAGTAAATATGAATGGTATACTATAAACCTATAAAAGTAATATGAATTATATGCATAGAAAAAGGCGGAAATACAAATGGCAGATAAAAAGCAGAGAAAAGAGCAGGGATTATTGACACATGCTGTGCATACAGGAAACGGAGTGGACGAGTTTACCAAGGCAATCAAACGGCCGATTACAATGGCCAACAGCTATGAACTGCCCTATGATCCGTCATCAATTAACTGGAGCAGCTCGGAAGGAAATCTGTATACCCGTAACGGAGGGGTGAACCAGCAGTATCTGCAGGAAAAAATCGCTCAGTTTGAAGGCGGGGAAGATTGTATTGTACTGGCTTCCGGTGTGGCGGCGCTTTCGGGGTTGTTCTTCTCACTGGTAAATGCCGGAGATCATATCGTATTTTCGAGTGTTACCTATGTGGCGGTATACAGACTTTTAAACGAACTTTTTAACGGGAAATTCAATGTTGAAACAACAATTGTAGATACTTCTGACCTTGAAAAAGTTAAAGCGGCACTTCGACCAAATACAAAACTCATACATATTGAGACGCCCGGCAATCCTACATTGACAGTATCAGACATCGAAGAAATCGCCAGGCTGGCACATGCGAATCATAGCCTGCTTTCTGTGGACAATACATTCGCAACGCCTTATAATCAGAAACCGATTGCTCTGGGAGCAGATTTTAGCATCCAGAGTCTTACAAAATATATTAATGGACATGGGGACGCCATGGGAGGCGCTATTATAGGTAGAAAAGAGCATCTGGATACGATTCGTGCACAGGCGCAGGTCAATCTGGGAGCGGCCATCAGCCCCTTTAATGCGTGGCTTATTATGCGCGGTGCGGTGACATTTCCGCTGCGTATGCGCCAGCATAACGAAAGTGCTCAGAAAATCGCAGAATATCTGGAAGGAATTCCGGGAGTCAGCTTTGTTGCCTATCCGGGCCTGCCTTCTCATAGAGGCCATGCAATCGCGAAGAAACAGACGCTCGCAGGATATGGAGGCATGATTTCCTTTGGACTTCGTACAGATCATGATGGGTATAACCGGTTTGTAAGCCATTTGGAGTTGATTACCTCAGCCGTATCTTTGGGACATGATGCGAGTCTGATTGTATTTCTGGGAGAAGATGATGAGCGTCAATACCTGTATCCGGAAGAGTTTCACAACGGTTTTCTGCGCTTTAGCGTAGGGATTGAGGATACGGAGGACCTGTTGGAAGACCTTCGTCAGGCACTGGAAAAAGAAAATCTTTTATAAATTAAAAAAAAGTGTTGACAGGCGATTAAAAAGATAGTAGAATTCAATTTACAGATAACCAACAAAACAAATAGGAATTGTACGAAAGGAGAACAACTATGGTATCAAAACAACTACGACAGAGAGTGTATTGTAATACGGACAAGCATCGAATGTGTAGTTTTGCCATGTCGCGTTGTTGTTAATAATGAAATAAGCATAGTTGAAACAGTGAAAACATATAAAAATAAAAGAGTTTAAAAGGAGATTATACTATGAGTGATAAAATCAAAAGAGCAGACAGAAATTTTAAATTTGAGACATTGCAGCTTCATGTTGGCCAGGAGAAACCGGATGCCGTAACAGACGCCAGAGCCGTTCCGATTTATGCAACAACTTCGTATGTGTTCCATGATTCAGATCATGCAGCGGCCAGATTCGGACTTGCAGATGCTGGTAATATCTACGGACGTCTGACAAACCCGACACAGGGTGTATTTGAGGAAAGAATTGCAGCACTTGAAGGCGGCGTGGCAGCTCTTGGTGTAGCTTCCGGTGCAGCAGCGATTACCTATTCCATCCAGAATATTGCAGTGGCAGGTGATAACATCGTATCCGCCAAGAATATTTACGGTGGTTCTTATAATTTATTTGCTCACACACTGCCGCAGTATGGCATTACGACTTCATTTGTTGATATCTTCAACGAAGACGAGACCAGAGCCGCCATCAACGACAGAACAAAGGCTATTTTTATTGAAACTCTTGGAAACCCGAACTCAGATGTGGTTGACATTGAAGCAGTTGCTAAACTGGCACATGAATACAAAATTCCGTTAATTGTTGATAATACATTTGCAACACCTTACCTTGTACGCCCGATTGAATTCGGCGCTGACATTGTAGTTCATTCAGCAACCAAGTTCATCGGCGGTCATGGAACCGCAATCGGTGGCGTCATTGTAGACAGTGGTAAATTTGATTGGGAAGGTTCAGGCAAATTCGCAGTTCTGACAGAGCCGAACCCAAGCTATCACGGCATCAGCTTCACCAAAGCAGTAGGACCGGCTGCTTATGTAACGAAAATCCGCGCAATTTTACTGAGAGATACAGGTGCGACTTTATCACCGTTCCATGCCTTCATCTTCTTGCAGGGTCTTGAATCTCTCTCACTTCGTGTAGAGCGTCATGTGTCCAATGCATTAAAGGTCATTGAGTACTTGAATCAGCATCCACAGGTAGAGAAAGTACATCACCCATCTGTTGAAGAGGATGGAGTACAGCAGGATCTTTACAAGAAATATTTCCCGGCAGGCGGCGGAAGTATCTTTACTTTTGAAATCAAAGGAGATGCTCAAAAAGCCAAAGATTTTATTGATAATCTGGAATTATTCTCACTGCTTGCCAATGTGGCTGATGTTAAATCACTTGTTATTCATCCGGCATCAACGACACATTCACAGCTGACAGAGGCTGAGCTTCTGGATCAGGGAATCAAACCAAATACAATCCGTTTGTCTATCGGAATTGAGAACATCGATGATCTGATTCAGGATCTGGACGAAGCATTTAAGGCAGTAAACTAAATAGTATCAAAGTATCGGAGACTGTACCTGCTCAGGCGGGTACAGAGGTCTCTGATAAAACCATCTGAATTTGCAGTCAAGAACATTAATAAAATTACTGAAGTTAAGATATGGCAGATTACAGGTATGCGTACATTCAATAATGGAAGGGAGACATTAACATGAGAGTTTCAACCAAAGGAAGATATGGACTTAAAGCATTGGTCGATGTCACAATCAACGAAAAAGAAGGCTGTGTTTCGCTGGTGAATATTGCGAACCGCAATCAAATATCGCTTCCTTACCTTGAACATGTATTTGCCAGTCTGAAAAAAGCAGGAATCGTAAGAAGTATCAAGGGGCCGCAAGGAGGCTATATGCTGGAAGAAAGCCCTGATAAAATCACAATTTCAAGCATCCTGACAGCACTCGACGGTGATTACAGGGTGGCGAATGAACAGCCTGAGGATGCACAGGTCAGTGTCTATGTATCCAAAGCAATTGATTCACTTATCTGGGAGCCGGTTAATAAAAGTCTTTCAGAAATACTGGAAAACACAACACTAAAAGATCTTACGGATGAGTATATTCGTGTATCACAGTCAGATCAGATTATGTATTACATTTGATGTGAAACACTTTATGATATAGCAATGGCAGCAGGACGGGCAGAGCAGTATTTGTAAACAATAGGAATGATTTAGTAAGAAAGAGGGATAGTATTATGTCTAAAATAGCTAGCAAACTAACGGAGTTAATCGGTAACACACCACTATTGGAATTAAGCAGATACGAAAAAGCGCATGAATTAGATGCAAAAATTGTCGCAAAGCTGGAATACTTCAATCCCTTGGGAAGTGTTAAGGATAGAATTGCACTTGCCTTGATTGAAGAAGGAATTAAACAGGGAAAAATCAATGATGATACAATTATCATCGAGCCTACCAGTGGTAATACAGGAATTGGTCTGGCATTCGTAGCTGCTTCCAAAGGGCTGAAACTGATTCTGACCATGCCGGACACAATGAGTATTGAGCGCAGAAGAATTGTATCTGTACTGGGAGCAGAAGTTGTGCTTACACCAGGAGCAGAAGGTATGAAAGGTGCGATTGCAAAAGCACAGGAATTGGTCAAAGAGTATGGCAATGCCGTAATTCCGCAGCAATTTGCGAATCCGGCGAATCCTGAAATTCATAAAAAAACGACTGCTGTTGAAATCTGGAATGATACAGATGGAAAAGTTGATATCTTCGTAGCAGGCGTAGGAACCGGCGGAACCATTACCGGTGTCGGAGTGGCATTAAAAGAGAAGAACCCAGATGTGAAAGTCGTTGCGGTAGAGCCGGCAAGTTCTCCGGTACTTTCCGGAGGAAAACCGGGACCACACAAAATTCAGGGCATTGGCGCCGGATTTGTGCCGGACGTATTAGATCAGACGATTATTGATGAGATTATAACGGTAGAAAATGATGACGCATTTGCAGCTTCCAGAGAAGTGGCCAAGACAGACGGTGTCTTCGTTGGTATCTCATCAGGCGCAGCAATTAAGGCGGCTACACAATTAGCAGAGCGTCCGGAAAATAAGGGCAAGACAATTGTTGTACTGCTTCCGGATACGGGTGAAAGATATCTCTCAACGGCTCTGTTTGAATAAGCAGACAATCGCTATATTAATAGACCTCTCTATGGGTGATGGTATACATCAAACATGGAGAGGTCTTTTACATAAGCCAAATAAAAAATGTATTGAAAAATACGCGCAATATCTGTGGAAAATGCCCAATTGCTTTACGAATTCAACGGTGCTACATTTAGAGAGTACGTACCCGCAACGATATTAGGGGGTACAAGGATAACTGTAAGAATCGGAAGGAGAAAAAATGAAAGATATGAATTGTGCGTACTGCGCTGAAGGCGACAATCTGGCGGCCTTTGGGATCAAGATTTGTGAATTGGATTATGCTAAAGTGTATCTGTTCAAAGAGCAAAGCCATAAAGGCAGAGTGATCTGTGCGACAAAATCCCATGTAAAGGATATTACCGAACTTCCGGATGAAGAGAGAAACGGTTTCTTTGCGGCTATGTCCAAAGTTTCTGCTGCAATACAAAAAGCATTCCACCCGGATAAAGTAAATTATGGAGCGTACGGCGACACAGCCGGACACGTACATTTTCACCTGGTGCCGAAATACAAGGATGGATTTGAATGGGCAGGTATCTTTGCCATGAATCCGGAGCAGACATTTTTGAGTGATGCAGAATATACTGAAATTATTGAGGCCATCAAGTCAAATATATAGGTAAAGTCATATAAAAAGAGCCACAAGGGATTATTCCTTGTGGCCCTTTCTACGTCGTACTGCTTCTGTCAGCAGAAACTCAATCTGCCCATTGATGGAGCGGAAATCATCTTCGGCCCACTCTGCAATTTCATTCCACAAAGTAGGAGAAAGGCGGAGAAGCAATTGTTTTTTGTCAGGTGGATTCTTGCTGGCAGCCATTCCGTTATCTCCTTTCGTGTAGAATTATTAATAGATAGAGCCGCTGTTAACGATAGGCTGCGCATCTTTGTTGCCGCACAATACGACCAGCAGATTGCTGACCATAGCAGCCTTTCGCTCGGCATCAAGATCTACAATATTATTCTCTGAGAGCTCGTCAAGTGCCATCTTCACCATACCGACAGCCCCTTCTACGATCATCTGGCGTGCATCTACGATAGCGGAAGCCTGCTGTCTCTGCAGCATGGCAGCGGCAATTTCGCTGGAATAAGACAGATGAGTAATGCGTGCTTCTACGATTTCAAGACCGGCCAGAGTAACCTTGTCCTGGATTTCTTCTTTCAGCTTGATGGCAATTTCCTGACTGCTGCCGCGCAGAGAGCGTTCACTGCCGTCATCGTCATTTCCCGGGTCGTCATAGGGATAGAGCCGGACAATATTACGCAAAGCAGAGTCACATTGTATAGACAGGAACTCCTTGTAGTTGTCAACATTGAATAAAGCTTTGGCTGTGTTCTCCACACGCCAGATGACTACAATGCCAATAATGATGGGGTTTCCCAGCAGATCATTGATTTTTTGCTTACCGTTGTCTAAGGTCATTGCTTTTAGCGAAATTGTCTTTCTTTTGGGAGCTGCGACCTCGGACTGAGTGTTAAGCTTTCCTTTTTCAATCGAGAGTTCGCTTTTGTTCATCGTTTCTGATTCAGTGTGAGATGCGGGGACCGCAGCCGTACAGAAAGGGTTGACATAATAGAGGCCTTCGGAACGGATGGTACCATGGTATTTACCAAACAAAGTCAAAACCAACGCTTCATTCGGCCGTACTATCTTAAGCCCTGCATATAGAATCGGACAAATAATGCAGGAGAGCAGGCAGCCAATCGTTACCAGCAGGCTTGTCGGAATCGGAGATGCCAGAATGGCTCCCCAGATAATCAGGCCAATACCGATTAGAAGGGCCAATGTATTAAAAATCAGGAAAATCATACCGCTGTGCGGAGCTATGAGCAGCTCTTCGTTTTGCAGGCGGCTTGTTGCATTCGTATCATTTGACATTATCATACACCTCCAAATTAATATTTAAATGATATCATAATAATATCATAAGGGCTTTTCTCGCAAATGTCAATACATTTTGAGAAAAGCCCTTATGTGAGGTATATACGCAGGTGCTATTTACTGCCGTAGGTCATAACAGTTTCGAACATAGCTTCCACATTTTCGCGTTTTGCATTATCAATACATGCATTGGTATCAAAGATATAGCCGCCGCCCGGCGCACAGATATCAATCAGGCGCTTAGTCTGGTCGAGGACTTCTTGTTTCGTACCAAATTCCAGAGTGTAGATGGGGAGATTTCCGCTGATGCAGGCTGTATCGCCGAGAATCTTTTTGGCCCGGGAAATATCGACACTTTCAAAATGATAGATGACTTTGCCCTTAGGGATATCAGCAAGCTGCTCAACGCGTGAATCATACTTGCCTTCGCCATAGATTAATGGGGTGACACCCATATCAATCAGCGCCAGCATTACTTTTTTCAGCGGCTTCCAGTACAGTGTTTCGTACTGCTGCGGACTCATAAATCCATCCATTCCTTTGTGGAGAGGGAAGAAGACCCGCTTGACGGGCAGCGGAGCTGTTTTGAAGTACTCAAAACCTTTGATCTGCATATCTGCGAACATATAGCAGGCGGCTTCGACTTCATCAGGGCATTCGAGCTGATCTGTCAGTGCGCCCAGTGTACCGCGGAAATAGTCGCTTATGATATCAAAAGGAGCCTCTCCTGCACCGGTCATCATGGGTGGAAAGCCAAGCTTGCCAAGTTCTGTTGCAATAGCATTAGAAGCGGCCGCAGCTTTGGCATCCTCATCGCCGATTTGACTGATCAGAGCGTAGGCATCTCGTGCATCCTGTGAATACAGTCCTTGTAATGGGGTGGTACTTAATACAATCGAAGGAATAATGTTAAAGTCAGAGAATCCTTGTAAAGCCGGAAAGGCTCTGGGAATATACTTGCGCAGCATAAATCCGGTGTAATCAGTGAGAAGTTCCTTATATTCTTCCGGCTGCATATATTCATGCTCGATTACCTGATGTGTGGAAAAATCAGGTACGGAAGTTCCCGGACGTCCCGGCCAGTCGATCATGTTAGAACCGGCAATTTCATTTGCTCTGCCGCTGGTAAATCCGGTGTGCGTAGTGGCATCAGGCTGAAACTGGGTGTAATAATTAGCCAGTGCCTGAGAGGCACGTGGAAAATCGTACATCGACGATTTGTAGGTGGTGTTGTCGAGGAAGTAAGGCAGTGCCCCTACCATCGGTGCGATTGGTACGCGCGGGCCCTCTTTTAGCGCAACAGCATCTTCAATCAATTGAATTCGTTCCTGAAAAAGCTTGGAATTGTCACTTTTTTTCATCTCTTCTGCATCCATTCTGTTTGCGAACCATGAAGAGGTTGTTTTGCTTTTGTTTTGCTCACTCATTTTTTATCCTCCTTTAATGATGCTGTGACAGGAAATCGAACTTGGTGATTAACACAAAGTATAGGAAGCTGACAGCATAAAATATTTGTTGAATACTATTATAATATTTATTATTAGCAATGACCATTCTACATATACATTGACTTTGCAGAAATAAAATCCTATACTTTATATGAAAAGTATACAAAAGAAAGTAGGTGGAATATGCGTCTGAGCATGCGGATTTTGTATGAAAGAATGGGGCAGTGGAAGCCTGTCATGGAAGAGTCAGAAAAAAGCGAAGAAATGATGTATGTCGGCGTTGCGGCACTTACGGAAAAGGCGCGCCCGCTGGCCGGTCATATTATGGTTGCGCGAAGTGAAGAAATTGATGAATTAGAGGGATTTTCCGGAAATGCGCTAATCTCGCTGGGAATGCCATCCTTGAAAATACGAGAAGCAAATCTGTGCATGGTGCTGCCGGATACGTGCAAGCTTTTAGAAGTACTCTATGCTATTCACGAAATATTTGCGCGGTTTGCCCTGTGGGATGAAGAATTATGGCGGGCAGTCAGTATGGAAGAGGGGGTCGGAGAATTATGCAAGATCAGCAGTTCGGTTCTTGAGAATTCAATTATACTCTACGACCACAATCTGTTCGTACTGGCCACAGCCAATGAAACCGATACCCATATAAAGTGGGAGTATGACCGCAGCAGCGGGCATAAGATTCTGCCCACAGATATTATGAATGCCTTTAAAATGGATGATGAATTTTTGGGAACGATGAATACCAGAGGGGTGCAATTGTTCTCAGATACGGTACTGGGGTATCGAGTGCTTTATTATAATTTCTGGATTGAAGATGTCTATGCGGGGCGTCTGTGTGTCAATGAATTACAGCGCAAGTTCCGCAGGGGAGATTACAAGCTGGTGGCGCGTCTGGCGCAATCTATCAGCATGGCATTAAAGAAAGGAAATGTACTTCCCAAGCAAATGGGAAACACACTTGCATTTGCATTCAGAGAACTTCTCGATGGAAATGTATTCTCCAAAGAACGAATTGAAGAAGCGCTGCGCGGCTACAACTGGGAGCCGAAGGACACGTATTGTTGTACTTGTATACCAATTGAACAGAGAGATAAACGCACACTTTCAGCGGTCTATACCTGCAACCGATTGGAGAGTAATTTCCCGGGAAGTCTGGTGGTACAGTACAATAATATGATTTGCATGATCTTGAATATGCGCCTGTACGAGCAAGCCAGCAAAGAGTCCTGGTTAAAGAAGCTGAAAGAGTTTTTGCGGGAAGGATTTTTTAAGGCAGGAATAAGTAAGGAGGGAACAGATTTTCTGCGTCTGCAGGAATACTATGTACAAGCTTGCCGGGCATTAGAAATTGGGTCAAAGAAGAACAGCACATTCTGGTATTTTCATTTTGAGGATTATATCATGTCGTATCTGCTGCAGTATGGAAGCGGTGCGATTGGCGTAGATTTACTGTGTCACAGGGGTATTATTGCATTAATGGAATATGACCGGGTGCATAATACGGAAATGACAAATACATTAAGGGTCTATCTGGAGCAGAATATGAATCTTGCAAAAACCTCGAAAATATTGCATATACACAGAAGTACGTTGCTTTATAGAATAGACAGAATCCATACAATATCTGAGGATACGTTTGATTCAGCTCGTGCCAGATTCAACAGCCTGCTGTCCTTTCAACTGCTGGACAGCGAGCACTATTGAAATTCAACCATGTCACGCTGAAATCTTTTGCGCAGGTTCTGGGTCTGCAGCTTGAGGTTCGTCCGCTCTTTGATCGCAATCGTATGAAAAAAGCGAATCCAAAGCTCCTCGATGCTTTTTTCGGTATCTGAAAGCTCAGAAATGGCTAACTCATTGAGCGTACTTCCTGACAACAGGAACCATGGCTGCTGTTTCTGGTGTACAAGGCTGACGTGATGAGTCTTGTCATAAATAACCCAGTTTTCCAGAGGCAGTCGGTTGGAAAAATGCTCAGCAATGACAGGCAGGACGAAGCTTTTAGGAGTGATTTCGGAAAACAGAACCTGGCTTCGCAATTCCTGAAAGCGGACAAATCCCATAAAAAAGTGAGCCTCATTCCCAACAAAACGGCTTAGCTTGGCCACCTTTTGTACAGAAGGATGACTCAGGTGATCCATAATCCGCCGGCTGTCAGACAGCGTCCGGGAAGCAAACAGAGTCTGCAGTACCGCGGAGGCTTTCTGCGGATCGGCCGCAAGACAGGCAGTATACAAGCAGTATTCTGCCTCGCTTCCCAGATGCCTGCGTATCATGCGGGTCACTGCGGCGGCATTGGCAGCGGAGGGTTCTACGGGAAGATATTCGCAGAAAAATTCGGTTTCATACTGCGCTGCAAGTGCAATATCGGTCTGAACTCCCTGCAGATGCTGTCTCCAGGCGGGATGAACAGCGGAGAAAATGTCCGTAGGACTGTCTTCGCACAGATATACTAGTTTCATAGAAAACTCCTTTGCAGCTGCGGAACGGTAATTGGAGAATCCAGACCGTTTCCGAAAGAAACATCATCAAACAGAGAAAGCTGCTCGTATTGGATGTTGCGTACAGAATCGGGCAGACGTTCCTTCACTGTGAGAAGATTGCGTAAGATGTAATCGCTCTCAATCTTGGTAGGATACATCATTTTCCCACTGCAGGTGATAAAATACAGTGCCCTTTTTAATACAACGCCCATTTTCTTAAGCGAAGAAAAAGTCAGGACGTTGAAACGGCGGGCTTTTACAATTCTAAGTGCAGAGGTATTTCCGATGCCCGGCACACGCAGCAAGGTGTGATAATCCGCCCTCTGAATTTCTACCGGAAACAGATCCAGGTTCTTAAGAGCCCAATTACACTTAGGATCAAGCAATACATTGAAATTAGGCTCTTTCTCATTCAAAAGTTCGCTTGCTTTAAAACCATAAAACCGCAGGAGCCAGTCAGCCTGGTACAAGCGATGCTCGCGTAAGAGCGGAGGTGTATAGTTGAGCATGGAAGGCAATGCTTTATCTTCTGATACGGGAATGAACGCAGAATAAAAGACCCGCTTCAGAGAAAACCTGCCATATAGTGATTCGGCTACATTGATGATCTGATAATCTGTTTCTGGTGTCGCTCCGATAATCATCTGCGTACTTTGACCGGCAGGTACGAAAGACGGAGCATTCTTATAGAGTGCCAGTTCCTGCTTATTCTCAGTAATGCGCCCTTGTACCAGACGCATAGGCTCCAGTATTTTCTTGCGTGTCTTGTGTGGAGCCAGCAGCTTAAGTCCCGCAGCAGTGGGAAGTTCCAGATTGACACTCATACGGTCGGCCAGAAAGCCGGTCTTCTCAATTAGAGCCTGACTTGCGCCTGGAATGGCTTTGACATGTATGTAGCCCTGAAAACGGTGTACAGTCCGCAGGCGCAGTAATGTCTCATAGAGAAGTTCCATTGTATAATCGGGTGAGTGGAGTATGCCAGAACTCAAGAAAAGTCCCTCGATATAATTACGTCTGTAAAATTCCATTGTCAGCTGACATACTTCATCTGGTGTGAAGGAGGCACGCGGAATATCGTTGGAAGAGCGGTTCATACAATATTTGCAATCGAAAACACACTCATTGGTAAACAGTATCTTCAGCAATGAAATGCACCTGCCATCCGCAGAAAAGCTATGGCAGATACCAGCGTTAATTGTGTTGCCGATACCTGTACCGTCGCCCTTTCGTTCATTGCCGCTGGAAGTACAGGCAACATCATACTTGGCGGCATCCGACAGGATTGTCAGCTTATCAGCCACAGGAATGGCAGAAGTCAGTTTCATAAACACCTCCGTATCGAACATACGTTCTAATGTGATTATAATACGAGGTGTGATTTTTTTCAAGCTCTTTTTAAAAAAGTGTTTCGGCAGGCACTGTGTCGAACCGCCCCTACGTAATCATTTAGGTAAAAGCTACCGCGCAGGGCGGCACTGATGAAGTCCCGGGCAGCGGCCGCACTTTCCCGTACGGAGCAGCCTCTCGCCAGATAGCCGGTGAATGCAGCGGCAGTAGTGCAGCCGGCTCCATGGGTATAGGAGGTCTCGACTTTGGGTGCTTCGAAGAGTGTGAATTCGGAACCGTCGAAGAGTAAGTCTACGGCGGCCGAAGGGTGAATTTTGGTCCCTCCTTTAATCAGAACGTTGCGCGCACCCTGCTGAAAAATCAAGGTGGCTGCCTGTTTCATATCCTCTAGTGAAGTGAGTGCCGGCAGACCACTTAATTGGGAAGCTTCAAACAGATTCGGTGTAACAACATCAGCCAGAGGCAGTAAAAGTCGGCGCAATCCGTCGGCTGCTTGCGGATTGACGGCTTCGTTGGTTCCTTTGCACACCATAACCGGGTCGATTAATACATTGGCCGGTGCGTAGTGACGAATCTTAGAGGCGACGAGTTCAATTGTCTCAAGTGTTGGCAGCATACCGGTCTTAAGAGCGTCAACTCCTATGCCGGAAAGTGCGGTTTCGATCTGTGCGTCTAATGCATCTAACGTGACGGGGTAGAGGTCGTGCCGCCAACCGGCAGCTGGGTTCTGTGCGACCAGGACAGTGATTGCACTCATGCCATAGACGTCTAATTCCTGGAACGTTTTTAAATCTGCCTGCAGCCCGGCTCCGCCGCTTGTGTCAGAGCCTGCAATTGTCAATGCTTTGTACATATGAAATCCTCCTGAAATTATTATAATAAGTTGGTAAAGGTAATTGACTTTTATAAAGGATGCCGCTATTATAGTATAAAAATGACTCTATTGAAATATACAAAAAGCAAAAAAAGAATAGGTACAGATGAAAGAGATTCTAATTCGTCTTCATGGGAAAAAAGCTAAATATATCCAAATCTATGAATATTTCAGACATGCCATTGAGATTAATGAAATCAGCGAAGGCGAGCGTCTGCCCTCAATCAGAAGCCTTTCGAACATGCTGGGAGTCAGCAAGATTACCGTTCAAAAGGCCTATGATCAGTTGTGCAGTGAGGGGTATGTGGATAATGCACAGCGCAAGCGGTTTACGGCAGCTTCGCTTGGAGTCAGCCAGCTGCAATGGCCGCAGGATACTGTACGGGAAAAAGCACCAATCATGGAGGAAGAGGCGGGCCAGACTACGGAACCGCCGTTAAAATTTGATTTATCGACGGGAATCATGGATGCTGGTGGATTTGATTTTGCCATATGGAAGAAGTATATCGGACGCGCGTTGCAGGAGAGTGAAGTGTTGATGCGTTATGGACAGATTCAAGGAGAAGAGAGTCTTCGGTATGAAATAGCGGCATACTGCAGACAATCGAGAGGGGTGGATGTGGAGCCAGAGCAGATTGTTATTGGTGCGAGCACACAAAACCTGTTGCAGATTCTGTGCGGGCTTCTAAAGAATGAAAAAAATGTGATTGCATTTGAAAATCCAGGATTTAAGAATGGACGGCAGATTTTTGAAGATCATAAGTTCTCCGTAATTCCGGTCAGAATGCAGACGGACGGAATTTCTATGGAAGAACTTGAAGCAAGCGGGGCGGGAATCGTGTATGTCAGCCCTTCGCACCAGTTTCCCACAGGACGCATCATGTCAATCGGGAAACGGAATACACTTTTGAATTGGGCCAAGTACAGCAGTGCCTATGTAATCGAAGATGACTATGACAGTGAATTTCGGTATTATGGAAACCCCATCCCTGCGCTTAAAGGTTTGGATCGGTATGAGAGGGTGATTTATCTCGGGTCATTTTCTAAAATTCTTCCGCCATCAATCAGAATCAGCTATATGATTCTTCCCCGGACACTTTTGGCGGTATATCGTGAAAAAAAGAGATTGTATACGCAAGAGGCCTCAACACTTGAGCAGCTTACCTTGGCTTTGTATATGGGGGACGGACAGCTTTCACGGCAAATACGCAGGCTGAGAAAGCTGTATTTTGAAAAAAGAACGATTTTTATAAAAGCCCTGCGAGATATCTTTCAGGAGGCAATTGAAATTGAAGATACGGGTTCAGGGCTGTTCGTCATTGTGAGTATAGAAAGTACAGTTGATGCTCATAGCCTGCGGGAGATGGCAAAGCGGCATGGACTGAAGGTGGCGCTGATGCAGGACTTTATGTTGGAGACTGATAGTAGTGAAAAATCTGAGAAGCTGATTTTGTATTTTTCGGGAATTCCATGTGAACTGATTTACGATACGCTGGAGGAATTAAAAGAAGTGTGGGATGTATCGGTCTGAGAAAAAGTGTACTATTAGAGAAATAAAAAATAGAATGCGCAATTTAAGGAGAATTGTATGGGTAAGAAAGAATGGAAAGAGACTTTGCATGTTAAAGGTGTGGAGATAGCATTATTCACAGATGATTTCCAAGATGAATTTTTATCTTTGACTGATATTGCAAAATATAAAAACCCCGAATATTCAAGTGATGTAATTAATAACTGGTTGCGTAATAGAAATACAATAGAGTATTTGGGAAAGTTTGTATAACCCCAACTTCAATTCTCTCGAATTCGAGGGAATTGAAAAAGAGGCTGGAAAGAATACATTTGTTTTAACTCCGAAAAGATGGATTAGTGCAGTGAATGCAATTGGAATGATTTCTAAGCAGGGCCGTTATGCCTCAACATATGCGCATAAAGATATTGCATTGAAATTTGCTTCATGGATTTCTCCGGAATTTGAATTATATATTATTAAGGATTACCAAAGGTTAAAAAGCGAAGAAAGTAATCGCCTATCATTGAATTGGAATTTGAATCGCGAATTATCCAAATTGAACTACAAAATTCATACAAATGCAATAAAAGAGCATATTATTCCCAAAATACTCACCCCACAGCAAATGGCCATTACATATGCCAACGAAGCCGATGTACTAAATATATCCTTATTTGGAATGACTGCAAAAGAATGGAGAAACATCAACCCTGATAAAAAAGGAAATATACGTGATGACGCGACACTAAATCAACTACTAGTTCTCGCAAATATGGAAAGTTATAATGCGGTTCTTATTGAGCAGGGAAAAAGTCAATCTGAACGGTTAAAGCTTTTAAACGATTTGGCAATAAAGCAATTAGAGACTATTGCAAAATTAAGTACTGTGGCCATTCAAAGACTAGAGAAAAAGTCAAAAAAATAATTAGTAAAGTCAGGAGTCGGAAAAATGTTTTTAGGAACTCTGGCAAATTCAAAATAAAGGTTGCACTCGCCAGTATAAGATACTACAATTAAGAACAGACATTGAAGGATTCTTTAATAGATTTTATGGAGGTTTCACGTGATACAGGATATTTATCCACATAAATTTGATAATCAATACAAAAAACCACTGCCTAAGCCCCAGGATTACCTGCTGGTATTCGAAAATACGGACATGTATATGTATTTAGAGGGGGATAAGGAGAGGCTCCCGACCTATGAGCAAGTCTGTACGGAATTTCCACAGGCGCAGGACAAGATTCATGCATCCGGCAAGTTACAGATTATATATTTGTTTTCGGTAGATGAGAAAAAGTTCTTTTTGGGATTACATCTTAAAATGCATGATACAAAGCATCTGGTGAAGCGTAATATTCAGATGTTTCGCGAACTGCAGCCCTCCTGGTGTGGCTTCGCGGGGATTACGGGGCACCAGCTGTACAAATGGTATTCGGATCATGTGTATTGTGGGCGGTGTGCACACCCCATGTCCCACAAAGAAGACGAAAGAGCTTTAAAATGCGCAAAATGCGGTCAGATTGAATACCCTAAAATCTCCCCGGCTATCATCGTGGGTGTTATCAAAGATAATAAAATACTTATGTCCAAATATGCCAATCGAGAGAATAAACGCTATGCACTTTTGGCCGGGTTTTCTGAAATCGGAGAGACACTGGAAGAAACGGTTAAGCGGGAAGTCATGGAAGAAGTTGGCGTTAAGGTAAAGGATATAACTTATTATAAAAACCAGCCCTGGGCATTTTCGGAGTCTTTGCTGGTGGGATTTTTTGCCAGGCTGGAGGGAAGTGACAAGATTACTCTGGATGAAACGGAGCTTGAGATGGCAAACTGGTTTGAACGCAAGGATATTCCGAAGAATGATTTGACGATCAGTCTGACGGCGGAAATGATTGAGACCTTTCGACAGAACAAGGTAGTCTTCAAGACCAAGGAAAGCCCCTACCAGAAGCCGTAAAACAGCGTTTTTTTGACACACAAGGGATGAAGGAAGGATATGGTATGGAAGTCAGACTGCTTCGTAACAAACCATTTCTCTATATAACAGAATTTTTTGCAGGGATGTCAGTCATGGCGGTTGAGCTGGGAGCCAGTCGCCTTCTGGCACCCTATTTTAGTTCTTCGCAAATCGTATGGACAGTCATTATTGGTGTCATCATGATTGCATTGGCAATTGGCAATGTATGGGGCGGTCGTCTGGCGGATAAAAAGCATAATCCGGAGGGGTTGTACCTGAGAATTCTTGTGGCAGCGGTCTGGATTGCACTGATTCCATTTCTTGGGCGTTATATGATTGTCGGCATTTCCTTGCTGCTGGCAGTGTTTGTAAACCATAATATCTTAGTATGGGCAGCACTTTTGACCTGTCTGGTGATTTTTGCGTTCCCCTGTGTTTTATTTGGGACAGTGACCCCTTCGCTGATTAAATTTTCTGTGAAAGATCTGGATAAAAACGGTAAGACGGTGGGTGAACTGGGGGCGCTCAATACCATTGGAAGTATTCTGGGAACCTTCCTTCCGACGTTTATTACCATTCCGGCGTTTGGTACGGCAGCGACTTTCTTGATTTTTTCGGCGGTATTGGCGGTGATTGCGATTGTATATTTTATTTCGGCAGGCAGGCGCAGCATAGTTTGCCTTGTGGCAGTGGTTCTTCTGCTTGTGTTGGCCATACGATCTCCCAAAGTCAGTTTTGCTTTTTGGCAGGATGATCTTACGAAGGAGGAAGAGTCCATCTATAATTATCTGCAGGTGAAAGAAAGCGATACAGAAATCACCCTGTCAACAAATGTGTTGTTTGGTGTACAGTCAGTTAAGATGAAAGAGGACGAGCTGACGGGCCTGTATTATGACTATGCACTCGCGGCGCCGGTGATGGCAGGAGTTACAACCAAGACAGATAATGAAATTCTGGTTTTGGGACTGGGAAGCGGTACGTTTGCAGACTATTGTCTGAAATATTTCGAGGATATAGTCATAGAAGGTGTGGAAATCGACAAGAAAATTGTTGATTTGGCATATGAATATTTTGATTTGGATAAGTCAGTTCAAGTTACGGTCGGTGATGCAAGAGCGTATCTTACCGCTTCTGAAAAAAAGTATGATGTGATTATGGTGGATGCCTATCAGGATATTACGATTCCGTTTCAAATGTCTACCATAGAGTTTTTTGCGCAGGTCAAACAGCATCTCAAAGACACAGGCGTTATGGTAGTGAATCTGAATTTACAGTCGGAAGGGAAGGATTCGATTAACGAATACCTCTGTAATACAATAGGAACTGTATTTCCGTATGTCTACGCGGCTGATGTTAAGGGAATCAACAGTGAGGTATTTGCGACAAGCTCTGCAAGTGCGCTTCAATCCTTAAAGACAAACCGGACACAGTTGGATAACGAGGCATTAGTGGCTTTGCTCGAAACCGTAGCCGACCAGTTGGAACCGGTCGAAGCGGGAGACAACATACTGACGGATGACAAGGCACCGGTAGAGCTGCTGGGAATGAAGGCGCTTGATGAAGTCATCGCAGATGAACTGGAGTATTACAGAGGCATATATCTGGGAGATGCAGATAAGTAATATTAAAGCGTTTCGTAGTAGTCTGCTATTTTCCGTGTTTTTAAAAGCACGAGTTCTTTGAGTTTGGCGGGATAGATAGCGCTGATTTCCATGCCAAAAGAAGAAAAATAATTGGAAATGAACTTTTCTTCTCCAGGATTGTAAAAACCTTTGATACATGCTCTGCCGTCTTTGTAATCTAGCGACATGGAGGGGTAATGTTCTTTAAAAAACAGATCTGCTCCTTTGGAGGTTACAAAGACTTCAAAGTCGACGGCATTCTGTTTCTTGAAGAGATTGTTAGTAGTAGATTTTAGTTTTTCAATAGAAATCGGTGTGTGACATGCAGCATCCAGCTTTGTAATCTTATCGCATCGTAACACTTGTATTTGGCCAGATACATGATTATAAGCTGTCGCATACCACTGTCCATAAGAGGAGGTGACAGCGAAAAATTGAAGGGTTATTTTTTGTACATCATGCCCTTTTTTATAGCTAACAGAGCTCACCTTATTTTCGAGGGCATGTTCTAAAATATCCTTTAGAAAGGGGCTGCTGTTAGGGTGTTTTTGAGAGGCCAGCGAAAAAATCTTCTCCATTTTTTTCAGTTTTGCAATGTGCTCTCCTGAAAGGCAGGATTCAAATTTTAATTTCAGTTTTGCAAGGTCCAGATGAAACGGAGTAGATTGATATGCGCGTAAGGTCAGCATCGCAAAATATAGAGAATACAATTCATCAATTGTGAAAATAATGGGTGACAGGAGCCGGTTTTTTAGAATACCATAGCGCCCATGTCGTCCATGCTCTGCATAAATCGGCATGCCAATAGCTTCCAACGACTGAATATCCCGCAAAGCGGTACTTTTTGAAATCTGATATCTTGTCATCAGGTTCTTTAAATTAAAAAAATCCTTATTATTAAGGTAAATCATCATTTCGGCAAGACGTTCTGATTTATTCATAAGCACGCTCCTTATACGTTAAAAGGTTTCTGTATTTGACACCTTTTTATATTATACTATAAATAAAAAAGGAGACCAACCATGAATACATTAAAAGAATTTAAAAGAATGATGAAAGCACAAAATGAAATTGCGCTGGCAACAAGTAATAACGGTCAGCCGAATGTAAGAATTGTAAACTTTTATTATGATGAAATTGAAAAAGTCATATATTTTTCAACCTTTAGTGATAATCAAAAAATCAGCGAATTTATATGTAACGACCGGATTGCCTTTACGACAATCCCTTTAGCAGGCGTAGAACATGTCAAAGCACAAGGTACGGTAATAAAAAGCAGTCGCTCCATCTATGATGTGGAAGAGGAGTTCACTCAGAAAATCGAGGGGTATGATGAGACTATAACGCAGGCCGGAGAGTATTTGGAGCTGTTCGAAATTCGCTTTACTGAAGCAGTTGTTACCCTGGATTTTGAAAACATTGAAACGCTGGAGATTTGATGAAGTATTTTAAACGGTGCCGTCCCCTCGGATTTGTGGTATAGTATATCTGACAGAACTGTCTGCAGCAGTCCCCCAACTGAGTAAACCGCTGGTGAAAGGGTTAGAATACGATATGAATCAACTGGAAAAATATCAAACATTAATTATATTTGCCGCTATGCCGCTTGGAATATTACTGGGGCAGATTCCATTTTTGGAGCGATATGCCGAGAATCTGGTGACGCCGTGTTTGTTTGTGATGCTGTTCGGCGCTTTTTTGAATATTCCGTTAAAGGAGTATCACAAAGCATTTACCAATATACGTTTTTCTCTTACGGTGGTGTTGATAAATTTTGTATGGACGCCACTATTCGTCTGGGCATTGGGCAAAGTGTTCCTTGCGCATTCCCCCATACTGCAGATTGGATTCATTATGCTGATGGTAACACCATGTACAGACTGGTATCTGATTTTTACCGGTGTAGCCAAAGGAAATGTGTCATTATCAGCCACTGTACTTCCGGTCAATCTGGTACTGCAGGTACTGTTGCTGCCGGTCTACCTGCTTATATTCGGCGGTGTCTCAGGGACGGTCAATAGCGGGGAAGTTGTTAAAAGTGTACTCCTTATGCTGCTTCTGCCATTTGCACTGGCACAAATCGGAAAGTGGCTTCTGAACAAAATTAAAACGGTAGCAAAAAGAGAAAAAGCATATAGTCTGTTTGGTTCTTCTCAGACGATTTTGCTTGCAGCCGCGATTATGGCTATGTTCATTGCCAAAGGAAAAAGTCTGCTGGAAAGCCTGCATGTTGTAGCGATTTTATTGGTTCCGATTCTTTTATTTTATGGCATTAATTTTATACTGGCACAAGGCGTAGGCAGGGGCTTTCGCTATTCCTATGAGGATACAGCCAGTCTGACTTTGACTACGATTGCGAAAAATTCACCAATGACGCTGGGCGTTGCACTTTTGGCATTTCCGGATGAACCTTTGATTCATCTGATTATGATTATTGAGCCGCTGATTGAATTGCCTGCCATGCTATTGATAACCCGAATACTGCTGCTGCTTAGAAAGCGAAGCCTGGCACAGACCGCGGGACGAAATATAGAGAAATAGGAGAACGCAGATGGATAGTACGGTATTTGCCCGCATGGAGGATTTGGCAGTTCGTGCACAAAAGAGAGGTATGGCCTATTCCAAATTCCTGACGGCTGAGGAGGCTGCACAGGTACAGCGGCATTTTGCGGGACGACGAGATATACGTATGCTGCTTGACGGTGGATTTACTGATGCTGAACGAAGCGTGGCTGTGTTCGTAAATCCCGAATGGGGAAGTTATGACAGAGAGGAAGTACTGGCGGCGGTTCTAATCGAGGTGCGCAGACAGGACACCCTGACACATCGCGATGTGCTGGGCTCTGTGCTGGGTCTTGGACTGGAGCGCAGTATTCTTGGAGATATCTATGTGGGGGAACAGATTTATCTGATCTGCCTGGCAGATCTGGCAGAATATATCATTGAAAATCTTAAAAAGGCGGGGCGTATTGGGTTAAGGGCACAGCGTCTGTCCCTGTCCGCGCTGCCGGAGATTACACACGCGCTGGAAGAAAGTACGGATACGGTAGCCTCCCTAAGATTAGATGCCGTCTCCGCGTCCATGTTTCGCCTGTCGCGCGGCATCGCTGCCGAGTACATACGGCAGGGGAAAGTCCAATTGGCGCATATGCCTTGTGAGGACCCGGCTAAAATGGTGCAGACGGATGCAATAATTTCAATACGCGGCTTAGGACGGGGAAAAATACTGGAAATCGGTGGGCAGTCCAAGAAGAATCGCACATGGATACGATATGGAATATATTGATATATTGTTTGAATACAGAACTTGTTTTTGCATAGGGAAAGAGCCCGCTTGCGCAGGCTCTGAAAGGAAAATTGAAAAAAGTTTAATTCGTGTTGCTATTTGGTTGTAAATATATCATACTTTAAATTTGTGAAAGTAATGTGAAAGTAATGTGAAAATAAAATGTAAATAATGTGAAAAGCAGAGTGTGCCTGATGAGCAATGGAGAGCAAAAGCGATGATGGAATGGAACAAGGGCAAGGATCGGAGGACTTATGTTGAAGACTATGTTGTCTTCGATCTGGAAACAACAGGAATCAGTGTAGCAAAAGATGAAATCATAGAAATTGCGGCGGTTAAAGTAAAAGGTCATAAAATCGTGGATACATTCTCTACCTTTGTCAATCCGGGCAGACCAATTCCCAGCCAGGCAACCAGAGTTAACGGAATCACAGATGCGATGGTCGCCGGGGCACCGACCATTGAAAAAGGCGTGTCGGATTTTTTGCGGTTTGCTGAGAAATTCGTGCTGGTAGGACATAACATCCGCTCCTTTGATCTTAAATTCATTTATCAGGCGGCCAATCAACTGCTGAATCTAAGTGTTGACAATGATTACGTCGACACACTGCCCATGGCCAGAAGCAGTCTGCCGCAGTTGACTTCGTATAAACTTGGTGTGATTTCAGAGTTTTTTCACATTGACACACAAGGGGCGCACAGAGCCCTTAATGATTGTATGATGAACCAGCGCTGTTTTGAAGAGCTGGGTAAATTAGCGCCGCAGGTGCAGGTGCAGCTCTGCCCCAGATGCGGCAGTACCCTTGCCAAAAGAAATGGGAAGTTCGGTGCTTTCTGGGGCTGTACCGGTTTCCCCGATTGCCGTTTTACGAAGAATATTACAGAAGGCTAAAAAGGTATTTAGATGATCTATGTAAAGGATTTGCTGGAACTCGAAAGTTTTAGAACGTTCGATACCATCGGTGAGCGGGTGGGAATGAACCGCAGAGTATCGTGGCCGAACATTGCACAGACAGCCAGTATCAAGGAATGGCTGGTGGGGGGCGATGTGATTTTGATGACCGGAATCGGGCTGCAGGTCACAGCGGATTTTCTCAACAGCATTCTCAAACAGGCCGTTGAGGGTAACGCAGCCTGCCTGGTGATCCTGCTGCATGAGGACCATATTACCAAAGTGCCCGAAGAGTCAATCCAATATGCAGTTGAGCGGGATATCCAGATTTTTCAGGCACCTTGGGATACTCGTTTATCCAATGTAATCATGGATGTTTCGAGCCTTGCGTTCAATGACCTGCACAAAGAAGCCCTGATGAATGAGTTCATGGAAAAATTATTGACGAATCATCTGGATTTTGCAGATGCGGGGAATCAGGAAAAACTGAAGAAAAATCATCTGTACCATGCTAAGCAAACGGCGATTGCCCGGTTTTATAATGTTCCCGGGGCGGAAAAGGGTGAAAAAGACACCTATATCACAACACAAAAGCAGATGTGCTCTTTTATGTATACGTATCTGAAATCCTATCTGACACATCTATACTATATCGTCAGAAACGATGAAATGATTTTTGTATTTGGTCAGGGTGCTTACGACAAAGAGGGAATTCTGCAGTTGTTCGAACACCTTTCAGATGAGCTTGGCCGCACCTTTCCCGAAGCACAATTTCTGTTCGGTATTGGAAATCCTGTGGAGCATGCACAACAACTGTCCCTAAGCTATGAGCAGGCCAAAAAGGCGTTGCTCGTAAGGAAGTGCAAAACGGTTGTGGATTACGATGGTCTGGGAATCTTTCAGCTGCTGCTAGAGATCAAAGACCAGAGACGTATTGCCGAGTATGTGGACAAGGAACTGCATGCGTTGTTTGAATTCGACCGGAAAAATCATCAGGAGCTGGTAAAAACGCTGCAGTGCTATCTGCAGTGCAATGCAAGTCTGGTACATGCGGCAGCGCAGTTGTACATACACCGCAATACCTTAATCAAACGCATAGAAAAAATCGAAGAAATCCTTCAAGTTTCTTTGAAAGATGCGGCGACAAGAAATACATATTATAATTGTTTTACACTGTTGGAATACTTAGAGTGAAGCGTGTTATTGCAAGCCTATTATACGATTCGTATACTGAATTCTCAGAAAAAGTATACGAAGCATACATTGTAGGGGCGGAGAAATCATGCTAGTATCATTTGAAGTAAGGCAATGGGGCCCGATATGGCGCCCATTGTCTTTTTTTGCGTCAATGTAACTGCAAAATGAGCAATGCTCGTGACTTCAAGTGAAAGGATGAAGAATATGGAAAAAGGAAATGAAACATCGCCGCTGACTGTGGCCGTTAACCAGAAGATGTCACCGGGGGAATTAATCTTGTTCGCCGTACAGCATCTGCTGGGGATTACATTTTTGCTGGTAGTGCCTGGGCTGATTGGAGCCGCCTGCGGACTCTCTGACGCAGAAGTCGGGTATCTTGTACAGGCCTGCTTCTTTACAGTGGGCTTGGTGACGATACTGCAGTCATGCTTCATGCTGAAGCTGCCGGCAGTACATGGACCGACAGCGGTCTTTATGTCAGCTATTTTAACGACCGGAGTTGCTTTTGGTCTGGGTACGGCATATGGCTCCCTGTTCGTAGCGGGCGGTATTGTGGCGCTGCTCTCTATCCCGATCAAGAAATTCGGGCTAATCGGGAAATGCACAAAATTCCTGACCGCACCAATTGTATTCGGCACGCTGCTGCTGATCATAGGAACACAGCTTTCACAGATTGCAATACCGGGAAGCTTCGGGACTGCCGGAACGACAGGATATCCCTGGCTGGGCATTAGTACGGCTGTCATCACGATTCTTGCGACCATCGGATTCATGCTGTTCGGCAAAGACGGTATCATGAAACGTGGCGCCATGCTCTGGGGCATCATCATTGGCACCATATGTTATGCGGTCATAGGCGGCATTGACATAAGTTCTGTGGCAAGCGCCAGTGTGGTCAGTGCACCGAAGCTGTTCCCCTTCGGATTTAGTATCAACCCAGGTGTCGTTGTACTGATGCTGCTTGCATATCTGCATTCGACTTCGGAAGCACTGGGAATGTATAATCTGCTCGCAGGCTGGGATAACCAAAAAGTCAGCGAACAGCGTGCCAACGGCGGTATCTTTGGTATGGCGATTGGCAATATGATCGGCTCGGCGATTGGCGGTGTACCGACCACGACCTATCCGGAGAATGTCGGTATTATCAGAGTAACCGGCGTAGGAAGCCGGTTCGCAACATGCCTGATGGGTGTGATGGCTTTGCTATTAGGCTTTTTTCCAAAAATCGGCATGCTGATTGCAGTCATTCCGTCAAGTGTTTTAAGCGGTGCCACAGTCGTGCTATTTGGCATGATTGCATTTAGTGGGGTACAGCATCTAAAAGAAGTTGCCTGGGATGATATGAACATTGTTACAGCAGCGGTTCCATTCATTATTGCGTTAGGCTGCATGTTCCTGCCGGAGAGCGTTACCTCCCTGCTGCCGGTCAGTGTACAGAGCATCGTTACACAGCCGATGCTGGTGGGCATTATCCTGCTTGTCATCTTTAATGCGGTAATCAATATGCTGCTGCGGCCAATACAGGAAAGAAAGAATAGTAAGAGTAAATAAAGTTAGGAGATTCGTATGGAAAGTTATTTTGACAATAGTAAGAAAACAGTTCCGCAAAAATTACATGAGGTCTTTTTGACCCGGCAGGATACGGCAATTATCACAGTAGACATGCATGAAGGGCATCTTTCAACGGATCCGGATTGTCCATGCCCATCCCCGCGCGGCCGCGAGATTATCGAGCCTTTGAATCAATTCGTACAGGAGTGCAGAGAGCTTAAGATGCCGGTCATACATGTACGCTCCATCTTGAGAAAAGGCGGTGTTGACGAAAAATTGTACTCTTCGGCATGGAGGATGGTATTTCCCATGACTGTAGGAGAAATCAAAAACATCGACGAACATGCGATTGAAGGAACTAAGTGGAACGAGTTCTCAATCGAAGTAAAAGAAGAGGATTATATAGTGAGCACGAAAAAGCGGCTCAGTGCATTTTATCCCACTGATTTGGAGCTGCTCCTCAGAAATATGGGAATCAAGCGCATCGTATTGACCGGATGTATGACGGACTGCTGTATCCTGAATACGGCATTTGACGGAGCTAACAGGGATTTTCGAGTCGTTGTACCGCAGGATCTGACGAGAGGCAGTGAACATCTGGAAACAGCAGCGCTTCAGATTATATCGCTTCATCTGGGGCTGGTCGTGGATTCCACAGACTTACTTACCGATTGGAAAAGCCAGAATGTATAAAAGCTTTTGGCATAAATAAAGTTGAAGATTGGTTATCACAAGGTGGGCAAAGGAGCCGTCAGTAGACGACACTTTGCCCATTTTTAAGTAAGGAGGTAGTATGGCATGAAAAAAATAAGTTTAATTATGGCGATTCTTCTCTTCGGATGCTCTGTACTGCTTGGAGGCTGTGCCAAAGAGACGACGGCAGCACAAAGTACAGCCGCAAAAGGTCCCATTGCACTTGAAGATATAAAAATTGGTATGGCGCATTTCTCGGACCCTAGCGATCAGGGGTACACCTACAACCATGATCAGTCAACATGGAAAATGGCCGAAGCTTTAGGGATTGATGAATCACAAATCATCAACAAGTATAATGTTCCCGATGATTCGGAAGCAGCTACTGCATTTCGTGAGCTTGCAGAAGAAGGCTGCCAGATCATCTTCTCTACCTCACATGGTCACGAAGACTATCTTCTGGAGGTGGCTGAGGAATATCCGGACATTACATTCTGCCATTTCAACGGCACCAAGGCAGCAGACAGCGGACTTGCTAACGTACATAATTTTTTTGGCGAGATCAGTCAGGTACGGTACCTGTCCGGTGTAGTTGCCGGATTAACGACGAAAAGCAATAAAATTGGCTATGTGGCTGCTATGGATTATGCAGAAGTCAATAACGGACTGGATGCGTATTATCTGGGCGCTAAAAGTGTCAATCCTGAGATTGAAGTCGTCGCCACCTACTTAAATAGCTGGTACGATCCGGCATTTGAATCGCAGGCTACACAATCTCTGATTGACAATGGATGCGATGTGATCAGTCACCATGCAGACTCGACAGCCGGTGCGATGGTCAGTGAAAAGAACGGAGCCTATTATATCTCATATAACAGTGATATGAGCAGTGTGGCACCTAAGGCAGTGCTGACAAGTGTGCGCTGGGATACCTCTTCTTACCTGATTATGGCAGTGCAGGCGGTTCTCGATGGGAAGCAGGACGAAATCCCTGTGGATTATCTGGGAACTTTAGAAGATGGCATGGTGTATCTTGACCCGATTCACTACGATTTGCTCGATGATGCCACAGCGCAGGCAGTTAAAAGTGCAGTAGAGGCGGACACGGAGGCTTTCAAGTCAGATACGAAGGAAGTGTTTGTCGGGCCAATGAAAGATATTGACGGTACTACGGTATTAGAAGATCAGGAAGTGTTTGTTGAGCCGAAATCCGCCCCCTCCTTTGGCTATGTGCTGGAGGGGATTGAAGTCATCAAGTGACCTTTTGCCATCCCGCAGGATATCTGTTATACTTTCATGTAGAGAATAACCATACAATCAATATCCGAGGAGTGACAGAATGATTTTGATACTATGTATAGAGGAAAACGGCGGTATTCTGTTTCATGACCGCAGACTCAGCCAGGATCGCAAGGTGCGCGAGAATATATTGCAGGATATTAAATCTGCCGTTCTTTGGATGAACGCTTATTCGTCCCGTCAGTTCGATGTAGCAGATGCCCGCATTCGCATTGCAGAGGACTTTATGGAACAAGCAGGGGCGCATGAGTATTGCTTCTGGGAGGGTGGGAATGTAGGGCAGTATGAGCACCTGTTGAGCCGGATCGTGCTATATAAATGGAATCGCAGATACCCTTCGGATACTACGTTTGATATACCGCTCAAAGCACATGGGTGGCAGCTTGTGGAAATAGAAGAATTTGCAGGCTATTCACATGAAAAAATCACGAAGGAAGTATATACAAAATGAAAAAGCTGATACGTGCCTGTATGGTTCTGCTGTTGTTTGGCGTGATTTTTGCAGGATGCAGTGCCTTACGTAGTGAAGATGCGGGAGAGACCGGCGCAGGATACACTGCGAGTCAGAACGCAGAGCAGGAGAATACAGTATCCACTGATGAAGATAATACACCGGCAGAGGCGGCAGATTTGACAGATCTGCCGGCTTTTTCAGGTACGCCTTACGTAGTGCTGAATCAAAATGTCCCCGCCTTTTCTGCAGAGGGCAGAGCAGCGGAGGCTTTTGAAAGTTATAGCGAACTAGATACGCTGGGGCGCTGCGGACCGGCGTATGCCAATCTGGACCAAGAGCTGATGCCGACCGAGGAGCGGGGGCAAATCGGCCAGATAAAACCCTCAGGCTGGCAGACAAAAAAATACGATGAAGTCGATGGCAGCTATCTCTATAATCGCTGCCACCTGATTGGCTATCAGCTTAGCGGAGAAAACGCGAATGAGAAGAATCTGATTACAGGTACGAGATATATGAATGTTGATGGAATGCTGCCCTTCGAAAATATGGTGGCAGACTATATCAAAGAGACAGACCATCATGTACTGTACAGAGTGACTCCCATCTACGAGGGCAAAAATCTGCTGGCCAGTGGGGTACAGATGGAGGCGGAGTCTGTGGAAGACGGAGGCGAAGGAATCCAGTTCAATGTGTATGTGTACAATGTGCAGCCCGGCATTACGATTGACTACGCTTCCGGGGACAGTCATGTAAGCGAGACGGCGAATACAGCGGAGGATGCGGCCGTTGTGGATATATATGTGCTGAATACCGCAACACATAAATTCCATAGGCCATCTTGTACCAGTGTTAAAAAGATGAAAGAAGAGAATAAAGCGGAGTATACCGGGGGACGGCAGGAGCTGCTAAAGCGGGGGTATGAGGCGTGTAAAATCTGTGTTCCCTGATAGTGTCAAGCAAAATGCAAAGTATATTTATAGAAATAATCCACCAAAATTCTCCGCCCATTTTCAATAAAAATTACCGATAGACTCACTCCCAAATTTCTCCTATGATTAATACCATGGGCAAATGAAGTTAAGGAGGAAGTTTATGGAACGAGCAGAAATACTAAGACACGTAGGTCACATGCAGCAGCTGGCCTATGTACAAAAAGCAGAATTTACAGAAGGCCGCGCCAAAGGGCTCGGCGCCTATATCATCAAAAATGATACGCTTCGCCTCGTCGTACTCGAAGACAAGTGTCTGGATATTGCTGAAGTAAGTTACAAAGGAAGAACTTTAAATTTTATGGCCAAACCGGGGCTGATGGGTAAAACTGACCACGCAATTACAGGAGTGGAAGGAACCCGAAGCCTTATGGGCGGCTTTTTATTTACCTGCGGTCTGGAAAATACATGTCTGGCATGCGAGGATGAAGACGGATACCACCCAATGCATGGGCAGATTCGTGTTACGCCGTCAGAACAAACGGCTTCTGGCAGCGAGTGGGAAGGCGACCAGTATAAAATGAGCGTGTCAGGGCGAATGCGTGAAGCCCGGCTTTTTGGGAGCAATCTGACACTTAGCAGAACCGTATCCACAGTCTACGGAGAGTCCAAATTTGTTATAATGGACCGAATTGAAAACCAGGGATTTAAAGCAGAACCAATGATGATTCTATATCACTTTAACTTTGGCTATCCGTTTCTGGATGAAAAAAGTGAAGTGCTCTTGCCAACTGTACAGGCCAGACCGCGTGACAAAAATGCCGAAAAAAATGCACAAGCGTGGAACCATGGAGAAGCACCCCTGGACAATGAGGCGGAGAGAGTCTATTTGCATGAACTAAAGGCAGATGAGAAGCAGGATACCATGGTCGCAGTTGTAAATGAAGCACAGGAACTGGCAGTCAGTATCCGGTTCAATCAGAAGTATCTGCCGCATTTCGTACAGTGGAAATCGCTGGCATCCGGAGACTATGCACTCGGGCTTGAGCCTACGAACTCGGGAGTCTACGGGAGGACACGTGAGGAAAGTCTGCATTATCTGGAGGTTTTGGCAGTCGAGGAGATTCGGCTGGAGATCGAGATTCATGAAGGCGCAGAGAATATACGTGCATTACGCGAAGAAATTGCACGATTAGAGCAAAAAAATTAGTGAAAATACATAAAAAACACCTATAAAAACACTAAAATATTACAGAAAAAGAAAAAACAGCTTGCACAAAGAAAAAAACAGTGGTAGTATTTGCCCATAACATGAAACGGTTCATGAAACAAATCAAAAAGGAGAAGTGTATGAAAAAGTATGTAGGAGTTTTATTGGCATTGGTGACCTGTGCAGCGTTATTGGCAGGTTGTGGTTCTTCGACAGGCAATTCTACAACAGAGGCTGATACGTCGACGGAGGAGAGTACAGAAGCTGCGGGAGATGATACAGCTTCGGCTTCGGCAGATGGATTGATCGGTGTATCCATGCCGACACAGTCGCTGCAGCGTTGGAATCAGGATGGTGCAAGTCTGGAAGAGTTCTTAACGGAAATGGGATTTGAAGTAGATCTGCAATATGCAGATAACGAAGTGCAGGTACAGGTATCTCAAATTGAGAACATGATCACAAAAGGTGCCAAAGTACTGATTATCGCACCGGTAGACGGAGGCGCCCTCTCTGCTGTACTTTCAGAGGCACATGATGCCGGTATCAAAATCATTGCGCATGACAGATTCATCACAGACACAGAATTTGTAGACTGCGTTGGTACTTTTGATAACACCAAAGTAGGAACTCTGCAAGGCGAATACATTGTAGAGCAGCTGGATCTGGAAAATACAGATGGACCGTATAATCTGGAGATCGTAGCCGGTTCTTTGGATGATGACAATGCAAGCTATTTCTTAAACGGTGCAATGGAAGTTCTGCAGCCGTATATCGACAGCGGTAAACTGGTCGTACAGTCAGGACAGACCACCAGAGAACAGTGTGCAACAGATGCATGGCAGACAGATGTGGCCCAGGCAAGAATGGATAATATTCTGACAGCCTACTATACCAAAGAAAAAGTGGATGCTGTATTGTGCTCGAATGATTCTACCGCACTGGGTGCTGAATCCGCACTAAAATCTGCCGGATATGGCAGCGCTGACCTGCCCTTCCCGATTGTAACAGGACAGGATTGTGACGTGGCAAATGTCAAAGCGATTATTGCAGGAGAGCAATCCATGTCGGTATTCAAGGATACTCGTGCGCTGGCAGAAGTAGTTGCTAATATGGCAAAGACCTTTGTTGAAGGCGGGGAGCCTGAGTACAATGATACAACAACCTATGATAATGGCTCAAAAGTTGTTCCGGCCTATGCCTTAGAGCCACTGGTCGTTGATGTGGATAACTACAAAGAACTGCTGGTAGATTCAGGATACTATTCAGAAAGTGATCTGAAATAGGAGCGCTTGTTCCGGCGGCAGTAAACAGCAGTACAGTGTAGTGCAAAAAGAACTATATAGACAAGGGGCAGGGTGCGAATCCGGCCCCTGCTATGAAAAGCAGATAAAATGGAGAATACGATGAATGAAGTACTTTTAGAAATGAGAGATATCATAAAAGAATTCCCCGGAGTCAAGGCGCTCGACCATGTGAATATCGTCGTAAAGAACAGGACAATTCATGCGCTGGTTGGCGAAAACGGCGCGGGAAAATCTACCCTGATGAAGGTGCTAAGTGGTGTATATCCCAGAGGTGCGTACAACGGAGAAATCTATCTGGACGGTCAGATTTGTGAATTTAAGAATATTAAGGACAGTGAAAAGAAAGGTATTGTCATCATTCATCAGGAGCTGGCATTGATTCCGCAGTTGTCGATTATGGAAAACATATTTCTCGGCAACGAGCAGGCGACCAGAGGGGTGATGAACTGGGAAAGATGCCGCTATGAAGCCTTAAAACTTATGGAAATCGTAGGACTAAAGGAGAAGCCGGAGACACTGGTCAATCAAATCGGTGTTGGAAAGCAGCAGCTGGTAGAAATTGCCAAGGCACTGTCTAAGCAGGTGCGGGTACTGATTCTGGATGAACCGACAGCGGCGCTTAATGACGAAGAAAGTGATCGGTTACTGGAACTGATTTTAAAGCTGCGGGATGAGCATGCTATGACAGGCATTATTATTTCACATAAATTGAATGAAATTACGAAAGTCGCAGATGAGATTACAGTACTTAGAGACGGCGCCACGATTGAGACGCTTGAGAACTGTGAGAACTGTATTTCGGAAGACCAGATTATTAAAAGTATGGTCGGCAGGGAACTGGCCAATCTATACCCGAAGAGAGAAAGTAAGATTGGTGAAAAAAGTTACGAAATTAAGAATTGGACAGTGTATTCAGAAGAATATAAAGATCAAAAATTCATCAAAGATGTCAATTTGTATGTCAAACGAGGGGAAGTCGTAGGAATCGCTGGTCTGATGGGGGCGGGGAGAACGGAGTTTGCCATGAGCCTGTTCGGACACTGTTTCGGGTCTAAAATTACCGGAGAAGCCTACAAAGACGGAAGGCCGATTGATGTCAGTTCAGTCAGCAAAGCAATTGAAAACAAGATTGCCTATCTTACGGAAGACAGAAAAGTACTGGGGCTGCTTTTACAGGACAGTATACGCAACAATATAGCACTCCCCTGTCTGGACAGGTTTGCCCGGATGGGTGTAATCAATCAGAACGAAGAAGTGAAAATTACTAGGGAATACTTGACAAGGCTGGGTATAAAAGCCACAGGAATCCAGCAGACAGTGAACAACCTTTCAGGAGGGAATCAGCAGAAGGTACTGCTGGCGCGCTGGATCTTGTCAGACCCGGATTTACTTATATTGGATGAGCCAACGCGTGGAATTGATGTTGGTGCCAAGTATGAAATATACGGAATTATCAATGAGCTGGCAACCCAGGGCAAAAGCGTTATCGTGATTTCATCAGAATTGCCTGAAATTCTGGGAGTAAGTGACAGAGTATATGTTATGAATGAAGGCCGCATGGTCGGAGAATTTGGACGCAGCGAAGTGAGTCAGGAAGCAATTATGAAATCAATAATGCAAAGCAACAGGAGGACAAGTGATGAGTAAGAAGATACATATCCATATGGATATTAAAAAATATGGGATGGTAGTAGCCCTGATTGCAATTACCATTTTGTTTCAGCTATTGACCAAAGGAGTTCTTCTGGCTCCGATGAACATTGCAAAGCTGTTAATGCAGAACGGATATATTTTGATTCTTGCGATTGGTATGCTGCCAATCATCCTGACCGGTGATATTGATCTTTCGGTTGGCTCCGTAGTCGCTTTGGTAGGCGCTGTGACCAGCGTACTCCTGGTTGGCGATACGAAGGTTCCGGTCGTTGTAGGAATCCTCGTAGGACTTCTGGTAGGTGTTATCATCGGTGCCTGGCATGGATTCTGGATCGCATATGTCAAAGTACCGGCATTTATTGCGACGCTTTCAGGCATGCTGCTGTTTCGCGGATTGACCTTGGTTATTACACAAGGCAAGACCATTGGGCCGTATCCGGATTCCTATCAGTACATTGCACAAGCCTATCTGCCGGATATCGGCGGTGCCGAGTCGGCACATATCTCGACGCTGCTGCTGGGGGCAATCATCATGCTTGCGTATACGTTAAGCGAGATCAGCCGGCGCAAAAAAGAGAAATCCTATGGTTTCGATGTGTCCAAAGCAGGCTTTTTTATCGGTCGGCTGGTACTTATGAATGTGCTGATCGCCTTTGCTTCCTTCTGGCTGGTGCGCTTCAAGGGCGCTCCGATCATCCTTATCATCCTCGCGGTTCTGACGCTTGTGTACTCATTTGTGACGCAAAAGACAGTACTGGGAAGACATATCTATGCCTTAGGCGGCAACGAACGAGCCACAGAATTATCCGGTATCAAAGTAAAACGCGTAAAATTCCTTACGTTTGTCAATATGGGACTGCTGGCGGCTTTCGCCGGAATCGTCTACTCAGCCAGAATCAACTGCGCGAATCCTACGGCTGGTGACGGGTTCGAACTGGATGCCATAGCGGCCTGTTACATCGGCGGCGCTTCTGCCTCAGGCGGAACCGGTAAAATCACCGGAGCCATCATTGGTGGTCTGGTTATGGGCGTGCTCAACAATGGTATGTCCATCATAGGTGTAGGAACCGACTGGCAAAAAGCGATTAAAGGTCTGGTATTATTGGCAGCCGTTGTATTTGACATAGTAAATCAGAATAAAAAGAAAGGCTAGGAAAAATTACATGACAGGAAAAGAAAAACTCAAATTAGCACTCAATCATGAGCAGGGACCGCTTTTATTGGATATCGGCGGTATGCCTACAACAGGAATACACTGTACAGTACTGGAAAAGCTTCGTGAATTCTACGGGCTGGAGAAACGTCCGATTAAGATTCTGGAGCCGGTACAGCTGCTTGGCTATGTAGAAGACGATTTAAAAGAAGCGATGGGCATACAGACCACACCGCTTTGGGGAGCAGGCACAATGCTCGGTTTCAAACAAACCGATAAATTCAAAGAATGGAAGACTCCCTGGGGACAGACAGTTCTGGTCGCCGAAGAATTCACAACCACAGTCAATGGAAACGGCGATACGCTGATTTATGCCTGCGGTGATACAAATTACGAAGCAGCAGGCTGTATGCCCAAATCCGGATTTTACTTCGATAATGTAAATCGTGCTCCGGAATTTGATGAAGATGACTACGATATCAAGGATAACTTCGAAGAGTTCGGCCCAATCGAGGAGTCGGATCTGGAATGGCTGCGTGTGCAAAAACCATTGTATGAAACGACAACAGATGTAGTGATGGCGAATCTTGGGGGAACTGCCTTTGGAGATATCGCGCTGGTACCCGGTCCGCAGCTTAAGCAGCCCAAAGGAATCCGCGATATTACGGAATGGTACGTATCCATTGTTTCACGTCCGGAAATCCTGCATGAAATCTTCGAATATGAAGCGGATTATGCGGTACAGAACCTCAAAAAAATGCATGACGTGCTTGGTGAGACGATACAGGTTGCATACATTTGCGGTGCGGATTTTGGCACACAAAACGGTCCGTTCTGCTCAAACGAAGTCTTCCGCGATGTGTATCAGCCCTATTATCGAAAGGTCAATGACTGGATTCATGAGAACACCACATGGAAAACCTTTAAGCATTGCTGCGGAAGTATCTTTACACTGGTTCCGGATCTGATCGAAGCGGGATTTGATATACTAAATCCGGTACAGTGGACAGCCAAGAATATGGATCGAAATGAGTTGAAAAAAGCCTATGGTGACAACATCGTATTCTGGGGCGGCGGAATCAATACGCAGAAGACGCTTCCCTTCGGGACGGCACAGGAAGTGTACGACGAGGCACTCAAATGCTGCCAGATCTTCGGGCAAAACGGCGGATTTGTATTTAATACAATCCACAATATTCAGCCCGGTGTACCCGCGGAGAATCTCGCCGCCATGGCAAAAGCAGTACGGCATTATAACGGCGAGTGAAACAAATGAAACATTTCATATATTGCATAAGTGTCGGAGGTTATGCTATAATTTATATATAGAATGAAAAGTACGTAATCATGATTATCATAGAGAGAAATAGATTGCTTTGTGATCTGTTTCTCTTTTTAAGTTATTTAATATAGAAACAAGGGAGGTAACATGGCAACTATCAAAGACGTAGCAAAGATGGCGCGGGTCTCCATCGGTACGGTCTCCAATGTCTTGAACGGTAAAACGCAGAATGAGGAACTAATCGTACGTGTGGAAAAAGCCATGGAAGCCCTGTCTTTTCGCCCGGCTGCCAATGCCAGAAATCTAAAAACTGCGAAGACCCAAATTATTGGCATAATTTTGCCGCATCTGTTTCAAAAGGAGTATTGTGAGCTGCTTCTGGAACTTGAGCATCGGTTCAGGACAAAAGGTTACAGTATCTTTATCAAATTCAGCAGGAACAACAAACTGATTGAGAGAAAATGCATTGAAAGCCTGCTGGAGCAATCCGTCTCGGGTATTATTTTATATTCTACAATCAAAGCGACCGGACAGCCGATTCTGGGAGATGATGAGGTGCCCACGCTTTTGATTACACGCAGAGAGAACAGAACCTATGAGGATGATTGTATCATCATCGACTACCGGGGCGCATTTGAAGACGCGCTGGCCTCACTTAAAAGAAACGGCAGCAGTCACATCGGGCTGATCATGGAGAATGATCTGGTACAGGGAACCGGTCTGATTGATGCCTACAATTCGTTCGGAGGATATGAGCCGGATGAAAAAAAGGATTTTGTTAAGATCGTGGGAAGCGGTCAGGAATACGGCTTTCGTGCGTTCTTTGAACTATACACATCGCACAGAGAGGTTGACGGCATTATCGCCAGCAGCCCCCTGATTGCGCGCGGTGTGATTAAGGCGATGGAAATTCTGGCGGTGCAAGATGTGCCCATTGTAGCGGTCAAGGAAAGCAGCTGGATAGAGGACGTTGGAAAGCTGTACGGACAGATGACCATCTCGCAGACCCGGCTGGCCCGGATGGCAAGCGAGATTATGCTCAGCGCGATAGAGCGGCCCAACACACATGAGAAAGTGCCCAGCTTTGTCCAGGCCGATTTCGACCAAATCGAGCCGATTGAGATGGGAATCCGCATCGCACGCAACGATATCAAAATCGCCATGTACGACTGTGCGTCCTCCAGAAGCCTGAAAATGCTGGCGCAGATTTACGCGAAGCAAAGTCAGAAGCAAGTACAGTTCGACCTGTTTCCCTATAAACAGCTGGAAGAACTGTTGTATCGCCAGTCAGCCGAAAAAAGCTCGGAATATGATCTGGTCATGATGGATATCACCTGGATGGAAGGACTGATCGAAAGCGGAGGTATCCTGAATCTGGATTCGCTGCTGGAGACGAATCGGGAGTATCTGGACGGCTTTATTCAGGGGGTCTTAAAAGAATACGGAATGTACGTCGAATCGCTGTATGCCATTCCGTTCATGTCCGGTGTACAAATCCTGTTTTATCAGAAAGATTTGTTCGAAGATCAGATGCTGCAGCGCCTCTTCGAGCGGCGCTACAAGGAGAAACTCGCCCCACCAACAACCTGGGCGCAGTTCAATCTGATTGCTGAATTTTTTACAAAGCAGTACAACTCGTACTCTCTGGTAGAATACGGAACCAGTCTGTCTTCGGGTGAAAACGTCTATACGACCATCAGCTTTTTGACACATTTATGGTCTTATAACACAGATGTGTTTGATGAAAAAGGAAATGTTATCATCAACAACAGCAATTCGGTGGCGGCTCTGAAGAATTTTCTTCAGGGATTCAAATACTGTTCTGGCCGGGAGCTAAGCTCATGGAGCGAGCAGGTCGATGAATTCTGTACCGGAGCCAGCGCAATGCTGATCGTATATGATTCGGAAGCCGGAGATATTAACAATTACACCAAATCAAAGGTTGCGGGCAATATTGGCGTCTCTCCGATTCCGGGCGGCACACCGGTACTCGGCGGCTGGAGTCTGGGGGTCAATCGGTACAGCGAAAATACGGAGGATGCCATCCAATTCCTCCTGTGGGCCTGCGGCAATCAAAACGGGATACCGCTGTCGCTGCTGGGCGGTTCGACTCTTCGAAAAGAATATTACCAGAGGACAGATTTGGAGGGAATTGAACCCTGGAAATATCTGGTGCTGGACAGCTACAAAAAAGTCAAGAAGCGTATCATGCCGGAAATTCTGGATGAGAGCCGCTGGAAGAATAATATATATACATCGCTGATACCGCAGGAAATCATGCGGGTGGTCAGAGGCGAAATTGACGAAAATACAGCGATTGCCAACATGGAACGAAGTATTCTGCAACTGATTCGCGGGTGAGGAAGTATCAACATGGAATTTATCCCTGCCAGAAAAATACTGCATAAAGTCAGACATGATACCGGACAGTGGTTCGGTATCGATTATAATATCAATTTATACAAAGGATGCAGTCATGGCTGTATCTACTGTGACAGCAGAAGTGACTGCTATCGCATAGAGAATTTTGATACGGTGCGAAGCAAGCAGGATGCAATCCCCCTGCTGGAACGAGATTTGAAAAGCTGCCGGGGGAGCGGTGTGGTAGGTATTGGAGCCATGTCGGATGCCTATAACCCACAGGAGAAGAAATACGAAATCACCGGACAGGCATTGCAGCTTCTGCTGGAATACGGCTATGGAGCCGCGCTTGCGACAAAGAGTGCGCTGGTGGCCAGAGATGCAGAGCTGTTAGGCAGGATTGCTGCGAAGCAGTCCTGTCTGGTCAAATTTACGGTTACCGCTGCCGAGGACACGCTTAGCAGGCAGCTTGAGCCGGGAACAAGTGTGTCCTCCCGGCGTTTTGCGGCGATGGAGCAGGTAGCGGCAAGCGGAGTGTTTACCGGTGTACTGCTAACTCCTGTACTCCCTTTTATTACGGATAACGAAGAAAATCTGCTGGGTATCGTGCGGCAGGCGAAGGCACATGGAGCCGGATTCGTATATACCTCGATGGGTGTTACGCTGCGTCAGAATCAAAGAGATTATTATTATCAACAACTCAACGCGCACTTTCCGGGTCTGTGGCAGAGGTACAACGAAACCTATGGTTCGGCGTATTCCTGTCAGGTGCCGGACAGCAGACAGTTATACCGTATATTCGCACAAGAGTGTGAAAGATTGGGGCTGCTGTACAAAATGCAAGACATCATTGCAGCCTATAAACGCCCGGATTCCTACGAGCAGATGAGCCTGTTCGAATGAGTTAAAGTATCTTGACTTATCAGTGCCAAGGTGCTAGAATCACCATGTAAAATAGTATTTGTGCATTTTTATACAATGTATAAGGAAGTTGGGTGTAAGTCCCACGCAGAGACGCTGCTGTAATAACGGAGCGAGGCTTTGAAATACCACTGATTGCAGAATCGAATCGGGAAGGTGAGGCCGAGTGTAGATGTTTAAGCCAGAATACGTGCACAGATATCCCCCTTACGTGGGCTTCTTCGGACTGGGAAGTTATTAGGCAGCGCTGTGCTTTTTTTGCGTTGCTCGTGCCGCGGGGATTTTATCCCTGCTTTTTTTATGCCTGTGATACGCGTTCGAATTACGGGCGTTGCGTTTTCCTGTCCCAAGTAGCATAGGGTAACTGATGAGGCGGTCTGCGTTCCTCCTTGCATCCCAAGTTAAAAAGGAGAGTAAAATGAAACAGATGGTAAGAAAAGTAATCGTATTCGCCCTGCTTGCAGTTCTGGCATTGCAGCTGACAGCCTGCGCTGCACAGCAGGAGACAAGTGACACAACAGAAAGTACACAGGAAGCAACAGAAACAACGGCGGCCGAAGAATCCGAGTCAGACAGTCATTATCCGGTGGAAGTTACAACGTATAATTATGCGGGTGAAGAGATAACGCTGACCTTTACCAAGGCGCCGGAGAGAGTAGTCGCCGTATATCAGGGGTGCATTGAGACGATGATTGCACTGGGACTGGAAGACCATGTGATTGCGTCCTATGGTCTGGACAATGAAGTAAAAGAGGAGTGGCAGAGCGGTTTTGAGAACATGAAGTATGATGACTCCGTATTTGCGCCGGACAAAGAGACGGTGCTTGCCCTCGAACCGGATATGATTTTTAGCTGGGGTTCACTGTTCGCAGATGATAAACTGGGAGACAGTTCTTACTGGATTGAGCAGGGTGTCAATCCTTACATTAACTCCAATACAAATAACAGCGGAGCTGACCGCACGCTGGAGAATGAATACACAGATATTTTAAATCTGGGAAAAATCTTCGACGTGGAGGACAAGGCACAAAGCATTGTCGATGAGATGAAGGCCTCCATTGAAACGGTTACGGAACAGACAGCCGGAGGCGAGACACAGACAGTAGCTGTACTGGAATACATTGGTGATTCACTGAGAAATTATGGCGCCTCTTCGCTGGTCGGTGATATGGTTACGCAGTTAGGCGGTGAGCTGGCGATTACGGAATCTACGGATATTGGCAAAGAAGATTTGATTGCCGCTGACCCGGACGTGATTTTTGTCGTATATATGGCATACTCCGGAGATGACCCGGCGCAGGTCAAGGAAGATACGTTTAATGCCATCGCACAGGATAGTACACTGAGCAGCCTTGCGGCAATCACCAACGACAGAGTTTACAGTGTTATGCTGGGTGATACCTATGCCAGTGCGGTCAGAACGGGAGACGGCATCGATACGATTGCAGCGGGACTCTATCCGGATCTTACACTGGAGTGAGAATGCATATGAAGACGCGGCTGAAGCATTTTATGGAACATAGAGTGACCTTTAGCATGGTTCTTGTGCTGCTTACAGCACTGCTGGGGCTTTCGATCCTGCTGGCCGTAACATTTGGCAGTGTCAAAATTCCTGTCTCGCAGGTGTATCAGGTGATTGCGTATAAGCTGTTCAAAGCAGGCTCGGCAGATATTCTGCAAAGCTCAGTCTACAATATTGTCTGGGGCATACGTCTGCCCCGGCTGATACTGGCTGTGGGAGTGGGGATATCGCTGTCAGTAAGCGGCTGTATCATGCAGGCGGTCGTTAAGAATCCGATTGCCGACCCGTACATTCTGGGGATTTCCTCCGGAGCCTACACCGGAGCTACGCTGGCACTGCTGCTGGGACTGGGCAGTGCACTGGGCAGCGGATTCGTCGGAGCCATGGCATTTCTGGGGGCATTTGCCATGTCGCTTCTTGTAATCGGTCTGGCGAATATTGGAGGGAAAGCGAATTCCGTTAAGCTCATCCTGTGCGGAACGGCCATCAGTTCCGTCTGCTCGGCGGTCGCTAATTTCATCATCTATATGACGAATGAATCGAACAAAGTGCAGGCGGTCATCAACTGGACGATGGGAAGTCTGGCCTCTGCCGAAGCAGGAACCAATGCTGTTGTCTTGTGTGTGGCGCTGCTCGGAACCTGCTTCTTCCTGACGCAGTACCGTTCGCTGAATCTTATGCTGATGGGAGACGAGATGGCGGTAACCCTTGGCACTTCACTGCACAGCCGGCGTATCTTATACCTGCTGGTCAGTGCCTTCATGGTAGGATTCGCCGTATATGCCGCTGGCATGATTGGATTCGTGGGGCTTCTAATTCCGCATATTGCGCGCATGTGCTTCGGGAGCAGTCACAAAAGGCTGCTGCCGGTGGCGGCGTTGTTCGGTGCCATCTTTCTGGTCTGGGCAGATGTCTTGTGCCGTATTCTGATTGCGAAGACAGAACTGCCCATTGGTATCCTGACGGCATTAGTAGGCTCTCCCTGCTTTATCTATCTGATGCTGCGCAAAAAATATGCTTTTGGAGGTGGCGCATGAGTTTTGTGACAAAAGATCTGTGCTTTACCTATGAAAGCACACAAATTCTCGACCATATATCGCTGGATACCCGAAAAGGGGAGTTCGTGGGAATCATTGGCCCAATGGAAGCGGCAAAAGCACGCTGCTCAAATGTATGTACCGCGTACTCAAACCGGACAGCGGAGCGATTTTCCTAAATGAGCGCCCGCTTGAGGAGTATCGCATCCGGGAGTCGGCGAGAGAGGTAGCTGTCGTAGCCCAGCATACAGCCATCAGCTTTGACTTCACTGTGTGGGAGATTGTGCTGCTGGGGCGCTCGGCCTATAAGCACTTCTTGGAAAATGACTCTGCGTACGACTACAAGCTCGCGCGTCAGGCGTTGGAGACGGTAGGGATGAGCGGATTCGAAAAGCGTTCCTACAATGAGCTTTCAGGAGGCGAACAGCGAAGAGTCATCCTGGCGCAGGCACTTGTGCAGCAACCGTCCTGCCTGCTGTTGGATGAGCCGACCAATCATCTGGATATTAAGTTTCAGTTGCGCCTGATGAGTATTGTGAAGAAACTGGATATAACTGCCGTATGTGCTATTCATGATCTGAATATTGCCGCGATGTTCTGTGATTATCTCTATGTCTTGCAGCAAGGTGTCGTAGTGGCGGAGGGCAGGACGAAGGAAATCCTGACACCGCAGCTGATCCGGGAAATCTATGAAGTGGAAGCGCAGGTTATGGAAGATCAGGAGGGGGGGACTGCATATATCCTATGCGGTTCCGGAATCATAGAATTCCCCTAAAAGACAGTTGCCATTACAGATAAACTCCCGTATAATACTTTTGGAACTATGTTAGACAAAATTGTAATCACAGAAAGCGAGTAAGCTATGGGACATGTACACATTATGGATCATCCGCTGATACAGCATAAAATCAGTTATATCAGAAGGGAATCACTGGGCTCCAAGGAATTCCGCGAAATGGTTTCGGAGATTGCCATGTTACTCTGTTATGAGGCAACAAGAAACCTGAAACTCAAGGAAGTTACCATCAAGACACCAATCTGCGAGACGACCGCGAAAGAACTTTCGGGTAAGAAGCTTGCGGTTGTGCCGATTCTGCGTGCAGGCATCGGTATGGTCGAAGGAATGCTGGCAATGATTCCAGCGGCAAAAGTAGGACATATCGGACTCTATCGTGATCCGGAGACCCTAAAGCCGGTCGAATATTACTGTAAGCTGCCGGCGGACTGCGGTGAGCGAGAGGTGTTCGTGGTAGACCCGATGCTGGCGACGGGAGGTTCTTGTGTGGCGGCGATCCAGATGCTAAAAGACAAAGGGGTTAAGAACATTCGTTTTCTGTGTATCATTGCTGCCAAAGAAGGCCTTGCGAAGTTGCAGGAAGTTCACCCGGATGTAGATGTGTATATCGGTGCACTGGATGAGAAGTTAAATGATCATGGGTATATAGTGCCGGGACTTGGCGATGCGGGAGACCGGATTTTCGGTACCAAATAGAATCGTAAATAGGATATACTGGAAAAGAGACCGGACAAGGTCAATGTTATTTAGTAACACTAAAAAATGACCATCTGCCACAAATTGATAAGGCCTAAGGGGTGGCTCTTCGGCCAGTGGCTGATAGTTTTCTACCTCAAACAGAAAAAGTAGCCTAGTTAATCAAGCTGCTTTTGGGGGCCTTTATGAAGTTGTTGAGGGATTCACCTCTTGGCATGAAAAATGCAGCTTTTGGCGTACTGAGGCAAGTACGGGGAAGGGCTGCATTCTTTTTTGCGTATATTTTGACAGTACTTATTTTAACATATAAGAATGTCGGGGAAAATCGCAGGGGAGTGCCAATTTATGTATGGAGAATGTAATTTGAGTGCCATATAAAATGTGAACCATTTTATATCAAGATGAAAAGTCCACAGTATGCTAAGATAGCAAAACTGTAGACTTTTGTTTTAAAATAACCTTTTATAAAGGTTATGGAAGAAAATCATGATACATTTTTGATAATTCAAATGCTATTCGCTTGTGAATAAAATTTATTTCTAATACAGGTAGTTTGCGGCGTTTATTAATGAAATCCTGCAGTTTGCAAAGATTTTTCATGTCTCTGCTATCCGATAAAGTTTCTGACGCACCATCAATTTTTAGAGATAAATCACGATACTCTTTATTTGCTAGAACTCTTTCTATGCACCTTGTAATAATTCCTCCCGATCCTAAGATACCAATCATAATACCATTACCCATACTTACATTTCGGATTGCAAAAACCGCAACTACTACAGCAAAGATAACAAACATAATATTTATAAGACAACGTTTATCAGCCATTTTTTTATTCCACCAGCAATTTTGTTTTTGACATTCATACTGAGCATCTCTTTCAGAATACGATGTAGGTATATCATACCAATCACGAACTCCAGGTGGAGTGTCATTACCTGTATTAGTGATTTGTACATGGTAGTACTTTCGCTTAGTATGAATTAACTTAGAAGATCTCTCTTTTAATTTTCGTAAATCGTTATCTTCAAAAGATTCAATACCAATATTTAATACATAAGCATCAAAATAACTTCGAAAAGATGCAGCGTTCGAAAGTGTATGAGATAAGGTGAGCCCTAGTAAAACAGCCATTAAGTCAGCAATTAAAGGAATCCACTGAAACCACGATGTATTAATAGAGATAAAAACACATGCTGCGGAAATAAGGCAAAGGAACCAAATGAGATAACTTAGTAGTTCTGCACGATTATAATAAACTCTGGCGGCAAATTGGTATTTAAGCATTTCCTTTTCGTTTTGTCTTGCGTTTATTTTGTTCATAGTCATTAAACTTCTCGATTCCCTCCTCAATAGTTATTAAATCAGATAATAAAATCTGCTGGAGACGCATATCCGTGTAGAATGGTAACATATGTTGTCCATGACATTTTCTGATATTTGTATTGCTGCTACATGGACAATCGTGATGACCACGATAAGAGTGATCTCTGCTGTACCGCATTATCTGAACAGTTTTTGTGAAATTGCATGCTTGTAAATGCTCCTGATAAGACTGTACAATACCCACGAAATAGTGCGCTCTTTCTCCAAAGGGGAATTCCCCATATCGTTGGAAATACTCATACGAAAGAAAGTAAGGCTCAACGTATTCATCCATCCATTCGTTCAAATCGAATCCGTTTATAAAACGGATTCGTATGTCGGTATCCGTAGCGAGACATAACCGACCATCAGAATAGTAATGATGATAGCCGGAGGAAATTTGATTTCCAGTATCCATAACATAAGGCAACAAATCAGAATCAGTCGGGATGAAGATATCAATGATATAAGATTTGCGTAATATGTAGTTGTCTATTGAACGGTATACCAGAATCGTCCCATGCAAATGAAGAGTCTCATTTGCATTTTCGGGCGATACAAGTTTCATATCAGGATATTTATTAAAGAAAGCTGACCTGCCCCCCGATTTTTGTACCAGTCGCAATGTTAGTAATGACCGGTATCCGGTAGGGTAAATCCTTATCAGCTTGACGACATCGTAACATTTCTTGGTGGATTGTTCAAGGGCGGCCGTAGGCC
>JBKECY010000080.1:0-3595 GCA_047975025.1 Lachnospiraceae bacterium
AACCGACTACTTTGATTATAAATCATCCTGATGAAAATGCAAGTAGGATGACATTTTATCTACCCCGGAGCTTGTCATCCCAGTCTTCGTCTTCCTCAATGCTGCTAATTGCATCTGTAATATCCTTGAAGTTATCATCTAAGCCTTCAGTACCATACTTTATAACATCCTCGTAAATAGTTTTATTGTGTTCTTTGATTTGTTCAAGATACTGACGCGCCATATCTAAGACACCAACATCCTCCATCTGCTGTCGAGTTTGGTTTAGCATGGTTATGTATTCTGGCAGCTGCTCTTTAATCCAGGTTGTGATAAAAGCCTTTTTAGCGTTTAAATCTTTCAGGGCAGACATTTTATCATTAAATTCATTATCGAGCCTTCTAAGAGCCTCAGAGCGCTTCTGAAGCTCTATATCACCGGCTGCGATCTGGTCATTCATCTCTTTTGTAATAAAGGCAGCCTTACGTTGCTGTGCAGCGATCTTCTGATCCTGCATCATGATCACATAGTCTCCCTTATCAAGGTTCTGCTTATTCGGTGCCCGGTGTTTCGGTTCGCTCTCGATCTCAATACCATGCTCTCGGCAGATGTCGATCCACTTCTGCCGGCACTCAGCAGTATAAACCACCTTTAAATTATTATACCGATCTCGTTTCCTATCAGGATCCGGCAGAGTATATCCCATCTGCTCCAAAGCCTTGTGCTGTCCTATAGCCTCATATCCATCCTCATGGTGATAAGTCCATACTTGTCTGCGCTGGATGTGAGGAGTATTCTCATCAACATGTAGAGCCCAATTTAAAGTTTTTACATGATCGCCATGCTTTTCATCATGCCATATACTAAAGTCTTCATAAACGGACTGTAGCTCCGCAGCACTTACATGCTGATCCTTATTGCCAATCTGGTAAATAACTTCTTCCGGTCGGGTGCTCTCTTGCTCCAGAAGCTTCTCCGGTGAGGTTATACGTTCCTTATGTCGTGATTTTACAGCTTTACGATTAGTTGCATCAATCTGCCCTCGGAAATTTTCATCATAAAAACGCAGCTCAGCTTCCTTAAACCCCATATCCGGATACACACACCACTGAACATTATAAGGAGTTCTTGCAGGATCCGCATTTTTCCGTTTTCCGTAAGTTTTATCGTTATGTTCTGCATTTCCCTTTTTTCGGCTGCTGTGGTTCGTTCCTCTCATTGTAGGTTATCCCCCTTTCTAGGTTGTGATCACTTGACCGCAATGGCCTGTTCTCATTTCCTACATGCATTATGTCCTGTCCAAAATAATTCACCGTGGTTTTTGCGCGGTCAAGTACCCAGTACCGATACGCGCATCCTAACGGGTGCACATATCGTGCCGGGGCCCTAAACCTATGCGGTTTAATCGCACCAGGAAGTATCCTGGACCTCTCTAAAACCTAGCTAGTCACGATCGGCTCCCCTGCACCGGTTAACTGATTGCCTCGCTCTTTTATTTCATGTGGCAATGTATAGGTTTTTCTCGGTTAGGGATACCAGAGTTTATGGCTTTCAGTAATTAAGATTTTTTATCGCAATGGCCGAGGAGCGTAGCGACGATTTAAGACTTACAGTGTTTTAGATTTTTACGCAGTTAAGAACTATTTGTTTTAATCGATCCATCAGCTTGTCCCTTGATAGATTGCTTGATTACATACTTGATTACCCTCTTGATTACACTACTTGATTACGGAGTTGTTCAAATCCAGTAAAATCAAGGCTTTCCAGACAGATAGGTCATAATAAAATTCCAGATAGGTCATAACAAAATTCTCATAGGTCATAATTATAGTTGACGCATTATGACCTATATGATATAATAAAAAAAACCAACGGAGGAACAGTATGCCAAAGAAAAAAGCGGATCCAATAGTAAGCCTTGGTAGTGATACGGACAAGCTAACAGTACAAAAGAGCCACCCACTCTTTGCACTTTGGCGATCAGATTTAACACTTGCAGAATTTAAGATTTTGGATACATATTTATCCCGGATAGACAGTCACAAACCGGAAAAAAGAACAGTTCAATTTGAAAAAGGGGAACTCGAAGAGCTGCTAGGTGTGCAGAAGATTAATGTATCAGAGCTGAAAGACAGACTTAGTCACCTGATGTGTACGGTGGATTTAACAGATCCGGACAAACCCAATGCTTTTCGAAAAGTTGCACTTTTTGAAGAGGCTTATGCGGAACAAGATCATTATGGATTGTGGGACGTAAGTCTGACATGCACACAGAAAGCAATGCAGTATTTTTTCAACGTCGACAATATCGGATATCTGCGCTATAAGCTGAGGTGCATTACGTCACTTACAAGCAGGTACACATACGTTATGTTTACATATCTCGAAGCTAACCGGTTTCGCACACCATGGAAAGAAGATCTGGACGAATTAAGAAAAATCCTGAACTGCGACAAAGAGGAAACCTACAAGGAATATAAGAGATTCAATGATCTGATTTTAAAAAAGGTGCGGACTGAGCTAATTGAAAAAACAGAATGTAAATATGACTACGTGCCGGTTAAAAAAGGGCGGAATGTAGTAGCCATCGAGTTTAAACTCAAAACTCTTCCTAAAATTGAGGCTGATCCAGTCAAAGATCCGGATCAAAAGACTATTGACCAATACCTTAACGAAATTAATAGCGCACTTTGGGAGAGTGCCTTGTGTGATAAGAATGGTATCTGTGCCTTTACTCGAGAGCAGCTCAATGAAATCCAGCAGATTCTTGTTGTAATACCAGAAAGCAAGCTGCCACAATCTGAAGCCTGCTACGGTGACATTGAAATGCAGCGTTATCATTACATAGCTCAGCAATATGCCATTCTGAAGCGAAAAAATAGCGAAAAACGTATCAAAAACATGTTTGCGTATTTTGTGAAAATGCTTCACAACGAAGCAGGAACGGAGGGTTAATAATGCATACGGTAATCAAAGGAACAAAGACGGTTGAGGAATTTAAGAAACTGAAGGCATACCTGGAGCAGAGAGCCAAAGAACTTTACGAAGATCACAAAAGCCACTGGGAAACCTGGAGATTTGGTGATATCGACAAGGTTTGGATCGACAAGGATGGGTTTATCTGCATCCAGTACGAAAGCGGCGATTGGTGGCACTACAACGAAGAAGGGGAATGGTGGTAAAATGACAGTAAAGAACTTTCTTAAAATGCACGAGGGCGGTGTGGCCTGCGTATCCATTCAGCAAGAGCCATACAACCACGACAATCATAGATATACAAAAACCTACTTTGAGGAAGTAAGTCAAGATGATATACTTTCTTCTGATATCTTCAAAAGCATTGCCAATAAGCAAGTAGACCACTTTCACGTTATCGGTGGGGGAATGTATAAAGTTGAACTTTGCGTTTACCTAAAAGCTGAGTAAATCAAACAAAAAAAGCACCTTTATCATTTCTGTTGGGGTGCTTTTTTTGAGCCATTCTCACCGGTAATCAACCGACTACTTTGATTATAAATCATCCTGATGAAAATGCAAGTAGGATGACATTTTATCTACCCCGGAGCTTGTCATCCCAGTCTTCGTCTTCCTCAATGCTGCTAATTGCATCTGTAAT
>JBKECY010000005.1:0-24816 GCA_047975025.1 Lachnospiraceae bacterium
CTGGCGGAAAATGAGATTTACCGCGAGTTCGCAAGGTCGCAGTCCATTGCCGTGGAATCGTGATAAAACAGGTGGATTATGGAAAAAAAGAGAAAGAAGATACAAGATAAACCGAAGAATATGAAGGGGACGCTCGTGCGCTTCCTTCAGCTCTTGATGACACAGAAGCGGGATATGCTGCTGATTCTGTTCGCAGGTATTATAGGCATTGGTATTACGGCCTTAGTTCCGCTGATTATGGGAGCTGCGATCGATCAGCTGCTTGCATTGCTAAGCGGCACCGGACTGGCAGAGATCCGTGCGTAGGAAGTATTTGATGTATTGAAGATTCCGGTGCTGATTATTCTGGGATTCTCGCTTGTTTCTGCCCTGCTGTCGTATCTGCAGGAGTCCATTATGGCAAGCTTCAGCGAGAAGATCGGGCTGTATCTGCGAACTGCCGTTACTGAGAAATTTAACAAACTTCCGATGAGTTACTTTGATACGCATCAGGTAGGGGATATCTTAAGCCGTGTGACCTCGGATATCAATCGTGTCTCGAATGTCATGCTGACCGGGGTGAACCAAATGCTCTCTTCGCTTGTCAACGTGCTGTTTGGGGTGGTGCTTTTGTTCGTCATTAGCCCGGGGCTTACATGGATCGTACTGGGTGTGCTGGTAGTCAGCTCACTTGCAACCAAGTGGATTTCCGAAAAAAACCGTAAGTATTCGGATGAGGCACAGACGCAGCTTGGTGCCCTGAATAATGATATTGAAGAATTTATGACAGGCAATGTGATTGTAAAATCCTTCAATCTGCAAGAGCAGGCAACAGCTTCGATTGAAGAAATCAACCACAGGCACTACAAAGCATTCAAAAAGGCGCAGTTCATCAACTATGCCATCTATCCGGTCATTCGTATCCTCAATCAGGTCGCCTTCGTCATCAGTGCGGTCTATGGCGCGGTTCTTGTCATCCAGGGACGTATGTCCATCGGTACGGTGCAGGCGTATCTGCAATACATTAATCAGATTTCGGAACCGATCACCAATTTTGCATATGTGATCAATGCACTGCAAGGTGCCATGGCCAGTCTGGAGCGTATCACAGATATCCTGGATGAAGATGAAATGGTGCCGGAGCAGCCGAAATTGACAGAACTTGCAGACCCACAGGGAAAAGTCGAGTTCAATCATGTGAAATTCGGATATACGAAGGATAAGATACTAATGAATGATATCAGCTTTGTGGCTAAGCCCAATGAAATGATTGCGATTGTAGGGCCGACCGGCGCGGGCAAAACAACATTGGTTAATCTGCTGATGCGTTTCTATGAGCTAAACGACGGTTACATTGCACTGGATGATGTCAAAACGACAGATATGTCCCGCAGTGCCATACGCAGAATTTTTGGTATGGTATTGCAGGATACCTGGCTGTTCGAAGGAACCATTGCAGAGAATATTGCATATGGGAAAAAAGAAGCGACCAGAGCTGAAATCATCGAGGCGGCGAAAGCGGCACAGTGTGATTTCTTCATCTCCACACTGCCCGATGGGTATGATACGGTCATTTCCAGCGAAGACAGTATGGTATCACAAGGACAGCAGCAGCTGTTGACGATTGCGCGTATTTTGCTGGCAGATCCTGCCATGCTGATTCTGGATGAAGCTACTTCAAGTGTTGATACACGTACCGAGGTAGTAATCCAGCAGGCCATGAAACGGGCGATGAAGGGCAGAACCAGCTTTATCATTGCCCATAGATTATCCACGATTCAGTCTGCAGATCTGATTCTGGTAATGAAAGACGGGGATATTATTGAGACGGGAACCCATGAGGAGCTTCTGGAAAAACGAGCCTTTTATTATGATTTATATCAAAGTCAGTTTGCGTAAAAGTAGATAGCAGAGGCTGCCCCCCATTGGCAGATCTTAAAAAGAGGAGGCGATTGCATCGGCCTCCTCTTTTGTCAGGTAATTACATTTTATCATGCGCTGCAAGACTTGCGCCTGTCGTTTCTTTGCAAGGTCAGGATGTTTGCTGGGGGAATACGCAGACGGTGCATTGGGAATCCCTGCGAGCAGTGTACTCTGGGCGTCGGTCATCTGCGCAGGCGTTTTCCCGAAGTAGCCCATACTGGCGGCCTGAATACTGTAATAGCCGTCTCCATAATAAATCGAATTGATGTACAGCTCCAGGATCTCATCCTTAGTATACGTGCGTTCTATATCGAAGGCGGCAAATACTTCGGCCACCTTACGGCTGAGTTTCTTTTCCTGTGTGAACCACAAGTTTTTGGCAAGCTGCTGGGTGATCGTACTGCCGCCCTCTACGAACTTTCGCGCCTTGATATCATGAAAGGCCGCACGTGCCGTTGCCAGCAGATCGAATCCTTTGTGTGAGTAGAATCGCTGGTCTTCCGCAGCAACCACCGCATCTTTATAAATCTGCGGGATGTCGGAGAGCACAGTGTACTCCGGCTTTTGGCGAATGGAAGTGACCAAAGTTGTAAGATCCGCCTGGTTTCGGGCATCTTTGTACAAAGAATGCCCGGTATATAAAAAATATGCGGCGGTCAGAGTGCCGGCCAAAAGAAGCAGCAGGAGGCACCAGTTAAAAAGAGCGCGGATGATATTTCTTAGTTTCATTTAGAAAACCTCATTTCTCAGTGCTACTCACAATGCGATAGTAGGATCTGGCAGTGATAAAGTAGATCAGTGCATAGAGTACGGCAAATGCCAGAATCGTACCCAGCAGGCAATAAATGAACAGTGGTATATTGCTTAGTCCCAGTACACCCAGCATCCGGGTAATAATCGGGAATGCGAAAGCTACATGGATGCAGGCGACCAGAAGCGGCAGGAAGAATACGGTCAGTACCTGGCTTTTGATGCTTTTCTTGACTTCATAGCGGCTCATACCGACTTTTTGCATAATGGCAAAACGCTCTTTGTCATCGTAGCCTTCGGAAATCTGTTTGTAGTAAATGATCAGTATCGTCGTGATAATGAACAGTCCGCCCAACAGCAGTCCGATGAACAACAGCCCCCCGTACAAAGAGTAGAAATCAGAACGGTTCTGCTCGATGCTTTCTACCCGGACATCCGGATAGGCAGTGCTCAGTGTATCTGAAAGCTCGGTTGCAAGGCTTGTCTGGGTCGATGCGTCGGACGCCAAATCAAATCCATAGGAATAGTCCAGTGTGACACTTTCCGCAGTTGTATTGTCGTATAGGGCTGCCATCTGCTGCAATGCCGGCAGGTCCGGTACGATCCAGCAGGAGGTATCCATGTAGGCAAGGTAGAACAAATTTTCAATCCCGTCTTCAGGCAGTGTCCCCTTGACAGCGTATTCCTGCCCATTTAAGGATACAGAGGAGTCGTCGAACTGTTTCTGATTTGTAATAACATACAGTTCGCCCGCACCGAGTGTCAGATCGGAATTGGTTTGCTGGTTGTAGTCAGAGAGTGTCATCGCCATAACCAGTGATATTTCGGTGTTGGAGTCCATGTTCTCAGTCGTGGCATCATAAGCATTGCCGGTTCTTCTGACATAGAAATACCGGCTCGTTGTTGCGCGTGTATTCTCTGCCTGCAGGGATTTTTCATCCAGTATCTTCTGGATGGCGGGTGCCAGAGCGTTGATCTGGTTTTCATCTGAAGTGGTATACTCTACTGTGATATTGCGCGGATAGCGCAGTCTCATGGAATCCTCGGCACCCACATTTAATGCAATTGTGGTGGACAGCATGATGAGTACGGCCGTTGATAAAATACAGATATTGGACAGACCGATGGCATTTTGCTTCATCCGATAGATCATGCCGGAGACCGAGATAAAGTGCCGGGTCTGGTAGTAGTATGCTTTGTTCTTGCGCAAAAGCTTCAAAAAGGCGATGATTCCTGCGGTGAACAGGCAGTAGGTGCCGATCATGACAGCAATGCAGGCCGGTACGAACAGGAGTATGGAATTCAGCGGGGATTCCGTAGTCACAGCGATATAGTATCCGCCGCCCAGGCATATGAGTCCGAGAATAAGCAGTACCCACTTGGTCTTCGGTTCTTTTTCACCGGAGCTTGAAGAGGTCAAAAGCTCCATTGGATTGGCCAGATGTATCTGGCGCAGAGTATTCAGGTAAGAGAGCACGAAGATGACGGCAAATAAAGTCAGCGTTGTCGTAAGAGCCGACAGTGAGAATTCGAACTGCACCGGTGCCTCAAAATGAATGATTTTAAGTAGCGCCAGATAAAAAAGCTGGGACAGCACAATGGCGCAGGTAAAACCGCCGACAAAGCTGATCAGGGCTGAGAAAAAGGACTCAAAAAACATAATACGCGAGATATGCCTTTTTTCCATTCCTAAGATATTATAGACCCCAAACTCTTTCTTTCTGCGTTTGATTAAAAAACTGTAAGTGTAGAACAAAAACACCGCGGAGAAAAATCCCAGTACATATTTGGAAAGTCCCAAAATCTGAGACAGTGTCGTACCGCCCTTAATACTGGCAAGGCCCGGGTCTTTCGAGAGTGCATAGATGATATAATACATCGAGATGCTGATAATACAAGTAATGAGGTAAGGAATATAGGAACCGGCATGCTTTTTCATATTTGTAAATGCCAGCCGCAGGTAGAGAGAATTATTCATACTGCTCACCGCCTGTCGCAATCATTGTAAGCGTATCGGAAATTTTCTGGAACATGGTCTCCGTACTGTGTGAGGCTTTGTAAATCTGGTGAAATACTTCTCCGTCTTTGATAAAGAGTACGCGCTTGGCATGGCTGGCAGCTTTGGTACTGTGTGTGACCATAAGGATGGTCTGGCCGGAGTCATTGATCTCGGCAAACAGGCGCAGCAGGCCGTCGGATGCGTGAGAATCCAAAGCACCGGTCGGTTCATCGGCCAATACCAGGTCCGGTCGGGTGATGAGTGCACGTGCCACAGCACAGCGCTGTTTTTGTCCGCCGGATACTTCATAAGGGAACTTTGCAAGTAGGTCCTGGATACCCAGGCGGGGAGCCAGTGCAGCGAGCTTTTGGCTCATGTCGTCATAGGTATTGCCTGAGAGAACCAGTGGCAGCAGTATATTGTCCCGGAGGGAGAAAGTATCCAGAAGATTGAAGTCCTGAAATACGAATCCCAGATGATCCCTGCGAAATGCGGAGATCTCTTTTTCTTTGATGGATACAATGCTTTTTTTGTTAAGAAGCACGTCGCCGCTTGTGGGCTTGTCCAAAGCGGCCAGTATGTTAAGAAGCGTGGTCTTGCTGGAACCGGACTCTCCCATGATGGCTACATATTCACCGGCTTCCACCGAAAAAGATACATTTGAAAGTGCCTGTACCTGATTCCCGCCAAAGCGTGTTGTATACACTTTTTTAAGATTATTCACTGTTAAAATTTCCATGTACTGCCTCCTGTAATTCACGATTGTTATGGTTGTATTCTCATTGTGGAACAAGTAAAGTATAGCAAAGTCCCAAGGGGGCTGCCATAGAACCGGCTTACAATTTGAGCCGAAAACTTACAGTTTCGTAAGGTTCCGGCTCAAAGCAGGCTTATTCGACCATCAGTGGGGTGCGCTCCAGTGAAATCAGCACGCGGGTGCCCTGTCCCACCTGGGATTCAATCGTGACCGTATGCGACAGATTTGTCAGGATACGGCGGCATAAATAGAGGCCGATGCCGGTGGCTTTTTTGTCGTACCGGCCATTGTAGCCGGTGTATCCTTTGTCGAATACGCGGGCAATATCCTCCTCGGCAATACCGATACCGGTATCCTCTGTTACAAGTTCGTTGTTCTCGGAAAGGTAGATGGAAATCTTGCCGGTATGGGTGTATTTCAGTGCATTGGAGATAATCTGTTCAAAAGCGAAGACGAACCATTTCTCATCCGTAATTACATTTCGATCCAGCGGCTGCAGGTCGATGGCAATCTTTTTCCGGATAAAAAGCGGCGCATATTTCCGAATGACCTGGCGCACCATAGGCTCGAGCCGGTACATTTTGATGATCATATCCGAAGCCCCGCGGTCCAGCTTTAAGAAGCTTAATACCATCTCCACATATTGTTCAATGGAGAACAGCTCGTTTTGCAGCTCCTTGGTAACATCGGTCTGGTCTTCTTGCAGCAGCAGGCGCATGGCGAAGATGGGAGTCTTGATCTGATGCGCCCAAAGTGTATAGTAGTCCAGCATTTCTGTATATAGGTAATCTGCCTGCGTGATGCTGCGAATCTTCTCCTCGTTGACAGCCAGTATCAGGCGCTGATAATCTTCTTCCACGAGATTCAAAGGGGCGGGCAGTGTATCGATATCCAGCCGAATCCGGGATTCCAGCAGGAGGAACGTCTTGTGTCTGCGGTAGTAACGTGCAAAATCGATACCAGTTATAATACTGCCGATAAACACACACAGGATAAAGGCGTACAGACTGGCATCGATGGGAACATTATTCAGATAAAATACAATGGCGAACAGCACAGAAAAAGTAAAAAAAAGAAAAATACTTTTTAAATGCTGCCGCATATAGGCCAGCATAAGTGCCGGCAGACTGTATTGCGTATCCATAGACATCCTTTCTCAGCCAAGAAGATAACCACTGCCTTTTTTGGTCGTAATCAAATCCGTAATTCCATGCTCTTCCAATTTCCTGCGCAGGCGCGTCATATTGACAGTCAGCGTATTTTCATCAATATAATTATCACTTTCCCAGAGGCGCTCCATCAGATACTCTCTGCTGACAATCGTCCCTTTATTCTCTAAAAGCGTCTGTAAGATTCGATTCTCATTCCGGCTCAAAGAAAGCTTGCGGCCCTCGTAGGACAGCGAGGCATCCGCACTGTTGAACAGAATGTTCTGGTACTCAATCAGATGCGACTGGCCGGAGAGCTCATAGGTACGGCGCAGGACGGCCTGTACTTTGGCAGTCAGCACCTGCATATCGAATGGCTTGGCGATAAAATCATCGCCGCCCATATTCATTGCCATGACAATATTCATATTATCAGAAGAAGAGGAGATAAAAATAATCGGTACATTCGATACTTTGCGAATTTCACTGCACCAGTGGTATCCATTATAAAAAGGCAGGGAGATATCCAGCAGTACGAGCTGCGGGTCAAACGCAGCAAACGCATTCAGTACGTGCTGAAAATCATCGACACATTGTGCTTCATAGCCCCAGGCAAGTACCTGCGTTTCAATCGAACGGGCTATCACAGGATTATCTTCAATAATAAGTATTTTATACATAGGCACCTCATTCATATAGTAGTTATAGTATAGCCTATTATGACGGGATAGAAAAGACAAACTTATTTTGTGGTTGACAGCAGCCCTTTAGGGAAGCTATAATATAGCAGTGATATATATCAGTGCTATATTTTGGAAGTAACATAGATGACAGTGTAAGGGAGGCGATGATTTCGGGAAGCTTAAGCAATACACAGAAGAAACTCCTCGAAGCAGGTAAGAGAGAATTCATGGATAAGGGATACGAAAGTGCATCGCTGCGCAAAATCGTACGAGAGGCCGGTTTTACGCTGGGGGCTTTTTATGGTTACTACCCGAACAAGGCGGCGCTGTTTACGGCGCTTGTGGAGGAACCGGCGCAGACGCTGCTGAAGATGTATGTTGATTTGCAGGAGAATTTTTCCAAACTGCCGGCAGACGAACAGGAGCAAAGTATGGTCGAATATTCGGGAGAGGGCATGGATGATATGTTCCACTATATCTACCGGTATTTCGATGAATTTTATCTGATTGTCTGTTGTGCGTCCGGGACCCAGTACGAGCATTACATCGATCGAATGACTGAAATTGAGATCGCATCCACGGAGCAGTTTATTACCTATATGCGTGGAGCGGGCAAGGCAGTTCATGAGGTTGATTCACAGCTGATTCATATTCTGTGCAGTGCTATGTTCTCCGGTCTTTTTGAAATTGTGGTGCACAGGATGCCGCAGAGCAAGGCGGTAACGTATATCAGTTCGCTCCGGGAATTCTACGCTGCGGGCTGGATGAAGCTTTTGGGTATATAACAAGTTACGAAAGAAACCCGTACAGCGAGTTTCTTTTATTAAAGCAAGAGGTTAGCAAAAACTAACCAAAAAGGAGGTAACATGAAAGAAAAAGAAGAGAAGAGTGGGTTTTCCAGACTGCTCACATATGCCGGACCGCATAAAGGCACCTATATAGCCTCTGTGTTACTGGCGATTCTGGGGGTGGCAGGTAATATAGTCCCGTATTTTGCAGTATCACAAATGATTATTGCGCTGATTCAGGGGAATACGCAGTTTTCATTCTACGTGATGTGGTGCCTGATTTCTGCCGGCGGCTTTCTGGTCAAAGGAATCTTCCACAGTGTATCAACCGGGCTTTCTCATAAGGCAACATTTGCGGTGATTTCGGAAATCAGGCGTCTGATTGCATCGAAGCTGACCAGAGTTCCCATGGGATATATACTCAATGTTCCGTCGGGCAAAATCAAGAACACAATGGTTGAAAAGGTAGACAGCATCGAGCCGACGCTTGCGCATGTACTGCCGGAGATGACCTCGAATCTGCTGGTACCGCTTGCCATCATCGTCTATTTGTTTATTCTTGACTGGAGAATGGCGCTGGTCTCCCTGATTACACTGCCTGTCGGAGCAGTATGCTTTATGGGAATGATGCGGGATTATGAAGTTAAGTTCAAAGAATATATTGGCGTCGGCAAGCATATGAATGCCACAGCGGTCGAGTATATCAATGGAATCGAAGTCATAAAAGCGTTCGGCCAGTCAGCGACATCGTATAAAAAATTCTCGCAGGCAGTGCATGCCAATGCGAACTTTGGATTGGACTGGATGAAAACAATCCAGGTGTATTCCGCTATGGGCATGGGAATCTGGCCGGCAGTCCTGATCGGTATTCTGCCGATTGGCTGTATCTTCTATATGGGAAACACATTGGATATGGCAACCTTTATCACGATTATTATATTGGCGCTGGGGATTATGCCCCCCTTGCTGGCCGCTATCTATTTTACAGACGATCTGGCCAAAATTGGAAGTATTATGCAGGATATAGGTGTCATATTAGATGAACCGGAGCAGAGCAGACCGCTGCGGGAAGCACCTGTACAAGGGACACAGATCGAGCTTTCGAAGGTCACCTTCAAGTATGACAGTACCGAAATACTTCATGGCATTGACCTGCGGATTCCCGAAGGCAAGGTGACCGCACTGGTCGGTCCGTCGGGCGGCGGCAAGAGTACGATTGCCAAACTGATTGCTTCCTTTTGGGATGTGACCTCAGGGAGCATACGGATCGGCGGCGTGGATGTGCGCGAGATTCCGGTCAATCAGCTGACGGATCTGATTGCTTATGTGGCACAGGACAATTATTTATTCGATGAGTCGATCATGGATAATATCCGTATGGGACGGCCCACTGCCGCAGATACGGAAGTGATAGAAGCTGCCAGGGCCGCAGGGTGCCATGAATTTATTATGGGCCTGGAGCATGGCTATGAAACCATTGCCGGAGGCGCCGGCGGACATCTCTCAGGCGGGGAGCGGCAGCGTATCTCCATCGCCAGAGCGATGTTAAAAGATGCGCCTATCGTGATTCTGGACGAAGCAACGGCCTACACAGATCCGGAAAACGAAGCCGTCATACAGGCAGCGGTGGCGCGTCTGGTACACGACAAGACACTCATTGTCATTGCACACAGATTATCTACGATTGCTGATTCGGATCAGATTCTTGTGATTCACGACGGCAGGCTGGAAGGCGCCGGAACCCAAGACGAGCTGCTTGCATCATGCCCGTTGTATAAGGATATGTGGCTGGCGCACATCAGTGCCAAGGATGTAGCGTAAGGAGGAAGAAAAAATGATAGAAATTATGAAGAAGTTCTTCGTGTTTGCAGGAGAGCGCAAGAGAACATTCAAGCAGGCCATCTTCCTGTCCATCTTAAATTCCATGTTTCAGGCATTGCAGATTATGGCTGTTTACATGGTATTAGAGGCTCTGGTCGAACAGCGGGTCAATGCGCAGACGGCCTGGGGAGCCTTTGGAATCATGGCACTTAGTGTATTGGGCGGGATTTTTACCAAGCATAATAGCACGCTGGCACAGGCCAAAGGCAGCTTTTATATGTGTGCAGATAAGCGCACTGCGATTGCTGACCGTATGAAGTATATGCCTATGGGGTATTTTAACAGCAACAGTCTGGGTTCCATTACAGCAACTGTGACCAGCACCATGGAAGATCTGCAGGATATTGCACCGCGTGTCATGGACAAGATGCTCCATGGTCTTATTCATGCCGGTATTATTACACTGATGCTGCTCTTCTTCGATTGGCGGATCGCGCTGATCGTCATTGCAGGAATCATTCTGTTCTTCGCTGTAAATGCACTGATGCAAAGCAAGTCCAAAAAGATTTCTCCGGCGCGCGTCCAGGCGCAGGCTTCACTGGTCGGAGCGATACTTGAATACGTGCAGGGGATGAGTGTCGTACGCTCGTTTAATCTGGCGCATAATGCGAATACACAGGTCGCAAAAGCAATTGAGGAATGTGAAAGAAAAAATATCAGTCTTGAAATGGCATTTTTGCCCTATATGTTCGTCCAGACGCTGTTGTTAAAATGGGTCAGTGTCATCATGCTGCTGGCATCTGTCTATTTTACTTTGCAGGGCAGTATGGCGGTTACGGCATGCCTCATGATTATGATTATGGCCTTCATCATATACAGCCAGCTTGAGTCGGCAGGCAGTATGTCCGCTCTGATGCGAAGCATGGATGTGAGTATCAACCGCGTGCAGGAAATCAGCAGTACGCCGGTCATGGATATAGAGGGGATGGACATTGTACCTTCCCGCAAAACAATTGAGGCATCTCATATCAGTTTTTCCTACGGTAATCGCACCATCATTGATGATGTAAGTTTCTCAATACCGGAGGGAACAACAACTGCAGTGATCGGGCCGTCCGGCGGTGGGAAGACCACACTGTGCAATCTGATCACAAGATTCTGGGATGTAGATGCGGGTCAGATTACTCTGGGAGGCCGCGATGTAAGAGAGTATACGCTGGATAGCCTGCTGGCGAATTTTAGTATGGTCTTTCAGTCGGTCTATCTGTTCAATGATACGATTGAGAATAATATCAAATTTGGCAAACCGGATGCCACTCTTGAGGAAGTACGCCAAGCTGCACGCAAAGCCTGCTGTGACGACTTTATTATGGCTTTGCCGCAGGGGTATGACACTGTAATCAGTGAGGGAGGTAGCACGATCTCAGGGGGTGAAAAACAGCGGATTTCCATTGCGCGGGCCATACTAAAGGATGCACCGGTCATCATTTTGGATGAGGCGACAGCCAATGTAGACCCGGAAAATGAAGGGCGGCTGCAGGAGGCCATTGCGGAGCTTACGAAAAACAAGACCATCATTATGATTGCCCACCGCCTTAAGACGGTGCAAAATGCCGATCAGATTCTGGTGCTGGATCAGGGGAAAATCATACAGCGGGGAACACCCACCCAGCTCATTGCTCAGGATGGAATTTACAAAGAATTTGTGGGAATGCGGGAAAAGACAATTGGCTGGAAGCTGGCTTCGGTATAAGTCCAATTGGAGCATTCGCCGTCCGAATGGAGCGGAAAACGCGGCGTAAGCTGCACTATAATATAGGGTAATGGTAGTTAGCTCAAGCTAACCACATCTTGTTACTGATAAAGGTTAAATGAGGAGGAGACATGAACAAGAAATTACAGGCAAAGGATTTAATCAATGTAGGTATTTTTACAGCGATTTATGCAGTCATCAGTATGGCTGTGGCTATGATTGGGTACATACCCATTTTCATACCGCTCATTACGGTATTGGTTCCTTTTATTGGCGGGATTCCTTTTATGCTGTTTCTGACCCGGGTCAAAAAATTCGGTATGATACTGATTATGTCTGTCATTATAGGTGTACTGATGGCCCTGACAGGTATGGGCTTCTGGGCAATTCCCACGTCTATCATCTCAGGTGTGCTGGCAGAGCTTGTATACAAAGCAGGCGACTATAGAAGTGCCAGACAGGCGATTTTGTGCTATGGTATTTTCAGCCTGTGGCTGATTGGTAATTTCATACCGATGGTCATAACACGCAGCAGCTATTTTGCCGGAATAGAGAGTGGGTTCGGAGAAGAGTATGCAGCTACATTAAGTTCTTATATTCCGGACTGGAGTCTCTTGCCGCTGCTGGCAGCGTGCTTTGTCTTTGGCTTGCTGGGCGGCCTGTTGGGAAGAGCTGTGATGAAAAAGCACTTTATACGTGCCGGTATTGCGTAATGAGCTATGAATTTATGCAGAGCACAATACGCGCTAAGACAATTGTACTTGACCCCAGAACCAAGATTGCTATGGTTCTGACGGTCAGTATTATTATGCTAAGCGGGGGAGACGAACGCTGGATGCAGGTCATCTATCCGATTCTCATGGCGTTCCCGCTCCTGTTCCTGCTGGCCGGCAGAAAGTACAAGGCAATTGCGGTGTACTGCGGTATTTATGCGGCGGCATATGCAAGTCTTCTTCTGGTGGCACCTTTGACCAGCGGAATGGTCAATTTCCTCTTGCTGGCATTGTGCGGTATTTTTTCCAGATTCATGCCCAGTATTATGATGGGATATTTTCTGGTCAGTACGACTACAGTCAGTGAATTTATGGCTGCCATGAACCGGATGCATGTCACAGAAAAGATTAGTATCCCGATTTCAGTAATGTTTCGCTTCTTTCCGACAGTAGGCGAAGAATATACGGCGATTCGGGATGCAATGAAGATGCGTGGGATACGTATGGGCGGCGGCAATCCGGCAGCGATGCTGGAGTACAGGCTGGTGCCTATGATGATGTCAACCGTCAAAATCGGTGAAGAGCTTTCTTCCGCGGCATTGACACGAGGCTTGGGAGCACCGGTGGCCAGAACGAATGTCTGCCGTATCGGCTTTAGAATGGCAGACTATCTGCTGCTGGCGGTATGTGTGCTTGCCTGCCTGGTGTTCTTTGTGCAAAGTTTCATAGTATAAAAGTCAAGAAGGCAGGGTATATGATCGAATTCAAGGATGTTTCGTTTTATTATGGAGAAGAGGCGGCGCAAGGAGTCCGCCATATCAGCCTGACCGCCAAACGCGGTGAGGTCATTTTGCTGTGTGGGGAGTCCGGCTGCGGCAAGACGACGATTACAAGACTGGTCAATGGTCTGATTCCGCACTATTATGAAGGTACGCTGACAGGCAGTGTGACGGTACAGGGCAGGGAAATTCAGGAAACGCCGCTCTATGACATGGCGCCTTTGGTCGGCTCAGTATTTCAAAATCCCCGTTCGCAGTTCTTCAATGTGGATACCACCAGTGAGCTGGCGTTTGGATGTGAAAATCTGGGAATGCCAGAAGAAGAAATCTTACAGAGGATGGAGCAGACTGTGCGGGAATTTGGTATGCAGAATCTAATGGGAAGAAATATATTTAAGCTTTCCGGGGGTGAAAAGCAGAAAATCGCCTGCGCATCCGTAGGGACATTGCAGCCGGATATTATTGTTCTGGATGAGCCCTCCTCCAATCTGGATATAGTGGCCATCGAGGAACTAAGGAAGATGCTCAGCCTGTGGAAAGCACAGCAGAAGACAATTCTGATCTCTGAGCATCGGCTGTATTATCTGCGGGAGTTGATTGATCGTGTCTACTATATGGCTGACGGAGAAATTTGCGGCGAATATACCGCCGCACAGTTTTTACAGTTATCGGTAGCAGAGCTTGCGGCCAAGGGTCTGCGCCCGCTGACGCTGGAAAGTCTGGCTGCCGATACCCTGCCTGTGGCAGCAGAGCAGGATAAACCCTGTGAAGTACTCACACTGCATAATTTCAAATTCTCATATTCCAAAGAGGCGGAGACGCTTGATGTGCCGCAGCTGTGCCTGCCGCAGGGGGAAGTGATTGCCTTGGTCGGTTATAATGGGGCAGGTAAATCAACATTTGCCAGATGCCTGTGCGGCCTGGAGAAAAAATGCCGGGCCACGCTTGCCTTTGACGGCAAGACACACAAGCAAAAGGAGTTCCTGCGGCAGGGCTATATGGTCATGCAGGATGTGAATCATCAGCTGTTTACGGAAAGTGTACTCGAAGAAGTCCTGCTCAGTATGCAGGAGCCGCAAGAAGAAAAAGCGTGCCAGATTCTGGAGAAGCTGGATCTGCTTTCTATGAAAGAGCTGCATCCCATGTCTTTGTCCGGCGGCGAAAAGCAGCGCGTGGCGATTGCCTCTGCGATTGCCTCGCAGCGTCCATTGATATTATTTGACGAACCGACCAGCGGGCTGGATCACAGACATATGCAGGAAGTGGCATCTACTATAAAAAGTCTGACAAAAGAGGGAAAGACCGTACTGGTAGTCACTCACGACCCGGAATTCATTCTGTCCTGCTGCAGCTATGTGATACATCTGGCAGCGGGAAAGGTAGTACGTGAATATGCGCTTGATGTACAGGGAATTGAAGAGGTAATAGACTTTTTTCGAAATGTATCGTGAAAGGAAGCGGACAGATGTTAGCGGATACGACGATGGGAAGCAATGTAAGTCTGGTGGCTGGACAAGGGGACTGCTATGTCTATAAGGTGCAGGAGGGGGAAGGCGAAGGTACTATTACGATGTACCATGTACTGCCCGGCTTGTATATTCTGTATAATGATTTCCATATGGGCCAATGCTTTTCACAATTTCAGACAGGAGTGGATATGGTCTGTATCGACCATTGCCGGGAGGGACGTATCGAATGGGAAGTGAAGAATAATTCGTACGTATACTTGGAGGCAGGTGATATGCAGATCAGTACCCGGAGTCGGCATATGCGCAATTTTGGATTTCCGCTTAAGCACTATCATGGCATTACGGTCGGTATTTGCATTGAAGAGGGACGGGAATCTCTGAATACGATGATGGATGGGTTCTCTGTGGATCTGGAGTCGTTACTGGGCAAAGTCGCCGCATCCGACAGACCGTTTATCATGCGGGCCGGCCGCAGAATCGAGCATATTTTCTCGGAAATGTATGATGTGGCAGAAGAGATACGCAATACGTATTTTAAGATCAAGATCATAGAGCTTCTGCTGTTTCTGGAACATACGGATATTCCGGCAAATCGTGATGAGCGTCCGTATCTGTCAAAGTCACAGGTTGAGAAGACCAGACAGGTGATGCAGGTGATGACCGAGAATCTGGAGCATCATTATACACTGCAGGAACTGTCTGCGATGTTCGCGTTTCCATTGACCACAATGAAATGCTGCTTCAAGGGAGTCTATGGAATGTCAATTTATGCATATGCCAGAACCTATCGTATGAATGCGGCCGCAGTCATGCTCAAGCAGACACAGGATTCCGTACTGACCATTGCCAATAAGGTGGGGTATGAGAATGCCAGCAAATTTGCGGCCGCTTTTAAATCTGTTCTGCACAGTACTCCGGCTAAATATCGGGAGATGACAGCTGAGGCGGCATGCGAGATCCACCGTCCAGGCGGAGCAGAGGCAATCATGAGGAGCAGACAGACCTAATAGAGCAAGATACAATAAAGACGACGAAAAGGTCGTCTTTATTTTTTTGAAAACAAAAACAGGAGTAGTAAGTATGACACAAGGAGGTAAGTCAATGCGGTTTGGAAATGTAATAGGGCAGGTTCTGCGATTTGCCGGAACATGCAGATGGAAAATGATAATTTCTGTCCTTTCGGCCATTGTGAGTGTGGCAGGAGGTCTGGTTCCATTCTGGAGCACCTATGAAATTATACTGGTGCTGACACAGGCAGATGCGGCAGGAGGAACCATATGGATGTGGGGGCTGATTGGTGTGGGAGGGTACCTGATTAAAATTGCTTTTTATGGACTTTCTACCATATTATCACACCGCAGTGCCTATCAGATTCTGGAGAACATGAGACTGTATATCGCAGGGCGTCTGCAAAGAGCACCGCTTGGGACAGTTCTCTCTAAGACCTCAGGAGAACTTAAGAACTGCATCGTTGACCGGATAGAGACGATTGAGCTGCCGCTGGCACACATGATTCCGGAGGGGATTTCCAACTTGCTTCTGCCGCTGGCCATCTGCATTTATATATTTATACTGGACTGGCGGATGGCGCTGGCTACGTTAGTCAGTATTCCGTTAGGGTTTGCAGTCTATGCGGTAATGATGCGCAATTACAACAGCCAGTATGCCTCCTATATGGCAGCCGGCAATCGGGTCAATAGTGTGATTGTGGAGTATATTGAAGGGATTCAGGTGATCAAGGCATTCAATCAATCCACAGGCTCTTATGCCAGATATGCAGAAACAGTTGCTTCGTTTCTGCAATACACTCTGGATTGGTTCAAGAGTACATGGAAGCTGATGAATCTGGGAGCGGCCATCCTGCCCTCGACACTTCTGGGCGTACTCCCCATGGGGATGTACCTGTACAGCCAGGGGGAATTACAGCCGTCTGAACTGACGCTGTGTATGATTCTGGCGCTTAGTCTTGTGAGCTCAGCCAGCTGGTTCAATGTTGCTGTGAATGATTATAAATCCATTGAGTATGCGGTACGGGATGCCCGGGAGCTTATGGAAATGGAAGAAATCCGCGCTGCCCAAAAGCAGGCGGAAATCACACAGCAGGGAATAGAATTCTCGCATGTTTCGTTCGCCTATCATGAGGAAACGGGTGATGTGCTGCACGATATAAGCTTTTCCCTGCCGGTGGGAAGCTTTACGGCACTTGTCGGGCCTTCCGGCGGAGGTAAATCTACGATTGCCCGGCTGCTGGCCAGATTCTGGGATGTAAAAAAGGGAAGTATCAGAATCGGAGGTGCCTATCTGCAGGATATTCCGCCGAAACAGCTTTCCAATATGATAAGTTATGTGACGCAGGATAACTTTTTGTTCAATTGTTCTTTGCTTGAGAATATACGCCTTGGAAATCCACAGGCGACGGATGCGCAGGTGCGGGCGGCTGCCCAAGCAGCCGAATGCAATGAGTTTCTGGAAAAACTTGAGCATGGCTGGGAAACCTCTGCCGGTGAGGCGGGGAATAAACTTTCCGGGGGCGAAAAGCAGCGCATTGCAATTGCCCGGGCGATGTTAAAAGATGCGCCTATTGTTATATTAGATGAAGCTACTGCTTTTACGGATCCGGAGAATGAAGAAAAACTGCAGGCTTCTCTGGCAAGGCTTACCGAGGGCAAGACACTTCTGGTAATTGCGCATAGACTGTCGACCATCCGCAAGGCAGATCAGATTCTGCTGCTGACCGAAGGAAGAATTACTGCGCGGGGGACACAAGAAGAACTGCTGGCAGGCAGTCCGCTGTACAAGGAGTTGTGGGAAGCCCATATTGGCAGCCGTCAATGGGCCGCGGGCAAGTGAAGGAAAGGAGCAGAGTATGATACCTATTATGAAAGAAATTATTCAATGGACAGGAGAGAGACGCCGCCGGCTCTATTGGGGGTTCCTGTGGTCGTTTCTTGCCTCCATGTTCACCGCGATGCCGATTATGGGAGCTGCGTACGGACTCCAGCTGATGCTGGAAGATCAGGCGGGCCGCAGGACACTTACGCCAGAATGGGCGCTCTATATGCTGCTGTTCATGCTTGTCATGATTCTGGGACGTTTTGTATTCTCGTATCTTAGAGCCGTATTTCAGGAAAGTATAGGGCATGAAGTAACAGCGCAGCAGAGAAGTAAGATCGGTGAGATTTTAAAACGCGTCTCCCTTGGATTTTTTGATAAGAATTCAACAGGAGAACTTGCGACCAGCGTAACGACTGACTTGTCCTATGTTGAAATGTATGCGATGAAGATGATCGATGTGGTGGTCAACGGCTATATCAGTACGGCAGCGATGGTGCTATGTCTGTGGTTTTACAGTTGGCAGATTGCCTTGCTGGCGCTTGGCGGAGTGCTGCTGTCCTTTGTATTTCTGACCATGCTGGAGTTCAAAAGCCGCAGCAATGCTTCCGCGCATCAGCAGGCCATGGATCAAATGGCTGCCTCAACACTTGAGTATGTCCGCGGCATAGCTGTCGTCAAGGCATATGGGCAGGAAGGCGCTGCCATCAGGGGGATCCGCAAGGCCTATAAAAGCTGCAAGGATATTAATGTAAAAATAGAGGCTGACTATGTACTGCCCAATTGTCTGCATCTGCTTTCCTTAAAGCTGGTATCCATTGCAATTGTTGTGCTTGCGGCTTTTTTATGTAAAGGCGGCAGCATCAGCATACCGACCTTTCTGATGTTCTCCGTATTTTCCTTCGTCATCTTCGGGCATGTGGAACAGGTCAATAATGCAGCACATGTGCTTGAAATCATCAAGACCGTTATGGAAAAAACAAAGCTGATCGAGCGGGCCGAATTTCCGGACCCGGCGACCCCGGACAAAACACTGCATGATTTTACCATTGAGATGCAGCACGTTACCTTCGCCTACGACGCACGACCGGTACTTAAGGATGTCTCCTTTCGGATTCCGCAGAACACGACGACAGCAATCGTCGGGCCTTCCGGCAGCGGCAAGAGTACAATCTGCAGTCTGCTGGCGCGTTTCTATGATGTGAAAGAAGGGCGGATTTTGGTAGGCGGTACGGACATTCGCACGATGTCCTGCGACAGCCTGCTAAAAAACATCAGTATGGTATTTCAGCAGGTCTATTTATTTCATGATACAATTGAAAATAATATCCGGTTCGGCAAAACAGATGCTTCGATGGAAGAAATTGTGGAGGCGGCCCAAAAAGCGCGCTGCCATTCCTTTATTGAAGCACTGCCACAGGGATATCAGACCATGGTCGGAGAGGGCGGCGCTACACTCTCCGGCGGCGAAAAACAGAGAATCTCTATCGCACGTGCCATCCTAAAAGATGCTCCGATCATTATTCTGGATGAAGCGACTGCCAGTATTGATCCGGAAAATGAGCACCATATTCAAGAGGCGATCTCTGCATTGACCAGAGGCAAGACGATGCTTGTCATTGCGCACCGCATGGCAACGATTGAGCATGCCGATCAGATTCTGGTACTGGAGGACGGGCGTGTGGTACAGCAGGGAACCCATGAGACGCTCAGCAGGCAAAGTGGTCTGTACCGCAGATTCGCTGATGCCCGGCGCCGTGCAGAAGGGTGGGAGCTTGCGGTCAAGTCTTAGACCGCAAGCGTTGCTAACCGGGCTCCGATTTCATAGGCCTGTTCACAGTCCAGAGGAAACTGCTCCTTGCGGTAGGCCGCTTTCCGGGCTTCGTCGAACCGTCCGGCATAATATTTGGAATAGTCATCGAACTGATACGTATTATAGGCTGCCATGTATTCTGTACTGCCTCCGAGCAGCTCCAGTAATCTTGCATTCGACTCGAACATGGGACGGTAAAGGTTTTCTGCGCTTTTGGGAAGATTCATCGTGAAGAAAAAGGCAGAGGATATTTTGCCTTCAAAGTACGAGCGGCGGCCTTCGTCATAGCTCAAATTCATAAAAGCCAGGCGTTCCAGAAAGGAGCGCATCTGTCCGGTAATATTCCCGAAATAAATCGGTGAACCCAGCAGCAGTACGTCACAAGCCATGGCTTTTTCAAGAACGCTGGTCAGCCCATCTTGTACCACGCACTGTCCGGGCAGTGCATTCACCTTTCTCTTACAGGCAAAGCAGCTCTTACAGCCGGTATAGCGCAGGTCGAACAAATGAATCAGTTCGGTCTTAGCCCCCTGTGCAATCGCACCGTTTAGGGCATGTGTGAGCAAAGCGGCGGTATTTTGTGTCTTGCGTGGACTTCCGTTGATTGCCAGTACTTTCATAATAGACTCCTTTCGATGTTAAAACCGTTCTCTTTTTACTATATTATAATGCCCCCTCTTGTAAAAGCAAGCCCCAAGTAAGTGCTGCTGATAAAAAGCATACGTTAATTGGAAGTTTGCCATATAGGATTATCTGATAAAATATGATACACTTTAAAGTAGCATGCAGGTCATATGGGAGGTATCTTTATGAAAAAATCAGAAATATTCAAGCTGGCGGAAGCCCAAAGGGCAGAGCTGCTTCGTATAAGAAGAGAACAAGGGGAGAAGGTCGCAGCGATTGATATGAAGCAGTTGGAAGAAGTGACATCTGCCTGGCTGCAATTACAGCCGCAGGAGGAGACTGAATCTGCGGCGGGACTGCTGAACGCGTTTCAGGCAATGTATACGGCGGCTGCGTCAGAGCAGCCTTTTAGCGAGGCGCTGCTTAATGAATGGCATAAAATCCTTTATGCAGGCACACCGGATGGGATACGCACAGGGTATCGTGAAGATCTTGGGTATGATGCAGCTACACAGTATACACTGCCGGCGGCAGAGGAGCTGGACCATTTAATGGGACATTTGGAGAATCAGATGGTAAATTCCAAAGCGTTGATGCATCCACTGGAATATGCGGCGATGTGTTATAAGAGAATACTGGATATCCGACCCTTTAGAGAAGGAAACGAATATACGGCGGCATTGCTTTTGAACTTTGTACTCAGACAGGAAGGTTATGTGTGCATGGCGATTGCCCCAACGAAGCGGACAGTGCTCCTGGAAATCATACAGGCCTCCCGTAAAATGACCAATCCGGATATTGATTCTCTACCGAAATTGATTGCGGAAGGCCTGACACAGGAACAGCAAAAGTACCTGGAGTTATTAGATTCTGATAAAGAGTGAATTAATTACCACATTCGATACTGATTTCAGCGAACATAGAGAGGATGTCATCCACCGCGATGGCGTCCTTTTCTGCTCCGGCAGCATCGATGATGTTCTTGCCTTGATGCATCATCAGGAGACGGTTGCCATACTCAATCGCATAGCGTATGTTATGCGTGACCATAATCGTTGTCAGCTGTTTTTCTTTGACAATCTTATCGGTCAGGTGCATGATCAGATCAGCCGTTTTGGGATCCAGTGCAGCCGTATGCTCATCCAGTATCAGAAATTCGATGGGCGTCATGGTGGACATCAAAAGTGCCATGGCCTGACGCTGACCTCCGGAAAGTGAGCCGACCTTGATATCCAGCTTATTCTCCAATCCCAAATCCAGCTGGCTTAGGACTTCTTTGTAATACGGGATGCGCGATTTTGTAGTGCCGGCACCGAAACCGTAGAGTTTGCCCTTGTTATCGGCCAGCGACATATTCTCCAGAATGGTCATGCTGGGGCAGGTTCCCATAGAGGGATTCTGATAGACGCGGCCAATCTTACGATTGCGCTGGAATTCCTTTTGTTTGCTGATACTCTTGCTGTTAATCAAGATATCTCCGGATTCAATGGGGATACTTCCGCAGATGATATTCAGCATAGAGGTCTTGCCCGAGCCGTTGCTTCCGACCACAGACACAAAATCGCCTTTGTTGATGGTCAGACTATAATCCTCAAAGAGGCACATTTCATTGACGGTACCCGGATTATAATATTTGTGAATTCTCTTTAGTTCTATCATTCATTCACCCCACCAGATTTCTTCAGCTTGTGTCTGCGTTCCCTGCTGATTACGAGAATGGCCAAAAAGAGTACGGCTGTAATTAATTTCATATCCTGCGGCTGGAAATTACGCAGTGCGATCGCCACGCAGGCCTTGTAAATTATGGAGCCGATAATGACTGCGGTAGTCGCTTTTAAAAACGTCAGATTCTTAAAGATGCTGGTACCGATAATGACGCTCGCCAGTCCGATGACAATGGCGCCGGTTCCGCTGGAAATTTCGAAGACGCGCTGCTCCTGGCAGAATACGCTTCCGGCCAGCGCTACGAGTCCGTTCGAAATCGCCAGTCCTAAGATCTTGATATTTCCCTTGTCTTTGGCCAATGAGGTAACTAACGTATCATTATCCCCTGCAGCCCGCAGCAAAAACCCTGATTTTGTCTTGAGATAGGCATCCAGCAGCAGTTTCCCTACCAGTGTGATGATCAGGATGATCAAAACGGTGGAGTATGGCTGCAGCCAGTCAGGCAGTGCCGTCTCGATAAATGCGTTGGAAAAAATCGTCTTCTGTGAAAACAAAGGGACATTGGATGTACCGGCAATCCGCAGATTGATGGTCCACAGAGCTGTCATCATAATAATTCCGGACAGAAGATCCCGGACTTTGCATTTTACGTGAATCAGTCCTGTGCAGGTTCCGGCCAGCATACCGGCCAGAAACGAAAGCAGCAATGTCAGATACGGATTGACACCGCGGGTAATCAGCATTGCCGTAACAGCAGCACCGAAAGGGAAACTGCCGTCTACTGTCAGATCAGGAAAGTCTAGTATCTTATAGGTAATATAGGCGCCAAGGCCAAGGATTCCATAGACGAGTCCTTGTTCTATGATTGTAAGGATAAGATCCATGTGCTTGCCTCCGGATTATTCTGCTACTGTGTCAAAAGATTCAACCGCCTCTGCAAGCAGGTCTTCCGGAACTGTGATGCCCAGAGTATCTGCCACAGCAAGGTTTACATAAAAACCGCTCTCTGAAATCGTTTCATAGGGAATTTCAGAAGCTTTTTTCTCTCCCTTTAGTACCTGTGCCGCCATCTTGCCGGTCTGGATTCCCAAGGCCAGATAATCGATACCCTCGGCAGCCAGGCAGCCGATTTTGACCTGTTCCACTTCACTGCCAAAGACCGGAATTTGTTTGGCAGCCGCCTTATCCAGAATGGTAGGCAGGGAATTCACAACGGTGTTATCTGTCAGATTAGAGATACAGTCAACTTTGGAAAGCAGGTCGTCTGCCGCCAGAGAAATCTCTGAGGTATTCGTGATACCGACGGTTTCCAGAGTGAAATCATAATCAGCGACTTTGGCTTTGTATTCTTCAATAGTTGATACGGAGTTTGCCTCACTGGTCGTATAGATGATACCGATTGTCTTGGCATCCGGCAGCATTTCGCGAATCATCTTAAGCTGTGCATCTACCGGAAGCGTATCGCTGGTACCGGTGATTTCTCCGGCCGGAGTACCGTCCTCAGCCGCAAGCTCTGCGGCAACCGGGTCCGTCACTGCCGTAAAAATGACAGGAATCTCTTTGCTCATTGCGGAATTAAAGGCGGTCTGTGCACTGGGAGTCGCAATACCACAAATCAGGTCTACATTATCTGCCGCAAAATTATCAGCGATTTGACCGGCAGTTCCCATATCGGAAGCGGCATTTTTGTAATCTACGGTCAGGTTCTCACCCTCTACGATACCTTCTTCAGCAAGTCCTTCCAAAAAACCGGTCCGGCAGTTGTCCAAAGACTCATGCTCGGCGAACTGTGAGATGCCGATTGTGTAAGACGCAGAAGCGGTGGAACCGGAGTCTGAAGAACCGGTTCCCGAAGAACTGTCCTTGCTCTGGCAGCCGGCCAGAGCCATCCCTATCACAGTAATACATAATGCAGCACAAATTATTCTCTTTTTCATGATTCCTTCTCCTTAATAAATAATTAAAAAAACCGCCTCAAGCATGATGCTTGAGACGGTAATAAGTAATAGTATCGCGGTACCACTCAAATTGACGTAAGTCCCTCTTACAATATGCATACGCATATCATCATCCACGTGGTTAAGTATAGCAGATGCTGATAAAATAAGCAATGATTTATTGATTCTGCTGTACAATTGCATCAGATTTGTCGGCAAGAGTCTGCACATCCTGATTTGCTTTCTCCAGTTTCTTGATATACCCTTGCAGTCCGCTGATCTGCTCTTGTGCATTTTGCAGCTGCTGCTGTGTTGTGGTCAATTGTGACTGCAGAGAGTTGTTGGTTGAAGTAAGTGTGCTGATCTGCTGGTTCAAAGTAGAAATGGTAGCATTCTGCGTGTTGATTTCTGCCTGCTTAGCGTCCACTTCGCGTTGTTTGTCAGCAACCTTGGCATTGCCTTCTGCAATTTTTTCGTTAATTTCATTAATTTTTTGCTGGATTTCAGCGTTTTTATTCGAAATTTCCTGATCCTTTGAATTGAGCTGGCTTTGCAGACTTTGCAGCTGGCTGTTCAAAGAAGAAACTTCACCTTGGGAAGAGGTAAGACTTGCGTTTAAAGTATTGATCTGATTCTGAAGATTCTGTAATGTTGTATGTTCGGAACTGAGTTCAGCATTAAGAGCAGTGATTGTGCTCTTGTTGGCGGCAAGCTTGTTGTTGAGTGTGTCCAGGTTAGCGCTGATTTTTTCAACGTTGCTTTCTCCGCCCCAGCTAACAATAACGTCGGCGATTGCTTTTACATTGGTCACCCCATAAACGATGATGATAGCTGCAAAAATTGCGATTACGGATTTTACTACGGTAGAACGTTTCTTTTGTACTGGATTCATTTTAAAATTCTCCTTTTCGTCATAATAGTATAGTAAGAAATGGTCCTTCGCAGGTTTTCGCATCGCTCAATCTGTTCTTCGGCCTCCATCATAATACAATACTTAAAAGGTCAAGTAAAGGTTAAAAGTGCGTTAAGTTAAGCAAAAAATGACATAAATAACATACTTTTGAGTATACTTTACATAAATATATAATTGTTTTATACTTAGTGTAATAGTAGGGGAAGCGGTGTTCTGTGAGGAAGGGTGATCATAGATGAATATTGGGTCGGAGCTGCAGGGTATGTGGGAACTGGTGAACTGGGTTCGCTTCTCAGATATACTAAATATGGTACTGTATGTGGCTATACTTGTACTGATCCCGTTACGGGAGTGACCTGCCCCCGATTTTTGTACCAGTCGCAATGTTAGTAATGACCGGTATCCGGTAGGGTAAATCCTTATCAGCTTGACGACATCGTAACATTTCTTGGTGGATTGTTCAAGGGCGG
>JBKECY010000034.1:0-17557 GCA_047975025.1 Lachnospiraceae bacterium
GAGCTTGACTGCGACACCGACGGGTGGAGCAGGTACGAAAGTAGGACTTAGTGATCCGGTGGTATAAAGTGGGATTGCCATCGCTCAACGGATAAAAGCTACCCTGGGGATAACAGGCTTATCACTCCCAAGAGTTCACATCGACGGAGTGGTTTGGCACCTCGATGTCGGCTCATCGCATCCTGGGGCTGTAGTAGGTCCCAAGGGTTGGGCTGTTCGCCCATTAAATCGGTACGCGAGCTGGGTTCAGAACGTCGTGAGACAGTTCGGTCCCTATCCGGCGTGGGCGTAGGATATTTGAGAGGAGCTGTCCTTAGTACGAGAGGACCGGGATGGACTGACCTCTGGTGTACCAGTTGTACTGCCAAGTGCATGGCTGGGTAGCCAAGTCGGGACGGGATAAACGCTGAAGGCATCTAAGCGTGAAGCCCCCCTCAAGATGAGATATCCCATTCGAAAGAAGTAAGACCCCTTGAAGACGACGAGGTAGATAGGACAGAGGTGGAAGTGCAGCAATGTATGGAGCTGACTGTTACTAATCGGTCGAGGCCTTGACCAAGAGGCAGGGAGGCGGAAGTCTTCCTGCGGGCAGACAACTTGTGAAGTTGGAAGCCGCAAGGTAAACTTTAGACTCGTAAATGGAAGAATTGTGTATGCAGTTTTGAGGGTATGTTATTATATCTGTGTAAGGCCCAGTGGCTCAGTTGGTTAGAGCGCCGCCCTGTCACGGCGGAGGTCGAGAGTTCGAGTCTCTTCTGGGTCGTTTATAGTAATTGTTTATGGGATCTTAGCTCAGCTGGGAGAGCATCTGCCTTACAAGCAGAGGGTCATAGGTTCGAACCCTATAGGTCCCATTTATACAGTGTTTTATGCTGTATGTTCATGATTGTATTTGATATATGCCGATGTGGCTCAATTGGCAGAGCAGCTGATTTGTAATCAGCAGGTTATCGGTTCAAGTCCGATCATCGGCTTTTTGGATGGGTTCCCGAGTGGCCAAAGGGGGCAGACTGTAAATCTGTTGGCACCGCCTTCGAAGGTTCGAATCCTTCTCCATCCACTTTACAACTAAATACTTTATAACGCGGGGTGGAGCAGTTTGGAAGCTCGTCGGGCTCATAACCCGAAGGTCACAGGTTCAAATCCTGTCCCCGCTACTTTTGCCTGGTTAGCTCAGTTGGTAGAGCAGAGGACTGAAAATCCTCGTGTCTCTGGTTCGATTCCGGAACCAGGCATTTTTTACGCAATGATACATAAAAAATATGGAGCATTAGCTCAGTTGGTAGAGCACTTGACTTTTAATCAAGTTGTCCGGGGTTCGAACCCCCGATGCTTCACTCTAGTAAGCCACTATTTCAGATAGGGAAATGGCGGCTTTTTTATTACAGAAAATTCGAAATCGGGATTGACAAAATAGTAATATGTGTTAAAATAAACATACAAAACAACTAGGAATAGTGGAAATAAAAAAGAGGTGGATTAATATGTGCAAGATTTGGGGCTTTACATCAAAAAAAGAGCGTGAAATTAACGAATACTTGCGGATATTTTACCAGGCCGGTTGCCAGCATCCGCATGGCTGGGGTCTGGCATATCAGGAACAACAGGAAATCCTGACTGAGAAAGAGCCTGTAAGTGCCTTAAGCAGCAGCTATCTTAAGGAAAGGCTCTCTGTACCGATTTATACAGCAACGGCACTGGCACATATACGTTATGCTACTATCGGGGCAGTGGAATACCGAAACTGCCATCCGTTTACGGGATATGATATTTCCGGACGGAAGTGGACTTTGATTCATAATGGTACGATCTTTCATTACGAGCCGCTGAATGTTTATGCTAAACGCCAGCAGGGTGATACAGACAGTGAAAGAATATTACTCTATATCCTTGAGCGGCTGAATGCAGGAATCAGAGACAAGGGTGGTCCCTTACTTGCCGCAGAGCGGTTTGCGATTATTGATGAAGTGGTCAGAGGAATGTCAGAAGGTAATAAGCTGAATCTCTTATTGGCAGACGGAGAAACTGTATATGCCCATACAAATCTGCGGGAATCACTATATTGTCTTAAGGAGAAAGATAGTGCGATGTTTTCTACCAGCCCTCTTACCGATCAGGACTGGAGACCTCTTTCCTTTATGCAGTTACAGGGGTATCAAGAGGGTAAATTAGTGCTGGAAGGCCAGAAACATTCGAATGAGTACATTGAAACACAAGAACAGTTAAAGTATATATATCAGGCATTTGCTGAGCTGTAGCAGGGGAAGATATGGAGCATCAATTACTAAGACAATTGCTGTATAATAAATACATTGTACCCACACAGGGGGAGCGTCCCCAGTATATTGGTGTGGAAATAGAGCTGCCAATTCTCAATCTTGAGCGTAAGGCAGTTGATTTTACTAATATTCACCAGGTCACAGCAAGTTTTCAGGAGAAATTTGCATTTGAGATTCAATTAAGTGACGATGAGGGTGAAGTATATGCGCTCAGTGATCCGATCACAGGCGATGTACTTTCTTATGACTGCTCTTATAACAATCTTGAGTTTTCGTTTGGACGAGCGACTGACCTTCACAGTATACAGAAGCGGTTTGTGGCATATTACAGCTTTATTCAGGAAAAGCTGACAGCGTTTCATTATACGCTGACTGGATTAGGGATTAATCCGTACCATAAGTATAACCAGAACCTGCCGATTCCCAGTGAGCGGTACCGCATGTTGTTTCATCACCTGCAATCCTATGAAAAGCATGATGGCAGCAAGCAGTTTCATTCGTACCCGTCCTATGGAATGTTTTCTAGTGCCACACAGGTACAGCTTGATGTAAGAGAAGACGAATTGCTGGCAATGCTTCGTGTATTCTCTAAGCTGGAACCGGTAAAAGCCCTGCTCTTTGCCAATTCCTACATGGAAGAGGAGCCGGGGTACCTGTGTTACAGAGATTTGTTGTGGGAAAAAAGCATGCAGGGATATAATGCACACAATATTGGGGGCTATGAATATGAACTTGAAGACGAAGAAGAACTCTTGGAATATCTGATGTCGACAAGTATTTATTGTGTGATTCGGAATCATAAATATATTCACTTTACACCGGTGCCGATTCGTGAATACTTTAATTCGTCTGAAATTAAGGGAGAATACTTTGACGGTACTTCGTACGTTACAACATCCTTTGTGCCATCTCCTGAAGATCTGGAATTTCTTAGAACCTATAAGTTCGTAGATCTGACCTATCGGGGAACGATTGAGTTTCGCAGTGTATGCAGTCAGCCGGTTTCCGAGGCAATGACCAGTGCGGCATTTCATTTAGGGCTTCGCAGTGAGCTGGAATCGCTTGAGAAGCTGCTCGACAGCGACCGAAGTCTCTTTCACCATGGCTTTTCCAGCATGGAGCTGCGTGAGATCTGCAATCGCAGAGAATGGCAGGATTTTATGGAACGAGAAGACATAGCGTCATTTCTGCTGGATATTCTAAGATTGGCTGAGCAGGGACTGCGCCGGCGCGGTCTGGGAGAGGAAACATATCTGGCACCACTTTTTATACGTGCCAAGCGGTGCACAAATCCGGCGCGAACTATGCTGGAGTATCTGGAAAGCGGTAGCAGTATGGAGGATATAATCCATAGATATGCAAAAATATAGAGCGGAGTTTCCGCTCTATTTTGCTGTGTCCATATTATTGCCGTTTCCATGTGTTCGGCATGAATAGAATCAGAATCGGGAAAATTTCTAATCTTCCGACAAGCATATCGAACATAAGGACTGCTTTTGAAAAATCCGAGTAGATACTGAAATTTCCAGTCGGACCAACCAGTCCCAACCCCGGACCCATATTATTCATTGATGAGGCTACAGCTGTAAAATTAGTCGTAAAATCAAAATTATCAAGACTGATACATAGCAAAGAGATGACAAAGATTGCCATATATGTAAGAAAGAAGATATTAACAGAGCGAATCGTATCTCTGGCTATTACGTGCCCATCCATTTTGACTTTTTTGATACTTTTGGGATGAATAATAAAGAAAAGTTCTTTGCGAATCGTTTTAAAAGCAATCAGGAAACGTGAGACCTTAATACCGCCGCTGGTACTTCCGGCACAGGCTCCAATGAACATGAGCAGAATCAGAATCGCCTGTGCAAATGCAGGCCATTGGCCATAATCTGTGGTAAAATAGCCGGTGCTGGTGATTATGGAGGCAACCTGAAAGGCGGATTGCTGTATGGCTTCCTGAACCGTCGGGAAGAAATCTCGAATGTTGTAGGCGACCAGCAGAATACTTATTGCGATAATGCCCAAATAGGCAAAAAGTTCTTCGGATTTAAAAACCTGTTTAAATCTTTTGCATAGCAGAAGATAATAGATGTTAAAGTTAATACCGAACAAAAGCATAAAGACAGTGACGATAATCTGCAGATGCTCGGGGTAACTCCCCATACTGTCATTGAGCGTGCCGAAGCCTCCGGTACCGGCAGTACTGATAGCAATAGAAACAGAGTCAAAGGCAGACATTCCGGAGAAAAACAGGATGATGATTTCAATCAAGGTCATGCCGATATAGATTCCGTACAAAATCCGCGCCGTATGTTTGACTCTGGGAACCAGCTTTCGCACCGATGGCCCCGGTGTCTCTGCCCGCATCAAATAGATGTGCTGACCTCCAACCATAGGAAGTACAGTCAGAATCAGTACAAGAACACCCATACCGCCAATCCAGTGTGTCAGACTGCGCCAGAAGAGAGTGGCTTTTGACAATGCGGTAACATCCGATAATATGCTGCCTCCGGTTGTCGAAAAGCCGGATACAGACTCGAATAACGCATCCGGAATGGAAGTAATCTCACCACTGATCAGATATGGCAGTGCACCGACCACGCTAAGCAGAACCCAGCAAAGTGAAACTGACAGAAAGCCTTCGCGCGCATAAATCGTATCATTGACAGGCCGCTTTAGGGAAAACAGAATGCCCAGTCCAAGAGATAAAGCCATGACAATAATAAAAGCTCTGGCACTGCTTTCCCCATGGTACAAAGCGATACCACAGGGAATCAGCAGGAATACACCTTCCAGCTTTAATACAGAAGCTATAATATAGCGAATCATTGAATAATTCATAAGAAAAAATCCACCCTTTACCTGATATTGTGGGGCTCCCCACTAATTAAGTATGTCCTGCATATCCTGGAGACCGGAACGTGTCGTAACGACAATGACATGATCGCGGGGCAGCAGACAGTCCTGACCGCCGGGAATGATCGGTTTGCCATCGCGGATGATGCAGGCAATCAGAATATTGCTTTTAATATCCAGATCCTGTAAGGGAATATTGGTCAGCAAAGGATTTTCCAGAACATGAAATTCCAGTGCTTCCACTCGGTTATCCATCAGCTTGTATAAGGTTTCTATATTGCTGCCCATCGAGTTTTTAGTAGCCCGGACATATTGCAGAATGATTTCTGATGTCGTGTGCTGCGGGTATACAACACTGTCCAAAAACAGATTGCCGATGAGGCGGGACAGTTTGATATGATTGATTTTAGTGATGATCTTCGCCTGAGTTTTTTCACGAGCGACGAGGGAAAGCATGATGTTTTCTTCATCTGAGTTGGTGAGGGCAACAAAAGAAGCGGTGTTTTTGATTCGCTCTTCATCTAAGAGATCCTCATCACCACCGTCTCCATGCAGAATAATAGCGCCGGGAAGCAGGTCACTGAGTTCTTCACAGCGCGCCAGATTCTTCTCGACGATTTTAACGGTCATGCCTAATTTCAAAAGCATGGTTGCAAGATAGACGGAGATTTCCCCGCCTCCTATAATGAGAGTGCTCTTCGCACGATTGGTCTTGATACCGATTTTAGCAAAAAAACGGATGGCATTCTTATGTGAGGCAACAAAGGAAACCATGTCGCCGGAATGCAGAATGAACTTACCGTCTGGAATTGTGACGATTCCATCTCTGTCAACGGCAGAAATCAGTACTTCCGTCTTAAGCTTGGCCGAAAGCTCGGACAAGGCCATGTTGCACAGGATACTGTCAGGGCTGATGCGAAAACGCAGGGCTTCGACATAGCCTTTGGAAAAAACATCAATTTCGATCGCACTTGGAAACCGTAAAAGTCGTGCAATCTCCCGGGCAGCAGCGAATTCCGGATTGATGATCATGGACAGGTCAAGCTCTTCCCGGATAAAACGCCGTTCTTTTATATAGATTGGATTACGTACACGTGCAATCGTCTTACACTGTCCTGTCTTTTTGGCAATTACACAGCACAGCAGATTTAATTCATCCGATTCCGTTACAGCGATGAATAAATCCGCCTGCTCAATGTTAGCCTCAGACAAAGTACTGTATACGGCTCCATTACCTGCAACGCCAAATACGTTGTAAATATTGGAAACCTCCTGTACTAATGCGTAGTCAGTGTCAATGACACTAATGTTATTATCCTCTTTACTTAATTGTGCTGTGAGTGAGATACCCAGTTCGCCACAGCCGACAATAATGATGCGCATGTGTAATGCTCCCCCTGTTTTTTAGTAATATACTCTTCTAGGATTATAGCATTTTATAACAGTGCTGGAAAGTACAAACTTTTAGTAAAGATTTAGTCTGAGGCAGTATGGCTGCGACCGATCTGCCAGATCCACAGCTGGCTGATCAGAGTAAGTAAAATTACGGCAATTCCGGATAAGAAGAACCAGAACGCCACGCCTTTGCTTTCGGCAATGGGACCCGAGAGGAGCAGGCCGGCCGGCATGGAAAGGGAAATCAGACTTCCCATCAGGGAGAACGTGCGTCCCTGCTTTTCTAGTGCTACGGTTTCTTGTATATAGGCTACATAAGGGATGTTGAACAGATTTCCGCAGGCACCCATAATACAGCAGAAAATCGTATAAAGTGCAAAATAGCTCATGGAGGGTGGCAGCAGGCCACAGGCCAGTGCGGTCACCCCAATGCCAAGCAGTCCCAGATGTATCATGAAGAATTTCTGCTTTATGGCACCGCGAAGTCCCACGAGCAGCGAGGCAGCCATCATACCGACGGCATACAAAAGCTCAACCAGTCCGGCATGCCAGGCTGTACCGTTAAAATAGCTGCTTGTCATAAGCGGATAATAGGAGGCAAGCGGCATAAAGAACACCATACATAATGTAGTAATTATAGTAATCGCCCCCAACTTTTTGTCCTGAATAAAGACCAGCGCCCCATCTTTTAATTCGTACAAAAAGTTGGAAGCAGATGTCCCTTTTACAGGAAGTTCAGGGATTTTGGTGACACCCATTGTGATACAGGCTACAATAGCCCCGAGCAGATCTGTTGCCAGAATGATGTGCATGGGAAGCGCCGCATACATGAGAGCACCCAGAACAGGACCCAGCATCAAAGCTCCTGATTGCAGGAACTGACTCCAGCCGTTGGCACGTACCAGCTCGTCTTTGGGGACCAGCAAGGGTACGATTGCCTGAATAGAGGGCGAGTGGAACACACTGGCCACAGCACGTACACCGATTACCAGATAGGCCAGCCAGTAGACCGGTGTACTAAAATAGAAGGAAAGTGCAAAAAAGAAAGCAACAATTCCCATAAACATGTCTGCAATAATAACAATACGCTTTCGGTTCAAACGGTCAATCCAGACGCCGACCCAGGGGCCTAACAAGGCCTGCGGCAGAAACGCAAAGAGGCCGGACAAAGCCATGACAAGAGCTGAATCAGATTTGACTGCAAGCCACCAGATCAGGGCGAATTGTACCGCAGAGCTTCCGATCAGCGAAACAGTCTGTCCGCTGATAATGGTGGCAAATTTCAATTTCCAAGGTGTAGTTTCATTTGTAAGCATACGCATCTCTTATATCTGCAACCGGCAGATACGTTTCCTTTCCCTTATAAATAAATCGTTTTAGTGGCAATATTCTCTGTAAATGCACTGTCGTGCTCCACAAAGAGAAGTGTCAGCGGAAAGGACAAAAGCAACGCTTCCATCTGCATCCGCGAATATAAATCTATGTAATTCAAAGGTTCATCCCAAATGTATAAATGTGCCGGATGCACCAGACTGGAGGCCAGCAGCACTTTCTTCTTTTGTCCCTCGCTAAAGTCCTGAAGATTCTTGGTGAACTGAACTCTGGGCATATCCAGTTTGCGAAGCAAGGTCAGCAGTAATGTGAGATCCAGCTGTCTGGTTTCGGCGAATTCAGTCAGTGTACCATGCAGGTGAGAGGTATCTTGTGAAATATAAGAAATCACCAGCTGGGAAGCTGTCGAAAGCTGCCCCGTATAAGTCATGTCCGGCGCATTTGTACCGCAGAGGAGCTTCATAATGCTGGATTTACCACTGCCGTTTCGTCCCCGCAATGAAATGCGTTCCCCCGGCTCGATCGTAAAACTTAATGACGAGAGCAGTTCATGTGACCCGTAAGAAATTGAAACGCCCTGAAATGAAGCGAGTGTTGCTGCATGATGCCGCAGAGGAAATAGCCGCAGATCTTCTGTGGTTTCAACTTCTTTTAGCAGACTGGCGGTTTCACGTACGGCACGTTCCCTGCGGGCCAGCAGATTCTTAGACCGCTGCATCATTTTGGCAGACTTGTGTCCGACGAATCCTGTGTCAACACGCAATCCGGAAGCGGGAGCCTTGTGCTTGCCGGCTTCGGTCTGATCGGCCCAGGTTTGCGCCTGACGAGCTGCCCCTTCTAACTTGCGGATTTCTTTTTGCAGCTTCTGATTTTCTGAGATCTCAAATGCTTCTTGGGCGCGGTCGCTTTCCCACCAGGATGAAAAATTCCCGGAAAATACACCAATGCTGTGTTTCTTTAGAACCAGAATATGATCCACGCAGGCATCGAGGAAAGCGCGGTCGTGTGAGACCAGCAGAAAGCCTTTTTTAGTTTTTAAATAGGCAGCCAGCAGCTTCCGGCCTTCGAAATCAAGATGATTGGTTGGTTCATCAATCAACGCGAAGGTTTCGTCCTGCAAAAACAGCAGTGCCAGCCGGACTTTGGTCTGTTCTCCGGGACTTAATGTTGAAAAGGGCCGGTCAATAAGAGCCTCGCGCACTCCCAGCAAAGATAGTTCGCGAATGAATTCCCACTCCTCGTGTGTCCCCAGAAATTCTCTGGCAGCCTCCGCAGTTGTCAAGGTTTCATCTTGTATGGTAAAAGGGTAGTAAGTAAAGGCTGTATCCGCCCGGATGCTGCCCCGGTAGGGGTAGCGGTTCATAAGCAGATGAAGCAGTGTGGTCTTGCCGCGTCCGTTGCGGCCAATCAGCCCGGTTTTCCAGTTCGTGTCGAACTGAAAGGATGCATGATCGAAAATAGTTTCATGGTGATTCTCGTAGGAGAATGTTAAATCACTTATGTGAATGGCAGACATAGTTTGCGCTCCTTTCTTTTGTAATGGTGTCAGTGACACAAAAAAAGATGGCAAGAAAGAAAATAAGCCATCAAACTAAATACAAAAGTACGCAAAAGGCGCTACTTTGCCGCATATAATAAGTGGAATCAATTTCTCATATCTTTCCTGCATTACAACAAAACATAAGCCGATTAGGCTTCTCTGATTTTAGTGTTGTATGAATTAGCAAAAAAATATGAACATTGTATTCCTCCTATATCTTGTAAGTGAGATTACTATATCATATGGATATATACTTTTCAAGTAAAATATAAATTAATGAGAAAAAACAACTAAAAAATTTTTAATTATTTTAGCATGCTGATTGAAAAACAGAGTTTCTATGTGTATAATGAATATACTTTGCAAATGAATTTGCCGGGGATTTTACATAAAGAGTTAGTAGGGAGGGCCGCGATGGCTGTCATGAGAGATGTTGCGAAGCTTGCAGGAGTGTCTATATCGACCGTAAGCTTTGTATTAAACGGAACAGCAAAAGAACATAAGGTAGCAGACCGTACGGCACAAAGAGTGATTCATGCAGCACGCCAGCTGGATTATAAGATTAATTCGTCCGCCTGTACGGCAATCGATACGCAGCATTGGCTGCCGACCATTGCCTTTTACATACCCAGGAATTCTGTCTGGATTGATATGAGTGCAGTCAGTGCCAGTATTGATAAGCATATGTTACAGACGGGTCGGGAGTATTCTATTTTACTGTGTCCATATGAGAAGGGGAAGCTGCAAAAGCGTCTGCAGCAATATGCACTGCCTGCGTATGATGCAGCGGTTTTTAGTGTGGAGCTGGAAGAGGATGTAGCAGCGCTAGAGCAGCAGTCTTCCGACAAACCATTTGTGGTCTATAACAGGGCCAGTGAGAGATACGCAAGCGTTTCCTATATGCCGGATGAGGCGATTGCCAAAGCAGTACAAATGATGGTAGCGAAGAAGTATCAGGAGATTCTGGTGCTCTCCGGAGCGGACAGTCGTAAGCATGGTGATGAGTATCTAAAACTTTTTCTCAGGTGCTGCAGACAGCAGGGACTTCATCTGGTGGGAGATGATATTCTGGAAACAGAGAACACCATGCTCGGGGGGGCTATTGCAGCCCGTCATATTCTGAATATGCCGCAAAGACCGCAGATGATAATCTGCATGAGCAGTGCGCTTGCGTTTGGGGCGATTCCGCTTCTGGCTCGTAATGGGATTCTGGTACCCAGAGATGCAGAATTACTTTGTTTTGGTTCCTCCGGGGATGCGGAGCATATGATTAATTACATACCATCACTATCCATGATAGCCTGTCCGCTTGATGATATGACCATGAAGGCATTTGACATGGCGCTTCGGCTGGTCGACGGAAAAGGCGGGGCGCTCATGCAGTATGTCTGTCCGGGGGAATTATTACTGCATGACAGCTTTTCCTTGTAGGACTAGCAGAAGTGTGAAAAATTAAAAAAAATTTAATGAATTTTAGTTTTTTAGTTGACATTTGCATCCTCTATACCGTATAATCCATTCTTAGTTAGTCGTCACTAACCGAAGTGGATTATATAATGTTATGGAGGGATTTTTATTATGAAATTAGGAAAAGTCAAATTGAGTCTTGCTTTATGTATGGCGGCGGCCGTTTTGGTCACCGGTTGTGGTAGTACGAGTTCAAGCGAGACGACTGCACAAAGTGAAACGACAGAAGCGGCAGAAACTACCGAAGAGGATACCACGGGAGAATCATCGGTCACATATCCGATTACGATTACACATGCGTTGGGAGAGACAGTCATAGAAAGCGAACCACAGCGGGTAGCAACCATCGGCTGGGGCAATCAGGATGTACCTCTGGCCCTGGGAATCGTACCGGTCGGTGTATCAGAAGCTAATTTTGGTCCGGTCAATGAGCAGGGACTTCTGCCATGGACAGCAGAAGCATTTGCTGAACTGGGCGAAGAAAATCCAGTTGTGTTCAATGATACGGACGGCCTGGACTATGAAGCAATCAGTGATGTAGACCCGGATGTCATTTTAGCAGCATATTCAGGTATTACCGAAGAAGAATATGAGTTATTGAGCCAGATTGCGCCGGTTGTCGCCTATCCGGAATATCCATGGCAGACGTATTGGAGAGAACAAGTACTGTTAAATGCAACTGCCTTGGGCAAAGAAGAAGAGGCGAATCAGATGATTGCGGATACCGAAGAGCTGATCAGCAGTAAACTGGAAGAATATCCGGATTTAGAAGATAAAACAGCAGCGTTCTTCTATTTCACAGCTTCTGACTTAGGAACCTTTTATGTCTATCTTCCAACGGATCCCAGAGCATCCTACCTGCCAGATTTGGGACTGGCCTTCCCGGAAGAAGTTCTGGCGTTAGCAGATGATCCAAGTGCATTCAGCCTGACGATGAGCTCAGAGAATATAGAGTCATTAGAAAATATTGATATTATCATCACCTACGGCGATGATGCTGTATTGGAAGTGCTGCAAAATGATGCATTGGTCGGTAAAATTCCGGCGATAGCCAATGGAGCAGTCGTCATGCTTGATGAGAGCGAAGAGCTAAGTGCAGCTACGACACCGTCGATTCTGTCAATACCCGCGACTTTAGACGAATATCTAAGTCGATTAAATGAGGCGGCACAAAAGGTAAAATAATATGTTGGAGTCAAAAGCAGTAAAAATTAACACAGCTATTTTGGTAAGTATAGCAGGTATATTCCTCTGTGTACTTCTGTCGCTGGCTGTGGGAGCCCGTTATGTACCGCCCGGACAGGTCTGGGAGGCACTGCTCGGGAGGGGAGAGGATGCATTTATCGCCAGTGTGGTGGCATCCAGAATTCCCCGGACAGTATTTGGTCTGCTGGCAGGCAGTGCACTGGGAGTTTCTGGTGCGCTGATGCAGGCAATCACTAAAAATCCGATTGCGGATCCTAGTATTCTGGGAGTCAATACCGGGGCATCGCTGGCCGTTGTCTGCGGTATTGCTTTTTTTAATATTAATCTTCCGGGACAATATATCTGGCTTGCATTGCTGGGGGCGGGCGCGACAGCGGTTTTTGTATATGCTATTGCAATGGTAGGAACTGGTGAAATAACACCCATCAAGCTGGCACTTTCCGGTGCGGCTACCAGTGTGGCTCTATCGTCCCTTGTAAGTACCATCATGCTGCCGAAGTCTAACGTGATGGATGATTTTCGATTCTGGCAGGTAGGCAGCTTAAGCGGTACAAGCTGGAACGATATCCTGGTTGCGCTGCCGTATCTGGGAGTTGGATTTATCATTGCCCTCTTTTTGATTCCCTCACTCAATGGACTTGCACTAGGAGATGAGATGGCGGCCAGTCTGGGGGTTAATGTGAAGCTGACACGCGGACTGGGAGCTTTGGCAGGGGTGCTGCTGTGTGCGGCGACAACGGCACTGGCAGGACCGATTGGATTTGTCGGTCTGATGATTCCTCATCTGATACGTCTTGTCTTTGGAGCGGATTTGAAATATATTATTCCGCTTTCCGCTGTGGGGGGTGCTGTTCTGCTGACAATTTCTGATGTCATAGGCCGGGTGCTTGGAAGCCCGGGAGAACTGGAAGTTGGAATCGTAACAGCGATTCTGGGCGCGCCTTTCTTTATCTTCATTGCAAGGAAAGCGAAGGTGAGTACATTATGACAGAAAAGACAAATCATGTGATCATGAAGGGCTATAAAAAGAGAAGACGCAGACGCCTGCTTGTCTGTCTGCTGTTAATTTGCCTGCTGCTGGTACTGGCAGTCATCATGCTGACATATGGGAACACAGTGTATTCGCCGGAGACAGTTTTGCGGGTATTGCAGGGAGAAGAGATACAAGGAGCAGTGTTTGCGATTAAGACGCTGCGTCTGCCAAGATTAATTATAGGGGTTCTGGCCGGGCTGGCCTTCGGTATGGCCGGAAGCACCTTTCAGACTTTGCTTCGTAATGATCTGGCAAGTCCGGATATTATCGGGGTCAGCTCCGGTTCAGGGGCAGCCGCAGTGTTCTGTCTGCTGGTGCTGCGCTTAAGCGGCAGCATTGTGTCGATCGCAGCACTTGTGGCAGGGCTGGTCGTTGCAGCAGTCATTTACTTTCTGGCTCAGGGGAAAAGTTTTTCCAAGGCGCGGCTGATACTCATCGGAATCGGAGTGCAGGCCATGTTGGATGCAGTCATCTCCTTTGTCTTATTAAAGGGAGCGCAATATGATGTCGCCATGGCGCTTCGCTGGCTGAGCGGAAGCCTGAATGGAGTACAGATGTCAGAAGTACCGGGGCTTTTGCTTGTGGTTATTGTTTGCGGGATTTTTCTCACAATACTGGCCAGACATTTACAGGTACTGCAGCTGGGAGAAGATACGGCGACAACCTTAGGCGTGCGGGTACATAAGTTGTATCTGCCCTTGCTGTTCTCGGCAGTCATAATGGTTGCGTTTGCCACATCTGTGACAGGCCCTATTGCCTCGGTGGCCTTCTTATCCGGTCCTATTGCTTCACGGCTGACAGGCAAAGGAGGAAGTAATACGATTCCTGCCGGTCTGGTGGGGGCAGTGCTGGTACTTGCCGCAGATCTGATTGGGCAATATGTATTAGGGACAAGATACCCGGTAGGCGTTATTACAGGTGTTCTGGGTGCACCCTATATGCTGTTCTTATTAATAAGAGTAAATAAAAAAGGAGGAAACACATAATGAAGGAACAACAACTGACGGCAGAAAAAGTAGTTGCCGGATACGATAAAACAATTATTATCGATGGTATCAATTTCACAATACCGAGTCATAAAATCAGCGTGATTATAGGCGGAAACGGTTGTGGTAAATCAACCCTTCTTAAAACGTTCTCCCGACTGTTGAAGCCTAGCGGCGGCAGTATTTTGCTCAATGGGAAGAAGATAGAGAGTTTTCCGGCCAAAGCACTTGCCCGGACGCTGGGGCTGCTGCCACAGTCGCCTGTAGTGCCGGAGGGTATTACGGTATTCGATCTTGTCTGCCGCGGCAGATTTCCCTATCGCAAGATCATGCGGGGTATGGACCAGGCGGATTTCGATGCTGTGGCACGTGCGCTTGATACCATGGGGATTACGGAGTTGGCAGACCGAAATGTAGATGAACTTTCCGGAGGGCAAAGACAGCGGGTATGGATTGCGCTGGCGCTTGCACAAGAGACAGATATTCTGCTGCTGGATGAACCTACGACATTTTTGGATATTGCCTATCAGATTGAAATTCTGGATCTTTTGACTGAATTAAATCGTAAGCTGGGCATGACGATTGTGATGGTGCTGCATGATATTAATCTGTCAGCACGCTATGCGGATCATTTGTTCGCTATGAAGCATGGGCATCTGATAGAACAAGGCGTGCCCAAGGAAGTGGTTTCGCCGGAGTTGATTTGGGAAGTTTTCGGTTTGAAAAGTACAGTGATGCAAGATCCAATCAGTGGTGCGCCACTTGTGATTCCGATTAGCAGCTGCAGTTAGCTTTAGAATGACAGAGCCCTCCGGTTAGGAAAGACTGAGAATTAAGGCTCACAGGTGTGAGTTGAACTATACAAAAAAGCTTATAATTTACTTTGCGTTCCTTTTATGCTATTCTCCATGTTAGTGATGTTTTATGAACATGAGGGTCGATAAATGATAGCAAAATTGAATTTTACAGGCAGACAAAAAATCTATAATAAAAGACACACAACGTAGTTGTATTTGTACGACTACGCTGTGTGTCTTTCATTGTGTAGAGAGAAATCCAATGAAGGGAGAAGAAGTATAAGAAAAAAAGTCTGTTCGCTCTGAGCAGCTATGCAGCGGAGCACATGTGATATTGCGTTTCCACTTTTTTTATAGTATAAATAGGATAGGATATAATTTGATTATATCCATTGGGAGGAAGAAAAGAATATGAAAATCAGATTTATTGAACCAGGAAACAGACCTTACAAGAAGAGTTTTTCGAATTATTTTATCTATGATAAATATATCAGAACTCCTTCGAATGGGATGCTGACACTTGCCACGATCGTAAAAACACAGTATCAAGATGTTTTCTGTTACAGCGAGTCGATTTCTAAAGTAATTTGGGAAGATGTATTGGATGCAGATCTTATTATCATCAGTATTTTTACATTCAATGCGAATCGAGGATATGAGTTGGCCGATTATATAAGGCAGAATAGCAAGGCCACTATTTTGTTTGGAGGACTTCATGCTACCCTGCATTACAGTGAAACCATACAGCACTGTGATTACGTGCTGAGAGGAGAAGGCGATGAGACGATTTTAAAGGTTGTAAATGCCATCGGGGAGGGACAGCTTAATCCGGAAGTTCCGGGGCTGGTATATAAGGTCGATGGGAAAATTGTCATGACCGATGCACCGACAGTGCCGGTGGATATTGACACGATACCTGACCACAGTCTGTTGTATGATTATGATAGAAAAGTAAAATATTCAACGATTTGGCCACAGGTGCATGCTTCCAGAGGCTGTCCTCATTCGTGTGATTATTGCGCTTTAGTAGCGGCATTTGGCAGAAAAGTACGTGTACGAAGTGTGGAAGCTGTGATTCAGGATATTCAGGAGACCATTGCTTTTTTCAACAAGGGCAGCAGAAGACTGGCCAAAATGCTGTGGATTACAGATGATAATTTTTTTGCGGACAGGGACTGGGCAATCCGTGTATTAAAAGCTATGATAGAGCATAATTTTACGTATCATTTTACAGTTCAGGTCAGATATGAAGTTGGATTTGATGATGAGATGCTTACCCTATTGCAACAGGCTGGATTTACTGAAGTGGCTATGGGCATTGAATTCCTTGAGGACGAGGCCTTCAAAGCACATAATAAGAAGAGCACATACGATGAAATCTTAAGATCGGTCAAGAATATTCAGACCCATGGAATCAGGGTCAGAGGTTTGTTTATTTTCGGAGCAGAAAACCATAAAAAAGGAATAGGTGAAAAACTTGCCCGCTTCGTTATAGAGAATCAAATCTGCGGAGTACTGATCCAATCTATGTATTTCATTCCGGGAACCAAGGTATATGAAGCGCATAAAGAGACGCTGCTTGAACAGGATAATTGGAGCCGCTGTGTTGGTAAAGTGGTACATTACCCTCAAAATATTTCACCGGTTGATCTGCAGAAAGAGATTATGATTGCCAGTAGTAGAATCTATTCGTTTAAAAGATTGGTTTCTAAAGCTATTACATCGCGGGGAATTGAGAGATTATTGTTCGCCGGTGAATTCTTCTGGCAGTATTCTGTCCGCCGAGAATTGACAAAAGATCTTATATATCTTCGGAAATATGAAAATGGAACATATAAAGAAGAAACATTTAATGAAGAAGCGCTGCAAAGGAGACAAGTATGAAAACAATCGTATTCTATGGATCACCAAGAAAACAGGGAAATACAAAGGATTTACTGGATGAGGCACTGTCTGTTCTGGAGGGAGAGGTTAAGCTTGTGGACTGCTATAAAGCGGACATTGCTCCTTGTATTGACTGTAAGTTCTGCTATAAGAAAAAGGGCTGCTCTATCAAAGATGATATGCAGGAGATTTATGATTATATTGACGAGTGTGATGCAGTCATCATTGCTACGCCCATGCAGTTCGGTATTATATCTGCTCCAATGCATAAGGTCTTTTCCAGGCTTCAGACCTATTGGTCTAACGACTTTGTCCGCAAAGTACAGGCGGATAAACCGAAGAAGAAATACGGAGCGCTGCTGGTAACTTCAGGAACGAGCTGGATGAATATGGAGCGGCTGATTGAGGGAGTCACAGAGTTTGCTTTTGGGCATATGCAGGCAGAGTGCGTGGGAACAGCCTATGCTAAGCGTACAGATCAGCATCCGGCCAAAGATAATAAAAAAGCGGTACGTCAGGCGAAGTATCTGGCCTGTCGGCTAAATGAATTGTGCTCCTGTCCGTCAGAATAGAATAACAAAAGGGATTTTTTATAAAGAGGCATGCTATACGTTGTTAGGAGGTATAAGCATGTCCTTTTTGTCTGCAAAAAAAGAAAATCTGACCTGCCCCCGATTTTTGTACCAGTCGCAATGTTAGTAATGACCGGTATCCGGTAGGGTAAATCCTTATCAGCTTGACGACATCGTAACATTTCTTGGTGGATTGTTCAAGGGCGG
>JBKECY010000004.1:0-18018 GCA_047975025.1 Lachnospiraceae bacterium
CCGCCCTTGAACAATCCACCAAGAAATGTTACGATGTCGTCAAGCTGATAAGGATTTACCCTACCGGATACCGGTCATTACTAACATTGCGACTGGTACAAAAATCGGGGGCAGGTCACAACCGTTACGGTATTAGGAAATTATATATTCAGAGATACAACATCACTCAAAGAGCTTACGATACCGGCGAATGTTACGAAACTTGGAGTCTATGCATTCCAGAACATGACCGCACTTGAGAAGCTGATCTTCCTGCCGGAAAAAGTCCCCAGTCTGGACACACAGCCATTTGAGAAGGTACCAGCAACTACGGTTGCCTATGTACCGGCAGGCAGCAAAGAAAGCTATACAACGTCACTGACGAACAAAGGATTTTTAGGCTCAATCGAGGCCCAGATTACAACACTTAACTTTACAGAATCAGTTAAAAGCGTGCTCGTCGGAAGCTCATGGCAGCTGCCCCTATCCGCCATCGCAGAAGATGTGACAGATAAGATTCTGACATGGAGCTCAGACAACGAAACGGTCGCCACTGTGGACCAAAATGGATTATTAAATGCCCTGACCGCCGGTACAACAGAGATCACAGTCAGCGCATCCAATGGTGTGGAAGCCAAATGTACGGTGTATGTAACCGCTTCCGAAGTAGCAGCCTCGGGTGTATCCCTCTCGAAGAGCAGCCTGTCACTAAAAGCCCAGGAAACCGGGAAGCTGGCGGCGACACTTGCCCCGGCCAATGTATCTGACCGCACTGTGACATGGAGCTCCTCCGCAGAAGACGTTGCTACGGTAGATGCGGCCGGAACGGTCACCGCAGTGGCCACAGGTACCGCGACCATCACAGCAACCACAGCGAATGGCAAGACTGCCACCGCTACCATCGAAGTAGCGGCAGCGGCACTGACCGACGGTGTCTACCAGGTACCGGCCACGCTGCTCAATGCGACCTCAAGCCAGAACTCCATGGCCAATGGAGCTATTGACCCTGAAGCACTCATCGAGGTAAGCGGAGATACGACTAAAGTATATCTGACCTTTAAACCAATGAGCCTGGGGACGACGAACGGTCATCTGACACAGGGCTGGTATTTCAGCAGTGAGGAAGACTACAATGCATACAAAGCCGATCCGGAAGGAAAAGCATCCCTGCGCAAGTCCCTGACCACCGAGTCCTACTATGACGAAGACGGTACGGTATACCCGCAGCAGGTAGCCCTGACCATTCCGGCGGGACAGGAAATTACCTATTTACAGGTATTTGTGGATGCGATGAATTCGACCGCATATACCAGACTATCCCTCGACTATGCGAATGCGCAGAGTGTGACCAAGACCGAAGCGACACAGATCGCTATTGCACAGCAGGATCTGACGCTGGTGCCGGGAGATACAGAGCAGTTAAGCGCAGTGCTGACACCGGAGGATACTACATTTACCGGCGGCATCTCATGGGAAAGTGATGATGAAAGCATCGCTTCCGTGAATGCCAAGACCGGCAAGCTAACCGCAGTAGCCGCCGGAACCACGACGATTTCAGTGTATACGAAAGCAAACCTCTATGCACAGACAACGGTGACCGTCATTACAGAAGATGAGCAGACAGCCCGCACCGTCAGCGCACAGATCGAAGCACTGCCGGAGACAGCTGCGCTCACACTGGCCGATGCCGATGCAGTGGCAGTAGCCAGAACTGCCTACGACGCACTGACAACAGCGCAAAAGGCATTTATCGACAGCGCCGTGTTACAGAAACTGACCGATGCGGAGAGCCGGATCGATGCCCTGACGATTAAAAACGGCTGGGTCAACGATGGCGGAAACCGCTACTACTACAAGAACGGAACCAAGCTGACGGGATGGCAGACGATTGCAGGAAGCCAGTACTACTTCAGCAAGACCAGCAAGACCTTAGGAAAAATGCTGACCGGATTCCAGACAATCTCAGGAAGCCGCTATTACTTCAGCACCTCCTCTTCCAGACTAGGTACCATGCTGACAGGAATTCAGACAATTTCAGGAAGCCGTTACTACTTCAGCACCGTTACAGCGACCAAGGGCAAGATGCAGACCGGCTGGCAGACAGTGGCAGGAAGCCGCTACTACTTCAGCGCCGTAGCAGCCACCTATGGCAAGGCGGTAACCGGCTGGAGGACGATCTCAGGAAGCCGTTACTACTTCAATACAGCGGCCTCAGCCCAAGGCAAGATGCTGACCGGATTCCAGACGATTGCAGGAAGCCGCTACTACTTCGGCAAATCTTCCAAGACGTTAGGCAAGATGCTGACGGGATGGCAGACCATCTCGGGAAGCCGCTACTATTTCAGTGTGGCAACAGCAACCAAAGGCAAGATGCTGACCGGATTCCAGACGATCTCCAAGACCCGCTACTATTTCGGTAAATCCACCAAGAACTTAGGTAAGATGATGACGGGATGGCAGACGATCTCAGGATATCGGTACTACTTTAGTACCACGACCGGCAAGCTGGGCAAGACGTTAGTAGGATTACAGAAGATTTCAGGCAAGACCTACTACTTCAGCCAGGCAAGCAAGACCTATGGCCGTATGCTTAAGAGCCAATGGGTGAAAGTGGGAACCAAGAGCTATTATCTGAGCACCAGCGGTGTTGTGACAAAAACTAAATAATAGAACTACATTTATTGTATAAATCATAAGAACAAGCCGGGCAGCCGGCTTGTTCTTATGTTATCGTTCTTTCGATGGTATCCCAGACACTGCGCCACTGCCCGATTTTCTCCTCGAGCGTATTGCAGCTTTTGGACGGAACCGGACTGCTGGAGCGCACAGCCGCATAAGGAATCGCAAGTTCCTTGAAATAGCGCAGGTAACTCTTATGTGCCTCGCTGCCGTTTAGTATAATGAAACGGATGTCCGGGTGCTCTTGCAAAAATCCCGGCAGGTCATTCGGCTGACGGTCCCGAATATTGGTATCAAGAGAGTTCTCACGTCTGGCAGCATGCAGCACATCCCACAGAGCCACATGGTGTGCCAGAAGCATAGCCGTACGCTCTTCATAGGATACCGGCAGAGGGACAGCCAGCAAGCTTGCCAGAATGGGCCAGAAATGATTGCGCGGATGCGCATAATACTGTTGTCGCTCAATCGATATATCACCGGGCAGTGAGCCCAGGATCAATAGATTCGCCTGGGTGTCTGCGACCGGGGGAAGACCTTTTTTCATAAACACTCCTTTACAATTCAATCAGGTATAAATGCGGTGCTGCCAGTAAAAGTATATGTATTGCTGTTATAGCAGGTATATGCTACTATGTCAATATAGACAGAGCTTTTTGCCCTATTGCAGCCCCGGAATGAGAGGAGGGACTATATGAAAAAGACGATTCTGCTTATTATATGTACAGTGTTGCTGCTCGGCACATGGACCGTTGCTTTCTTTCTCGGACGTGCCAGCGTCAATCCGATTGAAGTATCCGAGACAGTTACCTTTTATGCGAAGATCAAAACAATCTCAGACACACAACTGCTGGTGCAGGGGCTGGGAGTCAACGACTTGAACCATCGCGGTGCCTTCTATGTCACAACTGACAGTGATACAAGCCTGCAATGGAATGGGACAGAAATTGCCAGAGAAGAGCTGCGGGAGCAGGATACGATCTCTCTTACGTATATGGGAGAGGTGCAGGAGTCGGAACCGGCGCAGATTGTGCAGCCGGTATTGCGGATTGTGGTGTTGGCGCAGGCATGACCTTAAAAGGGGGAGATGGCGCAGGCATGACCTTAAAAGGAGCCGCTCGACGAGTCGCAACTCCGAAGCCCGCCTAAAACAGCCGTTGCTTGCGGCTGCGCCTTATCCTCGGCTTGCGTGTCTTCGGACTTGCTTGGTCTTGACCTCGCTGGCTCAGCTTTTAAGAGCATTGCCTGCTGGGTGGTACAGACTTCAAATCGAAAAGAGAAAAACCCGGAAGAAAGTATACACTTCTTCTAAAAATGGTGTGTCTGTAAAATGAAAAAGAATACACCTGAATTGATGTTCGCCTAACGGAGTCTTTGCTGTGAATGGATCGTTCAGAATTGGGATAAGAGCGCGTTGGCTGTTTGAATAAGAATTTGAAACCAATGTAAGATAATACGAACAGAAATGAGGAGGAAAAAAGCAATGGAAAAAAAGAACAGTTATCAATTTTTCATGGAAGAAGCACCGGATGCGGCGAATGCCTTTAACGGGCTTATCGGCTCTTTACAAAACGTCGGTCTTGATGTCAAAACCATGCAGCTTTGCTACATTGCTATCAAAGCATCGCAGGGCGACGCGACTGCCGTGGCAGCGCACGTTCCAATGGCGAAGCAGGCGGGTGCAACATGGGACGAGGTCAGGGGCGCGATACTGCTTACGCTTACTGTTTCAGGAGTGTCAGGTGTACTTTCCTGTCTTGCCCCGGCAAAGGAAGCGTATGAAGAGGTAGTCAAAGCCAAGAAAGAATAAGGGAAATCGCTAATGGATGAGTTGATTGTAAATCTTGATAAGCTTCATACGACCGAATTGGGAAAGGAACGAATCAAGAAAAATCTCGCCCTGCAAACAGCCGATGTTGTTTTGTGGTGCAAGGAGTGCATAAAGAATGCCGATATTATCAAACGAATTGGAAAGAATTACTACGCATACCGCAGCGGTGTCATTCTCACCATCAACGCTAAAAGTTATACCATTATCACAGCACACAAAGAAAAGTGCCCGAAGCCAGAGTGTCTTTGAACCTGCTTTGTCTTGACCTCGCTGGCTCAGCCTTTAAGGGCATTGCCTGCTGGGCGGTACAGAATTCAAATCGAAAAGAGAAAAGCATGGAAGACAGTATACACTTCTTCTTAAAACAGTGCTTCTATAAACTATCGGCGCGAAGGCTGGAGGCGCTCTGCGTTTGTTCTTCTCAGGCTTTAGCGGGAGACGGCGCAAAGACCGCAAGTGAGACAGCAGGGATATTTCCCTGCTGTCTCACTTGGTTTAAGCGGGCTGCGCGACTCGAAGCGGCCTGAGAAGGACATTGCAGACGCCGAGAAGAAATATTGCAGATCAATTTATCGAAAAACAATAAAAAACTATTGATTATCGAGAAAACCCATGCTATAATGAAGCCGTAAACTAATAAAAGGAGATACCATATGTGGAATAAAAACAAATCTCTGCAGCTATCCATCTTCAGTATTCGGCTCTTCGCAGTGTTACTTGCTGCCGGCGTGGCAGGAGCCCCCTGGATCGTTCGATATTATTTCGGAATGCCGGTAGGCGATCTGACCCGGAATCTGCCATTTTGCATCATCATTTACTGTTGTGCCATTCCCGGATTTTTGATGCTTCTCTGGATGCATCGCCTGCTTCGCAATATACAGTCCGAAGAGGTGTTTACAGAGGTCAATGTACACTTGCTGCGCAGGCTGTCATGGGGGTGTATCGCAGAAGCCATCATTATGTTTGTCGCGGGCTTTTTGTATCCGTCCTTTTTTGTGATTTCTGTGGCGGCCGCATTTATCGCACTGATTATTCGGGTTATCAAGAATATGATGGAGCAGGCCGGAGAATTGAAGAAAGAAAATGATTTTACTATATGAGAACGGAGCGTGCCATGCCGATTGTCGTGAATCTGGATGTGATTATGGCGAAACGCAAGATGTCAGCCGGAGAGCTGGCGGAGCGTATCAATATCACACCTGCGAATCTATCTATATTAAAAAATAACAAGGCCAAAGCCATCCGCTTCTCCACCTTAGAGGCATTATGTCGTGAGCTGGATTGTCAGCCGGCGGATATTTTGGAGTATAGAGAACCATAAGAGGGAAAGGAGTTTTACATATGAATACGTTAACAAATGACACAGCCGGAGTCGTGCAGACGTCCGGAGGGATACCTGCGCCCAAAATCGAGAAAATACAGCCGCTTTGGGCAGTTATGTTCATGGTCTGCGGTTATCTGTTTGTCTGGCTGATTCACCTGTATGAGCCGGGCGTTGGAATTACCATCTTTACAGGATGCTTCATTTTGCTGATTCTTCTCTATTATAGACACTATTATAGAAAGAACGGGGGAGAAAAGTCATCGGCTTCCCGTGGTTATCTGCTGCTGATGGCGCTGTCTGCCGCTAATTTTGCAATCTTTACCAACCAGTCACTGCGGTTCTTTAATTTCCTTTTGCTGCTGGCACTGGCGATTTACTGGGTGGCATCTCTGGGCGGCAGTCGGCTGGAGAACAAGCTGGGAAGCTATTTTATCAGTGATATGCTGAATCATACATTTGCGATCCCATTGCGGAATTTCCCGTTTTCCTTCAAATTTATAGGTAAGGGGATAGGGCAGAACCGACGTAATAAGAATCTGTTGGCTGTTCTGCTGGGACTGTTCGTGTCGATTCCGATTCTGGCGATGATTCTGCCGCTTCTTACGAGGGCCGATGCGTCCTTCGGAACTATGATTCATTCTATTACGGGCTATTTCTGGCCGGAACTCTCAGCCTTTTTGTTGCGGCTGCTCCCTGCGGTGCTTATAGGCGCGTATTTGTTTGGTCTGGCATATGGCTCTTTTTCCAAGAGCCGTATTGATTCCGGCAGTATTTCGCATATTGAAGAAGGACGTGCGAAGCGCCGCAAGCTACCGGCTGTGCTGATTATTACGGTGTTGTCGACGATTAGTATCGTATATGTCCTTTTTTTCGCCGCACAAATCATGACGCTTGCGGATGTAATGCAGAATATCAGACCGGAGGGATTCGTTTATTCGGAATTTGCCAGACGCGGTTTCTTCGAGCTGTGCATGGTGGCTTTTATTAATCTCTTTATTATGATGTGTGCCAGTTTTTTTGCCAATCGAGCGGCACAGACGGTCTATAAAGTGTTTACAATTGTGTTGTCGGTAGAGACAATTCTGCTGATTGTATCGGCGATTGGCAAGATGGTACTGTATATTCAGGCATATGGCCTGACACAGCTACGCGTCTATACGAGCTTTTTCATGCTGTTGCTGCTCATTGTATTCCTGCTTATTATCGTAGCGCAGTTTCGAGCGTTTAACCTGACAAAGGCAATTGTGCTCACCTGCAGCCTGCTTTTCCTGGCTCTGTGCTACACGAACCCGGATGGCATGATCGCGCGATACAATGTCAATGCATATCAAGCAGGTACCTTAAAGGAGATGGATACTTCCATATTTTATGCGGCTCCCGAGGCTTCGTATCCGGCGGCAGAAGACTTATATGCGACAACAGAGGATCCGGATTTGAAGGAGAGTCTGGAAATGTTCTTTGATACTACGGAGTATTCTACATATTCATTTCAAGAGATGAACTTACAGAGATTGTTGTATGGAGGAAAGGGGAGACCGACAGGGTCTTGACAAATCTCCTCAAATATCATAAAATGATTGTGCACAATATAATTGTTTGAAATAAAGGAGACCCGCCCATGAAACTTTATGATATAACTGTCAAAGACACAAAAGGAAATGACGTAACCCTGGATCGTTACGACGGAAAAGTACTGTTGATTGTCAACACCGCCACTGGATGCGGATTCACCCCGCAGTACGATGCCCTCGAAGCATTATATGAACGCTTTAAGGACAAGGGATTTGCAATTCTTGACTTCCCCTGTAACCAATTCGGTCATCAGGCCCCCGGAACCACAGAGGAAATTGTGGATTTCTGCCAGATGAAATTTAATGTCACCTTCGACCAGTTTGATAAAATCGAGGTCAACGGCAAGAATGAAAGCCCCGTATACACGTTCTTAAAAGGGGAGAAAGGCGGTCTGCTGGGCGACAAGATCAAATGGAATTTCACTAAATTTCTGGTAGATCAAAGCGGCGAAGTGGTCGAGCGGTATGCACCGACTACGAAACCGGAAGCATTGACGGAGGAGATTGAGAAACTGTTAGGAGGAGCACAATGAAGATTGAAGTAAGATATGTATCCAGATCCGGCAACACAGAGAAAGTAGCTAAGGCAATTGCTGCCGCCGCAGGTACGACTGCCCGGACGATTGACGAACCGGTCGCACCGGATACAGAGCTTCTGTTCCTGGGCGGTGCGGTCTATGCATTTGGCGTTGATGAGGGCCTGACGGCATACATTGCGGCCTTACCTAAGTCGATTCAGCGTGTCAGTGTGTTTAGTACAGCGGCGTTGGTCAAGTCTGCTTACGGACAGATGAAGAAGCTGCTTGCAGAGCAAGGTTTGCCAGTGTCGGAGGCCGAATTCCACTGTCGCGGTGCCTACAAATTCATGCATAAAGGACGCCCGAATGCAGAGGATCTGCAGCAGGCGGAACTATTTACGAAGAAGGTGATACAAGATGGGCTATGAAGGACTTAAGCTTGATCATCAACTGTGTTTCCCGCTTTATGCGGCTGCCAAGGAAGTGGTGGGACGGTACAAACCGTTCCTGGACGCACTGAATTTGACGTATACACAGTATATAACGATGATGGTCATGTGGGAGGCCGGTACAGTAACCGTAGGAGAGCTGGGAGCGCGCGTGCATCTGGATTCCGGCACGCTGACCCCACTGTTAAAACGTCTGGAGAGCAAAGGCTATATCCGCCGCGAGCGTTCCCGGCTGGATGAACGTACAGTGGTACTGACAATTACCGAGGACGGAGAAGCACTCAAGGAGCAGGCGGTGTATATACCGCAGCAGCTTGCCCAGTGCCTGCCGTTGTCACAGGAAGAATCAGGAATCCTGTATGAGCTGTTGTATAAACTTTTGGGGAGCAGTACGAAACAATCATAGAATAAAGTTATGGAAGGGTACTAACATGAGTGAAATATTACAGAACTTTTTTACGGATACCGGTGCGATTTATGTCATCTTGCGGATGATTCTGGTCTTCGCTGTGACGAACGTAGTAGTCATACTTTATAAGAGAGCATTCTCCAAGTCGGTACTGCTGCAGTCTAAGATTCATCTGCGTTTCCTACGCAACCTTGGCGTCTTTGTCATCTATCTGATGGGGCTGCTGGCGATCTTGTACCAGTTGCCTACACTGGATAAAATTATTAAGACAGTACTGGCAGGTTCGGGTATATTAGCTGTGATTATTGGTCTGGCGGCTCAGAAATCGCTGGGAAATGCGATTGATGGTCTGTTCATCTCCTTGTTCCATCCGTTCGAGATTGGCGACCGTATCACCTTATTCAGCAAGAATATTACCGGCTATGTCGAGGATTTAAGCCTCCGGCAGACCGTCTTGCGCACCTATACCAACAACCGCATCATCGTGCCGAACTCAGTCATAAGTCAGGAAATGATCGAAAACTCTAATTTTATTGACCGCAGAATTGCGTCCTTTGTGGATGTGACAGTAGCCTATGGGGCAGATATAGACAAAGCGATGGGCATTATGAGTTCTATTATAGAATCTCATCCACTGTATCTGGCGAATGTGGATAATCTGGAAAAAGAAGAAAAGGAGACAGAAATCAAGGTCTATATCCGGGATTTTGCCACTGAGGGCATCAGACTTCGCTCTACCATGTGGTGCAAAAATATCGATATGAATTTTGAGGCAAGCAGTGATGCAAGGTATCAAATTTACAAAGAATTTACTGAACAGGGAATCAAAATAGTGGGTTAAACAATTTTTTATAGTCGGCCTTACCTGAGAAAAAAAGTCGTTTTTTCTCTCAGGCAGGGTCGATTTTGTATGTATATACTGAAAGTACAGACAGGATAAAAATGAAAAATAGGCACAATGCCGATGACCATATCCAAGAAATCAGATAGTGCAACTCCGAGTGCAAAAATAGAAATTTGATATGCTTAGTAAGTATGATATCATTTTAGTAAGTTTTCAAAATGTGCATACATATATTGGAGTAAAATTGTACAGATTAACTAAATTCCAGTAGGAGGAGGGGACGTACTTATGAGAAAAATAGTTGGGATGGCTGTAGCATTAGTCAGTGCCTTGTCGTTGTCAGTCACTGTATTTGCTGCCGGAGGTATCAGCTCTTCTGAACAGGCAATTCTGGATAAGGCATATTCAGTCATGTCAGGATTTACATTTTCAGCGAGTCAGCAGCAGAAAGTCAATGATATGCTGGCACAGGTCATGAGCTATCTGGAAGCAAATGATCTGTCGGACGATCAGATTGCTATTATCCAGGCATCCATGGATAATGCATTGGCAACAGTATCAAAATACGGAATGGATTTTACCAAACTCACAGCAGCACAGCGCCAGGAATTATTGGCATCTGCTACGAGGGTTCTGCAGGCCGGAGCAGCGGCAGCAGGCGTTAACCTGTCTATGGATACGGACACAAGCGTAGATGTCGTATCTGAGTCGGAAGGAACTGTGGTAGGTTCAACTTCTGACACAATTAAAAAAACCGGATTCTCAATAGGAACGACAGCGGCAGTTCTGTTGGCAATTAGTGCTGCGCTGACAGGATGTATTGTGTATAGTGGGAAAAGAGGCTTATTTGAAACCAGACAGGCTGATTTATAGAAAAAACAGAAGACGAAATTGGATAGTGGCATATATAGTTTGGCCACTATTTTTCACGATTTTAGGGTATGGAATTGTGTATCTGGCCGCCCGGCCTTTCATTGAGATCGGCAGTGCCGCAGCCTCTGTATTCCTGTCGAGCCGTGATACAGCGGTGGCCACCTCAGTGAATAAAGAAGTGTTCGATATACAAGATCCCCTGCAGCCGGTACAGACGGATACAGCAGCCGTAGAAACAGTACAAAGTATCGATATTGACCGGCCATCGTATGGAGATTTATACGGCCATCTGGTATGTGAGCGCATTGGACTGGATACGGATGTATATTATGGCGATGACTACTATATACTGCGTGAGGGAGCAGGGCAGTACATAGGCAGCAGCCTTCCGGGCGGCACCAGACCCACACTTCTGGCGGGGCACAATATCACAACATTTGCACCATTGCAGAACATACAGGCGGGAGATATCATCAATTTTGCCACAGCGTATGCGGTGTATCAGTATCAGGTGACAGAGACGAAAATCCTCTCGGCGAATGATACAACGGCCTACGATTTGCTGACTCCCAGAGAGCAGCTGATTCTATACACCTGCTATCCCTTTGCAACATTGGGAAGTCTGCAGCAGCGGTACTTTGTCTATGCGGACAAGATTTCCGGACCAACGATAGAATAGATGAGATAAAGGGGTGACAACGTGCAGTTTCAGGATGACAAAGAGAGAGTACGGCAGCGAATCAAGAATACGCTCAGTGTGATGGTTGCCTTTATGTTGGCACTGCTGCTTACCATGATGACCTATATGACAGGAGTTTATTTCGGACTGTTAAGCACACAGAATCTGGTGAATTCCTTTAGCAAAGTAGATTATTATGCGCAGTCGCTGGATGCATTTGAAGAAACGGCCTGGGATTATACAATTGCCCTGAGCCTGCCGAGAAGTGTGCTTGACGGAATCGCAACGAAGGACATGATGGCTGAGGATATTGAGAACAGCCTAAGAGCCGGTTTGGCAAATGAGGTCTACGAAGTAGATACAGAAGACTTGCGGACAAAACTTGATGAAAATGTATCACTTTATCTAAGTGAAGCACAGCTTACACTTGACGAAGAACAAAAAAGTGGGCTGGAAGAATACAAGGACAGTATCGCAGAAGAATATATAGCAAGTGTCGAATTCCCTATGGCCAGTTATTTAGGTTACATCAAACAGTTATGTAACAAATATCTACCGATTGGATACGGCATACTTGCAGTTCTAAGTGCGGTTGCTGTCATATTTTTGCTTAGAATCCGCCATTGGAAGCACCGGGGCGTGCGCTACATCGCCTGTGCCGCCTTCGGAACAATGTGGATGAGCCTGCTGCTTCCCGGTGTGGGGCTGCTAAGCGGAGTGTATAAGAAAATCCAGATTACACCGGTGTTTTTCAAGGAGCTTATCAGCAGACATCTGGAGAATACACTGCTTTTGTTCCTATATCTGGCACTTTTCTGGCTCTTGATAGCGCTGCTGCTTCTATTTTATATAAGACACAAGAAAGCTAAAATCAAAGAAAATAAGGCGTGATAGCATATGGAAAAACAACATTTCACCGGTAGCATTGATATGCACTGCCACATCCTGCCGCATCTCGATGACGGAGCCGACAATTTAATGGAAACTCTTCAGATGCTGCGGCAGGCGGCGGAGCAGGGCATAGAGGCAATCATCGCAACCCCGCATTTTCATCCGCAAGCCTGCGAAAATACTCCGCAGAAGATACAGCAGCGTCTGGAAGAAGTACAGACAGCGGCGGCAGGAATTGAAGGAGCGCCTGCGCTCTATCTGGGAGAGGAATTGTATTATCACTTAGAGGTAGTGGAAAGACTTGAGAACCATGACATTCTTACGCTGGCCGGCTCCTGCTACGTGTTAATCGAATTCCCGTTGGATGTATCGCCCAACCAAATCAGAGAGGCAATCCAGAACCTGTTGATGGGAGGATACAGACCCATCATAGCTCATGTGGAACGATATGCCTGCCTGCGCAAAGACATCAAGATGCTGCAAGAGTTGTACGAAATGGGCGCCCGGATTCAAGTCAATGCAGACAGCCTGCTGCAAGGGACACTGGGCACCAGGAGATTTGTAAAAAAAGTGATTGACAGTGAATTACTCCATTTTATGGCAACGGATGCACATGGAGCGAAGTACCGCCCCATCTGCCTGGCAAAAGCATGGAAGGCATTACAGCATAGGAAGAACAGGAAATACGCGCAAAAAATACTAATTGAGAATCCAGGGAGTATATTGAATAATGAAGACATTTAGCCAAACAAATGAAACCGGTCATGAAAGCAAAGAAGAGATTGAAATTGATATAGGAGAACTTCTGTTGGCGCTGCTCTCGAAAGCATGGCTGATCCTAATCTCGGCACTTCTTATTGCGCTTCTTACATTCATCGTCAATAAGTGGGTTCTGACACCTGTCTATGATTCTGCGACCAGAATTTATATCATGAGCAAGACGCAGGAGCTTTCGGTACTTACCGCATCAGATATTCAGGTCAATACCGATCTGACGGCCGATTATCAGGAACTGATTCGAAGCAGAACCGTTCTGGAAAAAGTCATCAAGCAGGAAAATTTATCACTTTCGTATCAGGCACTGTATTCCAAAATCTCAGTCAATGTTCCGTCAGAAACCCGGATTATCGAGATCAGTGTGTCTGATGAAGAACCCAAAGTAGCACAATCGCTTGCGAATGCGGTGCGGGAGGTGGCGACGGAACAAATCCTCTCCGTCATGGATATTCAGGCAGTGAATGTCGTGGACGAAGCCTATCTGCCTACCCAGCCATCCACCCCGGAAGTCCGGCGCAACACAATGCTTGCAGCTTTGGCAGGAGCACTGCTTAGCATCGCCTTTATTATTATTTGGCGCATCAAAGATGACCGGATTTATAGTGAAGATGATGTGGAAAAATATCTGGGAGTCAGTGTACTCGGTGCCATACCGGTAGAGGAAGGAAGCCGAATCAGCAAAAAACGCGGCAAAAAAGCCAAAGTTGCCTACGTACAGTCGCTGGAAACTTTGCAGGAGCAAAATGATTCACCGACACTTCCGGACACAGCGGAACAGGAAAGGAGATAGGAATGGCCACAATAGTAATCGATAAATTCTATCAGATGGATTTTAAAGCAACAGAAGCTTACAAGACGCTGCGCACGAACCTGCTCTTTTGCGGGGATGACAAAAAAGTCATCGGAATTACCAGCTGCGGCGCCAACGAAGGTAAATCTACCCTATCGGTAAACTTAAGTATATCGCTGGCAGAAGCAGGAAAAAAAGTCCTGTTGATTGACACAGACCTTAGAAAATCCGTTCTGCTGGGGCGCTATGCCGCCGGAACCAAGGTCGAGGGAATTTCGCACTATCTCTCAGGTCAGACAGAGTTGATCAACATTATTAACAGAACCAATATCGGAACCCTTCAAATCATTTTTGCAGGCAAGCAGCCGCCGAACCCGTCGGAACTGCTGGAAACCGACTATCTAAGAGATGCGATTAAGGCGCTGCGCAAGTTGTATGACTATATCATCATCGACACAGCACCGCTGGGGGTAGTAATAGATGCCGCCATCGTTGCCAGAGAGTGCGACGGCACGATTATGGTGGTGGAATCCGGTTTGAACAGCTACAAATTTGTCAGCCGCATACAGCATCAGCTGGAAATTACAGGAACACCCATATTAGGGCTTGTACTCAACAAAGTCGATATGAACCGCGTTAGAAGATACGACCGCAAATATGGTTATTATTATAAAAAATATTCACATTATTACGGGAAATAAGGGAAAGCAGAGTGAATAACGCAATGGGCCTGCAGAAGGGGGGAATTGCGTTGTACAAAAAGGTTACAAATGCTTGGACGGAACATATTGACTTTATGATACTGGACTTTTTGTGTATTACAGGTTCACTTTTTATTGCTTTCTATATCAGATTTCTCGGTGACTGGGATCGCTATCTGGGGACGTTCCTCAAGATGAGCATCCTGATCGCTACATTTTCATGCGCAGTTGTTATGTTCAACGACAGCTACCTGGGAATTCTGAAACGCCGCAGACTCGAGGAACTGAGCAAAACAAGCTCGCATGTGACCTTCGTGGTCTTCTTATTTGTATTCTATCTGTTTTTATCAAAAGAAGCTGAGAGCTTCTCACGTCTGGCCATACTGATTACGTGGGTTCTGTCAATTTCGACCGCTTTCGCGGTACGAACCTTTCGCAAGCAGTATCTGCTGAGCCTGTCCTGCGAAGACAGAGGCACCGGCAGTTCGCTCCTGATCGTCACTTCCAGGGAGCAGGCCGCAGAAATCGTCTCCACAATACGTCAATACAATGTCAAATGCTTCCGAATTGCCGGTCTGGCACTCACAGATTATGCGCAGGAGGGAGAGCGAATCGAAGGACGCCCCGTCGTAGCTTCGGCTTCCAAAACCCTGGAATACGTCTGCCATAACTGGGTGGATGAGGTATTGTTCTGCCTTCCCGCAGGCACAGATCCGGCGAAGCTGCAGAACATCATACAGGGCTGCTTTGATATGGGGATTGCGGTCCATGTCAGAATCAATCAGAACCTGTTCGGAATGGGCGGAAAGCAGCTGATCGAGAAAATCTCCGGCTACACCGTTGTATCAAGCAGTATCAACATGGCAACGGCATTCCAGTTGTTCATCAAAAGGGCCCTGGATATCGTAGGCGGTATTGTCGGCATGCTCTGCACCGGCCTCATCTATCTATTTATAGCCCCCTACATCTATATTAAATCCCCCGGTTCAGCCTTCTTCTCACAATGGCGCATCGGAAAAAACGGCAAGAAATTCAAAATATACAAGTTCAGAACCATGTATCCGGATGCAGAAGAAAGAAAGGCCGAGCTGATGCGGCAGAACCGCGTCTCAGACGGTATGATGTTCAAGCTGGATAATGACCCGCGTATCATCGGTGGTGAGAAGGGACGGGGCTTGTGTAACTTCATCCGCAAAGCGTCGTTGGACGAATTCCCGCAGTTCTGGAATGTGCTAAAAGGCGATATGAGTCTGGTTGGTACCCGTCCGCCCACACTTGATGAGTGGGAGAAATATGACTACCACCACAGGACCAGAATGGCGACGAAGCCGGGGCTTACAGGAATGTGGCAGGTGAGTGGGAGAAGCCAGATCATAGACTTTGAAGAAGTGGTGAAGTTGGATAAGAAGTATATTGTGGATTGGAGTATGGGGCTGGATATCAAGATCTTGTTTAAGACGTTGGTGGTTATGGTGAGAAGGGATGGGGCGATGTGATGAAGTCGTGTCTTTTCATAATAGCAATCAAAGAAATGAAAGGAAGTTTTATATGAGTGTTTCAGAAAGTATTGATTGTATAGAGCCTATAAGGATAGCACATGTAGTGGGGAAAATGGTTGGAGGAGGTCTTGAGGCAACAGTTTTAAACTATTATCGTTGTATAGATAGAAGTAAAATACAATATGACTTTATTGTTGATAATGATTCAACATTAATCCCTGAAGAAATAGCGGAATTAGGAGGCAGAGTGATTTTGGTTCCGCCTTACCAAAAGCAATTAGCGTATCAGAGAGAACTATACAGGATATTTAAAGAGAATAACTATAAAATTGTATATTCACATATGAATACACTTTCTATATTTCCAATGTATGTGGCTTGGAAGGCAAAAATACCGGTAAGGATCGCTCATAATCATAGTACGGCAGGCAAGGGGGAGCTGAAGAAGAATTTGATAAAGTATTCCTTGAGACCATTTGCAAAAATCTTCCCGAATACTCTATGTGCGTGTTCAACTTTTGCAGGGAAATGGCTTTTCGGTCAACAAGCCATGAACTCCGGGAAAATTACAATATGGAAAAATGCAGTTAATATAAATAAATTTCTTTATTCAAGTGACACTAGGAAAAGAATTAGAAAAGAATGTGGAATAGAAAACCAATTTGTTGTAGCTCATGTAGGTAGGTTTATACATCAAAAGAATCATGAGTTCATTGTAAAGATATTCGAAGAAATTCATATTATGAAACCAGAAACAATTCTACTTTTAGTTGGAAGTGGAGATAGGATTGAGGAAATAAAAAACATGGTAAGTACATTGAATCTTACTGATTCAGTCATGTTTCTTGGTAATAGAAGTGATATTGCTGATGTTTATCAGGCTATGGATGCGTTTGTTATGCCTAGTTTTTATGAGGGACTTGGTATGGTTGCAGTTGAGGCACAAATTGCAGGTCTTCCAGTTGTTTGTGCTGATACAATTCCTATTGAGGCCAAAATATCTGATAATATGAAATATTTATCGTTGCATGATTCAGTGAGAACATGGGCTAACTTAGTTTTAAGCTTTTCGAGAGGATACGAACGGAAAAACATGAAAGGATGCGCAGAGGATTTAGGATATGATATCAATTTTGCCGCTCAAAAAATGACTAAATGGTATTGCGAGTTGCTTGATATAAAATAGTAGTTGTTAATGAAAATTGAATGCTTGTGTAACGAAATTAGAAATTGACTATATCAAATGTTGTGATAATAATATGATTTAAGTGGAGCAGTATAACATGAAAATTGCAGTTTTAACATATGGATCAGCACCTGTTCCGGCTACACAGGGTGGAGCTGTAGAAAACCTTATTGAAGATTTATTAGATGAGAATGAAGTGAAACAAAATCTAAAGTTTACAGTATATGGGATTTATGATAAAAGTGCATATATAAAATCTCAAAAATATGAGCATTCGAATTTTGAGTTTGTCAAATGCCCTTGGGGAATTGATTTTATTGACAAGTTTATTTATTTGATTGCAAAATATATTTTAAAAAAGAGTAATTTAATTTCGTATAGATTTATTTTCAGACGTTTATTTATTATGAGTCACTATCCCAAAAAGCTCGTAAAAAATGATTATGATAGGATAATGCTTGTGGCAAATTCTACCTTATTTCTTTTATTTAAAAACAAAAAACTATATACAAAATATTGTGACAAAGTAATTTTCTACCTGCATAATGAAGTAAAATCATTATTCGGGTGTGAAAAAGAAGTTGAATCAATACGGACACTCATTGGAGTTAGTCAATTTGTAAATTCTGCTTTTCAAAATATTGTTCCATCCATATCTACAGAAAGGTGCTATGTTTTGAAAAATTGTATTGATACTAAAAACTTTATAGAAAATGACGAAAAAAGAAATAGTGTTTTAAGAAAAAAGTATAATATTTCCAAAAGTGATTTTGTTCTTGTATTTATTGGAAGAATCGTAAAGGAAAAGGGGATTTTAGAGGTGATTGAAGCTGTCAAAAAAGTTAACAGACAAAATATAAAACTTTTAGTGGTAGGAAGTAGTTTTTATAGTAGTGATGTAATGACCTGCCCCCGATTTTTGTACCAGTCGCAATGTTAGTAATGACCGGTATCCGGTAGGGTAAATCCTTATCAGCTTGACGACATCGTAACATTTCTTGGTGGATTGTTCAAGGGCGGC
>JBKECY010000006.1:0-91444 GCA_047975025.1 Lachnospiraceae bacterium
AAATATCTTCATACTCGTAGAGGCGATTACGCTCAGCCTCCTGTGAATCATCAGCGAAGGTATCCATTACATCCGTTTCATCTTCAGATTCATCATCCTTGCGATAAGGAGTCTTCGGATCACCAAGATGCCTATGATAGCGGCGCCAGTGGTTGTATTCTTTAGAATTCATTAGGTCGAACATTTCCTGTAAAGTCTTACAACGCTGTACTTCTGCTTTCTTTTCGGGCTTTGCCTCTGCAAGACGCTGCTCGTAATCAATGTCCAGCATAACGCTGTAATCTCCATCTGGAATTTCAATTGTGGTGTAGTTCTTGTGACCATTTTTGATGTTGTCTTCATATAAAAATCGAATCTTCATAAAGTATTCCTTTCCGTCCTGGCATTGGGCGGCGGAATACAAAAAGAGCCTGTGATGAAGATGACCACAGACTCCGCTTGTCCTAAAAAAGGGCACACGAAATTACGGTGGGTGCATCTTCATTCCAAACACAGTCTCTATCACTGTGTTCTGAACTCTCTATGCATCCCGCCGTCCTAATGCGCATCTCGGACTTTGAGACTGGTTTATTAGAAGTTTTCAGCTTCTATTAACATCATAATTTGAAACAAGATTTCCTTCGCAGAACTGCGAGTTCCGGTTTTTGAGCGTAAAAAAAAGGCTTTACAACCATTACTGGTCATAAAGCCTTGCAATTATGTAATCAAAACCAGAAGTAAGAGTTCCGGTTTTGGTCTAAATATTTTTTATTTTTTTATAAATCCTTGCCCCACGTTTTATAGCCCATTTCTCTTAACTTTTCATTACATAAACCTAGTGTTTCCATATAGTGATGTTCGATGAGAAATTGACCAAAGTAACCTTCTTCTGTTAATGGATAATCATTGCGTGATTTCTTAATGAGATCGTTACTGAATTTGGGATGTAGGTGAAGCCCAATACAAATGGCACAGACAGTTTCATAACTTACATTTTTTTCTTCTTTACGAAGATCTTGAATATATCGATCACTTAATCCTGTTCTAAGCGCTAACTCAAGATTAGTCATCTTTGTACCATCTTCCTTTTTAAGACGCTTCATATGAGCATCCAGAGTCCCTGAAAAAGACATCGGTAGTGATCGTAATATTTCTGTAATGCGTTCTCCTTCTTTTTTTAGTTTTTTCAATTCTATTGCACGCTGTATTACGTCTTGATTATCTTCATCTTCAATGTAAGTACATTCACAATAAGAAGATGCATCTATATCTCTGCAAAGGGAACATTGGGTATAATAGGCATCGCCTTGTGTTTTTGTTAATTTAAACTTTTGCTTAAATTTAATACAGCATTCATCGACATGCTGTCTAGCATAAGATGTTAGGGTGCACTTCCCATGTATAGATTTTTCTACGTATTTTTTATCATTAATACAGTACATATAATCAACATAAATAAAGTCGCCTTTCTCAAGGTTAGCTTTAAAGCTGATATCAAAATTTGCCTCATAGCAGGCATTTCTTATATCGATGATATAACTTTCATCCTTATTGAGAGCTGTTGATTTAAATGAAAAACTAGGTAAATAGGTGCCGTTTAGATAATTCCAAACCCCTTGTGCCTGTGAAAAGCCAAGTTCGATAGCACGGAGTTTTGCTGCAAACTTTGAAACTGCAAAAAAATCTGCCAATTCTTCGATTGCCTCTTCCATAATATCTGAATCAGATCTCTCTGAATTTTCAATATGTAGACGTAGCAATATTTCTTTTAGTTTTTGTCTTGTCGTGTTTGCAGGTAGTAGAATGCGAGGAGTCAAAGCATTAGCTTGCCATTCCATCCACTGAAGCGCACCTTCAATCCCATTATTCTTAAGCCCTCTTTGCTCAGTAATCTCACACGTTAAGGAAGTCAGATCACTATTTAACAACTTCTGCATTTCAAAAAACTTATCATGACGGTCCCAATGCACACATTCGTGTACAACTGTATTATTACGCGATCCTATATTCCGCATGAAGAAAATGTTCGGATTTAAAAGGATTGTTCCTGGCTCAACGGTCTGTTTTACTACTTCATATTCCTCGTTGAATATATCAACTGTTGATTCTGCAAAATAAGTTTTGCCAAATATATTATCTGGGAGCGGGGCCTCATAAAGCACTAGTCCCATATTAAACATGAGTTCATCGAGGGGAATAGGCATAGGTTCATTTAGCGCTTGTCTACAGTATTTGTAAAGAAATTTTTCCGCTTCCTTTTCTAAGTCCTCTGAATAAAGGTAAGGAATCAAATATTTAGATAATGTTGTATTCTTATCAAGCTTATCGGCGAAATAGTCATCAACATCCGTAATGGTAACCATATTAAGACCATCACTTAAATAACCAGTAAAAGAGACCGTGTACCAAGGGTTTTTTATATCAGCATCATAATCTCTCTTTCCCATTCCTTTTAGGATAACATCTGCCTCAACTGCTGCATTGAAAATAATCCTGCTTCCATCTGTAGAGTGGAACGAGACAGTTTTTATATGTATATCCTCTACCTGAAAGTAAGAAGGGTCTAAAACTGTATAAGAATAAAACCCGTTATTCCGGCCTCTTTTAAATATGAGGCCGGTGATAGCGCGGTGAATATCATTATAATATTTGTCTTCAAGATACTTTTCAAACGATGCATATTGTTTCATAGGCAGACCTCCTACTAATAATATTGCTCGATGTAGCTATAAGCTTTATCGAAAACTTCTTTGTCTTTAATCTTGTATTTAATCCAGATAACACTACGAAGTGCTTTTTTCACTTCATTTTTTCCGGTAGTTGTTCTTTGCCATCCATCGAATCGTACAATCTTTACAATGTCATCAATATCAGCAACAATGCGTTCAACAATGATGGGTGTTTTGTCGTTCTTAGCACCTTTAAAGAGTTCTGTGAGTACTGCTTTCCCACGATCAATTTCTTCTTCCGGGACAACTTCCTTTTCTGCTTGAGCAGCTTCTTTTGCAAGTTCAAGTAGGAGCTTCAAGAACTCAATACTATTAATTAACCCTTGTTCGTGGCGTTCACGGAGCTCTTCGAGCTTCTCTCCCAGCTTAATAAACTTTGGATCGTTAGAATGTTCGCGAATTTTGGCAACTAAGTCTATTTCTACCTTCATAGTTGTCTTTTTAACATCTTTCTGCTTACGAATAAATTCGTCAATTAGATCCGCGTCAAGCGTTAAAATATCCATATCATCATGAACCCTGCCAACTTCGATATTAGAGTGAACTAATTCCATTGTTTTGGCACCAAGAGCAGCCCAAACGAGAGCACCGCGATTATCCGTGGGTTTCACTGACTCGTAGACTTTTGTTAGCCATACATAGTCAAACTTGTACTTATCAAGAAATGGATCAGGGGACAGAGCATCCCATGCTCTATTTAGAACACGATAATCTGCAGCAAATGCATCTTTATCTTTATTTGTTGGAATACACTCCTGAGCTGCAAGTAAACCTTCCCAACCTACTACGGTACGGTCAACGCCCATAAAGTAACTTAGGCATTTTCTGAGAAGTGCAGGAACCTGCTTCTTGACTTCTTCAATATTTGTGATAACTTTTTTCATGCTAGCTTCATCAAAGTCCAACGCCTTAGCAACATTATCAAAAATACCAATGTAGTCTACAATTAATCCATGGGTTTTACCTTCATCAAAAGTACGGTTTGTACGACAGATGGCTTGCAGAAGGTTATGGTCCTTCATTGGCTTATCTAAATACATCGCTTGAAGAATTGGAGCGTCAAAACCCGTTAATAGCTTTGATGTAACAATAACTAACTTAAGAGGGTTACTCTTATCACGGAACTGATCAAGAACTCTTGCTTCTTCATCACGGCTGCGACGAAATTTTCTATATCGATCTTCCTTATCGTTATTGGTATCCATTACGATCGTTGTTGCTTCATGAGGAAGTAGCTTATCTAGCTCTTCCTTGTACTTAAGACAGCACTCACGGTCGTATACAACGATCTGTCCTTTATACCCGTTAGGCTCTATTTTTTCTTTATAATGTTTTACAATGTGTTCGCAAACCTTGCGTATACGTTTTGGATCATACATAATGGCTTTCATGTTTACACGTTTTGAAAGCTCAGCACGATCTGCATCTGAGAGTGTCTCAGTTAAGGCATCAAATTCTGTATCAATTTTATCTTTATCAACATGAAGCTCGACTGGAACTGGCTCAAAGTTCAAGGGTAGAGTTGCATTGTCTCTGATGGAATCCGAGAAAGTATATCGACTCAAATATCCGCTCTTATCTTCCGTAGCACCAAATGTACGGAAAGTATTCTTATCAATACGATTAATTGGAGTACCAGTAAGTCCAAAGAAGAAAGCATTTGGAAGTGCTGCACGCATCCTTTCACCGAGGTCACCTTCTTGAGTTCTATGTGCTTCATCAACCATGATGATTACGTTATCTCTAAGATTAAGAACATCTTCGACATCGCCAAATCGGAAAATGGTCGTTATTGCAATTTTACGAATATCTTGCTTAAAAAAGTTTTCAACTTCTTCCTTAGTTGCAAGTGACACTAGGTTTGGAATATCCGAAGCATTAAATGTTGCGGTTATCTGAGTTTCAAGATCAAGTCGATCATCAACTATTACTACAGTAGGATTCTTAAGTTCGGGGATCATGCGAATTTTTTGTGCTGCAAATACCATTAGCAATGATTTACCAGAACCCTGAAAGTGCCAGATAAGACCTTGCTTTGGATAGCCCGCAATAACACGTTGTACAATAAGGTTAGCACCTTCATACTGCTGGTAACGGCAAATTATTTTGTATTTAACATGTTTCTTATCTGTAGCAAAGAGAGTGAAAAACTGAAAAATATCCATAACCTTCTCAGGAGTAATCATATCAGCTATGCTAACTTTAACATCCGCGAGGCTACCCTCTGACTTATGGTCAGGAGTATGCCATGGGCCCCACATATTAACTGGCATGCCAACCGAACCATAGCGATAGCATCTACCCTCAGTAGCAAAATTAAATACATTAGTTACAAACATCTGAGGAATACTCTTTTCATACGATGAAATATCACTTGCAGCGTCTAACCAGGTTATAGCATTGCGCACCGGGGTCTTTAACTCTCCGATTGAAATTGGGAAACCATTAACCAGCAAAACAATATCAAGTCTCTTTCCACCTTCGGACTGAGGATAAATCCATTGATTAGTAACGACATATTCATTAAGCACTAAATCTTCTTTTTTCATTGTGCCAAAAAAACGGATCGGTATCATTCGGCCATTTTTGCCAAAAGGATATGAATTTTCTTCAAAAATCATTCTTTGAAAAAGTTCGTTTTGAGTTATTAGATTATGATGCTGCACTGAAAGTATAATTGCACGTAATTTATAAATGACTTCATCAGCACGAGATGGTTCTTCCGCTATTTCAGGATTCAAACGAATCAGCGCTTCTTTAACCATCGGTTCCACCATCACATCCGAAAAGTCCCGTGGTAAATCATCAGCCGAGATAAAATTCCACCCGTTTTTGGTTAGTGTTGAGATCACCATTTTTTCAATTGTATTGTCTTCGTTAAACATAAATATTCCCTCCTATCATTAAGTTTAATTTCCATCTTTGACATTCATATTGTCATAATTGCGAATCAAGCTGCTCAAGAGCCTAAAATCTCTTGCTTCTGTATCACTTACAAATTTTGATTTATCGCTCTGATTAGCAAAGGCTTCAAATTGTTTTTGATGCTCTATTGGTGGCATCGGAATCAATATATTATCAATATGTTCATTCTTAAGATTATTGATATTTGATCCCGTTGCTAATCGCATAATTGTATTTCTGTACTCATCCGTTTCAAAATACGTAGCTATATATTTCGGTATAAGCATCCCTGTAGAGCGCAGAAGCTTGCAAAATGCACCAAATGTCTCTCCTTCTTCATTTCTTGAGCATAAAGCAGCTTTTCCTACATGCTCTAGGCTTCCACTAGAGCCACACATCAAGATATCTTCATTACATATCAGTTGTTCTTTTGATACCTTATCTTTAGACACGAACTGGACTTCCTCATGATTTACTTTTCCTGATAAAATATTATTTGCTCTTAACAATGTAATGCTTAGGGAGTTAAGGTTATTGTGTAGGTCAGCAGGCTTATACGATACGCCACGTATTTGGTTAATGAAGTTTCCTAGTCTTTTCCTTTCATATGGATTTCCATTTACAAACTGCTCCATAAATTGAGACTTTACGAGCTCATCAGTTTTATTGAGCAACTCTTTATATCTTAGCAACGTTCTATTTATTGACCATAACATGTCAGCTAACTTCTTCTGTTTATCTAAATCAGGGAGTTGAAACATCATTTCCTTAAGGTCTCTCCAGTTAATTGTTGGAGAGAGTGATCCAACAGAAATCTTTATTGCAGCATCCAAAAAATAATCTGAGCTAATAAAGAGTGGAAAAAAATTCTTATCTATTATTTCTTCATTTGGCCGCAAGACCATGCCATGAGCAGAGAAGATACCGTCGAATGGAGCAATTGCTACTTTCTTTTGATATGCTCGCCTTTTACCAAATAATACGTCTCCTTTTTTCATTACAAGTTTTTCACCCTTAGGAGCAATATCAGAGCCCCATCTTGAAACCATAAGGTTCTGAGAATCCAAGTGTTCTAAGCCTATATAAGTATATTTATCTTCTTCAACAGGCTTCTTTTTTTCTATGATATTGATAACAATATGGTCAAATCTATATTCCGTCATTTATGCTGCACCTCCTAACATCCAGCTAAAATAGTCATATTTTGATTTATCGCTCTGTCGCACAAAGGACGCAAACCGTATCTGCTCTTTGTATGGAACATCAGGAATTTCCATTTCTGCAAACTGCGCTAATTGTATAGCAGGGTAGGAGACGTCCCTTATTAAACTCTTAGTTCCAACTGTCATAAAAAAGGTTCTTATATATTCTGTGGTACTTGTCATATCTATAGGCTGTATACATGCCAAATGCGAAACTACATACGCCGCCTTTTTCAGCGAATAAATGTGCCCTGATAAGCATGACATTCCACTTTTCGCTACCAAGACCGTTCCAGAATTATGCAGCTTCAACTTTCTTTCTTTGATTGTTTTTTCATCTACAAGATTACATTCTTGCTCAGAAATTCTTAACAACTTTAAGTCCTCTAAATTTCCAGCTTTTATAAAAGGAGTACCTTCTTCAGAAAACTCATCATCATGAGGTGAACTTTGACCTGCTGTTATATTTGCTATTTCACCTAACCTTGTCTTCTCATACCCTTCGAACTGCTCCATAAATTGAGATTTGAAATTAACCAATGAACTTTTTAAAGGAGTTTTTAACATTTTCCTGATTCACCATTGCGTACTGAAGAGTAGTATCTATACTTTGATGGCCAAGAAGCTGTTGAACCTGCTCAATCGGCATTCCTTTGTCTATTGCCAGTGTTGCCAGCGTTCTTCGAAACTTATGTGGGTGCACCTTAGAAAAGTTTAGTTCTCGTCCTATTTTTCTTAGACGAATCTCAACTCCGCTAATCTGCAATCGATCATAAGGCTTTAATAATGATACAAATAGTGCTTCATTATTATCTTCACGCTCTGATAGATATCTCTGAAGATGTATTTTAGTTCTAGCATCAAAGTATACTTTTCGTTGCCTATTACCTTTTCCTATCACAACACACTCTCTATTTTCAAAGTCCACATCCCTGACATTAAGCTTGACTAATTCTCCTACACGAATGCCTGTTGAAGCTAGAAGGTCAATCATAGAAAGATCACGCATATTATCACAGTGATCACGCATCAGCTCCATTGACTCATCCGAATATGTTTCTTTCACTGTTTTACCAGTCTTAACTTTTCGAATTCTTCTAACCGGACTCTTTACAATGTAATCCTCATCCTCTAGCCAAGCAAAGAAGGTAGAAAAAATTCTCCTTACATTATCCAGCGTAACTTTACTAACATTACCTCGTTGTTGATATAAATCAAGGTAATCCCGTAGATCTTCCGTTGTTATATGACATTCCGATTTGTTAATATTTTCCAGTAAATTTCGAATCGTTGATTCATAATAACGTAATGTTTTGCTTGAACACCCTTCCACACGTTTAGCTGAAATAAATAACGGAATAAGATTATTCTGTTTATCCTCTTTTTCTAATTGTTTATCACCAACCATTTCTGTTAGACGTTTTTTTAGTACTTTAGATAACATAGCCATTTGGACATCATCCAAAATTGTTGCAAGATCTTGTTGCACTTCATTAATAATTTTATTAAGCATGAAATTTCCTCCTTTGTTTGTTCCTCCGTAAGGTTGTCTCACGAGCCGGAGGAAACTTCATGCCCCATAATTATCCTAGATTTTCTTCAATAATCCGTTTATAGGTGGCGTTTAACTCTGATAAAGTTTGTTCGAGTTCAAATTTTGATTTATCGCTCTGTCGAACAAAGGCTGCAAACTGCTTCTGTTGGTCATATGGCGGTATATTAATCCAAAGTTTGAGTAAATCATCTTTCGTTGTACTTGGGAGCGTGGAGGCCTTATTGAGCTTCTTAAAATCAAGTTGCTTACAATACCAGAACAAGTAAAGATAATGTAAAATTCCTTGTTCAGGTACCACTCCAAAGGCTGTATCGACATTCCAGAACTTTTCATAAACAATGAAAGGCTTATCTATGGTTCCTTTGCGTCCAACAACTATAGTGTTTTCTGGACAAATATAATCGGTAGCCCGTCCCATAAGACCGCCAGAACCATAAACAGGATATTGTCCATTAGGGTCAGCGATATCTTTATAATCTCTACCGTTGATAATTTGTAGAACTTCATCCCACTGCTTACGAGGAAACGTACCAACGGAATCTATAGAACCAAACATCTCGATAAATTGAGATTTGACCAGCTCATCGGTCTTTTGAATCAGCTTCTGATAGGTCTTTTTAGTGCTATCTATCGACCATAATAGGCTGGCTAACTTGCTTTGTTCTTTTAAATCAGGTAGCTCAAACCTAAAGTTCTTTAGATTTTCCCATTTAACACGGGGTGATAAAGAACCAGCGGACTTACCAATAGCAAAATCAAATAATGCATCATTTTGAATGATAAAAGGTAAAAGTTCAGGTAGAATTTTATCTGGCAGAGCTTGAATTACCGTTATGTCACCAGAACAAATGCCATCAAAAGGAGCAACTACAGCCTTCTTTAAATAAGCGCGTCTACGACCAAAAAGCACATCTCCTTTTCGGAAGATTTTAGTAAAAGAATTTTCCTTATTCTCTTCCCAGGCTGTTAGAGTAATTTCTTCTGAAATCAAGTGCTCTAAGCCCACAATTGGATACCTGCCTTTATTGTCTTTACTAGTTTCCTTTCGCTCTTTAGCAACTTCTCCTAAGAATACTTCACTCATTATTTTCATCCTCCTTTCCGATCATGTCACTTAATTTCATATAGCGAAGTTTCATAATTTCCGAGTGTGTTCTCCAACTTTCATAACGCTCTTTAAGAGAACGTTCGTCAGTTTCTGCCCCAGGCATGGTCTTTTTAACATAAAGTGGGATACTGAGCGAGAAATTGTTATCTTCGATATCACGAATTGAGACAACGCGTGCAAAATCATTATCTGTTTCATATTTGTTGTATGCTGATGCTATCTTTTCAATATGTTTATCTTCCAAGTAGCTTTGTGCATTTTTTCTCTCAACTTCATCTACTGCATTTATAAATAAAACCTGACCACGACGGTTTGCAGGCTTATTTTTACGACATATAATTATGCAAGCCTCCATTGGTGAATTATAAAACAGGTTGGGACCTAAACCTATCACACATTCAAGCATATCGCTTCTAACTAATTTTTCTCGCATACTGCTTTCCTCATTACGAAACAATACACCATGTGGGAATAATATCGCACTACGTCCAGTGTCTTCTTTCAAACTCTTCAGAATGTGTTGTAAAAAAGCATAATCTGCTCTACCTTGAGGAGGAACACCTAGGAAGTTGCGTCCATACTTATCGCTAGCAAAGGCTTCTCTGTCCCACTTACTAATAGAGTAGGGAGGATTGGCAAGAACCATGTCAAATTCTTTCAACTTTCCTTTCTCAATAAAAGCCGGTGATTTTAACGTATCTCCATTTACAATTTCAAAGTCCTTCACACCATGCAAAAATAAGTTCATTTTGCCAATCGATGAAGTTAAAGCATTTATTTCCTGCCCATAAATAGCCACATTACGCCATTCTTTTTTTTGATTTTGCAAATAGGCTATCGCGGAGATTAGCATACCTGCACTACCGCACGTTGGATCATAAATTGATTCTCCTGACTGAGGTCTCAAGATTTCAGTCATAAGATGAACTACGGTACGATTTGTATAGAATTCTTGAGCGGTATGGCCACTATCGTCGGCAAACTTCTTGATTAGATACTCGTATCCCTGTCCTAGTTCGTCCTCCGGACAATTTTCAATAGACAATGTTCTACTGCTGAAATGTTCTATTAATTCTTTTAGAAGTCTGTCTGACAAACGATTCTTATTTGTCCATGCAGCATCTCCAAAAATTCCTTGTAGTTTATCAGCGTTTGCTTTTTCGATCTTACGAAATGCACTGACTATAGCAACACCAACATTCTCGGAAACTTCACGAACATCATTCCAATGAGCACCTTTCGGTACCTGAAACCGATGATTTTCTTCAAACTCTAAGGCTTCCTCATCGCCAAATTGCTCTAGAATTTTTTGACACTCTTCGTCATAAACATCGCTGATTCTTTTAAAGAAAAGCAGCGGGAAAATGTATTGTTTATAAGCTCCTGCATCTATACTAGAACGAAGAAGAACAGCTGAATCCCATAAATATGTTTGCAATTCATCTATTGTAATGCGATTACTCATTGACATACCCTCCTTCAAGCAATAATTCCATCATTGTTTTTTCAGCCTCAATCATTTTTTCAAGTGCATCAAAATACTGTTTTCTTATTTCAGCTGGAGGAGTAATTTCTTGTTCTTTTCTTTCAATATAATTATTGATCGCTAGACTATAGCCCTTGTCTTTCACTTCGGGAATCGTGACCACTTTTACTTTTTCAATAACATCTTTATAATCGTCATACAAATTGTAGACCTTGTCTACGTCATTGTCGGTCATTATATTTTGTGCTCGTTGTGCTGTGAATATATCAGAACCATCGATCATGCATATACGACCTTTATGATCATTTTTCTTGTTATTGTTTAGAAAAAGAATACAAGCTGATACTCCAGTTGAATAGAACACGCCGCTTACCAGTGTAATAATGCATTCCAGCTTGTCTGATTCAATCAGTTGTTTGCGAATTTCTGCTTCTCTACCACCACGGAATAGTACACCTTGTGGTAAAACAACAGCACAACGGCCGGTTTTCTCGTCCATCGACTTCACCATGTGTTGCAGCCATGCAAAATCAGCATTGGAGTCAGTTGGGGTTCCCCACATGTTTCGACCATATATATCTGTACTAAATTGTTGTGAACCCCATTTTTTCAACGAAAAGGGAGGATTCGCTACAACGCAATTGAAAGTTTTTAATTTACCTTTCTCAAGAAAATTAGGAGAACGTAGTGTATCACCTTGTGTAATCTTAAAATCCTTTGCACCATGCAAAAACAAATTCATTCTAGCAATTGCAGATGTAGATAGATTATTCTCCTGACCATATATTCGGCCATACGTCATTTTATCGTTTTTCATGTACCGTATGGCTTCTATTAGCATTCCTCCAGTCCCACAAGCTGGATCATAGACTGTTTCACCAATCTTTGGATCCAGAAGCATGATGAGAAGTTTGACAATAGAGCGTGGGGTATAAAATTCACCAGCATTCTTTTTTGATAAATCAGCAAATTTCTTAATCAGAAATTCATAACTATCTCCCATAACATCGGCTGAGTAATTCGCATTACCAACTTTTATTTTTGACATATGTTCTATTAAATTTTTTAGTCTCTCATCTGAGAGTTTAGTTTTGTCAGTCCAATTAGCATCATCAAAGCTACTAAATACACCACTTAAAGTATCGGGGTTAGCACGCTCAATACCATTCATTGCTTTGACGATTGCAACACCAACATTTTCACTTGCTTCCCTGACATTTTGCCAGTGGCATCCCACAGGAATATCAAAACTGTGGTTCTCGGGAAATCTAGCATACTCCTCATCTCCACCAGAGCGCTCAAGTGCATCTTGAGTTTCTTCGTCGTAAACATCACTAATTCTCTTAAAAAAGAGGATTGGAGTCACATAACTTTTATACTCGTCTTGGTTTATTGGTCCTCTCAGAATATTACAAGCCTCAAATAGATGATTAAATAGTTGCTGGCTTGTCGTCTCTTCATTTGTAGGAATCGAATCATTTAGTTCTTTCTCTGCTATTTCTACAGAGGACTGCATCATAGTTTTTCTATTCCCTGTCTGCACTTTGGTCTCTGCATTTCTTTCGATGCCAACACTACCGACTGAATTGATTTTTTCCATCTTTGATGGATAATTATTTTCAAAATCTACCAAAATCTTAAGTAGGCGCTCGTCAAGGAAGGTCAGAGCATGTTTTCTAATATCTGTAGGTATTCCATAGTAAGCTCCTGCGATACCACCTGTAATAGCTGCAAGGGTATCGCTATCGCCACCAATTGATATGGCGTTACGAATTGAATCTTCAAAATTTTTCGACTCGAAAAAAGCTTCTAAGGCTTGAGGAACAGTTCCCTGACAGCTCTCATTAAACTCATAATTATCACGTATTTCATCAAGGGAAAAATTCAACGGGTAATAATTCTTTGTTATATAGTCGCGAATCTCTAGCAAATTCTTTCCAGAACGTGACAGGAAGATAGCAACAGCTGTTGCCTCTGCACCTTTTATCCCCTCAGGATGATTGTGTGTTACTTCTGTCACAGCTTTTGATAGTTGTTTCACTTCTTCCAGGGTATTTGCTACGAATCCACATGCACTGACACGCATCGCTGCCCCATTACCATAGCTGTTATATGGTTTTGGATTGTCAGAATATATCCATTCTCTGAAATGCTCACCATATCCACAGTTTGGGTAGTGTTGTCCGATATTCTGCATATACTTTACAGCTTTTTCGGACAGGTCACTATAATCCGACTTGCTTTCTAACAGCGCTTTAGCTATAGCTAAAGTCATTATGGAATCATCGGTAACATTACATTTGTAAATTAATAAATCAAATTGCTTACTCTTATTATTATTCCATTCAAAACGGGAACCCACGATATCCCCGATAATAGCTCCTAACATAATGATACCTCCTATTAAAGTTCTCGTAGCTTATCTAAAACTTTATTCCAGCGCTTTTCAGCAACCTCAACAGTTTCTTTGTAGATTTCTAACTCTTTTTCATATTCAACAGCCTTCATATGTTGTTCTTCAATTGAAGGAACAGGTATTTCCAAGGCATTTAAGTCTTTATAGCTGATATTAATTACTGTACTTCCTTGTTGTACACCACTTATCATCTTTTGCCCAAGAGGGCTGTCTAAGAATAATTTTAAATACACGCAGCTAAGCATCTTTACTTCAGGTCGGATTACAATGATGTTAGATGAAGCGATGCATGGATAGCTCTGCTCGCGAAAGATAGAGGTTCTAATTGCGGTTCCTCTTGCAGGTATTAGTACGTCACCTTCGTTAAGAATGTAGTTTGAAATCTTACGTTCTTCTTCATCAAAGTGATCTAGACTATCATAATCAATATCGTAATCACCTATATTCGAGATGTTAACGACACCAACACTTCCGGTTGGATCTTTTTTTGATACTGATTTTCCTCGGAAAACTTCAGCAACATCTCCCAAAGCAATTTTACGAATAGATGATTCTTGGAATTTAATCCACTCTTCATCTTGCTGAGAGAATATTTTATTTATACTCCAATCACCAAGCTCCTCAAGTTCCTCTAACATAACGAATGTTTCTTCATCGATAATAAATTTATTAGCCATATCACGTTTGTTCTTACGAGGACCAGATTTATATCGACGGACTATCACATCATCATCACCTGGCTTTGTATTTACAACATCGATAAGGTAAGTTTTAATGCCTGTTCCTTCAAACGCACCTTCTGGAAGCTCTGTAATTTCTTTTAAGCGATAAGTCTGTTGAACAAACTGCCTAAGCACTCCAATCTTTCCATGAGCAAATGTGATTCTAGCCGGCATTGTGATTATAAGCTCACCACCATTATTTGTATGAAGAAGCAGGTTTTCAAGTGCTACCGCATCTTGATCTCTACTCATAAAGTTTTCATCTTCAGCAATATTTCTTGTTCCGAAATTAGGTACAGAGTATATAAGATCATAACGACTGTTTGTGAAACCGTATTGATATATACTTACATTTAATATTTTTACATTTTTATAACCAGCAAAAATTCTGTTGATTATGTGAAAACTGATTTTTTCTTCAGTTGTAATGGTATAGTTGCAACCAGGATGTTCATCGATTAGTTTCTTTAGATTTGGAGCGAATTTTTCCCCTTCGGCAATGAGAACCTCATCTGCGTCAAGTTTAAAGCGACTGCTGTACTCCTCAGATAGAGCATTAGAAATTACCGAGTACCCACCATATCTTCTATCACTCTGGGCAATAATCAATTCCCAGTTGACCTCTCCCTTAAAAACATCATAGGCATTATACACTCTGGTAAAATGTGTCTTATCTCTAAACGGGTTGATAATATCGAGCCTGTCTGCAACTGTCAGCATAGTCTCGTAGATTCGCTCTTCTGAATCATCATAAATATTTTTGTCAAAGTACTCTTCCTTTGTTTCAGCCACAAGAAGCGCAGCAGGAAGATAGGAGTCACTCTCAGTAAACCCTCTAAATAAATCTAAGTATTCAAAGGTGTTTTTTTCAATCTCGTTAGTCATAATTCATTTCTCCTCCTTACCAATAGCTGATTTGAGAAATCAAGAATATCACGGTTAAACAAATTTATCAATCGTTAATTTAACTTTTGGTACTCGAATACCAAATTAATATAAATTGCGCCGTGGAAATTGACATAAAAATACGGATGCGTTCATTTAGTGATTTGCACCGAATTTTATGTATAGCTATTATAATTGCCTTCGACGTGCTTATATATATCAATTTTCAATCTGATAGTCACATTGTCAACTCACTATTATTTTGCCAACCACCTTATCAACTCACCAACTCAATAATCATGTCGGCTAAAAAAAATTCTAATTCACCACTCTTGGATATCTTCCCACAAAGCAAAAATCCGTGATTATCGTTCCGGCTTGTAACCAGACCTCAAATCACGGAAAGCCTTTATTTACTTATATTTTTATGCCCTTACTTTTCAGCCCTTGACAGCAATACTACCGTCTCAACATGTACCGTCTCCGCAAACTGATCCACCGCCACGCACCTCTCCACCGCATACCCATGCGCCAGAAACACCTCCAGATCCCGCACCAAACTCGTCGGCTTACAGGACACATACACAATCTGCTGTACACCGAAAGCAATGATCTTGCCGATTGCCTTCGGGTGGATGCCGTCACGCGGCGGGTCCAGTACGATAATGTCCGGCTTCTCCTCGATCTCATCAATCACCGTTAACACATCGCCTGCCAGGAATTTGCAGTTGGTCAGGCCGTTGCGGCGTGCGTTCTCACGCGCCGCCTCGACTGCCTCCGGTACGATTTCCACACCGATAACTTCGCGGGCGACCGGCGCCAGCAGCTGTGCAATGGTGCCGGTACCGCTGTACAGGTCGTATACGGTGCGATCCCTGGTGTTGCCGATGTAGTCGCGCACCACCTGATAGAGCACTTCTGCCGCCTGTGAATTCGGCTGGAAGAAGGAGAATGGGGTGACGCGAAATTCAAGGCCCAGCAGCTGTTCGTAGAAGTAGTCACGCCCGTAGAGGATTCTGGTCTCGTCGCTTTGCACCACATCAGAAAGTGAGTCGTTGATGATATGCAGGATGCCTACAATTTTACCTGTAAGCTGCAGACTTGTAAGCTGGTGCACCAACGGACTGAGATCAATCGTTTCCTGACTGGTCGTGACGAGGTTTACGAGGATTTCGCGGCTCTGATCACCACGGCGCAGCAAGAGGTGGCGCAGATAGCCGGTATGCTGCATCTTCTTGTAGTAGTTCATGCCGCGCTCGGAGAAGAAGCTGCGCACGCAGACCAGAATCTTAGTCATATCCTCATGGACAAGCTTACAGTCGTCGGTGTTCAAGACATCATAGGTACTGCCCTTTTTATGCAGTCCCAGTGAGAGCGGTCCATCCTTATATTCGTCTCCGAAAGAGAATTCCATCTTGTTCCGGTAAGCGAAAGGTTGGGGACTGGGGAGGATTCCTTCGTAGGGGAAACCGGACGGCAGCACACGTGCGAGGAGCTCCTGAACCTGCGTACTTTTCATGGCAAGCTGTTCCTGATAGGGCATGGTCTGGTACATGCAGCCGCCGCAGGCCGGAAAGGACTGACAGGCCGGGGGATTTTGTTCCAGCGGAGAAGTTTCGAGCACTTCCAGGATACGTCCCTCCAGCCGCCCTGCCCTCTTCTTGTGGATGAGGAAGCGGACTTTCTGACCGGGAATTCCGTTTTTGACTGTGATTTTAGTGTCCTCTAAGTATACGAGTCCTTTGTTGGGATATTCGATTTTCTCTATGATGCCCTCATATATTTCGCCTTTTTTCACGTTTTACCTCCGCATAAAAAACGACCCCGGCACCTTTCGGTGCCGAAGCCTCACCTAGCACAGCAATTTCAAGATCTGCTATTCTTTCTCATCCTCAAAATAATCGTCAAAATCGTCTTCGAAATCATCCTCGAAATCTTCTAAATAGTTCGGAGCGAAATAACGGTACACTCCATATGCAATAGCAGCGATGGCTACAACTGCACCAACGATGGCAAGAACCCATACTAATGTATTTTTCTTCTCTTCAATTTCGTTTTTGTTCAGTTTGTCTATCAGGAACTCTAATTTATCCATAGCACGTACCTTCCTCTCTACATATATTGACATTATACCACCATATTGAATAGAATGCCATAATTATGGAAAATAAATTGTGGGCAATGTACTAGTCGTAGTACCTGTTTTGCCTGTTATTTTTCAATAGTATACTATATTTTTACTAATTTCGCAAACCCTGCGAACATTTTTTTGGTGCCCGCTTTTTCAAAATCCACTGTCACTTCGAAATCGCGTCCGCCTGCCAGAATCGCCGTTACGACGCCTTGCCCGAATTTCATGTGTTTGACGGTGTCTCCCACTTCATAGGAAAGACTTGTCTGCGGGCCTCCGAAAGCAGCTGGCTGTACCGTACGCTTTTGGAAAATCTGGCGTGCGGCGGTATTGCCGCCTGTGGGTGCAGGTTCCACCTGTGTTTCTTTCTTATATTCGCCCTTGGCTGAGAGCAGGTGACGCGGGATTTCTTCTATAAAGCGTGATGTCTTGCAGTACTGCGTTTCTCCATGTACCATACGCTGGCGCGCTCCTGTAAGCGTCAGTTCCTGCATGGCTCTGGTGATGCCGACATAGCAAAGCCTGCGCTCCTCTTCTATTTCCGTCGGATCATCTGAGGTAATACTCATAAAGCTTGGGAACAGCCCGTCCTCCATACCGCTCAGGTAGACATTGGGGAATTCCAAGCCTTTGGCACTGTGCAGGGTCATGAGTAATACATGATCCTGTTCCGAATCCACAGTATCTATATCTGCGATTAGCGCAATTTCCTCCAAGAATCCGCTTAGCGAAGGCTCCTCTGCCCCCATCTGGTAGGATACGACCTTGGAAATCAATTCGTCGATATTGGCCAGGCGTTCATTGGCTTCGTCCGTATTCTCCGCCTTCAGCTCTTCGGCATAGCCGGTGGCTTCTATAATATCATTGAGCAGTTCTTCGACCGAATAGAATTCTGTCTTCGAGCGCAGTGTCTGAATAAAGGTAACAAAGGATGCAATCTTAGAAGTGCTGCGTCCAAGTGTCGGTATATCTTCCGCCAGGCTGAGTGCATCGTAGAAACTAGTATCCCGCAGCAGCGCATAATCCGCCACTTTGGTCATTGTCGTTGCTCCAATACCGCGTCGCGGTACATTCAGGATTCGCCGCACAGCGATATCGTCCTTGGCATTGTCCACTGTCTTAAGATAGGCAAGCAAGTCCTTGATTTCCTTGCGGGCATAGAAGTTCACACCGCCCACAATGCGGTATGGTATATTGGAAAAAAGGAAGCGCTCCTCCAGCAGACGGGACTGCGCATTGGTACGATACAATACCGCGGTGTCTTTGTAGGAAAAGGCACCTGTACGGGCTTTGTCTGCGATATCATTGGCAATGTACTGCGCCTCTTCGTATGCATTATCGAACTGGCGGAACGTGACAGGGCTGCCTTCTGCATTATCCGTCCAGAGGCTCTTGACCTTGCGTCCGCGGTTGTTGCGAATCACTTCATTGGCACTCGCCAGAATCGTCTTCGTGGAGCGGTAGTTCTGCTCCAGGCGGATGACGACGGCCTGCGGGAAGACTCTCTCAAACCCCAGAATATTCTCGATATTGGCACCGCGAAATTTGTAGATTGACTGATCATCATCACCCACAACACACAGGTTCTTGTATTTTTCTGCCAGCAGCGCCACGAACTTGAACTGTACTGTATTCGTATCCTGATATTCATCGACCATGATATAGCGAAAACGCTCCTGATAGGATTCCAGCACTTCGGGCACGGCCTGGAAAAGCTCTACCGTCTTCACCAGCAGATCGTCGAAATCCAGTGCATTGTTCTTCTTCATCTGTATCTGGTATTCCTTATAGGCCTCTACAATCGGGCGCTTCCGAAAGTCTCCCTCATGGATAAGCGCATACTCCTGCGGTGAAATCATCTCGTCCTTGCAAGATGAGATGGCGTTCAAGATCGCACGCTCCTTGTACTGCTTCGGATCAATTTGCAGCCTTTTGCAGATTTCCTTCATCAATGTCTTCTGATCATCTGTATCGTATATTGTAAAATTAGTATCGTAGCCCAACAGGTCAATATACCTGCGCAGGATACGGACACAGGTCGAGTGAAAGGTGCTCACCCACACGCTGTTCGCATCACTGCCAATACTTTTGGCTACACGCTCCCGCATCTCCTGTGCGGCTTTATTGGTAAATGTAATCGCCATGATGTTCCAAGGATTCACATTTTTCTCTTCAATTAAATAGGCGATGCGGTGCGTCAGCACTCTGGTTTTACCCGAACCAGCTCCTGCCAGAATCAATACGGCTCCCTCCGTCTGAAAGACCGCCTTTCTCTGTTCACTATTTAACGTATCATAATTTGCCATGCTTATCTCCGTTCTTCTTATCTTTTATTGCTGACGTTTCCCATTATACCATCTATCGCTCCGTATTTTAATAGCAGATTCTATAAAATTTTTATATGACCTCAAGAGGGCTGGAAATACCGGGAACTGACTGTATCTATCTTGTTTATATAGGACATTTATGGTACAATTTTGTGGAAACTTCACACATGACTGCATATTTACAATGAGACATCTGCATACATGATTTCTATTATACTCCCCGCGTATAATGCGGAAGAATTTATAGGCCGCGCTATTGAATCGGTCCTAAAGCAAACCTACAAGGATTTCGAATTAATTGTAATTGACGATGGGTCGGACGATGATACGGCTGGCATTGTCTCTTTTTATGTCAGACAGGATTCCCGGATCCGGCTGCTGCGCATACCACATCAAGGGGTCAGTGCAGCGCGCAATGCGGGGCTGCGGGCAGCACAAGGGGAGTGGATTACATTTCTCGATGCTGATGATGAATTTGTTCCACAGACATGCAAGACTGTTCTGAGCAGACTCAGAGGACGAGAGGCCGGACTTGTGATTTTTTCCATAGAGTATGTCAGGGCTTATATTTATCTGTGGCCGCCGCAGCCCACCGTACTGCGCGATCACTACTATCCGGGCAACGGTGAGCGCTGCGAGCGTTTTATCGCTGCCTACTATAAGCGCCGTAAAATGCTGATTCATTCGCAATGCAACAAATTCTATAAGCGGGCAGTGATTGAGAAGCACAAGCTTGCTTTTAGAGAAGATCTGCAATATGGAGAGGACCAGCTGTTTAATTACAGCTATCTGGAGTATGCAGGTTCAGTCATGACTCTGGCCGCGCCTTTGCTTAAATACAATATGCGCGGTCAGCACACTCTGTCAACTTCTCATATGAGTGACAGTATGCACCTGCATCTGTATCTGTCTGAACAGAAGATGAATCTGTTTCGGAGCTACGGCTATGCGGAGGAACAGCTTGTATCCTTTAAAATTCACGATGCCTGCACAATCATTGACAAGGAACTCCAACAGCTGATGCTGTCGGATCAACAGCTCGGCAGTCAAGGTACCCGGGCACATATACGAAAACTTTTCGAGAGCCGCTGTCCTTCCTATTTCTTTTCAAAAGAAGTGCTTCTGTCCAAAAAACGCAGACAAGCAGAGACCGACCGGGTCGGTGAGATTCAGCGCCTTGGACTTGCGTCGGCTTCCGACCGGGAGCACAAAAAATATTTCTATCTCTCAGATTATGAATTATTTCTGGATCAGGTGAATGTGGAACGGACACGAAATTTGCTGCGGGACAAGGGGATTTTGTTACGGCGCCTTGCCGCTAGTGACACGTCGGACTTTCTCGGGCGCAGGTGGCTCGATCTGCGGCGGTGCTCTCTGGCAGAGTTTGAGGAATTTGTCAACCAGACTGACCGCTTCGTTGCCAAGATGTTCAACGGGCACTGGAGCCGCGGGTTCGAGATTGTGGATACCTCCGCGCTCGGGAAAACTTCCGGCGAAACTTCCGATGAAACTTCCGGTGAAACTCTCAGTGAAACTTCCGATGAAACTCTCGGTACGGACTACGCCGCAGCTGTCTGCGCCTTGTACCGGCGGCTTTTGAAACATCATCAGTATATTGTTGAGGAATATATTCTCCAGCACACTGAATTGCAAGAACTGTATCGTACTGCCGTAACTACGCTTCGTATCTTCACGCTGTGTGTCGGTGATACGGCAGAAACTGTTTTTATCCCCTCTATAAATGTGGGAAGCCGGGGCGCCACGACAAATAACGAGGGCTCCATTCAGGCATTTTATGATACAGCTTCCGGCTGCATCACAACCGACGGTACACACACGTTGCTCTCTTCAAAGGAGAAAGAGTTCGTAATCTTAGAGGTTCATCCGGACACTAACATCAGATTCAAAGGATTTCACATTCCCTATACCGCCGAAGCTGCCGAGATGGCAATGGCGGCAGCCAAACTGCTGCCGGAGATTCCGTTCATAGGATGGGATATTGCACTGACACAGGACGGCCCTCTTATAGTAGAGGGGAACGCGGCGCCTATGCTGCTATACAGCTGGCAGATGATGTATCGGACCCTCTGCGGACAGCATGGTATGAGAAAAGATTTTGAAGCGCTCCTTACAAAATATAAGCAGCAACTACGCAAATCCAAAAAGAAAGCAGGCCTATATGAACTATAAAGCAGAATGGGACGCCATCAATCACTTTGAGACTCCGGTCCCGGACGGTATTGTAACCGAGGTCAATGCCCTCCTCTTTGCACCCGATCCGGCTCCTAATGAGATTGCTGACGTAAGTCTCTGTATTATTCTGGGCAGCACCAACTGTGCTTATAGGGCAGAGCGTGCCGCGGATATGTTTGCAGACACAGAGGCTGTCTGCTATGTAGCCTGTGGAGGCAATCTGTCTACGGAGGGAAGATCGGAAGCTCGGCTGATTGCAGATACACTTCTAAAACGAGGCACCCCCGCAGATCATATCCTGCTGGAAGAGCACTCTGCCAATACGCGCGAGAATATGCTCTATGTGGAGCGGCTGCTCCACGAATATTCGGATCGTACGGCGCATGGCAGGACGGCTATTGTCTCTGCCGGTTTTCACAGGCTGCGCGTATTTTCTGCGCTGCCCGCCTCGTTGTCCGATGCGGTCTACATCAATGCATATGGTCCGAACACACGTCCTGATAACTGGTATCTGAATCAAATCGGCAGAAAGCAGATCAGTCATGAATTGTCGGTATTTTTCGGAAAGAACTGATTACAGTGTCAACAGAAGCAATTTGGGCAAAATGAAAGCCAGTGTCTGCAAGACGCTGGCTTAAACTCATCCTCAGGTAACTTACATCACGAGGATTGTTCCTTTATTCTGTTAATCACCAACTCGTAGCCATCGTGTCCATAATTCAGGGAACGATTTACACGGCTGATGGTGGCTGTCGAGGCACCGGTCTTCTCCGAGATTTGGAGATATGTCTTGTTCTCTGTCAGCATCTTCGCTACTTCGAACCGCTGTGACAAAGACTCCAGTTCCTTGACGGTACATACATCTTCAAAAAACACATAGCATTCTTCTATTGATTTTAGAGACAGAATTCCTTCAAACAGGTGGTCGACTGCCTCTGTTCTGATTGTTTTTCCCATACAGACTCCTTATGCTATCACCTTGTACTGATTTTAGCACAGTGAACTTGTAAAGTCAAAATCTTTTTCCGGTGTCTAGCGGTAGAAATTCAGATACGGTTTTATTGCCTCCGTATTTCTGTTCAGAATCAAATGCTCCGGAAATTTCATCATCTCAAGCAACGGAATCGCATAGTCAAAGTTGCCTACGTCAACATCGATATGCGCATCACTGTCTACGACGATCGGAACTTCATATTCCATACACCAGCGCAGGATTTCCACATCATTTTCTTTGGCATTTTCCCGAAAACTAAAAGGCCGCAAGGAACTATTGTTCAGCTCAATGACCTTGTGGTACTCTTTGGCAGCTTCCACCAGCGCCTTATAATCTGCGGGCATTCTGGCATCATCCGGATGTCCGATAATATTGATATAGGGGTTTTTCATTGCATTCACATAGGCTCGCGTATTCTCCACCACACTGCCTGCTTTGAAGCATGGGCTGTGCAGACTTGCCACCGTAACATCCAGGGATTCCAGGTCGCGCCCTTCCATATCCACATGTCCTTCGTAATCCACAATATTAAGCTCTGCCCCCATGAGAAGCTGCACTCCGTACATGGTACGGGGAATTACCTTAAGGTTCTGAAAGTAGAACGGATGGCAGGTCCCCGGCATCGCAGGTGCATGCTCTGTCAGGCCCAGCATTGCCAGGTCCTTGTCAGCCGCTGCCTGCGCCATCTCCCGCATGGAGCTGTACGCATGCCCGCTTGCAATTGTGTGTGTATGAAGGTCTAATACATAATTCATTTTAATACTCCTTAGTACTACCGCTCTTCGCGGAAGTAATTCAAACCACAGCTCTTGGGCTGTACATTTTCTTTGCTCTGCCGGATACTGGTGATGACCAGTACGACAATCGTAGCCACGTAGGGCAGCATATCATAGATCTGCATAGGCACACCAGGAATGGATACATACAGACGCAGTACAGTAAGGGCACCGAATACCAGTGCCGCCAGCAGACCTCGCGTCGGGCTCCAGCTGGCGAAAATAACCAGTGCCACTGCCAGCCAGCCATATCCACTGACACAGTTGTATACCCAGACCCCGGAAGTTGTAATCATACTCATATACATACCGCCCAGACCGCAGATGCCTCCACCGACAACGGTGGCTACATATTTGTATTTTGTTACATTGATACCGGCTGCATCTGCTGTGGAGGGGCTTTCACCGACCGCCTTGAGATTGAGTCCCACACGTGTCTTGTTAAAGACCCAAGCCATAACAAGTGCGATAATCACTGCGAAATATACGACCCAGTTGTAGCCGAATAAAAGCTTGCCCACGACCGGGATTTCCGAGAGGAACGGAATGCCGTTATCAGAGAACGCAGCTTTGATCTGATCTCCCACTGCCACATAGCCGCCGGCTTTAAGACCGAAGAATTCACCAAAGAAGTTCGCAAATCCCGTACCGAAGATGGTCAGTGTCAGACCGGTCACGTTCTGATTGGCATGCAGTGTAATCGTAAGAAAGGCATAAATCAGTGCTCCCAGTGCTGCCACAACAAAGGCGGCGGCGGCAGAGATGATCACAGCCAGCAGTTTTGACGGCTCATGCCCTGCGGCCACGACTGCCTGTTCATAATAATAGGGAGCAATCAGTCCGGCGATGGCGCCCATGAACATCATACCTTCCACACCAAGGTTTAAGTTACCTGATTTTTCTGTCAGAATTTCACCGAGTGTACCCAGTAACAGAGGGGTACCTGCCAGTACGGCAGCAAAAAAGATATTACTTAGTACGTTCATGCGGCAGCCTCCTCTCTTTTCTTACGGGTCAGTATACGGTAATTGATGAAGAACTCACATCCCAGCATGAAGAATAACAGGATGCCGGTCAATACTTCAGATGCCGAAGCCGGAATCTTGAAGGTTGTCTGTATCTTGTTCGAACCGCGGTCCAATATGGCGATAAAGGCGGCTACAATCAGCATCGCATACGGATTCATCTTGGCCAGCCAGGCCACAGTGATTGCCGTAAAACCGACACCGCCTGCTGTCCCCTCCGTAATCGTATAGTCAGAACCTGACATCTGCAGCATACCGGCCACTCCGGCAATCGCACCGGAGAAGAACATCGTCCTGCGGATAATATAGCCTACGTTCATCCCGGCATACCGGGCCGTATTGACGCTTTCACCTACGACTGCAATCTCATAGCCTTGTTTGGTCTTATTCATATAGATGTACATCGCTACGACGAGCACCAGTGCAAGAATCCAGCCCCATTGCACACCGAAGATTTTCGTCAGCCGCGCATTATCGCTGAGCATCGCCATCTTGGGAAACTGGCTTTGCGGCGCTTTCCAAGGGCCATTCTGCAGATATTTGACAAAGGACAGCGCAATATAGTTCAGCATCAGCGTAAATAGTGTCTCATTCGTACCCCATCTGGATTTGAAGAAAGCAGGCAGCAGGCCATACAATCCCCCTCCTACGGCTCCGGCCAAAATCATCAGCAGGATGAGCAGAGGCTTGGGCAGGCCGTCCCAGAAGAATGCGAAGTAACCGGCGAATACGGCTCCGATCAGCACCTGTCCTTCGGCTCCGATGTTCCAGAACTGCATTTTAAATGCGATGGAGATACCCAGGGCAGTGATTAAGAGCGGGATAATGATTTTAACAGTTTCTTTTTGCACAGTGGGAGTTCCGAGGGCTCCAACGACCATATCCACATAAACGGCCAGCGGATTGTGTCCCAGACACAAGATGACCAGCGCACCGGTCAGCAAGGCGCAGATAAAAGCGATGGCCCGTATTCTCCATTGTCTGGCATTTGATATACTGTCACGCTTTACAATACGCAGCAGCGGTTCATGGTGTTCTGCGGTTCTTCGGCTCATAGGGCTGCCTCCTCTTCTGTAATCTGTGATTCTTTGATCATCATAAGTCCGATTTCTTCTTTGGTGGTCACACGCGGATCAACAATACCGCTGACTTTTCCACCGCACAGAACCATAATGCGGTCCGAGATTTCAATCAGTACATCCAGATCCTCCCCGATGAATACCACACCTACGTTGTTCTTCTTTTCTTCATTAAGCAAATCATAAATTTTGTGAGAAGAGTTGATATCCAGCCCACGCACAGGATAGGCCACGACCAAAACCGTCGGTTTGTTGGAAATCTCTCTGCCCAGCAGCACCTTTTGCACATTACCGCCGGATAGACGGCGTACCGGAGTTTCTACCCCAGGTGTCACGATTTGCAGACTTTCGATCATCTGCTCGGAAAGCAGGCGGGGTGTCTTGCGGTCTACGAACAGGCCTTTGCGCTGGCGGTAGCTTCGCAGCATAACATTGTCCACCATATTCATAGAAGCAACGAGTCCCATACCCAGACGATCCTCCGGCACAAATGCCATAGAAAGCCCTTTCTGATGTATGACATCGCTTTTTAGACCAACTATGTTCTCGCTTACGACTTCACCCTCCACGAACTGACGGTATAGGATGGAGCCGCCCGCAACGGGATAAAGACCGGCCAGTGCTTCACAAAGCTCTTTTTGGCCGCTGCCGGCAATGCCTGCGATTCCCAGAATCTCACCTTCACGAACCGCAAAATTAATATGATCCAGCACCTTGACTTTGTTTTCATTAAAACAGGTCAGATCCACGATTTTGAGCAGCCGGTGTCCGGGCTTTACCTCCTGACGGTCGATGGACAGACTGATAGGGCGTCCCACCATCATTTCGGTCAGTTTTTCCTGTGTGGTATCTTTGGTCTCTACCGTATCGACATACTCACCTTTTCGTAAGATCGCGACGCGGTCTGAGATTGAAAGTACTTCATGGAGTTTATGGGTAATGATAATAATGGACTTACCGTCTTCTTTCATATTGCGCAGTACGGTGAACAGACGGTCGCTCTCCTGTGGAGTCAGTACAGCGGTCGGTTCATCCAGAATCAGGATTTCAGCTCCCCGGTACAATACCTTCAGGATTTCTACCGTCTGCCGTTCAGAAACAGACATCTGATAGATTTTCCTGGTGGGGTCAATGTCGAAGCCATAGCGCTTGCTAAGTCTGGACACTTTTTTATTCACTTCTTTGCGGTTAATTCTGACACTGCCCGAAAGCCCCAGCACAACATTTTCTGCCGCTGTCATTATGTCGATCAGCTTAAAATGCTGGTGAATCATACCGATGCCCAGATCAAATGAATCCTTAGGCGAGCGGATGGTCGCTTCAACTCCGTCGATTTTGATCGTCCCCTCATCCGGATAGTATAAGCCCGAAAGCATATTCATAAGTGTTGTCTTGCCACTCCCGTTTTCACCGAGCAATGCCAGAATTTCACCTTTTCTAAGTGTGAGATCTACTTTGCTGTTTGCCACGACTTCTCCAAAGGTCTTAGTGACATTATGCATTTCAATTGCGAAATCCATTTCCTGATTCATACTTTTTATTACCCTCCACATTGACTTGACCTTAGCAGCGATGCTCCCGGCGTTGGCATATGCCGAAAGCTCTGCTTATAGTCTGCTTAACTACATAAGGCAGGACTACTTCAAAAGCAGTCCTGCCATTAAAAACATAAGACTATTCGACTACAGTGCAGCCTTCAATAACATAGGCCCAGGACGGAGCCGAAGACTCTTCCTGCTCTGGATAATAATCCCCTTCTGCCACTTCGATTGTCTCTCCATCAGGGCTTACACCTTCCAGCGGTCCTGCAAATACCTGCAGTTCGCCGCTTCTGATCTGCTCCAGCGCGCTGTCGATTGCTTCCTGTGTACCTTCTGCCGCAATATCCGTATTCAATGGTGACAGATATACCGCATCCGATGAACCGTCTGCTGAGAATCCTTCACACCAGTCTGTCGGAATTGCCGCACCGTCGATTACCTGCTGTACAGCATAGGTCAGATAAATTCCCCAGTCGATACGGGCTGAAATCAGAGATGCGTTCGGTGCTGCCTGAATCATATCTGCATTATATCCTACCTGCCATACGCCGTTTTTCTCAGCTGTCGTTGCAGGTGCTGTGGAGTCAGAATGCTGTGAAATCACATCTGCGCCGCCATCAATCAGAGCCTGTGCAACTTCTGCTTCTTTTTTCGGATCGTTCCATGAGTTCGTGTATTGAATATCCATCGTGACATCCGGGTTCACACTCTTGGCTCCCAGATAGAACGCTGTGTATCCGCTGATTACTTCCGCATAATTAAAGGCGGCAACATAACCAAGTTTGTTCGTCTCTGTTTTAAGTCCTGCTGCAATACCTGCAAGATAACGTGCCTGATATATAGAAGCAAAGTAATTATGCAGATTGCTTAATCCTGAAGTCGCTGCCTGGCTGCCTGTGGCATGACAGAACTGTACATCCGGATATTCTTTGGCAACTTCTGTTACATAATCGCCAAAACCAAAGCTTGTGGCAAAGATTATATTAGCGCCTGCATCTACCAGCTCTCTAAGCGCCGTATCTGCATTGGAATCCTCTGAAACATTATATTTATTAATAATCTGATCATCTCTTAATCCAAGGGCTTCCTGCATTTCCTGTGTGCCCAGATCATGGTTGTAGGTGTAACCCATGTCACTTGGATCTGATATGTGGATAAATCCCACAATGATGTCATCCTTCGATACTGGTGTTAACTCTGCCGCCGTTTCATCACTCGTTGCCTCATCTGTTGCCGCTTCCGTAGCATCCGCTGATCCGCCGGATGATGAACTACAGCCAACAAGTAAAGATGCCGCCAGGGCTGCGCATAAAAGTACACTAACTAACTTCTTTTTCATCCTTTCTCCTTCACCTCATCAATTTGTTATTTGTCTGAAACTTAAAAAAACAAGACTAAAAGGAAGACCTCTTTGTCTCCCTTATAAAATATCATTGTATGGGTATTTTGTCAATTTACTTTTTCTATGGGATAAGGTTTGACAAACCTTTCATTTACATTTATACTAGTCTATGCGCAGCCGGGGAGTTAGCGGTGCCCTGCACCTGCAATCCGCTATAGCAGGGGTGATGCCGACCCGAGGGTAATGTGTCGTAGAGCTGCCCTTTATAAGTGGCGTTGACGTCTGGGTCTTACGCAACAGAAATCTATGAACTGTGTCAGATCAGGAATGAAGCAGCACTAAGTAGAAGCTTTTGTGTGCCGTAAGGGTGCCTGGACCGAGTTAACTGTAGAGGTAACGTCTATGTCCGTTATTCGACGGAAGGCGCGCATTAATAATGTAAGTAAACTGCGAAAAGAACCATACCGGTTCTTTTTTTTGCTTTGACGGTACTGCACTCATCCGGCAGTTTTCTGCCTGCGCAGCTCCGGCAGAATTGTAACCAGTGAGCCTGCCAGCATAAATGCAATCCCCAGGATCATTGACGGCACTATCTGTTCTGCAAGAATCCAGACCGATAAAAGTGTCGCCAGTACCGGCTTAAAGAAGAATACGAGTGACCCTGTTGCCGCAGAGGTCTTCTCCATACCGATAAAGTACGCGGTGTAGCCGATTCCGGTCACTCCGACGCTGACCAGCAAAAAGGCAGGCAGGGTCTGCCAAGAGTACCCGCTTAGTACCGGTATCCGGGCGAACAGCCCCAAATCATGCGCCAGCAGAAACTCAGCGATGGCAGGGACATGGCTTAGGATTGTTAAGAGCAGCATTTCAAGGCTGCCGCTAAGAAAGCCAAAGCAAGTCACAACGAGTGCTCCGTGACTTTGTCCTGTCTTCTTGCTTCCTACGCCGTACAGGGCAAATGCCACAGTGGCGGCCAGCGCGCAGAGTGTACCCGGCAGATTGATGGACATCTGCAGCGGATTAATGATGCAGAGAATCCCCACAATATCCAGAAGCAGTCCCACGACATTTCTTCTGTAAATCACCTCTCCCAGAAGCAGATAGGCCAAAACTGTTACGAACAACGGATTGCTGCTGAACAGTACCGCCACAGCCGACGCATTGATCTGCGTAATTGCCAGCTGGTAAAAGTTCATACTGACTACGATTCCCAAGAACCCCAGCAACAGGAAGCGACCCAGGTCACGGCCTGTAATTGACAGCTGCTTTTGGCGCAGTCTCATAAGTGCCGGTGCCAGCAGCACCAGTCCTCCGACCAGAAACCGCGCCAGTGTGATTTGCAAGGGTGCGAAATCATCTACGAGTGTTTTTAACGTAATTTCCATACTGCTAAACAGCACAGTGGCGATGGCTATACAGATAAATCCTATCCTTTTATCGGCTGTTGTCTTCATATTCAAGTCCCATCTCTTTGGTTTTCTTCTTCTTTTCTCTGAGTTCTTTGAAAAAGCGCTGCAGTAATGCCTTGCTTTCCTCTTCCATAACACCCCGTTCGATCTCCAGCTGGTGGTTGAATTGTGCCACCTGCAGCAGATTCATAACAGAACCTGCGCACCCCGCCTTGGCATTCATGCTGCCGATGACGACTCGCTGGATTCTGGACTGCACCATGGCACCCGCGCACATCTGACAGGGCTCCAGCGTTACGTACATGGTACAGCCGTCCAGACGCCAGTCTCCCAGTGTCCTGCTGGCTTTTCGTATCGCATTCAGCTCGGCGTGGGACAGGGTATTCTTGTCTGCATTTCTGCGGTTATAGCCCCGGGCAATGATTTTTCCTTCATATACAATGACACATCCTATGGGAACTTCGTCAATGGCATATGCCTTCTTGGCCTGTTTTAAGGCTTCTTTCATATATTTAATATCATCCATCTTTTCTCTCCTGCATACCTGCCTATTATATCACTTTTACTTGCAACTTCAATCCCCTCATTTTATACTAAAGGAAGCACCACACAACGAAGGAGGTTTTGTATGCGTATCTGCGGACTTACTAAAACAACGCTTTTGGATTATCCCGGTAAAGTTGCCTGTACTGTTTTTATCGGCGGCTGTAATTTCCGCTGTCCTTTCTGCCATAATGCTTCTCTGGTCACCGCGCCACAACTGACTCCGGAAATTACGCAAGAGGAGCTCTTCACCTTCTTGCACAAACGGCATCATATTCTGCAGGGGATCTGTATTACCGGCGGGGAACCGACCTTGTATCCGCAGCTTCCCGCCCTGCTGCGCAGGCTGCATGCGCTTCCGATTGCCGTCAAATTAGATACGAACGGAACCAATCCCGCGATGCTTGCAGAACTGCTGGCCGAGGGGGTGCTCTCCTATGTGGCCATGGATATCAAATCATCTCCCGGACGCTACCCGTTGGTCTCCGGCTGTGCTTCCGTAGATATGGAGGCAATCTCCCGCTCGGTTTCTTTGCTAAAACATGCGGGAATTGCATACGAATTCCGTACAACGGTTGTCGAGGAACTGCACTCCGAAGCGGATTTTGTTAGGATTGCAAAACTGCTGGAGGGGGCGTCGGCCTGTTACCTGCAGCCATACCGGGATTCTGATGAGGTGCTCGTCTCAGGATTTCATACACCTGCGCAGCAGACACTTGAGAGATACCGCGAGATCTTACTGCGTACGGTCGGGCATGTGGAGATTCGCGGGATATAATATACTGCCGCTCTGTCTGCTGCCGCAAAGAAGTGAGGCCGCAGAACAGACCTCACTTCTTAGTTGTTATCTATGTAATTGACAGGGCTTATAACACAGGCTTCGTGCCATATTCCTGATTCATGGAGCGCCATTGTACAACCGGCGCCTGATTTTCATCGGTAAAAATCATCAGCATCTTTTTAGACAAGAGCGGATTGGTGAACGGATAGTCACTGCGCTTATGCAGCCCGCGCGTCTCTTTTCTTTCAAGAGCACACAGGCACAAGAGCCGTCCGATCTGTAACAGATCAAAGCATTCCAGCGCGCGCATCAGATCATGCGATGTCCGCACACTGATTTCCTCCCTGGCATTCTTCTCCAACTGCGCCAGATACTGCAGACCCGCCTGCAACAGAGGTTCCGAACGTACATACTCAATTCCTGCATAGTCATTAAGTATCTGTTGAATGCCCTGATTAAATTCCTGCCAGCCGGCTCCTCCTGCATGGGAAAGCAACTGTTCTATAAATTCAGTTTTCTGACGTACGACAGGATGGGTATGCAAATTATGCGATTGTGCTCTGGCATCCCTCACAAAACGAGCTGCATTTTCTCCTGCAATTCTGCCGAAGATTGCCGCACCTGAGATATCGCAACGGAAATTACCGACTTCATCTCCCGCCGCGTACAATCCCTTGATATTCGTCGCTGCCTGTGCATCGATCTGAATACCGCGTCCAATCAGCATAGGGCGGTATTTTGTAAACTCGACCATATCCTTTGAGAGGTCAATCCCCTGTGCATCCATGGCATCCAGCAGTGAGGTATCGCCCTCACAGGTCAGCCCCCACTTCATATACTCCATATCCTCTGGGCTCGTCTGAGTACAATTCATGTAGACAGGACCCGTTCCATCTTTCATTTTATCACTAAATACACTGAGCCATACATCGGCGGTAATATCCCCCAGCTCCTTCGTCGGCCGGTCCACAAAAGGCCCAATGGCTTTACCGGTTGTATCTGCAATGACTCCAGTCCAGGTGGCTTTTCCGCAGCGTTCAAAGTACTTAGGGCCAGCATGCGCATTTGGGATTTCCAGATTGATCAGCTTGGCTCCCGCTCGGTAGGCGGCTGCCCTGCCTGCCCCTGCATTGCCGGGACAATGCGCAGTGTTGAACAACTGTGAGGGTGTAATGCTCGGATACAGGCGTGATGTGTTTCCCGTTGCCGCAATAATGGCTTTACAGGAGATCAGAACCAGCTCCGGTTCCTCCGCAAGCAGCGAAAGCCCGATCGCTCCGATGATTTCATCCGCATCATTTTTCAAAAATTCCAGAATCGGAGTTTTGTTCAACAGCCGGACATTTCGCTTCCTGGCCTCTTTTGTCAAAACAGCTTTCTGGTTATGCCCGTCGTATTTCAGGAAAATACGCTTGCGCTCCGGAAAGGCATGGCCGTTAAATTCATAATAGCCATGCGGCTGCATATTAATCCCCCACGTATCCCAGTCTTTGACAACTTCAAAGGTGCGTGACAGGAACATACGCTGCAGCTCGGAATCCGCATTTCCTCCAATCATACTGTCGTTCATTTCGTCTAATATTTCCTGCAGGGCATCTGCTCCATGTACCTCGGGTATAAAGCAGACAAAGTGATCGTTGCCCGTTGCACCGGAACCACTCCTGCGCGTATCTCCTTTATCCGCCAGCAGCACACTGTCACTATGCCCCCCGGCCGCAATTGCAGCCATAAGTCCGGCGATACCTCCGCCGACGACCAGAACATCACATTCTTCTATCGTGTCACGTATCTTCAGACTCATACTTTTCCCTCGCTTTTGAATGGTTCAATATGTAATAGCGGCATGGACAAAGGCATCCTGCGCCGAATCGCTTTGGCCGGACAATCCAGTACACAGGAATTGCAGTGCCAGCAGTCCTCCGGATAGCGAACGGCCGGTACGGTTCCCTGCTCCTGCGGACCAAAGACATCCAGTCCGCAGATTTGTGCACACAGGCCGCACCTGCGGCACTTTTTTTCATCAATGATTGGTGGCATATCTGTTTCTCCTATCTCTGCTTGCTTCCTTTACTTTACAGCTTCCTCATAATAGGAAGCATCTACCCACTGTGTCACATCTGTTTCGGCACTGGCTAACTCATTTTCCAGCAGGAAGTCCACCAGTTTCTGATGTGTTTCAATAATATCATCACCTGAGAGAATGTTAAAATCAATGCTGTCCGGATGCAAGAATGCTATGGCATCCTCCGAAACACCTGATTTGGCCAATATTGTGATGGTCTCGTCACGATTTTCCTTCGCATATTCATTCGCCTCCAAAAGTGCTTTTAAAAATGCCGTAGCCGCCTCTTGATTCTCTTCCAAATATTGGGTTCTTACTAAAATAGAATGGCTGCCTTTATAGTTTTCGCTGTCACTGCCGCTTAAGATTGCTTTACCGCTGCCATCTGTCACAAGCTTGGCGTACTGTACTTGTGCCAGAAGAGCCGCATCTACGCTGCCGCTCAAAAGTCCTGCCGCTGCGTCCGGGGATGTCTGATTCACAAACTCCACATCGTTAATGGTCAGACCGTTATCCTGTAACATATCTACCAAAACTCTGTGCATATAGGAACCTTTGAGTGTCGCTATTTTTTTCCCTTTCAGGTCTTGTATGGAGTTTATGTCACTGTCGCTTTTTACCACGAGTGCGCTGTCGTTAATCGCAATTTCCGCACCGATGAGTGTCGTATCAATGCCATTGACTTTTCCGATTACGGCCGGTACATCGCCTGTAATGGCTGCATCAATATCTTCTCCGACAAGAGCTTCATTAATGGCCGGACCTGCGCCGGCAAACGGTACAGTTTCAACCTCATACCCCGCTGCTTTTAGCTGCTCTTCCAACAAGCCTTTTTCTATGGCAATTCCCAGAATATCATTCGGGAACGCACTGCCACTGTCTACAAACCCAATCTTGAAGCTTTTCAACTCTTCCGCTGTTTCTGCTGCCTCGGATTCCTCTGCGGTTGTCTCCTGCGCAGTACTTGACTGTGTATCTGTTGTCTGCTCCTTGCTCTGGCATCCCATCAAAACACCTGCCGCTACTGCCAATACCGCTACTGCTTTTACTACTCGTGCTGCCTGTTTGCTTTTCATACTGTAATCTCCTCCTGTTTTATATGCTGTAATCTTGAATCTCTGTTCCTCTGTCCTCGAAAAACTGTTCATATATTCTTTCTTTGAAGTTGGCAAAATGTACACTCGTCCTGACTCTTTCGCGCGGCAGGTCGATACTGATTTCCTGGCGTATTTTGCCCGGACGATTTGAAAATACCAGCACCCGGTCTCCCAGATATATGGCTTCGTCAATATCGTGTGTCACCAGAATCATGGTCATCTTCTCTTTTTCCCATATGCGCAATACTTCCTTTTGCATTTCAATTCTGGTCAGAGCATCCAATGCGCCAAACGGCTCATCCAAAAGCAGTATGTCCGGCTTGCAGATGAGTGCTCTGGCAATGGCCGCTCTCTGTGCCATACCACCGGAGAGCTGATGCGGATATGCTTCTTCGAATCCATCCAGATGTACAAAATGAATATGCTCCCTGATCAGTTCTTCTTTCTCTTGTTTCCCTAAGCCATATAGGGCAAGTCCAATATTATCCTTGATCGTGAGCCAGGGAAGCAGGCGATGATCCTGAAAAATCATCCGCGAAGTTTTCTCGCCTCCGGTATAGTCGATGCTCCCCTCTTCACAACTTTCGAGTCCGGCAATCATTTTCAGCAAAGTACTCTTGCCGCACCCGCTATGCCCTACGATCGAGATGAATTCCCCCTGACCAACATCCATATTGATGTTCTCCAGTACCGGCATTTCCTCGCCCCGGACAATAAATTTTTTGTTCAGATCTTTAATCTGTATCATCGGCTCCATCATCCTACTTTCTCTGCCATGCTGAAATTCGTTGTGCCAGCTTGCGTATTCCAAAATCAATCAGACCGCCTATAAGAGCAATCACGATCATATAGACCAACACCAGATCCGTACGCATCAGATTACGGCTGTCATTAATCCTGTACCCAACACCGGCCGTTGCGGCCACCATCTCCGCTGCGACAATCGACATCCAGGCTGTGCCGGCTCCCAGACGAAGGCCTACAAAAATCGAGGGGGCTGCCCCCGGCAGCAGAATCTTGAAAAAAACATCCTTTTTCTTGATCTGATAATTTTTACTTAATTCCAGATAGCCTGCCGGTACTTCCTGAATTCCATTGATCGTATTCAGAAGTACAGGGAAAAAGGAGCTCAGAACAATGAGGGTCACCATCGAGACATCGCTGATACCAAACCAGAGAATCAAAAGAGGTATCCAGGCCAGCGGTGGAATCTGTCTAAGGCAGTTCAAAACCGGTGCCAGCAGCTGATGTATGGTTTTAAAGTACCCCATCGCCATCCCTAACAAGAATCCTAAGCCTGCTCCGATCAGATATCCTTTTACTTCAATCAGCAAACTGCTGGAAATATCTTTGAACAGTATTCCGCTGTTGAGATTTTGCAGGAATCCCTTCCATAACGTTGCCAGATTTGGCCTCAAAAGCGCCGGAAATACCTCAGCTTTACTTAAAAAATGCCATAGCAATACCAGTGCTGCCGGTACAATGAACATGAGAACGATATTTTTAACATTCTTGAGTTTCTGGTAATGTACAGTGCGTTTATTGTTTTTTTTCATACCCTACTTCCTTATAGCGAACAAGTCCACTTGGTTTACTGTGATATAATAGCACCTTTAACCAACTAAGTCAATAGGCAATGTATATTTATGAGCAGGTAAAAAAAGCCCCTGTGTATTCACAACTGCCAATACACAGGGGACTGCTATCTATCTATTTTATATAGTTTTTCAGTTCAACGCCATCCAGCGCTGCAAGGATTCCTTCATATACCCTGCAATATCAATATCGTAGGTGTCTCTTAATCTTTCTTTGGTCATTATTTCTGTGGCACTTCCGTACGCCGCCATCGCCCCGTCCTTCATCATCACGATAGAATCCGAAAGTCGCATCGCCAGATTAATATCATGCAGCACACCAATAACAGAATGGTTCTCCTGCTGTGACCACACCCTTAAATATTCAATCAGCTCAATCTGGTATTTGAGGTCAAGATGATTTGTCGGCTCATCCAACAGTATGATCTGCGGCTCTTGAACCAATGTACGTGCCAGAAAGACTCTCTGCAGCTGTCCGCCCGAAAGTGTGGTGATCTCCTGATCCTTGACCTTCATCAAGTCGAGCGTTTCCAGACACTGCAAGACAATCTGCCGATCCTCCTGCTGCGGCATTTTGAGCATCCCGTTCCTAAAATGCAGATACCGCCCCATCATAACAGTGTCATAGACACTATACGAAAAGTAGACCCCGGCACTTTGGCTCATCATGGCGATTTTGGCCGCAATTTCGTTTTGGCGCATTTTCTGTACAGGACGGCCGTCGACCTCGATACTCCCCTCGAAAGGAAGCAGGTTACAGACAGCGCGCAGCAGTGTTGTCTTGCCGCAGCCATTCGGTCCGATAATACACAGATTCTCATTATCTGCCACTTCAAACGATACGTTATGCACAATCATCTGCTTGCCATACCCTGTGGATACATTCTTGACTTTTAACATAAGCTCACCTGTCTTTCTTATGCTTTTTTGCGTTTACTGAAATAAATATAGGCGAAGAACGGAGCGCCGATCAGCGCGGTCACCGCACCTACGGGCAGATCCTGCTTCGGAATGACGGTCCTTGCTACCAGGTCACAGATGACCATAAAGGTACCGCCGAACATGGCCGACAGCGGAATCACATAGCGATGTGACGAGCCGAAACTCTTGCGCACTATATGCGGTGCCACCAAATCCACAAAGCCTATGACACCTACGAACGATATTGCACTTCCCGTCAGAGCCGCTGCTGCCACCAGCAAAAGCCATTTGATTTTCTTAATGGGCACTCCCATGGCTTTCGCCTGTTCCTCACCAAAGGTCAGCATGTCCAGTTCGCGGTTATAGTGAAGAATAAACAGAATCCCCACGACATACACAGGGAGCAGGATGAGTACCGTACTCCAGTCTTTGAGCGAGAAGCTGCCCATCTGCCAGAGAATCAGCCGCTGCACCTGTTGTCTGGCAATCGCAGACATCAGTGTGACCAGTGCGTTGGTGAACAGTGAGATGACCATACCGGTCAGAATAATCGTATTATTCTCCAGTCCGCCGCCCAGCCGCGTTGCAAATCCGATGGCCAGAAATATCGTCCCCAGTCCGAAGACGAAGCCCATAACCGGAACTGCGAACATCTGTACCGCCGGCAAGGAGACACCCAGCAAAATGACAATGCCTGCTCCAAGGGACGCTCCCGAGGACACGCCCAATGTGTAGGAAGATGCCAGCGGGTTCTTCAGAACTGACTGCATGACAGCTCCGCTGACCGAGAGCATGCCGCCGACCACAAATGCCAGCAGCACGCGCGGCAGCCGGACGCTCCAGATTACGGATACGGCTGTGTCTGTAATCTGCGCGGGAAGCCCGATGTGAAAGAGTTTATAGCCAATAATGCGCAGAATTTCCAGCGGAGAGACGTACACGCTCCCAATAGCCACCGCAAACAGCAGGGCAAGTATACTAAATAAAACTACAATACCTGTTTTTCGTTTCATAAGTTTAATAATACTCCGGATATACGGCCTTTGCCATTTCCTCCAACGCTTTTACGATATTTTGGCTGGGGTTATTGCTTGCATCGGTATCAATCGAATAGACAGCCTGGTTCTTGACCGCTGTAATGGCCTCCCAGCCTGGTCTGGCAGCAATCTCTTCTGTGGGATTCTCAATATAATTAACGCTTGTTAAAATAACATCCGGGTTCGAACTTAAGACTTCTTCATCAGCCACTGCCACCCACTCATCCTGATCCTGCAAGATATTTTCTGCCCCGATGATTTCAATCATTTCATTTAGAAAGACACCTTTTCCAAAGCTGTACATGTCGGGAGCGGCTGCAATTTCAAAATATACGCTCTTTTTGTCTTCGATGGTGTCTCCGACCGCTTTAATCTCAGCAATTTTCTGTTCCATCTCTGCGATAACCGCATCACTTTTGGATGCATCCCCCATGACCGCCGCAACAAACGCTATATCCTCCTCGATACTTGCTATACTGTTGCTGGATGGTATATAGATTACGCAGATGCCAGCATCTTTAAACGACTTGTAGGGATCATCTCCCGCGACCTGTACCATGCCTGTTACAAGGATGACATCCGGCTTTAATTCCAGTATTTTTTCCACATCAGGAGCCGTCATGTCGAACAACGGTGTATCCGCCGGAAGCCCTTCCACATTCTCAGAATAAGTATCGGCCGCAATGATATTGTCCGCATAGCCCAGACCAATCAAGATTTCGGTATTGGAGGGACCGGCTGTCATCACGCGTTCGACTGTCTCCGGCAGCGTAATCGCATTGCCCTGTCTGTCCTCCGTAATCTGTGCGGCTTCGGTACTTGTTTCCGTCGCCTGCACCTGTGGGCTTGGTGTTTCAGTGCTTTGTGTTGTGGTATCCGTCTGCCCGGAACAGCCTGCGAACAGGGAGAGTACCAGCAGAATACCGATGATACAGCTAATTTTTGCTTTCATTTTTTTCTCCTTTTCCTTCTTTTAATATCGTGGGAATTCCACAAAACAGACGAACCGTACGGTCTGACCGCTGTGATACCGCTGTCAGTGTCCGCCCCACATTCTCCCGCCATGCCCGAAGCAGCGGATCCATGGGAACTACACCACAGGAAATATCTTCGCAGACGATGATTTCGTCTGTAAGTGACTCTATATAGGTACGCACTACGGCCGCCACATCCATACCCGCAGATGTACAAGCCAGAATCCACCTCTCCAAATGATAGACGACCCTGTGCGGCGGCGGCAGATCCACAGAACTCTCGGAGCACTCATAGACCTCTTCTCTGCTACGCTTACAGGTTTGAAGTGCATAGCTTAATTTGCCCTGATAGGCACCACCGATAATCAGTATCATAGACTCTCCTTTATTCGTACCTGCTCTGCCAGCTTCTCTCCTTTGTGGTACACTATATTAGAAGAAACCACTTCCAATACGATATCACAGCAGCGGGCCATCTCTGCGTCAATTCCGGCCAGCGCCCGGCGATACAACTCTGTCTTGTGTGTATAACGTCCGGCATCACTAAAGATATAATCCGATACCATAACGATATTTTCAAATTGCGCTGTCAGTGTGTGCAGCTCCCTGGCTACCTGCCTGCCGGCCTCTTCATAGAACTGCTCTTGACGAAACATTTCATTGGCCAAAAGCGCCGTCACACTGTCCAGCAGCAGGGAAGAGGAAGGTTCACAACGCTCCATAATTTCGAGAATATGCAGGGGCTGTTCAATTGTCGTAAACCCCCAGCCTGCACGTGCTGCCCAGTGCCTGCGGATACACTGTACATCATCCGCATCATACGGCTGCATGGTTGCAATGTAGTAGAGCGCCCGGGTCTGCGCCTGTGCTTTGGCTGCCCGCTGGGCATAATATGATTTTCCGTTCTTACATCCGCCGGTAATATAGATTTTCATTGTATGCCCTGCCCCTTTTCTTGCTCTGCCGGTAAGCCACAAAAAAAGCAGCCCCCGCCATCGCCGGACTGCCTACATTAACATCACTGTACATACAGTAACTACCACCTTTCATACTCTGTGAAGGCGTGTAGCAGGTTTCCTAACAAAAGGCAGGTTTTCCGACTCAGACTTCACCGCGTATCTTCCGCCTTCCCAGACATGTGTATGTCCAGTGGCTGTCCTGAATAGGACGAGAAGACCGCTCCGTCATTACGGCAGCAGGACTGCTCAGGATTCTAACCTGATTCCCTATTATCATGCGGATTTTATTGCAAATCTACATGCACCTTTCGTGGCTGGTTTCTTGTTACATTAAGTAACTTTGTTCTCAATTATATAAACTCTTGCGGTACTTGTCAACAGGTAATCCTATGAACAAAACAGACCAAAAGCATCTACATATACCAGAAATATTCATCCGCTATTTCCGGTTTCAAATGAAGTTCAGATTCATAATGTCGGTTCAACGCAGCCAAAAAATCGTCAATACTCTCAAACGGAATATGCGTAAGATCAAACTTCAAAAATTCCAGATTCTCCTCATGTTCAGAAGAATTTTGTCCGTCAAAGTAGAGATTCTTCCACTCTGATTCAGAGACGCAGTTAATCAGATCAAATGTAAAGTACTTTTGATCAAGATAAATATATATGGCACATTCCTGCCAGCGTCTGGTATCTTCAATTTCCTGCTTCGTAACACTGATGAGCGCATTTGACTTATACGCCAATTCATCATCCGCGAATACGGCGCCTACTCTTTTGAATAATTCTACTGCTACATCCACGCGACTGCTCTTGACCGATGCTTCCACTTCAGGAATGGCATCGATAATACTTTTTGTCAGAACTGCAGCCGATTCGCTGTGCGCAGACCAATGAAAATAGCAATTTGCCAATGCTTCACCATTTTCAATAATTTCAATATTAAGTTGTCGACCCATACGTATTACATTCCCTTCGCTATCATAACCATATCTTCCTTTGCGTTAAATTCCCCCCATTATCCTACATCTCATTATAGCAAATCCAGGATTCGGTATGTGGAAATCGACCCCAACGACTATCCAGCGTCCTAAACGACGTGGAAACCGGCAAAAAAGTGCACAGTCAGGAAACTATGTTTCACAAAAAAATCACTTATTAACATTACTATATCACACACCTTACCACAAAACAATAAAATTACCTAAGTGACACAGCATTTCTACCTTTTCCACACCGCGGCCGCATTTGAGCGGACAATCAGTTCCTCTACCGGCAAATTGACCGGGCAGATTTTATGGCAGGCAAGTGATTTTGCACAACTTTCATAATAAGTTCTTATATAGTTTGCAGCAACGGTTGCACGATGCGCGCCATGACTATTCTGCTGGAAGATGTGTCAAGCGGGCTCTTGGTCTTATTTTCTCAACAACAGCGGAGGCTTATCCAGCACCGCCGCCCGTACGATTCCCCAGATATGCTCCACTTCCTCTTTCAGACACCAACTTTCAGCCGCCAATACTTTTACGACCAGCAGATGTTCTTCCACCAGTGTAAACCCCGTCCTGACCAACGCATCCTTCTCCTCCGGCTGCGCCGCCAGCGCATCCTGGGCTCGGGTCGCACGAGCACTGTACACATAAAGGGTCGCGGTGTAGGTATACTCCTGCATAGCCGTCCTGTGTTTCATACGCTGTCTGTCACCGGTCAGTTCAATACGCTCTGCAAGCTTCAGTCGGCCGTCTACGTGCAGGGTCAGCTCCGACGCAAATTTCCTAAAGTCAAATCGTTCATCTCTTGCTGTTCGTCCGCCGCAAAAGCAGTCACACAAAAGCAATGTGCTGCTCTTAGCGAGATGCAGCCGGGTGGTCTGTGTATAGGCAGAGCCGGCATAGGGGATGATTAAATCAGGAAAATACTCCAGCACCGCATGCTCCCCCAATACGATGTCGGTCGTTTGCACCGCTTCCATACCGGCTTCACATCTGTACAGTTTGGTTGCTGATGCATTGGATATACAGGCCTTAGCATCGGCTTCAAGCTCAATCGAAAGATTGAGTACGTCCTCCTGCAGTACACCGCCCGTCGGATTCAGCAAATATATGATTTTTGTCGAATCCGGCTCCTCATACTCCGGCAGCATGACTTGCAGCGGCAGCTGATAAAAGTTATTGGCAATATAGGTCTTCTGGTTCTGCGATTTCAGCAGCAGATTGATTTTTCCATTATGATTCATACGTATCTCCAGCGAATTATTTTAAATCCAGGAACAATACATCCTGCTTAATCCATGTTACGATTGCAGCAACTCCTATATCCTCGAACAGGTTGGTAAAGACATACGGCTTCGCCGGCCGCATGCGCATCGTATCACGTTCCATGACACCTAAGTCACTGTGTACATAGGGCGCTATATCAATCTTATTGATGACCAGCAGATCTGACTGTGTGATTCCCGGGCCTCCCTTTCTGGGAATTTTGTCTCCTTCTCCCACATCAATGACAAAAATCAGACTGTCCACAAGTTCCGGGCTAAAGGTGGCCGCCAGATTATCACCCCCGCTCTCCACAAAAATAATATCCAGCTGCGGACAGCGTTTCTGCAATTCTTCGATGGCATCCACGATGATCCGCTCCGGCGGAAGAATATTGGCCCTGTGCAGAATCTGCGCATCTTCTTTTGTATAAATATCATTCGTGATGACACCTATTTCAAATTCCTTTGATAGTTTTCTGCATAACGCTTCAATGAGCGCGGTTTTGCCGGAGCCTACCGGGCCTCCGACTCCAATCTTAACTGTACCTGCCATCTGCTACCTCATTATGACATATATAATCTGCTGTAAAGACGCTCATGCTGCATAGAAGCAATATCGGACATAGGCGCAAAGTTGGTAATCTGCGGCATCGCTGCCTCGCAAAGCTGCTCCACAGTCTTGGTGATTTCCTCCAGCATTGCATGCAATACCTGCTGCCCCTGCGTCTGACCAAGGGGAATGCACTTAACTCCTGTCTGTACCATATTATTCAGGGAAGCGAACAGAAACGAAGCTACTGACTGCCGCTTGTCCAGCCCCCAGTTCGCACACAAGAAGCCTGCGGCAATGCAATAATTTCCATAACAGGTCTCCTGCTGTACCTGCTCGCAGTACCGGCTATATGATTCTGACACAGGCATCTGTCCGACAAGCCTAAGAAACGCCTTGCCGGTTTTGAGACTGGCCTGCCTGCTTTCACGTGAGAGTTTCATCGCTGTTATCTGTTCATCGAGCCGCAGTACTTCGGAAGTATCCCGTACCAGTCCCCATTCATACGCCTGACAAAATGCCGGGCCTTCAAAATGCCGCAGTACGTTCTGCAGATAGCCATACATATAATCCCCCAGTGTCAGGGCATCGTATACCTCCCGCTCCTGTACGAAGGTTTCAAGGCCGCCGGAATGGCTGAAACTTCCTATTGGAAAGGTCGCTGCGAATATCTGCTGTAACTGCAGATAACGACTGATCCCCTCATACATGTGCATGATGTCCGCCGGCAGCACTGCCTGCCCGCTCTCCTATGATTTGTCTTTCCTGCACTGCGCACTTGATGTGCTGCTCCTCCAAAATCCGTACAAGTCCGGCCTCATACGGGACCAAAATCTCGCGTTCCCTAAGATAGACAGGCTTATGCATATTCCCAACTGCATAGGCGCTTAGCGCCCATTCTCTGGCAGTCTGCGGCCAGATAGTAAGTGTTGTCTCAACAGCTGCCTCCACGCGGATCGCAATTTGTGAGTCCATATAAATCATCCTGTTGTGATATAAGTGCTCCTGCGGCGGCAGATCGACCGCCAGCTGCAGTCCTAGATCTGTTGTAAGCCTCTGATGCCTGCGCACCATCTGGTTGTGGGGCAGCAGGATACGATGCAGAATGCGTCCACTAGGCTCTGCTGCTTCCAGACCGGGTGTGATTTCCTCAATGATCATATGCCGCCTCCTTATCTAAAATAATATTTCTGAGCCAGCGGCAGCACTTGCAGCGGCTCGCAGCTAATCTTACTGCCGTTGACATATACGGCATAAGTCTCCGGGTCTACATAGATTTCCGGGCAGAAATCATTGTGAATCATATCGCTTTTGGTGAGTTTTCTGGTGTTTTTCACAGCCCGCAGTTTGTTTCCCGAAACCCCCAGCGTATCTGCCAGACCATGTTCGATGGCCGCCTTAACCACAAATATTCTGGAATTTTCATTGCTGCAGCCGCCAAATCCACCGTACTGTGCTTTATAAATTACCGGTTCTGACATAGCGACCGAGCTGTTCGCATCACCAATCGGTCCCCAGGACAGAAATCCTTCTTTTAAAATCATCTCCGGCTTAGCACCGAAGAATGTGTGTTTCCATAGCACAATATCCGCCATTTTCCCCGGTTCAAGAGAGCCCACATCGTCACTGATGCCAAATGTAATGGCTGGATTTATCGTATATTTTGCAAGATACCGCAGTACCCGGAAATTATCATTGCTTCCCTTCTCCTGCGGCAATCTGCCTCTTTGCTGCTTCATTTTTGATGCCAGCTGCCACGTCCTTAGGACTGTCTCTCCGACTCGCCCCATGCCCTGCGAGTCAGAGCCAAGCATGCTGATGGCACCTAAATCATGCAATATATCCTCTGCCGCCACTGTTTCTTCCCGAATCCGGGAATCTGCAAAAGCGACGTCCTCCGGCACTTTAGGATTGAGATTATGTGCGGAAAAAATCATATCCAGATGTTCATCCACTGTATTGACCGTATAGGGATTCGTGGGATTCGTCGAGGATGGCAGCATGTTGGGGATACCGCATACACGTATGATATCCGGCGCATGTCCGCCGCCTGCGCCTTCCGCATGGTAGGCATGCATTGTCCTGCCGTCGATGGCACGAATCGTATCTTCCACAAACCCAGATTCATTGAGCGTATCCGTATGAATCTGTACCGAGAAATCCATCTGGTCCGCAACCGTAAGGCAGGTATCTATGACGGAGGGTGTCGCCGCCCAATCCTCATGAATCTTCATGCCAATACATCCTGAGAGTGCCTGATGTACGGTGCTTTCCGGCAAGCAGGAATTCCCGCGCGCAAGCAGACCGACATTGACCGGTACATTTTCAAATGATTTTATCATCTGCCGCAGGTTAAACGCCCCCGGGGCTTCTATGCTAAGCGTCTTAGAACCGCAGCCACCCCCAATCATCGTCGTGATTCCGTTGCTCATTGCCTCATATGCCTGGTACGGAGATTCGAAATGTACATGTACGTCAATCCCTCCGGCTGTCGCTATCATGCCCGGATCTCCGGTAATGATCTCGGTCTCGGGTCCTATAATCAGACCCGGAGTGATCTCCATTGTATCCGGGTTACCTGCCTTGCCAACCCCCGCAATCCGTCCGTCACGAACGCCAATATCTCCTTTAATCACTCCCATAACAGGATCGACAATAATGCAGTTCGTAATGACCAGATCCAGACTTCCCTGCGCTGCCAATGTGCCCGGCTGCTGTCCCATACCATCCCGGCAGCTTTTGCCGCCGCCGGCAATGACTTCATTCCCGTACTGCCCTTCCATATAATCTTTTTCGATTTCGATGACCAGACCTGTGTCTGCCAGATACAGCTTGTCCCCTGTTGTCGGTCCGTATAGATTCGCATATTCCTGTCTGCTGATTCTCTTTGCCATACTACTCCTCCCGGATAAATCCTTCCCGGCGGGCCGCTGCAACTGCGTTTGCCCGCACCCGCTCATCGGTCACCGCACCATTTGTCAAATCATTGAATCCCCGCATGATCCCGGCACCTCGATACGCACACAATCTGACTTTTTGACGCTGTCCCGGCTCGAATCGCACCGCTGTGCCCGCCGCAATATCCAGATGCATCCCAAATGCCTCTTCCCGCTCAAATACCAGCGCCTTATTAACCTCAAAAAAATGAAAATGCGACCCGATTTGTATGCCCCTGTCGCCGGTATTGCTGACAATGAGTTCCACACTCTCAAGGTCTTGGTTGAGTTCAATCGGTGTTTCGCCTATGATAAAACGTCCTATTGTATTCATATGCCTTACTCCTTTATTGTATATCCGGCATTGTTATAAGTTCCTTGTACGTATCTGCTTTGCTGTGCAGACGGATGGGATCGTGAATACTGATCAGTTTGGTTCCGTCCGGCAGCAGTACTTCCACCTGCAAAAATGGAAGCAACGTTTCCGTCCCTTCCATAACATCCTCCAGTGATATCATCTGCGAGCCCAGCGCGACCAGTTCTGCCAGTGTATTGATGCCTCCGCGGGCACGCTCGAGAAGCTCATCACATATAATCGCATTTGCTTCGATATAATTCAATTTCCAGCCGCGCTTCCAGCGCCTCCTTGCCATCTCAGCAATGGTAAACAGCAGGACCCGTTCCTCTTCTTTTGGCGTTAACCTCATAATTTCACCTCTTTTTCATATCAGACTACAACTTTCAATCTATTGAGATAATCATCCCGGAACAGTTCATTCAGATACATATTGGGCGTGCGCCCCGAATACTTCTTGAATTCCCGAATCATGTGGGACTGATCATAATAGCCAAGCTCAGACATGAAAGATGCATAGTTGACCGTTCTGTCGTTCGGGTCCACTATGATTTTATTCATCATCCACTGAAATCGAATGATACCGCTGAATTTCTTGGGAGATATCCCGATCTCTTTTAAAAATATTTTGTCAATATAGCTCACTGAATAGCAGGTCGTCTCAGACAGGTTCAAAACGCTGATGTTGCCCCGCTCTTTGATAATTTCGGAAATAAGACTGTCTTTAAGCGGAATGCAACCCATATACTGCAGCTCATACAGCTTCATATATTCTTTCATGAAGATCTTGATTCTGTCTTTGAAATCATCCTGACGAAAAATAATCTCCGGCAAATCCTTGATTCTCCCCAGCTTCTCATAGGGTATGATCTTGTCGATCAGATCCGGCATCATGGCATCCGCCAGCAAGGGCACATTGCCCGGCAGGAAACGCACGCCAAAGCAATCGCTTCCCGGCAGTATCTTCATAGAATGAGGCAGTAAAGCGGTCCCATAAAAATCAGCGACCACTTCATTATGAAATCTATCATATTGAAAGATAATATCAATACATCCATCCGGAACTGACGTGCCTATTTCATCAATATCATCCTGCGGACGAAAGCTATAAAAGTGTGAAATTCCATAGTTGCCCACGATATACTTATAATAATAAGATGAAAGCTTAACCATAAACGGCTGCTTTGGTATTAATGTTTCAATTGTAGTCATATTCATAATACTCACTCCTTATTCCAAAGGAATCAGGCAAATTCCGGCTGTTCCCACAGCGGCAGCTTTATCCCGATGCCTTTTTCAACTGCACTCTCATACACAACCTTTCCCCAGGCCACATCTTCGACGGGCATGCCGCCTACGGAATATAAGATAATTTCATCATCATCCCGGCGTCCTGCTTTATTGCCATTAATAATATCACCTAAGTCATCTATTTGACAATTACTAATTTTATTTTCATATGCCATATCGGTAAATTTAGAGCCGATAATCGTGATATCACCAAATGTAGGATACGGATATTCCTCTGCCCAGGCTTCATACAGTTTCATATTATCCACTACTTTTTTGCAGCGATTCGCCACAAAATCATCATCAAAATCCACAGTGGCGGGCAGACAGAACAAGGCGCCTTTTTTAATCCAGGCCTCTTCAATGAACGGATAGTCTTTGACAGCTACCGGACTTGAGGTACATACACTGATGATATCGCTGTCACGTACTGCCGCTTCGATCGTATCCACTACCTCGATATTCTTAATCTGCGGACACTCCTTTTTTACAAAAGCTATATAACTTTGTATGGACTGGCTCCCCCGTCCTTTTAGCTTCAGCGTGTCTACTTGCGGACATTCACACAGAATCGCCTGCAGGATCGTACGCCCCATGACACCCGGCCCAATAATAGCCGCTATTTTGGAGTCCTTGCGGGCAAGGTATCTGGCACCTACCCCCGGCAGAGCTCCTGTCCTGTAAGAACTGATCAGGTTCGCCGACATCAGTGCGACCGGTGCTCCCGTATCTTTATCATTTAGCATCATCATCAGGATGGAGCGGGGAAGACCTTTGTCCTTATTATCAACATTTGAACCATACCATTTCATGCCTGCCATATCGAACGAACCTCCCAGGTAGGCCGGCATAGCCATAAACCTTCTGTCACATGCGTTCTGCGGCATGTTGGGGAATGCAGGCTGGTCAGGAAATGTGACCATGGCACCATGCGAATTATGATTGTTGCCGCTCATGACATAATCTCCGGCATTTAAGAGTTTGATAACCTCTTCCATCGTATCGACACATTTTGACATATCCTTAACTCCCGCCGCGATCATGTCCGGCTCACTTAGATATAAAAACTCGATTTTTGAATTGCTCATACTTCTTACCTCCTGGATTTCATTTTCGATCATTTACTCACCAAATTTAAGTGCAGCGCTGTGGCAGATCAACTCTACTGTTTTTTCAATTGACATGGCGGAGCTGTCTACGAAAAGATTCCTGTATTTAATAGAAGTGAATTTTTCCGCAGTCTGCTCCAGATAAAATTGCTCTCGTGCCTTGTCAACCTTTTCCATATAGACTTCTGCTGCCTCCGGTGTAAGCCCCAGGATATCCAGACAATAGTGAAATCTGGCGTTATAGGATGCATAAATAAATACACTGTAATGATTTTCAATATTTTCTTCTGACATAATGTAATCTGAGCAGCGTCCTACGATCACGCAGTCATTGGTGCGGGCGAGGTTCGTGATGACCCTCTTCTCAATCTCGAACAGCTGCTTTTGTTTCTTTCTGATACCATAACCCAGGGGAAACATCATTTTCCCATAGGTACTATAGGAGTGACCGTCATATTCCGAAAGTTTATAAATAGGTTCTCCCATTTCTTCGGCAGCCTTTTCAATGATTTCTCTGTCATAATATTCAAAGCCCATTTTTGCCGCCACCTGCTTTGCAATCATTCGTCCAAGACTTCCAAATTGTCTTGTTACACTAATCACTTTCTTCTCCATAGACGGTCCTCCTGTCAATTATAATTTACTTCTTTACTGATTTTTAGTTAGCTTCTGTATACTGTGGAGACGTACTTTCATAGGCCGCTGCATCAGCTTCAACCTCTGCCTTATCCCATGAAATCTCACTGGCAAAATCGTTGGTGTAGTAATCCTCAGCATTATATTCATTGGAGATTGCGCCTGCTTCCAACAGATTATCTGCTGCATTTTGTGCCATTTCCATATCGAACATCCCAATGCCTGCTTCAATGGTAGCAGCCTGGTCTTCTTCTGAGATTCCGAAAATCTGCTGTACATCACCTTCTGCGGCTCCAAGTGCTCCGGCCCAGTCGATTTCAAGGTTCGGGCATGTCAGAAGTGTAATATCAGCGGCGGCCTCTACATTGTTATAGCAAAAATACATTGCTTTTGTGAATGCATTTACGAAACGCTGTACCAGATCCGGATCTTCATCAATCAAAGCCTGGCTTGTGCAAAGTGCATTCGATACCTGCGGTGCCACTGTGTTGCCATCCAGATAATCAAAATCATAGCCCTGACCTACCAGCTGACGATATTCTGAGAGCCATGTGCCGAGTACCGGCGCTGCATTGGATGCCACTGCTTCATAACTTCCGGTTCCGTAAGTCACAAAATTGATATCGTCCATCGTCAGGCCCGCACCGTTAATAATAGGCGCCAGAAGCGTTGTCCATGCATCTGCACCGAGTGCTACGGTCTGTCCTTTCAAATCATCGAAGCTTGTAATGCCTGAATCTTTATTCACAGCCAGTCCGAAGATCTGAATGGAATCGTAATTCGTGATTGCTTTAACATCTGTAATACCGGCATCAATACTGGACCACATAACACCCGGTGACGGATATGCGAACTGAGCGGTTCCGGCTGCCAGCATCTTCATATCATCTGAGCCTAACTGCTCCACATATTCAACATCAATTCCTTCGTCTTCGAAGTATCCCAGATAATCGCCTACATAGATGGCCAGATAATCGAAGGACTCAAGCGCTGTAGGAGAGACAAACGTAACTTTGTCAAGTCCGCCGTCCTCACTTTGTGTTTCATCTGCCGCTTCTGTTGTATCCGAAGCTTCACTTGTATCCTCTGTTCCTTGACTGGAACCGCAGCCGGCGAACAATGATGTTGCCAGGACTGCTGCCGCTGCCAGACTCAGCATCCGTTTTACAATTCTTTTCTTCATAACGTTTCCTCCTAAATAGTAAAATAATGGTGTCTATATTAAGAAGCAATTGCTTCCTACTACCTATGTGTTCTTAACAAATTTTTTCTCTAATAATGATATGCCGCCATATAAGACGATGCCCAAAATTATAATGTAGATAAGAGATGATAATGCCTGCGGTGTCTTGGAGAAGCCGATCAGATAACTGATTCTGCTGCCCAGCCCTGTATTGCCGCCTGTCATCTCTGCGGTGACCCCTGCAAGCATAGACATAATACTGGCCAGTTTAATTCCGGTGAACAGCCCCGGAAGGGAGTCTTGCAAGATACAATATCTGAATTGCTGAAACCGGGTCGCTTTAAGTGATTTCATCAGCTCCATCTTCGTAGGGTCAACATTGATAAAGGCAGTGACCGCATTCATATTCATAAGCGGAAAAGCCTGTATGACAATCGTAATGATCTTGACACTTCGTCCTACGCCAAATACCAGCATCAGCATCGGAACCAGCGTAATCATCGGGATACAGCACATGGCTACAATGAATGGCGTGATCGCCGATCCCAGCGTCTTCGAACTTGCAATCAGAATTGCCAGAAAGAATCCAATCAGAATCGCCAGCAGCAATCCGATCAGGATGTTCGAGTAGGTCAGGCCTATATGCGGCAGCATTTCCTTGGTATTTTCCAGAAAGATAGCGGCTATATCGGTCGGCTTCGCCAGCATCCACACCGGAATTTCCTTAATGGTACATAGTAACTGCCACAACACCAGAAGCGCTCCGATGAGCAATACGGGCGGATAGATCATTTGCACGACACCAGCCGCTTTGTTCCAATTCTTTTGGGTTTGTGTATTCATTAGTCTCCTCCTCTACTTGATTTCGTCCAACTGCAAATGGCCAATCAGTTCCTCGATTTCAACACAATATTTGGCGAATTTGGGATCATAGAGCAGATCCAGCGTACGCTCTTTTTCTCCGAAATCAATGGCAAGCTCTGTTGTTATACGCCTGGGATGCGACGACATTACATAAATTCTCTGACTCAGCAGAACCGCTTCTTCGACATTATGTGTGATAAATATGATGGTCATGCCCGTATCCTTCCAGATTTTGAGCAGCTCCAGATTCAGACTTTCTCTGGTATTTTCATCAAGTGCTCCGAAAGGTTCATCCATCATTAGTATTTCCGGGTTATGAATCATCCCGCGGATAACTCCGATCCTCTGACTCATGCCGCCGGATATGGCACTCGGATAGGCATCTGCATATTCTGTGAGCCCTACATAAGCGAGCAGTTCATCTGCCTTTCGCTCGTATGCTGCTCCGGTAAGTTTATGGATTTTAAGAGGCAGCATGACATTTTCCCGTACGGTAAGCCATGGGTACAGATTCGGCACCTGAAAAATAAATCCCAGCTTTTTGATCATTTCTTTGCTGATTTCTTTGGTATTATCATACTTGATTCCATCTACCACGATCTCTCCCGAGGTGGGTTTGATAATATCATCAATCAGACGTATGATAGTTGACTTGCCGCATCCACTAGGTCCTACGATTGAAACGAACTCTCCCTTGGCAAATTCCATATTGATATCTTGCAGCGCATATATTTCACTGCGCTTGGTAACAAATTTCTTGTTGACCTCTTTTAATGTAATATAATCGGCACTCATACAATCCTCCTTACTTCCAGGTGATCACCTTTCGTTCAATAAAAGATACAAAGTTATACAGCAGAACACCTATAATCGCTGCGACCAGAATCGTGGCATAGGCAGTATCCGTAGCCCGCTGCGATGCTGATATGGAAATCCGGTATCCCAGACCACCCTGACCAACGGAGAGATCCGCACTCATGGCTGCTATCGTACATAAAATGCAGCCCAGCTTTAATCCGATAAACACCTGCGGAAGTGCATTTGGAATTGTCACTCTGAAAAATGTCTCCCAGCGCCCGCATCCCAGCGCCCGCATGACATCCAGCTTATTCTGCGGCACATGCATAAATCCTGTAATACTGTTGACGGCAATGACCGGTGCGCACTGCAAAATAATAATCAGTACCTTTACCATAGGCGATACACCCAGGAACAGCTTGAACTCCGGTACGAGTGTCGCCATAGGTGTTACCATAAGAATGATAAGTACCGGTGTGATCATCCTGACCACGAACTTGAACTGTGATGCCAGCGCCGCAATCAGAAAGCCCAGCGGTACAGCAATCAGATATCCAATCAGCATGTTTTGCAGGGATGTGAGCATATCCGGAAAAATCACTTTAAAGAAATTCTTTTGCAGCGACAGCAGGATTTCTGTTGGCTTGGGCAGCAGATTTTCTGATACTTTGAAAATCACACAGACGATCTGCCAGATGGTCAGCAAGACGACGAGCAGAACGAGCGGTGCAAGAACTTGTATGTATTTTGACCTTTGATTCATAGTCTTTCCTCTTTTCTCAATTAATTTAATGTACGGACGATATCATTGAGTTTGGCTCTAAGCTCCAGATACTCCGGATTTAATTCCAGCTGATTTTTTCGCTCTTCATAGGTAAAGGGGATTTCCATATTGTGTATGATTCTTGCCGGTGAATGTGACATGACCAGTACCCGCTGTCCCAGATACAAAGCCTCATTCACATTGTTGGTGATCATAACACAGGTCTTCTTCGTCTCATTCCAGATCTTTAAAAGTTCGACATTTAACATTTTTCGTGTGATGGCATCCAGCGCACCGAAGGGCTGATCCAGCATAAAAAGGTCAGGGTCTGTAACTAACGCTCTGGCAATGGCTGCTCTCTGGCGCATACCGCCGGATAACTCTTTGGGCAGACAATCTTTGAACTCCTGCAGCCCGACCAGATCCAGCATTTTGGTAATCTGCTTTTCTATATTAAGATCTTTTTGCTTCTTCATCCCGAACACCTGAAGCGGGAGTCTGACATTTTCGTATACAGTCTTCCATTCCAGGAGGTTATCATTTTGAAATACAATGCCGAACTTTTTTTGTATTTCCTTGGAAGAAACCTGCGGCATCTTCTGGCCTTCTAAGATGACCTCGCCTTCATCCGGAGTTTCAATTCCCTCCATCGTACGAATCAATGTGGATTTGCCGCAGCCGCTGGCTCCCATAATACAGATAAACTCTTTTTCCCGTACTTCAAAGTCAATTCCTCCTAACACCGGAATCTCACCATCCTTCGTAACGAATGACTTCTTGATTCCACTCACTTTGAAAAAGTCTTGCATTTCATCATCCTCCTGCCACACAGCATATAAAAAAAGCGTCCTTCTATTCACCAGAAAATAGAAACAGGACGCCTTTGTCGAGACTAAATTATTTGATTGCTTGAGCATTTTGACACATTATACTATCTTTTAAGCGGCAGCGTATTGTAAAAGTTAGCACCAAATCACTTTATTTTTTTTTCGTGGATTCTCTATTGACTTTTAAAAAAACTCAGCATAGAATACGTTTAAACAAAGGCGTTCGATATCTCTATCTATGAGATATCTGAATGCCTTTTTGGGCTTATGTCAGCATTTTAGTTGCAAGAAAGGAGTTTTACATGGATGCAACCTATATCTTAAAAAGCAGTGCTATTTTTGACAGTATTTCGGACACCCCTGTCGCGGGAGGTGTTGTAATTAATGATACAACGATTGCCGGTGTCTACCCCGAAAGTGAACTGGCACAATACACAGGTCCTTCTACCCAAGTCATTGAGTATGGGGATAAACTGATATTACCGGGCCTGATTGACTCTCATATGCATATGGGGCAGGCCATGGACTTTCTGGATGAAAGTTATTGTATCGACATCGGTTCCGCCCGCACCTTCCCGGAAATTATGGAAAGAATGCAGCAATACAGCAAGCTGTACCCGGACAATCCGGTCGTCTTCGCTACGAATTTTAATTATTTCAATCTGGATGAATACTTTATTCCGACAGCCACAGCCATGGATGCCTATTTCCCGGACAAACCAGCGGTCATATTAACCTGGGAAATCCATACCTTTTATGCGAATACTAAAGCAATCGAGCTGGCCGGTATTACTAAAGATACCCCTGATCCAAACGGCGGTATCGAAAAGGATGCGAACGGCGAACTGACGGGGGCTTTCAACGATACGGCCGCCTTCGCATTACAGAAAATCGTACAACGTCCGGCCGAAGAGCGCAAAGGCTCTCTGGTGAATTTCATGAATATACTAAACCAGTATGGGATTACCTCTGTGGCTGATTTATACCCTTGCGGTACCGAGACTCCTTATGCCTTATACAAATCCATGGAGGATCAGCTAAGCGTCCGCATACATTTCTATCCTGAGCTGCTTTCCTTTACACCAGAGGATATTCCGCAGTATAAAAGCGAATTCAACTCTCCCATGCTTCAGTTCTCAGGACTTAAGAACTTAATTGATGGTGTAATTTCAGTTCATACTGCCTGGATGTCAGAGCCCTATTTCGACGATCCCACCACCAGCGGATACCCTGCGGTCTCTCCGGAAGCAGTCCGCGCCAAGATGCTGGAAGCACTTGGTATGGGGGTCAACGTACGAATCCATGCAATCGGGGATCAGGCAGTTACTTATGTACTTGATGTTTTTGAAGAAGCTGAACAGCAATACGGAAAACCTGCCCGCCGCAATGTCATGGAACATCTGGAATATGTACGTGACGAGGATGTCGAGCGTATCGCCCGTCTAGGAGTCGTTGCCGATATGCAGGGAAGACATATTACGTTCTATGTTGATGATGGTGAGCCCATTATGGGAGAACGATCCAAGCTGGCATTTCGCTGGCGTGATATCTACGATGCCGGTGCAGTGATTGGTACGGGTTCCGACTACCCTGTCGTGCATTTTAGTCCGGCGCGCTGTATCTATGCCGCTGTGACCCGTCAGCTCGAGGATGGACATCCCAAGGGCGGCTGGTATCCCAAACAGCGTATGACGCTCCCCGAGGTATTAAAAATCTATACCATGGGCTCTGCCTGTGCAATCAACCGCGAGAACGATCTGGGCAGCCTGGAGGCTGGTAAGCTGGCCGACGTCGTTGTACTGGACCGGAATCTGTTTGAAGTTCCTGAAGAAGAGCTTTTAGAGTTCATGCCGGTCATGACTATGGTAAAGGGTAAGGTAGTATTTGAAAAATAACCGGAACATGGCTGCGAACTATAAATAACCGGCCAGTTTACGTGATGTATTTCTAAAAGCAGTAGGAGACATTCCCTTCTTAGCTGAGAACTGCTTAATAAAGTAGGTATCATACTCAAATCCGGTAGAACGCGCGATTTCATTCAGATTCATTCCGGTATGCGTAAGTAAGTCTTCTGCTACTTTTAACCGGTAGGCTGCCAGATAGGACATCGCTGTACAATTGCATCGCTCCCGAAACAGCTCATTTAGTGACACGCGGTTCAGATGTGCACACAGAGTTATATCTTCTAATGTGATTTTGCCGGCGTAATTGGTGTGGATATATTCCAGAACCAGATCCACAGGTGACTGTTCGCTTTCTGTACTTAAGCTTTCAAGCAATCCCAGCAGCTGAATAAGATTCTTTTTGATTCTGCACACCCAAAGCGAATCACTTTGAGCAAATACCTCTGTTCCAATAATAAAAAACCAATCCAGCAGTTTTGGAAATACTTTTGCGTTAATACAAGGTACGCCTGTGTGCGTACCTTCTCTTTGAAACAAAGAAACTCCTGTATGGATTTTCAGATTGGGCAAAAAATAATCTTCTGTTTTTGAAATTGGTATCGTACTAAGGAACTCCGGATCAAAACTAAACGATTGTGCTGCTGCTTCTCTTTTCTCTGCATGTATCACATCCTGCTCTGATAAACACAGTACTGCGGGGGCAGAGATGGCAATCGGGCGCTGATTCAGGGTTCCTTTTATATGCCCATTTGTAACAAATACTATAGTAAATCGCTTCTGATAAGGGAGGCTTACAAAATCTTCTGCGTACCTGAAATCTATATTTACAGTCCTTTTCTTATAGCGGTCTATTTGTGGCATAACATCTCCTTACAGATAGTATAGTTAATTCCTGCATTTATGACATTGTAGCACAAAAGTACAAGTCGTAAAATGATATTGTAATAAGAAATAAAATGTTTATCAAAACAGGAGGAACTATATCATGGCTGTAAAAGTAGCAATCAACGGTTTTGGGCGCATTGGCCGCCTTGCTTTCAGACAAATGTTCTCTGCCGAAGGGTACGAGATTGTAGCAATTAATGACTTGACCAACCCTCAGATGCTGGCACATTTACTAAAATACGATTCCGCACAGGGCAGATATAAATTAGCAGAGCAGGTAGAGGTAAAAGAAAGTTCGATCATAGTTGCAGGAAAAGAAATTGAGATTTATGCTCACAAAGACCCATTGAACCTCCCCTGGAGTGAACTTGCGGTAGATGTGGTCTTAGAATGCACTGGATTTTTCACATCAAAGGAAACGGCATCCGCTCATATTACGGCAGGTGCAAAAAAAGTTGTTATCTCCGCTCCTGCCGGAGATAACCTGCCTACCATCGTATACGGGGTCAACGAGCATAGTCTGCGCCCAAACGACACTGTCATCTCAGCCGCCTCATGCACAACCAATTGTCTGGCTCTTGTGGTCGATGTTCTGGATAAGCTCTCGCCCATTGAAAAGGGATTTATGACAACAATTCACGCTTATACGGGTGACCAGATGACGCTGGACGGTCCGCATGCAAAAGGTGATCTGCGCAGGGCACGTGCAGCAGCTCTGAACATCGTCCCGACCTCTTCCGGAGCTGCTAAAGCAATTGGACTTGTGATTCCAAAACTACAAGGGAAATTAGACGGTGTATCTCAACGCGTCCCGACACCAGCCGGTTCGGTGACGGAGCTGGTCGCTGTCGTCAACACATCGGTCAAACCAGAGGATATTCACAGGGCTATGAAAGCAGCTGCATCCGATTCATTCGGATATACAGAAGAACAGCTCGTATCCTCAGACATAATTGGTATAACCTACGGGTCATTGTTTGATGCTACACAGACCAGTGTCACATCTCTTCCGGATGGGAAATCTCTGGTAAAAGTTGCGGCATGGTACGACAATGAGAATTCGTATACGAGCCAGATGGTTCGGACAATCAAATATTTTTCTGAGTTGTCACCTCAGTTGGATGTATCGGAGTATAACTTCCGTCAAAACAGGCGATGAAGTAAATACGATCTTCTACTTAGCCATTGGGGGGATTTCTGTTGTAAAATGCAGTTGAAACAATCAATAATATATGATATAAGTATATTTATACAAAATTAATCGATAATGGAGGGGAAATGATGAGAGCATTAAAAAGAATATTCGCAGGACTATTCTGTGCCTGCATGGTTCTATTGTTGTTACCGGTGAATGCGAATGCGAATACAACTTTCAATTTACTGCCATCAGAAGCTGATTTTGGTGAGATTGAAGAAGGGTATGCTTCAGTACCGGCAATAGAGATCACTGTTTCGAATAATCTTGGTTATACATATTACTTAAATCCGGCACAATTAGAAAACTATGTTGTAACATATTCAACGAATTATGGCAACGGCTGGACTATACCTACTTCACCGGAAACAGCCACAATTACAATACAACCCAATCCCGACCTTCCTGTCGGAAACTATGACACACAGTTGGATGTATTTGCGCCTCCGCCTGCTGCCAATATGTACTCAAGCCAAGGCTCAGCAGTTCCCAGCCCGCTAGTAGAAGCTGACCCCTTTGCATCGGCATTTTCGATACCTGTCAAATTCACAGTAACGGCTGCACCAACTGACACACCTACCCCTACAGTCACTGACACACCTACGGTGACAGACACGCCGACAGTGACAGATACACCTACAGTCACGCCAATTATTGACCCGACTTCTACTGAAACGCCCACACCAACAGTAACCGTTACAGATACTGTAACACCGACAGTCACATCTACTATCACTGCTACTCCAACTGCTATCGTCACTATCGCCTCTGCTAAGACGGCCACAAAGACAACCTCTGTTAAAACAGGCGATGACGCAAATGCAATCTTCTACTTAGCTATTGGTGGTATTGCACTACTTGGATGCATCGGAGTGATCGGTTATAGAAAAATCAAGAGCAAGTAAATATTGTAAGACATAAAGATACCCCGGGCTGATTGGCTCGGGGTAGTTAGCTTATAGGCTCATGAACTATGACTAAATGCGCTATAATCAAAGTCAAATCCCATTATGTACAGAATAACACTTTTCTAATTTTACTCCTAATGTCCTTGCTTCATCGCCATTATATGCTATAAAAAGTTGCATTTTCTTTTCATTTGTGAAAAATAAGCGCATTTTTGCAGTATACTTTCATTTTCGGAGCAGTAAAAAGCCCCGTACATCCAACAAAGTTGAATATACAGGTCTTCCAGAAAAATCGAAGCGACGGGATTCGAACCCACGACCTCCTCGTCCCGAACGAGGCGCTCTACCAAGCTGAGCCACGCTTCGTAATGCTTTGCACAACAGCAATATTATACGTATATGCCGGCAATTTGTCAACAGCTTATGACATTTTTTCCGGAATATTTCTCTGTAAAGCACCTGCCTTGCAAAACATCCTAGTAACAGACAATTTCCTTTATAAAAAACTCCTTCCCACTTAACAATTCTTTCCTGTCGCTCCCGCAGGTTTGACACTTGCCTGCCTGGTCCAGTACGTTGTATACGGTACCACAGTCGAGACACCGCGCGTTTGCCGGCAGAATCTCGACCTCAAGCTTGGCATGTTCCAGTAGTGTCCCATCGACCGCTGCAGGATAGCAGGCCTTCACATACTGGGGAATCATGGAGGACAATTCCCCAATCTGCAGCACGACCGTTTCAATGCTTTCCACATCATTGTCTCTTGCAAATTCTTCTACGGTTCTTACCACTTCCATCACAACACCTAACTCGTGCATACCGTTTCCCCCATTTATACGTGCCACTCTTTACTTGTCAGTGCACGCTTCACATTCTTAATTGCTATTTTACCCTTACGCTTTAACACCTGCTTGATGACAACCGGCTTCAGGTCTTCGAATGCCACACCGGCACCATCGTATTGACGTACCAATGTAATCGCATCAAAGTTACATTTCGTTGTACACTGTCCGCATCCCACACATAGGAATGAATCTACAACAGAGGCACCGCATCCCAGACACCGCTGTGTTTCTTTTTGAATCTGTTCTTCGGTAAATGTCTCTCGTAAATCACTAAATGTATGATTCTGTCCTCCTGCCGCAGTGTGCGAGCTCTTTTGTCTGGGCATTTTGTCAAAACCGTCAAACAGGACGCTGTCCTTATCAAGTGCCAGATACTCCCTTCTGTCCCTGCCGATGACCAGACTTTGTCCGGGATGGACGAAACGATGAATTGAAACCGCTCCCTGCTTACCGGCTGCAATCGCATCGATTGCAAATCTCGGTCCCGTATATACATCTCCGCCGGTAAACACATCCGGTTCATTCGTCTGATAGGTCAGGGCATCTGCGATGATGGTCTGATTAGGATTTAACTTAATATCACTGTCCTTTAGCAGACCGCCCCAATCAATTGCCTGTCCGATAGAGAGCAGAATATAATCAGCTTTAACAAAGAGTACTTCGTCTTCATCATATACCGGGGCGAATCTTCCGTTCGCATCCGTCACAGAAACACATTTCTTAAATTCAATTCCTACGACCCGGTTGTCTTCCAGCACAATTCTTTTCGGCCCCCAGGAATTATTGATTTCAATCCCTTCAATGGTAGCCTCTTCGATTTCTTCATCCAGTGCCGGCATTTCTTCTCTGTTTTCCAGCGCATACATCTGCACTTTTCCGGCACCGACTCTGACCGCCGTTCTGGCTATATCTATGGCCACGTTACCGCCGCCAATGACGATGACATTTCCTGAGAGCTGCAGATCCTTCTTCATATTGACCTGCTTTAAGAAGTCCACACCCACGAGGACGCCCTCCCCGCCTTCGCCTTCAATTCCGGGCTTTCTGCCCAGCTGCGCGCCGATGGCGAGATAAAAAGCTTCAAATCCCTGCTCTCTTAGCTCCGCTAGACTGACATCTTTTCCGACTTCGATTCCCGTCTTGAATACAACGCCCATTTCCTTTAATATATCTATTTCCGCATTGACGACATCTTTTTCCAATCGGAAGGAAGGGATGCCAAATGTCAGCATACCACCCAGAATATCATGTTTTTCATAGACCGTTACATCATATCCGTCAATTGCCAGATAATAAGCGCAGGACAGACCGGAGGGACCTGCTCCTATAACAGCAATTTTTCTGCCATATTCGTGTCTGCGCTTGGGTATAAAGCGTCTTTGCTCATTTAAATCCTGCTGTGCAATGAATTTCTTGATCTCGTCGATTGCAATCGGCTCGTCCATATCACCTCTGGTACAGGCAGATTCACAGGTACTGGGGCAGATTCTGCCGCAGACCGCCGGAAATGGATTTTCCTGTTTGATCAGTTCCAGCGCTTTTGTATACTGTCCTTGTGATGCCAGCTTAATATATCCCTGAATTGCAATATGGGCCGGGCACTGTGTCTTACAGGGGCTTGTCCCCGTATCAACAACATTTTTTCTGGTCGTACGATATTCCGGATTCCATTTTTCTTCTCCCCAGACAGTATCCCGCGGCGTTTCCTCTCTGATGATTTCTCCGATGACCGGCTCTTTGGAGCAAAGCTTCTGTCCCAGCTGAATTGCATTTACAGGACAATTCTGCACGCATTCACCGCATGCCACACATTTATCCTTATCCACCTGAGAAACATAGTTGGATCTGACCATATCCGCATTGATGAACATCTCAGCACTTCTCAGCGACAGGCACGAACAGCCGCAGCAGTTACAGATTGCATGTGTTTTACCGGAACCATCCAGATTCGGAATTTGATGCATCAGACCGTTTTCTTCTGCTCTTTGGATAATTTCAAACGCTTCTTCTCTTGTAATCTTCCGTCCCCGTCCGGTACGGATGTAGTATTCTGCCGCATGTCCCATCTGAATACACATATCTTCTTTCAGGTGACCGCAGCCCTCCCCCATCACTTCCCGGACAGTCCGACAGGAGCAGTCAGATACGGTAAAAATGTCATTCTCGTTGAGATATTTTGACACCTCTTCATAGGAAGCTTTACGGGTTTCGCCCTGAATGGCCGTTTCAATCGGGATGACACGCATCAGCCCCACACCCACAGGAAAGCTGCCTGCGGTTCGAGGCCCCCGTACTCTGCCGTATGCTTCAAAGGATTCTGCGATTTGAGGGTACTTTGCCACATTCTCTTTGTTATTGACCATCATCTCCATGATTCCGGGAACCCATGTGTCGTACCAAAACGTATCGACACCGTCAATCACATTGACGAACAGAACGCCAATCTGAGCCAGCTCAAGCAACAACTGCTGTGTACGTTCTACGCCTTTACCGCACAAGGGTGCTAATTTCTCTGCCGTAGTTTTCTTGCGTATCTCCATACAGAGCACCACCTCTGCCATTTCCTCCGTTACGACAGGCTCTAAGATCCTATACTCTGGATCTGTCGCTTTAATCTCAGATTTTGAGCCTCTCTTCTTTCTGCTTATGTGATTCGCAAGATCCAATACCTTTTCTTTTACCATAGCTCTCCTCCTTTAGTTTTCCTCCTGCCACGCTGCCACTTCACTTTGAAGCCACTCCACCCATGTATCGATTCCTTCTCCGGTCTTGGCAGAAATCGGAATGATTTTGACAGCCGGATTTAATTTTCTTACATACCGTTCGCACGCCGCCAGGTCAAAGTCAAAATAGTCCATGACATCTATCTTATTAATAAGCAATACATCCACAATGCCAAACATCAGCGGATATTTCAGCGGCTTGTCATCTCCCTCCGGCACACTTAGGATCATGGCATTTTTGACTGCTCCCGTATCAAATTCCGCCGGGCAGACCAGATTGCCGACATTCTCAAGAATCACCAAATCATGTGCATCGCCTCCAAGTGCCTCTAAGCCTTGTCTGGTCATCTCAGCATCCAGATGACACATCCCGCCCGTATGCAATTGAATCACCGGAACTCCCCTTGCCGCAATGGTCTGCGCATCCACATCTGAGTCGATATCAGCCTCCATCACAGCCAGCCGCAATTGATCTTGGATCTGCTCGATTGTTCTTTCCAGTGTCGTTGTTTTCCCTGAACCTGGTGAAGACATCAGATTCAGGAGGAATGTTTTTTGTTCTTTAAGGTCTTTTCTCAGCAAATCAGCTCGCTGGTCGTTGTCCTCAAATACACTTTTTTTGATTTCTAACACTCTGAATTCACTCATTTTTTCTCCTTCTGGTCATACCAGATTGTATTTATTAAGTATCTTTGATATGAATTTATCATTATCGAGAATAAAAGTCAATATTATCTGTGCGTTTCTTACAATTATAATATAAATAGGCATTGATTTTATATCTTTTGTACATTATAATAATAATATCTTACATTTGGTATGTGGTCGTACCAGAAAGGAAACTGAAATGGAATTTGATAAATTATTTTCCCCCTCACTAAGGGAGCTATTTGTACAGCAGTTGGAGCACATGATTCTGGCTGGGAAATTAAAGACCGGTGAAAAGCTTCCATCCGAAAGACAGTTGGCAGAAACAATGCAGGTAAGCCGCGCCGTTGTCAACGGCGGAATCTCTGACCTGGAGAAGAAAGGGTTTCTTATTATAAAACCTCGTATTGGTACCTTTGTGGCTGATTATCGAAGAAATGGAACTTTAGATACACTGATTGCCATTATGAAGTACAATGGCGGCAGGCTGCGCGATGATGAGATCCGCTCCATATTGGAGGTTCGCCTGGCTCTGGGCACACTTGCTGTCAACTTGTTTCTGCCAACGGCAACCGATGCCGATATCGAACTGCTGCACTCTATCGCCGAACGAATTAAAGTCTCCGAACTAACGTCGGAGGCCTGTGCTGCCGCTTTTGACTTTCACCATGAACTGGCTGTCCTGTCCGGCAACACACTCATCCCCTTGATCTTTCATTCTTTCAAGGTACCGGTATTAAGCCTCTGGGAGCGATTCTGCGCTCTCTACGGCACAGAGGCCCTTTATAACAATACCTACACCTTATGGCGCTGCCTAAGCGAACGGGATGCCACAGGCGCTGTCCAATGGATTGAAATCTCTATCGGCAGCAGCACACATGGAGAGCGTCCGATTTACTACGAATAAGCTGCAAAAAAAGAGGTATCTTACGAATCGGATCATCGATTCGTAAGATACCTCTCTATTATTTTAGCTTACTTGATATACTTCCGCATATTGAGAGCCAAATTGCAGCGCTTCTGCATGTGTGTTATGGAAGATATCTACATGACCATATGCAGTTCCCCTATCTTCCACGGTATAAACAACTCCGTTTATTAAAAGCTTGGTTCCGAATGGAACACCTCCCATGGCAACTGTTCTGCCTGCCGTTGGGGTCGTACCACTTGCCGTATTACCGCCTGCCCAAGAGCCGCAGCAAATCGCACATGGACAATAGGCCGTAAGTCTGAAGGTTCCCAGGTAAGTCCCTTGAGAAGATGACTCTCCTGCACCTGTATCAGCTACCGTTTCCGGTGCCGCTACCGGCTGACTGACCGAAGTGTCTGCCGCTTCTGTACTCGCTGTCTGTGCAGCTGCCTGCGCTGTTGATGCGGCCGCTGCCGAGGCTGCCTGTTCTGCCTGCGCAATTGCTGTCTTTTGAGCAACTGCTTCGTCTGCCGCCTGCTTTAACAGCTGGTTAAGCGCCTCTTCCTGCTGGCTTACTGTGGAAAGCAGGGCAGCTTCCTGTGCCTGTCCCTCCGTAATATCAGCAGAATATTCCTGAATTGTCGTATACGTAGATGAAATCAGATTCTGTACTTCTTCTACTTTCGCATCTGTATTTGCTTTACTTTGTATTAATGTCTCTTCCTGTTCTTTTAATGCACTTTCCTGCTGCTGAACTTCTTCCTTCGCTGCCTGATATACTTTAAGCATGTTCCTGTCATACGTTGAAATCTGTATCACATTCTCGGCGCGGTTCAAAAATTCTGCAAAATCATCTGAGGAAAACAGCAATGTCCAAGAAAAACTCGAATCCGCATTCTCATACATGTAAGAGATTCGCAGCTTCATGTTCTCATATTGTTCTTCTTCCTCTGCCTTCGCCTGTTCCAATGCTGCTGCCGTAGCTTCCAGGCTCTGCTGGTTCTGGGCTACTTCTGCATTCAAAGATTCAAGTTCGGCTGTCAGGGCACTCACTTTCTCATTATACGTAGAAACTTGCTGTTCCAATGCAGCTTTTTGTGTTTCCAGTTCAGAGAGTTCCTGCCTGGTGTTGGCTAAATTTGACTCAGTTCCTTCTTTGTTTTGCTGCGCTTCCGAAATTTTGTCCTGAGTTGTAGTTGCATAGATTGGAAGAGCCGTAGTGATTATCAGTGTTAGTACCACTAACCACGACATTATCTTCTTTTTCATCATAACTAAATACCTCTTTTTTTCCTTTCTTTTATGCGCTGTTTTTTCAGTATACCACATTTTGTTAAAATATCAAGACTTTTTTTGTATTCTATGTAACACTTTTGTAATATTGTTCATATTACTATCACATTTTTTGCAATTCTCGCTATATTATAGCACACTCTTTTTCATTTAGGCGTGCAGTAACTTCACCGTATACTGAACGTTCTGACCATTTCGTTATACTTTCAATATTTTGAACTTTTTTAGAAAAATAAAAAAACCATGCATATTTCAAAATAATTTGAAATATGCATGGTTTTTCACTTTTTCAATTCACTTCTATCCTTCCTGAGCGACTTCCATTTCCATTTCCATCACTTCATCATATTTATCCAATATGAGCTTCTGGATTGTTTCCCTCGTATAGGAATTAATGGGGTGTGCAATATCTCTGTATTCCCCATCGGATGCTTTGCGGCTGGGCATTGCGATAAATAATCCTTTTTCTCCCTCAATCACTTTGATATCATGTACAACAAACTCATCATCAATTGTAATCGATACAACAGCCTTCATCTTCCCTTCTTTTGCTACCTTGCGCACTCTTACGTCAGTAATGTTCATAATCTTACTGCTCCTTTCATTTTGCCTCTTCCGTCTTACTTTCTATTACAACACATATCTTTCATTCTTCTCAATGACAATTTTGATGCCATTTTCCCCGAGATGATATGAGTTTGCTCTTATGGTGTCCCGGCTTTCCACAATACAATTCTCAATGTGTGTGTTGTCTCCCAGATAAACATCGTTAAGAACGACAGAATTTTTAATGACGCAATTATTTCCAACAAAGACATTCTTGAACAAGACCGAATTTTCCACCGCACCGTTGATAATGCAGCCGCTTGCAATTAAGCTGTTCTTGACCTCCGCACCCGGATTGTATTTAGCCGGTGGCAGATCGTCGACTCTGGTCTTGATATCCGGTGTCTCTCTGAAGAAATGACGACGGACATCTGCATTTAAAAAGTCCATGTTAGTTTTATAATAGGATTCTACTGTAGCAATATTGCTCCAGTAGGTGTTGACTTTATATCCATAAATCCGTTTCATGTTCTTATAACGGATCAGAATGTCTTTGACAAAATCATGTCTGTCTTCCAAGGCACATTTCTCAATTAGTTCGATCAACTGGCGCCGTCTGAGTACATAGATACCCATGGATACCGTATTGGCCGTAGAAATCATCGGTTTTTCATCAAATTCCTCGATGCGGGAATCCTCGTTCATCTTAAGAACACCGAATCTTGACATATCATCCTGCTTGGCATCTGTGCAGACCACAGTTACATCCGCCCGCTTGGCTATGTGATATTCCAAAACCGCATTGTAATCCATCTTGTAGACGCCGTCACCGGAAGCTATGATTACGTACGGCTCGTGGCTGCTTTTCAAAAATGAAAGATTCTGGTAAATAGCATCCGCTGTTCCGCGGTACCACCAGCTGTTATCTGAAGTGATTGTCGGGGTAAACAGGAACAATCCGCCTTGTTTACGTCCAAAGTCCCACCATTTGGATGAGCTTAGATGCTCATTTAGTGATCTGGCATTATACTGTGTAAGAATAGCTACTTTCTGTACATGAGAGTTGGACATATTGCTAAGTGCAAAATCGATACTTCTGTAACTGCCTGCCACCGGCATAGCTGCGATTGCACGCTTATTGGACAGTTCCCTCATACGACTGCTGTTTCCTCCGGCCAAAATAATTCCTACTGCTCTCATATTCGATCACCATCCTTTTTCAATATCACGCCGCCGCTTTCTAGTATTCCGTTGTCATAATCATCTGCGTTGGTATCACCGAATAATGCTGTATTCTTACCAATTGTGACCTTGTCTGGTATTATGGTATGCTCGCCTACGGTCACCAGGCCAAATGCATATACCTTTTCATTAAATTTATTGGGAGCTTCTTCTCCGACTCCAATCTGGCAATCGTTGCCAATTGTCACAGACTCGGCGATAATGGCCTTGTCCATCGAAACATTCTCCCCGATCTGGGAATTGCGCATAATAATAGAGTTTTTAATTTCCGCACCTTTACCTATAACAACGTTCGGTCCTATGATAGAATTCTCAACACTGCCAAAGATTTCAGCGCCTTCACCTACCAGACTTTTTTCAATCGTTGCCTGTGCACCGACATACTGCGGCGGTACCACCTCACCTTTTGTATAAATCTTCCAAAATTCTTCATAAAGATTAAATTCCGGAATAATATCAATCAGCTCCATATTGGCTTCCCAATATGCTTCCAGCGTACCTACATCTTTCCAGTACCCGTTGTACTCGTAGGCGAACAGCTTCTTGCCCTGTTCATGGCAATACGGGAGAATATGCATACCGAAATCACAGTTGCTCTGCTCTTTCTTGGCCCAAAGCGCTTCTTTAAGTGCCGGCCAGCTGAATATATAGATTCCCATTGAGGCCAGATTGCTGCTTGGTACCTCAGGCTTTTCTTCAAATTCCTGAATCCGTCCTGATTCGTCTGCCACTACGATACCGAAACGGCTTGCTTCCTCAATCGGTACCGGCATCGTCGCCAGCGTAACATCTGCCCGGTTGGCTTTGTGAAAGTCCAGCATTACTTCATAATCCATCTTGTAGATATGATCTCCGGATAAGATTAAAACGTAATCCGGATTGTACTGTTCCATATAACTCATGTTCTGAAAAATGGCATTGGCTGTTCCCGAATACCATTCACTGTTATCACTTTTTTCATATGGGGGAAGTACGGTAACACCGCCCTCATATTTGTCCAAATCCCATGGAATTCCGATTCCGATATGGGTGTTCAGACGCAACGGCTGATACTGTGTAAGCACGCCTACTGTGTCAATACTTGAGTTGATACAATTGCTCAGTGGAAAGTCGATGATTCTGTACTTGCCGCCAAAGGATACTGCCGGCTTTGCCATTTTCTCTGTCAGGACCCCCAGTCGGCTGCCCTGTCCTCCTGCCAATAACATAGCAATCATTTCTTTTTTCATAGATGCGTCACCTCCTGCTGTTTAGATTACAGTATTATACCACATATCACACCAAAAGTGAACATTTTTTACAACATTTTAGATTATTTACCTGTATTTTTATGATATTTGCATAGTGTTTACATTGCTTTACATAATAATGCTTTTCATTTTACATACAAAGCAGTATAATGGGAAAAGTGAAAATCAATACACTTAGATTCCAAGGAGCACAGTATGTATAAAATAGATTTTAATCAGCCCATACACGTTCATTTCATCGGTATAGGAGGCATCTCAATGAGCGGACTTGCCGAGGTTCTGTTACAGGAAGGCTTTACTATTACAGGGTCTGATCTGCACGAAACTCCATTAACTGCTTCTTTGCAGGAGAAGGGCGCCGCCGTCTTTTACGGACAGCGTGCCTCTAATATAGAAGAAAGTACTCAACTTGTTGTCTACACAGCTGCCGTACACGAAGATAATGAAGAGTATCAGGCCGCTAAAACCAGGGGCATTCCCATGCTGACGCGTGCCGATCTGCTGGGACAGATGATGCTTAACTATAAGACTCCGGTCGCTGTGGCAGGAACGCATGGCAAGACCACAACGACCTCCATGATCTCCTGTGTCCTGCTTGAGTCCGGTCTTGATCCCACAGTTTCAGTAGGAGGAATACTTCCTATCATTAATGGAAATATTCATGTCGGAAAGTCCGATGTGTTTGTCACAGAAGCCTGTGAATATACCAACAGCTATTGGAGCTTCCATCCTAAGATCAGCATCATTCTAAATATCGATGCAGACCATCTGGATTTCTTCAAAAACCTCTCGGAGATCCGCAAGTCTTTTCGGGTCTTTGCCCAGAAGCTGCCTGCTGACGGTACACTGATCATCAACAGCGACATTCCTGATTACGAAGAAATCATTGAAGATCTGGCCTGTCGTGTCGTGACATTCGCGTTGAAACAACCGGCGGATTATACAGCAGAGAACCTTCAATATGACGCATACGGCAATCCCAGCTTTACCTGCGCTAAGAACCAGGTGCCCTTCGGTGAGTTCTCTTTGAAGGTTCCCGGACTTCATAATGTAGCGAATGCACTGGCTACGATAGCGCTGGGGGATCTTCTGGCACTGGATGCCGCGACGATGGCACTCGGTCTGCTGCATTTCACAGGCACACAACGGCGTTTTCAGCACAAGGGAAGCATCGGCGGTGTGACCATTATTGATGACTATGCACATCACCCGACAGAAATCAAAGCTACCCTGACCGCCGCTGCCAAATACCCGCACAAGACACTCTGGTGCGTATTCCAGCCGCACACCTACACAAGAACCCAGGCACTGATGGACGAGTTCGCAGAAGCACTGCTTTTGGCTGATAAAATAGTACTTGCCGACATCTATGCCGCACGTGAGAAGAATTTGCTCGGAGTTTCTTCAAAAGATCTGCAGGCCAAGATTCAGGAATTGGGAAAAGAATGCTACTATTTCCCTACGTTTGATGAAATCGAAGCTTTTTTACTGAAAAATTGTGTCCACGATGATTTGTTGATAACCATGGGAGCCGGAGATGTTGTCACCATAGGGGAAGACTTACTCGGACAATAATTATCCACAATATCCACATACCAAATTCCGCAGTGCGGCAGCAGGTATGTGGATTTTTTGTGGATAACTTTCTCTGTTCTCACTCATTTGTTTCCACAGTTTTTGCCCCTTGGAATCACTTGTTTCGTAAATACTTCGAGTCAGAGATCCGGTTTATCCACACGCTCCACACTTTCCACAATTGGGCTTCCTTTTCCGCATCACCGGCAGATGCCCAAATGCGCTATTTTCTTTTCCAATCCACTGTGCTATAATCTTTGGTATCAAGATTGTAGTGATTCCGAAAGTGAGTGTGAAGCTTCAAATGGGTAAAATATCAATCAATAATCCTCTGGCGAATGAGGTTACTTTAATTACAAATACGTTTCTGGATACTTACATGCCAAAGGCTTACGGAGAGTTTGTAAAGGTATATTTATACCTTCTCAGAAGCTCCGCTTCTTTTTCTTCGACCTGTACCTTGTCATCCATTGCAGATGCCTTGAACTGTACAGAAGGAGATATTCGACGCGCACTTTCTTATTGGGAAAAGGAGAAAGTGCTTTCTCTGTCCTTTGATGCAGACAACCGGCTGAAGGATTTGCATTTTCTGCCTTTACAGCCCCAGACCACCCGCAGTGCAGCTGTGGCGGCGGCTCCTGAGGCCCCTGCGGAAGATACACCTGCGGCACCTTCGAAAAAAGGCACTGCGGCTGAGCCTGTCCCTGCCGCAAGCACCCCGGTCCGCTCACGCACCCCACAGACATTGACCGTAGAGCAGATCGAGACATTAAAGCAAAAAGACGATGTGATTCAGTTTTTATATATTGCCGAGCAATACCTCGGCAGCACTCTGCGTCCTAACGAGGCACAGCGGCTCTTATTCTATTACGAAGACCTGCACTTCTCCGGAGAGCTGATTGAATACCTGATTGAATACTGTGTATCCCGCGGCTGCAAAAGCATGCATTATATTAATGAGGTGGCTTTGCGCTGGCACGAGGATGGGATTACATCTATCGAAATGGCCAAAGAAAAGAACGCACTTTACAACGAAACATACTACACGATTCTCAAGGCGCTTGGAATCAAAAGCAGAAATCCTGTCAAATCAGAGATTGCTTTGATGGACCGCTGGACCAAGGAATACGGATTTTCTCTTGCAATCATCGTTGAAGCATGCAACCGCACTGTGTTACAGACCGGGCAGCCAAGTTTGCAGTATGCTTCTAAAATTTTGCAGCAATGGAAAGAAAGCGGACTGCAGCATTTCGAGGATATTGCCAAGCTCGATGCCGCTTTTAAGGAGAAAAAGGCCCAGAAGAAACCTGCGGCTCCCAAGCGCACCGCCCAGAACCGCTTTCAGAATTATAACCATCGTGAATATGACTTTGACGAATTGAATAAGCATGTCCACAATCAATAGCCTGTCACACTTATAGGAAAGGAGCTTCCAGTGCCTTTGACAAATACCCAGTTTGATTCGATCATGCGCGAGTATAACCGCAAACAACTGCACAGCAATCGCATACTTGAAGAGCATCAGACTGTCATCTATACTTCAATTCCAGAAATCAAAAAAATCGATGAAGACATCGCTGCCTGCAGTCTCTCAAAAGCCAGAGCATTGCTTGAGAATCAGGCTATCTCCGACATGGATCTTGAAGCACAGATCCAGAGTCTTTCGGCCCGCCGTCATGCATTACTGCAAGAGCATGGCTATCCGCAGGACTATCTGACGCTTCGGCATAACTGCCCCATCTGCAAGGATACCGGCTATATTGACAGCAAAAAATGCGTCTGTTTTGAACGTGCCATTATTGCCCTTCTCTACCAGAACTCTAATTTAAACCAACTGCTGCTCAAAAACAGGCTGCAAGACTTTTCATTTTCCTACTACGCCGAGCATACAACAGACCCTTTAGTCCCTTTTACCCCCAGACAACTGGCTGAGCAGGCCTATGATACCTCTCAGAAATTTATTAAAAATTTCGCTACGGACTTTGAAAATATATGCTATTATGGAGATACAGGCGTCGGCAAGACCTTTCTCTCGTCCTGTGTGGCTGCAGCATTGATTGAACAAGGATACAGTGTCCTGTACTTTTCTGCCTATGAGTTATTTGAAGCACTTGCGGATGACACATTTTTCAGAGAGCAAAGACAGCGGCAATCCAACTACATTTTTGAGTGCGATTTGCTGATCATCGACGATTTGGGGACAGAGCTCACCAACAGCTTTGTCGCCTCGCAATTATTTTTGTGTATAAATGAACGAATCCTGCATAAAAAATCCACGATTATTTCTACCAACCTTGATTTGGAAGGATTGGCGGAGACATATTCTACTCGTGTGTTCTCGCGGATCTTCAGCCATTATAAAATGATACATCTAATAGGAAAAGACATACGAATGCAAAAAGAGTTATTAGGAGGTTCGACTCATGAGACAAAGTGAAATTAAGGATATGAAGACACTGCCCGTCGGAAGACTTGGGGTGCTGCCGCTCGAAAGCTGTTCATCACTTGGCAAACGCATCAACGACTGGATTGTACAGTGGCGTGAGGAACGGCAGGACTGTTCCCCCGGTGTCACACCCGTAGAGGGTTATATTCGGGACTCCTATCTGATCGATGCGGCCATTCCCCGGTTCGGTTCCGGAGAAGCCAAAGCGATTCTGAATGAATCTGTACGCGGTGATGATTTGTATCTTCTGGTAGATGTCTGTAATTACAGTCTTACCTATAAGCTGTACGGCTTCGAGAATCTGATGTCTCCTGATGATCACTTTCAGGATGTGAAGCGTGTCATCGCTGCCATTGCCGGCAAAGCTCGCCGTCTGAATGTAATCATGCCTTATCTGTATGAGAGCCGCCAGGAAAAACGCAACGGCCGTGAATCTCTGGACTGCGCCATGGCATTGCAGGAGCTCTCCAATATGGGCGTTGAGAATATCCTGACCTTCGATGCACATGATGCCCGCGTCCAGAATGCACTGCCCCTCCATGGATTTGAGACCATCCCTCCGGCCTATCAGTTCATCAAAGGCCTGTTGTCTGTTGAGAAGAACTTAAAAATCGACTCCGATAATCTGATGGTCATCAGCCCCGATGAGGGCGGAATGAAGCGCGCGATCTATCTGGCCAACGTAATGCAGGTAGATATGGGAATGTTCTATAAACGCCGGGATTATTCCAAGACAATCGACGGACGCAATCCTATCGTCGCTTACGAATTCCTCGGCTCTTCCGTCGAGGGCAAGGATATGATTATCATAGATGATATGATTTCTTCGGGCGGTACCATTTTACAGGTAGCCACTTTGCTAAAAGAGCGCAAGGCAAGAAAGATATTTATCTTTTCTACATTTGGGCATTTTACAAATGGATTGGAACGTTTTGATGCGGCTCACGAACAGGGACTGTTCGACTACCTGTTAACGACAAACCTGATCTATCAGACACCGGAACTGTTAAGCAAGCCTTATCACATCAACTGTGACATGAGCAAATTCATTGCATTGATTATCGATACTTTGAACCACGACGTATCTATCAGCGAACTGCTGGACCCGGTAGACCGTATTAATAACTTTCTGTATCAATACAAGAAAAATCAAGCGGAAAGCAACTAAGATATAACAGAGGAGTACATCTGCCTTATGCAGACTGTACTCCTCTGTCTTTGTGACAAATCAGATACAGAATCTGGTATCTGCCGCTGATTTTTTTCAAAAGCTTCAGCGCTACTTCTAACTTCTCCTCATCCAGATTGACGAAGGTATCGTCCAGAATCAGAAATGGCATCTCCTCCTCGAACATCGCATCCACTACCGCCAAGCGTAGGCAGAACCCCAGCAGATCCTTATAGCCGGTGCTAAAATAAGCAAGTTCTCTTCGTTGTCCCCGCTGTGTTACCGTAATCTCCAGATTGATATCCAGATCCACTTCTTTGATTCTGCCGTCTGTCAGCATCTTGACATATTTTGTGAAACTCTTTCTGGTGGCCGCCAGATATTTGGAAGCGAATTGATTCTTGGCCTCAGTGAGATATTCCAGCGTTCTGACAATCGTCTTATATTGTGCCTTGCCCTGCAAGAACTCTTCCTGTAATTCCCGCAACCTGGCTTCCATCTGCTCGAACTCGGCAATCTCTGTCCTTAATCCCTTGATCTTGAACTCCGTATCATGCAGACGTTCACTGTTTCGTATGATCTCCTGCTGCACTTTATATTCGTTTCTTTGAAGTTCAGACAGACTTTCTTCATGAAAGAATTCATCGGCATCCGGGAACATAAGATTCTCTTTGTCGAATGCTTCCAGCTTCTGCCGTATATCATTTACAAATGCAATCCGCATCTTGTATTCGTCATACGTCTCGCGGAGAATTTCAATCTTCTTCAACAAAGAAGTTTCCGGCAGATAATAGGAGCCCATCTTTTTCTTCAGCTGCTGCACACTCTCCTCCGTGCTGGCCTTGATCTTTTGATTTGATTCTGCTTTATTATGCAGGTCTTCATACATCTGCCGGTTCTTCTCGACTGTGCGAATAAAAGAACGTGTTTCCTCGAAGGTATATGGTTTATTGAACGTATAGGCAGTGAACCACTCCTGTATTTCATTTTCGGGTGAAAGCTGCCGCTCCTCAGATTCCTCCTGCCAAGAGTAGGAGGTATGGCGCTTCAGATACTTTAGTTCGCTGTCTTCTCTTTCTATTTGATTGACGGCTGCATAGAACTGCACCTCCGTACTGTCCTGTGCTTCAATCCCATAGGCAGCGAGATACCTTTCAATATACTCTCTTATTTCATCCGCCTGCTGTTCCAATAGGAAAATCCTCTTATGCAAACTATATTTGCGGTAGAAGCGCTCTGCGAACCCAATCAAGAGGAGCACGACAAGGAATCCGACAATCGGCAGGGTCTTGTCCACCATTCGGAAAATAGCAGCAAATGACACCAGTGCCGCCAAAACTCCCACGAAGAGCAGCGTCAGACCTACCATCCGGTTCCGCTCCATATTCCTGCGTGAACTGTCATAGCGTGACTTTCGCTCCGTCGCCTCCAGGCGCGCCAGCAATTCTCCCTTTTGTTTCTGGATACGGCTCCAGTCTTCTATATCTTCTTTGACCTCTGCCAGCTCTTCTTGCTCCAGCGGCATCTTCGCAAACTTTTCTTCCAACTGCTCTTTTTTCTGCTGCTCTTCTTGCGGAAGCGGATTGACAGAAGATGGGATGCCGCTTTTCTGGTACTCGTCCAGCAGGCGGTTGATCTCGTCTAACGCTTCCGGAGAGGGTACCCCGTTATAGAAGAACCGGTCCAAATCGTCCAGCGCCCTTACCTCTTGGTCTGAAAGTTTACTTCCTGCCCATTTTCCCCGCAGGGTAAGCAGTTGTGCTTTCATTTCTTCCAGATATTGCATCAATTCATCTGTCGGAACCGTTCCATTGAAGACGCGCAGCAAGGGGCGCAGTTGTTCGCTCTGTGCCTTTTCGTCTTCCACCAGTTCCCTGTATTGCTGTATACGCGCGGCATCTCTTTGATAGGCACCGGCCTTTTCTATGGCATACTTTGCTACCTGATGCTGCTCTTTTAGTGCCTCCGTCTCCTGTTTTAAGTCTGCCGCTAGTTTTGTGTATTCTTCCAACGCTCTTTTTTTCGCCAGACTGCCCCGTAGTTCCTCCTCAAGTGCCGCCTGCTCCAGCCGGTTTTCGCCCAGGCGTCCTCTGTCCTTCGTCTTGACATACTCCTTGGAGGCCTGCGCAAGACGCTTTACGGCTTTTTCAAAATCCGCCATATCGTTTTCGCTTTTTTCAAGCTTGCCCAATCTGGCATTTATGCTGTCATTGGCCTGCATTCGGATGGACTCCTGTGGTATACTGGTCGTGCGCTCATAGGCCTGTGCGTCAATTTTGAAAAGTTCTTCACCAATCTGACTCGTAAAAAGAGTGCTTTTCATGCCTGTAGCTTCATCATACAGGCAGAATTCGTCATCCGTACTTCTGGCGGCAAAAAAACGCTCAATACGCAGCCGGTGCCCCTGCATTTCAATCGTCAGACTGCCTCCGAATTTACCGCCCTGCCAGGGCTCATATTTCTTGCGCAGTCTGGCATCCAGATCACGTTTTTTGGAGTCATCCAACCCGTACAGCATCGCGCGGATAAATGCCGAAAGTGTGCTCTTCCCCCATCCGTTCTCTCCTTGTATCACATTAAGCCCCAAGGTAAAGGTATGCTCGAATTTATGCAGCACTCCAAAGTTCTCTATATAACAGCTCACCAGTCTCATGCTTCAATCTCCTCTCCCCGGAGTGCCCGCAGCCCCATCTTGATGATACTGCTTTTCTCATCTTCTTTTAGATCTGCATCCCATACGAGACGTATGAACTCTCCTTTTAGAGAGGCATCGTAGCGATAGGTGTCGATATCTATGGCAAGCCGGCTTCGATCCAGCAGACGGAAGAAATAGTAACGTTCTTTGAACTTGCTTTCCATAAATGTAACATGATAGTCAGATTCCGGCGACACCTCACCGCCTAGAATGACCCTGACCAGATCTCTTTGGGGTATGTCCCGAATCTCAGCATAGATGGCTTCCTCCACACTGCGTCCGGTGCTGCAGCCGGAGATATCTGCCCGGACTTCATGCAGTGTCCGGCTGGCAAATGGCACGAACTCGGCTTCCACTTTATTTTTTTTGGTCTGCAGCAAGACGAATCCTTTGGGGCCTGTTTCATCAAAGCCTCTGCCCTCCAGGCATCCGCAATAGCAATAGACACCTCTTTTATCCAAAACTTCCTGCTGATACGCATGGTAATGACCTAAGGCGAGATAATCAATCCCTTTGTGTGTAAGCTGCGCCAGACTGATTTCGTCCTTCGTCATCTGTCCCTGCGGTTTCACGGCTCCATGCAATACGACAATATTAAGATCCTGTTTGTCCAACAGCAGCTCTGCCGCATCATCCGAGAGTTCTCTGCCTGTGATTACGACGGAATCATATCTGTAAGAAGTCCACTGGTCGGCAAACATCTTGACATTCTCCGGCAGCTGCACTTCCTCACCCGAGGCAGCGTCATGGTTCCCGCGCAGGTACAAGAAATCAATTTCGGATGCTTTACGTATAATTCCCGACACTATATCACGTGTCTTCGCCGATGCATAGACAGAATCGTACAGATCACCTGCGATTAAGATGGCTCTGACACCTTCCTGCAAGGCATATTCCACCATCCGTTCGAATGTATGCAGCATCTCATTTCTTCTCTCTCTCGCCTGTGCACTCGTGAAATTCCCTGTCATCGGTGAGTCCAGATGCAGATCTGCACAATGTATGAGTTTCATATGCTTTCCCTCTCTTATCTGTCGTTAGAATTGCTGTATGCTGGTTAAATTATAAATGATTTTCGCTGTTTAGTAAAGTATTGGACACAACTCCTCATACGACAACAGACGCCCCACTCGTACAGGGCGCCTGTCTGCTTTTCACTTCATGTATTGTTTTCTATTTATCGTTCCTTTGTTTTTTCGAAGTTTTGCTCCCTGTCGAACTGAAGCACCTGATCCCCATATACCAGATAGAACATAGAGTCAATATACGTTCCCCTGACACTGTCTATTGTATAGTAGACATCTGTTCTCGTGTCCTCTTCGCTGATGTTGTATAGGAAATCGTTGCTGAATTCCTGGTCCTTGTAACTAAATACTCCATAGTAGTTTTTATTGACCCCCTCGGCAGAATCATACTTCATGAATGTCAGGCCAACTATATTCTGTTCCGGATCCATCAATACCGCTTTGTAATTAAATAGTCCTGAGCAGTAGGTCACGTCCTTTAGCACCATTTTGCTGATTTCCCTGACATCCGACGGGTCAGAAATATCAAACATCGAAAGCTTGAGTCCTATATTCTCTCCTGTCTGAGCATCCACTTCCCAGCCAATTCCCAGCAACAGATCATCCTCGTAAAAGTGCAGGTATTCAGAAAATCCTGTAATCTTCAACTCCCCGATAACTTTAGGATGCAAAGGATCGGATAAATCCACTGAGAACAGCGGGTCCACCTGTCTGAAGGTGACAAAGTATCCCGTATCTTCCATAAATCTGGCGGACTCAATCGTCTCCCCCTTAGCCAGCCCTGTGATACTTCCTACCGTATTCAAATCCATGTCCAGCACGAACAGATTGTTATAGCTCTCACTGTCCCAACTCGTTGTTACGATGCGCAGGTAGCCATCGTATTCATCAATGGAGAACGAGTCGTTGAGTACACCCTCTGCATTTCCTACCGCTTCCGGCGATATCTTCCCTTTTGTAAGTGAGAAGCGCAAAATCTGGGTTGCCACTGTATCCGAGGTATATTTCGTATTCGCCACGTACATATTGGCATCACTTACATAGAAGAGCTGTGTTCCGGAGAGAACCGCCTTGGTATCAATGGTCTTCTCGGGTTCTTCGATGGAAAAGCTGCTGATTACCAGATAGCTGGTATCCTGGATATATTCCGGCAGGTAGATCGATGTCGTATCAATATAACTTCCGTTGACCCGCGGCGCGAAGGGATGTACCGTATCACTGCCTTCGTCATAGGCAGGATAAAATGAGGTAAACACATACATGTAATTTCCCATTTTTCTGGAAGAAAGGTAACTTCCCTCCTGCTTTGTTGTCCCCAGCAGTTTTGGCGAGGTCTTGTCCTTAATATCATAGGTATAGACCCGGGTCTCTGTGGTATCCTCTATACGATACGTATCTGCATCCTCCTCTGAGGCAAATTCGCTGCTTACTGTATCCGCGATCACGACCAGTCTGTCCGCATCCACATAAATTTCCCGTACTGCATCATTCAGATTTTCCTTAGGAATACTGGTTTCAAGTGACAACGTATCGGCTTTTACAATCTCGATGGTTCCGGTTGAGCGCAGAATATAGAGGTAGGTTCCATCATTTTTCAAAATGTCCGCCTCGTCTACACCTTCCGTACGCACATTTGTCTCTGCATACGATGCCCCGGTACCGGCTGCACTTGAGGCCTCTGTTTGGGAGGCTATGGCGCCCGAGTAAGCTGCATCCGCGCTCATCTCCTCTCGGGTTGTAAAGGTTCCATCGATTCCATACACAGAATTGTCCCGATTTTTCAAGATAACATCGTACAGTGCCTGAAAGTCACTCGGCGTATAGATCCCCTCCAGCTGTCCCACCGCGGTTTCACTCTGGTCTGCGGCGGCGGACTGCTCCGCTTCACTGGTTGTCTTCACAGTTTCAACCGGCACACTGTTCTGCTTGATCAGCACTGCTGTCACCACTACGAGCAGCACTACGGCGGCAGCACCGACATTTCGAACTGCCTTCCACCGGCTGGCCGGCTTCTTGCCGTCTAATGTTTCGCTTATGTTTTCCGGCAGCAGGGAAGCCGGAATTAACAGTTTATCTGCTGACTGTTTGATATCCTGCTTGCTATCCTTGTCCTTTTGCTCATCGCTGCTATACAAAAATGTCACATTTTTTTTATCCTGCTTCTTACTCATAGAGAACCTCCTTTCTGCTTTCGCCGCCATCTCTTGCCGGTGTACCGGCACGTCTGGAATTATATTCGGGTAATTGAAGCCGCATCTTTTCCAATGCCCTGCTTTTTCTGGAACGTACCGTATTCTCGTTCATATGTAGCATCCTGCCGATTTCCTTGCTGCTATAACCCGCGAAAATATCCATGGAGAGAATCAGCCGTTCTTCTGAAGACAGCTTACTAAAAGCTTCTCTTACATCCATATCTGCTGTGGTATCGCTTTGGTCTGCCGGCAAGGTGTCCGGTATCTCGACCGCCCCCCTTGCGTATTCCCGGATACGGCGTTTGCACTTATTGGACAAAATTGCAAAAATCCAAGAGCGAAATGATTCTCTGCTGCGTAACTTGGAGAAAGAGGCGTATGCATCCGCCACCGTATCGCTTACCGCATCCTGCGCATCGTACGTATTACGCAGCGTATATACGGCGAACCGATATAAATCCCGGTATACCGCTTCGTATTGTTCCGTAAAAAGCGCCTTTTTTTCATCTCCTGCCATTGTCCCACCTCCCTGTATTTTATGTACGTATATATAAGTGTCCATATCCCTCGTTATTGTTGCATCAAATCAAAATTTTTTTCCAGAAACGAAAAAATCCCGGAGCACCACAAAAGACGCACGTCAAATCCAATGCTGTCTCTATTGTGACTCCGGGAATGGCATGGCAGGCTGTTACACCAGGTTCTCTGGGTTGAGTCCTTCCAGCTCTTCTACCACAAATCTTCCATCTTTGCGGATCAGCACATCATCAAAATAGATTTCGCCTCCGCCGTATTCTTCTCTCTGTATCCACACAAGATCCCAATGGATTGCCGAAACATTTCCATTGGAAGTTTCTTCATAGCAATTACCGGGTGTAAAATGAATCGACCCCTGAATCTTCTCATCGAACAGGATGTCCTTCATTGGTTCCAGGATAAACGGATTCACACCGATCGCAAATTCTCCAATATAGCGTGCACCTTCGTCCGTATCGAGTACTTCGTTCAAACGCTTGGTGTCATTCGCCGTTGCCTCGATGATTTTGCCATTTTCAAACGTAAACGATACATTTTCAAACGTAAATCCCTGATAGAGCGATGGTGTATTATACGTAATCGTTCCGTTAATGGAATCCCGTACCGGTGCGGAGTAGACTTCTCCGTCCGGAATATTGCGCAGCCCCGAGCAGGGAACCGCACCGATATCCTTGATTGAAAAACTGATGTCCGTTCCCGGGCCGACCATCCGCACCTTATCCACGCGATTCATATAGTCTACCAATGGTTTCATGGCTTCATTCATGTGCGAATAATCCAGCGTACACACCTGATAATAAAAATCTTCAAACGCCTGTGTACTCTTGCCGGAGAGCTGTGCCATTGCTGCATTCGGATAGCGAAGCACGACCCATTTGGTCTTAGGTACACGTATATTATGATGTACCGGAGTCCCATAATAGGTATCGTACAGGTTCATCTGTTCTGCTGGTACATCCGAAAGCTCCGAAACATTGTCACTGCCCCGCACCCCGATATAGCAGTCCATCTGCTCCATCTCACGAACATCCAGGTCCGCCATGAACTGTATCTGCTCTTTGTCCGCATGCAGCAGTATCTCACGCTGCACCTTCGGATCCGTAAAATGTGCATACGGGTGTCCGCCGGCTGCATAGATTTCACGTATCAGTGCCTGCGCCAGTGCAGTCGTATCGCTTCCAATGTAATGAACATATACATTTTCACCCGGCTGCACGTTGCATGAATAGTGTACCAGACCTTTTGCAAGTTTTAAAATTCTTTCATCCATAATTTGGGCCTACCTTTCATCTAAAGTCTCAATATAACTGATAAATACATTTCCCTGTGAAGAGAAAATCTGATTGCTTTCTTCTCTGGTGTGCAAAGTTGCCTGTGCACTCAGCGGATCGTACCAGATTATACTATTGGAGTTGTATCCTATTAAAAGGACGGAACCTTCTGGTGTTTTAGCCAGAACGGCTCTTTGTGTACTTATAAAATACAGAATCTGCTCCAACGTCGAGCCGGTCAGATCCAATACATCTGCCGTATCGCCCACCGCTTCTTGCAGCTGCTCCATATCCATTGTACCACTTCTGAAGATTTCTGGGATATCCTCCATGCGCAGTTCGATCTGGGTCTTGACATTTCCCCTCTCCCACACATACTGCTGGCTCTGGTTGAGGACCACTCCGGTTATGCCGTCTGCCAGCGCAATCGCTCCGCTTACATTATCTACGACTCCTGCCAGACCACCGCGTGCATATACGTAGTAGCTCGTCTGCTGGGATTCTTCCTGCGGCAGTTCCACCTCGTGATTCAGTGTATTGAGCCGAATCTTGGAGTAAATGATATCTGCTGAAGTATCAATCTTGCTGCTCTCGAAGGCCAGACGAATTGTCGTGCCCCGCCGGGACGAATAACTGGGGTTGACAGATACCGTCTCAGTATCCGAGCTCTTATTATTCATAATTGTGTCCGAAGCCTGATAGACATAGCCCGTCGCATCCTTGACCGAGAGATCCAGCTGCATGACACTGGTACCGATGGTCACACTTGTAATATAGCGTCCCTGTGCCGAATATTCTTTGAGCACTTCCTGTTCCGTATTAATAATACGCAGCAGATCCATGGCGAATACCCCGCCTCCTGTGGGATCACTTACTACCTCTGTACGTGCCAGTCCATATACGAAGTCTTCGTTCATATAACCGATTGCCTGAATCTGATAGCCATCCGGCGCTACGATATTACGGGTCGTGACCGTCTCAAAATCCATCTGGACCAGCACTGTTGCCGTATCATCACTGCCTCCGGTCTTCCACACAGCACTGGCATTGGATTTGGAAACCATGAAATTCTCTTTGGGAACCCCTTCTACAACCGTTTCGTAGGTTCCGCTCTCCATATCGATCTGATACAACGTGTCATTACGATAGACGAACATCTGCCCGTTCTGATTTGTATAGGTCAGCAGATCCGCATCCAGGTTTAGGAATTCATCCGAAGAAGTGCTGGGGATAAACGCCTGCTCCTTCAAAGCGTTCTGACTGCTGTAATAATGATAGGCCGCGATACCGACCTGCCCCTCATGGGCACCGCTGTTCATATAGCCGTAGACTATAAAGTCCATATCCCCGGAGCTGTCCACACGAACTATGTGGATTTTATGATTGGTATTGTCACCCCGGATATCCGTATTCGTAATATCCCGGAAACTAAAAATTCTTGTCATCCGCTTCATACTGCGGCTATACGTCCAAAGCTCACCTTCCTGCACAAAGGCCAACACCTGTGCCGTTGCATCGGACATATACTGAACCTCCTTGGAGATTACGCCCAACTGTACCGCCTCTGACGTAATCACCGGCCCTTCCGGATCGAAGACCTGACGCGCACTGCGTTCAAAATCAAGAAGTGCAATGGCACCATTGACATAGCGCATGCGGTAGAACTCCGTAACGTTATAGAGCTCCTCGTTCCCATCTGCATCTTTTGCCGTAATCTGGTACTCGAGCGAGACACTTCCCGTCGTTTCGTTAATATCCTTGATAACCGGAACTCCCTGACGGGACATCTGCGGTTCAAGATCCGCCCAGGTCACCATGTCAGAAGAAGAATGTATGTTAATATCCAGAAAGCTGCTGTTCGACGCTGTGTCATCCGGCTCGAGATACGCGGCCACAGAATCTTCTGATTCTTTGGACAGCGAACTTTTGGCAAACTGCTGCACGAACGCCAGATACTGCTGCGTATTGATGTCCGTACGCATAATGACTCTGGTATAATAATATGCGCTGCCAGAAGCATATTCCAGCTTTAGCTGCAGCGAATATTCCTGATTCATCAGCATTTCACATTGTATATTAATAGTCGTTCTGTAATAGCCGTCATTCTGGGTGAAATCTTTGATGGTCTTATTCTCAAGCACTTTACTGCCATCTGACGTACGAATCTCATACGTCATGCTCTGTATTGTGTTGTCATAGGGCTGTATGCAGATCTCCAGATTCCTGTCTGTATCAAGCGGTGTCAGTGAATCTCTGGTTCCGTCCACATCCATCTGTGTCGTATACCCGAACATCTGATTGAACGACACTCCCTCGTCTTCTATCATGACCACCGGCAGTGTCGGTGTACCAAAATCCGAGAGATTTGTTGTACTTTCGTTTTTCATGAGCAGGCTTGTAATAATGATGGCTCCAATGAACACACATAGCAGTATTGCGGCCTTAATCAGGATTTTTTTCATAGACCGCCTCCCGATTCCGCCTGCACATTCGAAAGTTCGGCTGTTGTCATCGCCTCAAGCTGTGCGACCAACTGTCCAAAATCCATAAAATGTGATGCTTTGATCAGAACCGTATCTCCCGGCTGCAGTATCGCTGCCAGCTCTTGGGATACCTCGGCAAGAGATGCGAAGGAATAGAGCGCCATCTTAGTGTTGTGCGTCCGTATCTCTTCGATTAATGCCCGGCTGCGTACGCCGACACCGATACATACATCCAGCGCCAGACCGGCCGCATAGGCACCCACTTCTTCGTGAAGCCGGATTTCGTCAGCTCCCAGCTCTCCCATATCGCCCAGCAGCGCTACTTTTCTCCCTGCTGCTTTTGACAGTACTTCCAACGATGCTTTCATAGAAACCGGATTCGCATTATAGCAGTCATCAATCATTGTAATCGCAGAGGTTTGGATCTGACGGAACCGCCCCGCAAGCGGTACGGCCTGCTCAATGCCTGCTTTGATGAATTCGATGGTCAGTCCGTAATGCAGTCCGACCGCTGTGGCCGCCAGCGCATTATAGACCATATGTCGTCCCGGCATGGGAATCACTACATCAAACGCCGTATCCTGTGTATGGATTCTGCAGGAGATACTGCTTGCCTGATTCTCGACAATTTCAGTCGCATAAATCGTGTTTTGCGCTCCCATTCCAAAAAATACGGGAGCCGAGCCCTTGACTTGTGTTACCGCCGCGAGTCTGTTGTCATCTCCATTTAGAAACACAGTCCCGTGCTCCGCCAGATACGCAAAGATTTCCGTTTTTGCCTTAAACACACCATCCAAATCCTTAAGATTTTCCAGATGGCAAGGTCCGATATTTGTAATGACACAACTGTCCGGCCGGGTGATCGCTCCCAGACGGCTCATTTCTCCAAAATCACTGATTCCCATTTCCAATACGGCAATTTCATCTTCTACGCCTAATCGAAAGATCGTAAGCGGGACACCCAGCTCATTGTTGAAATTCCCCTGTGTCTTTAACGTCTTGAATTTCGTCTGCAGGACACTTGCCACCAATTCTTTGGTGCTTGTCTTTCCCACACTCCCGGTAATTCCGACGACCGGTATCGCCAGCTGCTCCAGATAAAAAGCAGCAATTTTCTTGATGGCTTCCAGCGAAGAATCCACCAATATATAGGTACCCTCGAAACCTTCGAGGGTTCGCTCCGACAATGTAGCAAGTGCTCCCTGCTCCATTACCTGCGCAATATAATCATGTGCATCCACACGTGCCCCCACAATCGGGATAAAAAGCTCCCCCGGGCCTGTCTTGCGGCTGTCAGTAGAGATCCCCCCAATTTCCTGACCACACAGCCGGCTGTCGCCAATATAGGTCCCCCCACAGACCTTTGCTATATTCTCTAATGTAAGATTCTTCATGCTTCTCTCCCCTACGAATCTGTTCGTCACTATTTATTTGTATTTCTTCATGGATACTTCAATGAGAAGTTCACACAACTGCGGATACGCTATCCCCAGAACCTGTGCTTCCTGCGGAAGCAGGCTGGTCGGTGTCATACCCGGCAATGTATTCGCCTCCAGACAGTACATATGTCCTTCACTGTCCAGCATGAAATCAAGTCTGGCATACCCTTCAAGTGCCAGTGCTTTGAATCCCTGCAATGCGTGCTCCTGCATCTGCGATGTCTGTGCCTCGTTCAGAAGCGCTGGACAAGTTTCAATCGCCGCTCCTGCTTTATACTTATTCGTGTAATCGTAGAACCCTTCCTTTACCTCGACTTCAATGATCGGATAGGCTGTGTCTTCCACGATTCCTACGGAAAACTCTCGTCCGCTGATATAGGTTTCTACAATAATTTCATCCTCATACGCAAAGGCATTGGTCAAGGCTTCCTCATAGGCTGTCTGCGTATCCACAATGTAGACACCTACACTGGAACCTCCGCAGCATGGCTTGACTACCAGCGGAAATGACATACCATATACGGCCGGTGAAGTACTGTAAGCTCCCTGTACCAGACGCACCCCCTTGGGCGTCGGCACACCTGCCGCCTCCAAAATCGTCTTGGTAATACTTTTATCCATGGCCATGGCACTTCCCAGATGACCGCTGCCTGTGTAACGTATCCCCATCAAATCAAAGGTTGCCTGAATCTTGCCATTTTCTCCGTCTTCACCATGCAGTGCCAGAAATACAATATCCGCTTCTTTGCATATCTCCAGGACATGCTCCCCAAAGAACCCGGCTCTGCTCTGCTTTAGCTCTTCCACCTGTGAATCAAAGGCGGCAATATACTGAACGGCTTTGTCCAAATCATAGGATGTGCTGAATCCATTCTGCAGATCCTGTTCACTGACCGGCAAGAACACATCGATCAGCAGCGCCTGATGTCCCTTCTCTCTTAAGGCAGCACAGACCCCCTTGCCGGATACAATCGAAATCGAGCGCTCCGTACTAATTCCGCCTGCCAATACAACGACTTTCATAATGCCTCCTTAGGATATCTAAGGAATGGCGCAGTCCGCGACATTCCTTAACTTCATTTCATACGTTTTAATAGACTATGATCGGGTCTCCGATCTTGATATTATCAAAAATAGTTTTTGCCGCAAGCAGCGGTGTGTTCACACATCCATGCGACCCTGCGGTCTTGTAGATCTCGCCGCCGAATTCCGTCCTCCAGTCAGCATCGTGGATTCCTACGTCACCATTGAACGGCATCCAGTAGGTCACCTCTGACGCATAGTCCTCACCACGAAGTATGGAAGGTGATTTATGTGCGTCCAGCGCGTAGACGCCTGTAGGTGTATCATGCTGTCCATCTGCATTTCCGGTAACGACCGGTGTATCCACCAGCAGTTTACCATCCTTGTAAAAGTACATCCTCTGCGCCTGCAAATCAATCTCTACATAGGTAGTACCAATATCATTCGCCTTGCGGCTGTTCGCTGCGTATGTATAACTTGGACTGCGTACCCCTGTACGTCCTTCTCTGATGGCCGCCAGAAGTTCTGTTACTTCTGTATCTTCATCCAGAACCCAGCCATAGTCACCGCCCTTGATGGAAATCTTCTTCTTGGAGGTCGTCAGGAAATCGTGCGGACCGCCGAATGTATCATACTTGACTGCCAGCGTCTTGACAAATTCTGCCACTAAGGTCTCGTTAATATAATATTTGCCTTCCGTATTCTTCCAGATCCAAGTCTTGACAAGCGCTCCATCCACAGTTTCCGTACGATCATCAAAGTCAATTTCAATATTTGTTGCCAGATACGTGGTCAGCTGAGCAAGTTCTTCTGCCAGCTGTGCATCATCCTGCAGTACCTGCGGCTCGAGATAACAGGCATGCTCTGACAGATTCACCTCTGTCTTACCCACTTGTACCGCCTCTTCCACAGCCGCATGTACTTTAGCCTCATCCAGCGCATTGCCCTCAGTCTCCGGAACAATCGAAAAACCATCCGAATCTTCCTTGATGTAGGCATCCTCCGGAGCCACCATATCCTGCAAAGCTCCCAAAGCAGCCACCGCAGAACTTAGTTTTTCCGAATCATAGCCCGTCACATTAATCACATCATAGACATATGCCTGGGTCTGCTTGAGCGGCCACAGCCACTGATTCTGCGCTCTGAGCAACGTCTGCGTCTGCGTCGAATCCTCACGATAATAGCCCAGTGCCTCCGCCTTGATTCTCTCGATGCTGCCATCCCTCTCAACCACACTCAATGTATAGGTCGCCACCTCATCGGTCAGCTCCTGTTCCACCTCATCGATGGTCAGCAGCGAAGCCTGCATCCCGTTGACGACAGTTCCCCGAAAAAAATGTGTGCTGAAATATTTCACACCGGCACCATAGATACCTGCGATCAGCAGCAGCAACAGTACGAGCGGTATGATAATCTTAAGTTTCCCTCCCCGTTTATTGCCTCTTTCTGCCATATACAACCCTTATCTCACCATAGAAATTAAAGTCAAACTTCTACCAGTGCACTTGCTCTGCCAGGCTCCCCTACGCCAGCAGCTTATCAATACTTACCAGTTTAACACTTAGGATAAAGATTTCGGCCGCCTGTAAAAGCTCCTCCATCGTCGGTACCGTCGGTGCAATGCGGATATTCGAATCTTTAGGGTCCTGTCCGTACGGATAGGTAGCTCCGGCGCCGGTCATGATCACACCGGCTTCCTTCGTCTTCTGCACGATTTGTCCGGCACAGCCGTCCAGTGCATCAAAAGAAATAAAATAGCCTCCGTTCGGTTTGATCCAGCTTCCGATCTCCAGCCCGCCCAACTCTTTTTCCAAAAGTGCAATGACTGCCTCGAATTTCGGACGCATAATCTCCGCATGTTTCTTCATATGTGCTGCGATGCCTGCGCCGTCTTTGAAAAATTTGACATGTCTTAGCTGATTCACTTTGTCATGTCCTATCGTCTGAATCGTCAGAAGCTTCTTGTAATCGTCCAGATTGGCTTTCGATGATGCAATGGCTGCAATTCCGGCTCCGGTAAAGCTTACTTTAGAAGTTGAGAAGAAGACAAATGCCATATCCGGATTCCCGGCTTTCTCACACTCCTCGAGAATATTGAGCAACTGATCCTGCTCTTCATACAGGTGATGTACACAATATGCATTGTCCCAGAAGATTCTAAAATCAGCAGCCGCCGGCTTTAAAGCCGCCATTCTTCTGACTGTTTCATCAGAATATGTGATGCCCTGCGGATTCGAATACTTCGGCACACACCAGATGCCCTTGATGGAAGCATCCTCAGCCACCAGCTTTTCCACCTGATCCATATCCGGTCCTGTCGAAAGCATCGGAACGGTAATCATCTCGATATCGAAAAACTCCGTTACCCCGAAATGTCTGTCATACCCGGGCACCGGACAGAGGAACTTCACTTTGTCAAGCTTACACCAGGGAGTTTCTCCCAGATAGCCCTTCGTCATACCGCGCGATACCGTATCAAACATTATATTCAGACTGGAATTCCCCATAACGATGACATTCTCGGCTTTCACCTCTGCCATCTCAGCCATGAGCTGTTTCGCCTCCGGTATCCCATCCAGGATTCCGTAATTGCGGCAATCAACCCCTGCTGCCGAATTCACTACACTGTTCTCATCTAATACACTCAGCATCCCCTGTGCCAGATCCAGCTGTGCTGAAGCCGGTTTCCCTCTGGACATATCCAAAGACAATCCTTGAGATTGTATATCCTGGTACTGTGCCTCTAGCTCGATTTTTAGCTTTGTTAACTCATCTTTTGACAACTGGTGGTATGCTTTCATAACAATCTCCTCTCACTCAAAACCATTTTATATTATTATAGTATGCTTAGTACTCCTTGTCAAAGATTCTTGTGGAAAATTCCTCACCAAATTCTCGGTAAAATAAAGCTTTTTTACATCATTTTGCACTGCGCATCCAGATTGGATTTTTCAAAAATCTGTGTTGCTTTTTTTCAAATTATGGTATAATTCGGAGTATGTGTTTTCAAGAAAGGATACTATGTCATGTGGATTGCCGATGAATGGAAAGATTATGAGATTCTGGATACCTCCGGAGGAGAAAAATTAGAGCGCTGGGGCGACTATATACTCGTACGTCCTGACCCTCAGATTATATGGGATACTCCCAAAAGCCGAACGGAATGGAATCGCCCGAACGGCCACTACCACCGCAGCAAGCAGGGCGGCGGCGAGTGGGAATTTCGCGACCTTCCCCATCAGTGGGCGCTGACTTACAAGCATCTGTCATTTCAGATCAAGCCTTTTAGCTTTAAGCATACCGGCATCTTCCCGGAGCAGGCTGCGAACTGGGACTGGATGCACCGGAAGATCAAGCAGGCGAACCGCCCTATACGGGTGCTCAACCTGTTCGCCTATACCGGCGGTGCCACACTGGCGGCTGCGGCAGCCGGTGCTCACGTAACACATGTGGACGCTTCCAAGGGAATGGTGACCTGGGCCAAGGAAAACGCCGCCTGCTCCGGACTTTCAGAGGCGCCTGTCCGCTGGCTGGTCGATGACTGCCAGAAATTCGTGGAGCGGGAAATCCGGCGCGGTAATCAATATGATGCCATCATTATGGACCCGCCTTCGTACGGCCGCGGTCCCAAGGGGGAGATCTGGAAGATCGAAGATGCTATCTTCCCGCTTCTGCACCTTTGCGAAAAGCTGCTTACACCGCAGCCACTCTTCTTCCTGGTCAATTCCTATACAACGGGACTGGCTCCTTCTGTTCTGACCTACATGCTCAGTGTCGTGCTGCGCTCCTACCGGGGAACTGTGAAAGCACAGGAATTAGGCCTGCCTGTGACGGAAAGCGGACTGGTGCTGCCTTGTGGGGCATCGGGACGATGGGAAGCATAGTGAAGCCCTCATATAACAAAGGAGAATGCCGGGAAACATCCTGGCATTCTCCTTTGTTAGTCTTTGCGTTGTTTATAGCCCTGTTTTCAATCTCACTTGAGCAGAAGCTGCATATCTCATTTCTCTTTCTTCTTTCTGCGCCAAAACAGTACATAGAACACACCGAACCCGGCGCAGACAAACATGCCTATTATACTAAAGATGTCTGCAGCATCAGCTGTTCGTACGGTATCACGTAAAGCACCATTTCCCGCAGCCGCCTTATCTGCGCTGCCGGTGGGCTTTGAAGACTGCCCGGTTATTATTGTCACCAACGGGTCCGTTGGTTCCGGTGGGCTAATCGTTACCGGTGGGTCAGAAGGTTCCGGTGGCGTTGCAGGCTCCGGTGAAGCTGTCGGTCCCGGTGAAGCTATCGGCTCGGGCGGAGCTATCGGCTCCGGCGGAGTTGTCGTCACTGTTTCGGTCGGGCTCACTGTTTCGGTCGGGCTCACCGTTTCGGTCGGACTCACTGTTGGTGTTGAAGTCGCCGCCGCATCCTTCCAGAAGTAAAGCAGGTACTTATAAGGAACTAAAGCATTTGCACTGTCCAGCTCACAATACACATTCGTATTGTTCAGGAAATCCGCATCCATTGTCAGAATAAGACTTGAACTGGTGGCAGCGTTGTAGATAAAGCCATCGGCTGGTGTCTGGCCGGGTGTATTGCTAATCGTGTAGTGCCAGTCCGTCAAGTCCAGACTGCTGGGCGGTGCAATCTCTACCTGGTCGTACTGCAAAGTGCCTCCCGCTCGTGTGATTGGAAGTTCGCTCTCCGGGAGAGTAACTACATCCGTACCGTTTAAATCGAATGGAATCGCCGTTGTACCCGTCCCTGCCACATCCATAAGCAGGGTATCGTAAAACAGTGTTATAGGTGCGTTGTCCGGGTCTGCGAGATGGTCAGTAAAGTCAAGCCCTCGTGCATAAACATTGTACTCTGTAAATATATTTCTGATATCTATGTACGTATACAAAGTCTCGGAGTCTGTGTCCAATATGTTAGAATACGTCACTTTAAGCCAATAGCGTCCGTTCTTGTCTATTACAATATCCTGGGTTCCTGTCTTCGCATAGTTTATATTGTCTGCTTGTTTGTCCAGGCTTATAGAGCCTGTATTCGCTGTGCCAGCAGCTGTGAAAAGTGTCTGGAAGTTTGTATCATCCACTAGATCCGTAGGTGACTCCACACTTTCCCTGAACCATTCCACCGTTGCGGTGTCTTTCGCTGGTAAAATAGATGTTTTTCCAGCTACATCCAGATATACATCACCTATCACGCGCTGCTCTGTATCCGGTGTGGCACTAAAACTACTGCCTATGATTACAGTTTCTTGCAGATTATTATTATCATCAGCTTGTATGGCCTCCTGTATTTTACTGCCGATGCCGACATTTATCTTGGAGCCAAGGAACGTATATTTCTCACCTGGCGGCAGCCAGAGTCCTGCTTGCGCGTTGTAGTCGGTCGCGCCACTGTTATATAGCGGAACGCTGGGGACACTCTCAAAGCGCGGCACTGTACTAAATATGGGATCGGCAAAAACCGGTGCAAAAAGTGTGTGACCCCATGTTGTTGCCAGATAGTCATAAGCGACAGTGCCACTGTCAACTGTGACTGCTACGTCGGCCTCTTCCAGCGGCACCAGTGCTGGCGAATTGCGCCCATCCACCACTTTTACCGGTACATAGTACACAGCGTCACCGTTGTTATTGATTGGTTGAGGATTAGGGGTACTTATGGTGTCGTCTACGGCTAACGGAATTACGCTGCCGCTGGAAATATTGATGTAGCTGCCGGCAAGCGTATTCGCTCTGACGGAGCCAATCCCGATCCCTGTGTCCTTTCTTGCCTGTGCGAACACCATGCCACTGCTAATATCTATCTGTACAAGGCTGTCCTGGTTCGTCTCTCCGGTGCCTATGGCAGCGGCATCAGCACTGCCGCCTACAGCTACAATCCGCGGATTATCTCCAAGAT
>JBKECY010000069.1:0-49689 GCA_047975025.1 Lachnospiraceae bacterium
GATAACGACCCTGGCCTCCTTGACCGCCCTGACGTTAACCGCCCTGGCCTCCTTGGCTTCCTTGACCGCCCTGACGATAACCGCCCTGGCCTCCTTGACTTCCTTGACCTCCCTGACGATAGCCGCCCTGGCCTCCTTGGCTTCCTTGACCGCCCTGACGATAACCGCCCTGGCCTCCTTGACTTCCTTGACCACCCTGACGATAGCCGCCCTGGCCTCCTTGGCTTCCTTGACCGCCCTGACGATAACCGCCCTGGCCTCCTTGGCTTCCTTGACCGCCCTGACGATAGCCGCCCTGGCCTCCTTGGCTTCCTTGACCGCCCTGACGATAACCGCCCTGGCCCCCTTGGCTTCCTTGACCGCCCTGACGATAGCCGCCCTGGCCTCCTTGACTTCCTTGCCCGCCCTGACGGTAACCGCCCTGGCCTCCTTGGCCTCCCTGACGATAATTTCCGCCTTGTGCGGAACGATTCTGGCCGCCCTGCGCTCCTTGGCCGCCCTGACGATAACCACCTTGTGTCGGACGATTCTGCGTATTTGATGAACTTGTTCCCTGGCGGGGCTGTGTCGTACCCGCGGTTGTCTGAGATGGACGCGTCTGTACTGTCTGTCCCTCTGTTACCTGACGAGCAGGTGTCTCGGAAGCTGGTCTTTCATGTCCTGTGGTCTGATGTGTCTCCTGTTGTGTTTGTGTCCTCTGCTGGACCGGATTTGTCTGCTGCATTCTGTGATTCCCACTACCCTCCTGCGTCTGGGCGCTCCCCGCTCTTCTGCTGCCATCCTGTGGACGTCTCTGTGCATTTTGTGCCCGCTTCTGCTCTGCGGCTTTCGCCTGGTTCTTCAGCTCTTCGCTTGCATTCTGCGCATTGAACACCCTGATAATATTCTTCTTTTTCTTAGGTTCTTCAGTTTTCTCGTATTTATCTTTTACATATTTTACCGCCTGAGAGTCCAGATTGCTCATGTGACTTTTCACATCAAGTCCCTTCTCACTCAGATACGAAATAACTTCTTTATTTGTGATGCCTAATTTCTTTGATAATTCATGTACCCTGATATTTGACATATTCGCTACCTCCTTTTAGCTTCTATTTTTCCGATTATTGACGTTGCAAAATTGTGATCTAAGACTGCTATACTGGCGCGAAATTCTTTTCCTATAAAATGTCCAAGCTCTTCCTTGGTAGCTATATCATAGAGGGGCACGTCATAATACTCACACATATTTGTAAATTTCTTCTTTGTATTCTCGGAAGCATCCGCTGCCACAAGGACAAGCAAGGCTTTTCCCGTTTTCACTGCTTTTTCCGTAGAAAACTCACCACTCGCTACCTTACCGGCTTTCATGGCAAGACCTAGCATTTGTAACACATTGTTTTCACTCAATCGCCTCAAACTCCTTTTTCAATTTATCATATACTTCTTCCGGAATCGCAGTTTCAAGTGAGCGTTCCAAACCCTTGCTTTTTCTTGCCTTCTCAAAGCACTCGACGGATGGGCACAGATACGCACCCCTTCCATTGATTTTCCCTGTGCTGTCAAGCACGATTTCCTGCTGCGGGGTTCTGACTACACGCAGCAGCTCCTTTTTAGGCTTCATCTGTCTGCATCCAACACATTGACGCATCGGTATTTTGTTCTTTGTCTTCATTGGCCCCCCGCATCTGGTAACTGCTTATTCTTCGTTCTGCTCAATAAGTTCCTCTACATCCTCCGATAATTCAAACTCGTCTTCAACCGTATCCTCTGACACTTCGTAATCATCTTCTATATCATCGTCTTCATATTCATCTTCATATTCGTAAAAATCACCGGACTCTTTTGCCTGTGTCTCGCTTTTGATATCAATTCTAAATCCTGTAAGCTTGGCCGCAAGTCTTGCATTTTGACCTTCTTTACCAATTGCAAGAGACAACTGGAAGTCTGGTACGACAACAAGTGCTGTCCGTTCGTCCGGATCTGCCATAACCGCAATGACCTTGGCCGGGCTTAGGGCATTCTCAATCAATAATGCGGGGTTATCACTCCAGTTAATGATATCAATCTTCTCACCTCTGAGTTCCTCTACCACTGCATTGACACGAGATCCATTCATGCCTACACATGCACCCACCGGATCTACATCGGGATCGCGGGAATCCACAGCAATCTTCGTCCTTGAACCGGCCTCGCGTGCTATGCTCTTGATCTCGACTGTACCATCACGTACCTCGGCAACCTCTGACTCGAAAAGGCGCTTTACTAATTCCGGATGTGTTCTTGACACAAGGATTTTAGCTCCTTTTGAGGTATCTTTCACCTCTAATACGTACAATTTGATTCGTTCTGTCGGATAAAAATCCTCTCCCGGAATCTGTTCGTTCTCACTTAACAGTGCGTCCGCTTTCCCCAGGTTGATACTGTAATTATTGCCGATTTTCCTCTGCACAACGCCTGTCAGGATATCGCGTTCTTTTTCATAATACTGTTTGTAGATAGACTTGCGTTCCTCTTCGCGGATTTTCTGCAGAATCACGTTTTTAGCGTTCTGAGTCGCGATACGGCCAAATCCCTGTGACGGAATATTAACTTCAACAGTTTCGCCAATGGCAATATCCGGGTCAATTTCTCTGGCTTTTTCTAATGTGATCTGAAGAAGTTCATCTTCTACCTCTTCCGGTGTTTCAACGACTGTTTTCTCCGCATGAACAGAAAAGTCACAAGTCAAAGGATCGATATGCACCTTAACATTATCCGCTTTTCCAAAGTGATTTTTGCACGCCTGGAGCAGGGACTGCTCTATCGTTTCCAGCAAGGTCTCTTTGCTGATCTCCTTTTCCTTTTCTATTATTTCCAGAGCCGTTAATAACTCTTTATTCATGACTTTTTCCTCCTGTTTTTAAAAGTGAACTGCTAAACGTATCAGTGCTATATCTTTTTTATTAAATGTCATGCTTTTTTCATCTTCCATTTGGATTGTTACCGTTGCATCATCATATACCTGCAAGATTCCGTAAAACTCTTTTGATTTTTCTATATAGGTATAGGTGCGAATTTCCAGTTCCTGCCCCATACTGCGTACGTAGTCCTTCTCTGTCTTGAGCGGCCGGCCAAGCCCCGGCGAACTGACTTCCATAACATAGGCTTCTTCTACAAAGTCCTCTTCATCCAGCTTTAAGCTCAATGTACGGCTTACGACCTCACAATCATTCACACTGATACCTCCGGGCTTATCAATATAACTCCGTAAATACCAGGTTCCCCCTTCTTTGACAAATTCAGTTTCAACTAATTCAAAACCGTACTCTTCAAGAATCGGTACAACCAGACTCTCAAGTCTGCGTTCATATTCTTCTTTTCTACTCAATGGTACCACCTTTTCTATGTACTGGATGCAAACAAGCAATGAGAGTGGACTGCCGTCCACTCTCAAAATGTCTTACTATTTGATTCAAAGGTATTATATCACCTAAAGCAATCAAAATCAAGGATTGTTTTAGACTATATAACTCTTCTGACTGCAAGTATCGTCTGATACGTTGCTGAAGAAGTCGTAATACCTATACTTTCATTCGCTGCGTGGACTATCCGTCCGCCGCCCATGTAGATTGCAACATGGCCGCTATAACAAATCAAATCTCCCGGCTGTGCATCTGCATAAGATACACCTACACCTGCACTTCTCTGCTCTGAAGAAGTTCTGGGAAGAGATACTCCGAAGTGTGCCATGACCTGCTGTGTAAAGCCTGAACAATCAACTCCTGAAGAAAGAGAAGTTCCGCCCCATACATAAGGAATCACACCTACAAACTGTAATGCATAATTAACAGCTGCACTTCCGTTACCGCTTACCGGTACATTAGAAGAAACATCGCTTGATGAAGAACTGCCTGATGAACTGCTGCTTGAACCGCTCGATGAACTGCTGCCTGAGCTGCTGGCACTGCTTGATGAGCTACTGCTTGCGGTGCTGGCACTGCTTGATGAGCTGCTGGCTGCCTGGGCGCTTGCACTAGCTTGTGCTGCAGCTGCGGCCGCTGCCTGCTCCTGCTGAATCTGCTCAATCTCAGCTGTCTGCTGACTTAAAAGTGCTGCCAGCTGGTTCGCCTGTGCCTGCGCTGTAGCTACTTCACCTTCGTAATTAGAAGCTGAGGCTTTTCTCTCCTCAAGTTTAGACTGAAGATCTACCTGCTGTGACTCTAACTCTGTCTTCATCTTAACAGATTCTGCTTTTTCCGTCTCCAGCTGGGTTCCTAAGTCTGTCACCTGCTGTACTACTGCAATATATTCGTCCAGCTTCTCACGATCATAAGAATATAAATCCTGTGCGTACTCTGCACGGTTTAATAATTCCGTAATATCGCCTGCATCCAGAATCAACTGAATCCATGCTGAGTCCTGTCCTTTTTCATACAGGTACTGAATTCTCTGCTTCATCCCCTCATACTGGGATTCCTGCTCAGCCTGTGCCGCTACTAATGCTTCCTGCGTCTGCTGAATTTCCGTTTCTTTATTAGCTATATCTGACTCGATAACAGTAATTTCTGTCATAACCGACACCAAATCCTGATCGAGAGAACTGATCTCACTTTGAATCGTATTGATTTTATTCTGCAAATCATCAACTGCTGCGTTAGAAGCATCCAGTTCACTTTGTGTCTGCGCCTGCTCTTGCTTCAACTGATCTTCTCTGGTTGCACCAACACTTACGACTTGTAAGGAGCACATCATCACTGCCAGAACAAAAACGACAACTCTTTTCTTCATCTTTACCAACCTTTCGTCATGCGACTAATCGTTTGTTTTTGTAACATTTACGAAATATCTACTGCATTTCCCCGTTATATTAACATATATTCAAGGTGAATGCAAGCCTATAATAACATTTTTTAAACATTTCCTTAACATTTCAGTATTATGTCGAATCAGAAGAGGTGATTTCTGTGTACAATACAAATGTGTATTGAAAAAAGCTTGCAGTTCTGGATTTTCGGGCTAATCTTGACCTGCAGCACCAAGTATTTTTTCCTGATCCTGGTCTCTGTTGTGCCTTATTGAGTCATTTCTAATTGTTACGAATATATTACATATTCTATTCCTTTGGGGCATACTTGTCAACAGGCTGCAGATTTCTCTGCAGCCTGTCTGTCTTCCCCCTGGTTTAACGTACGATTTCAATGAGTGGTTTTCTGGAAAGTGTAGCAAAAAGAACTTCCTGCGCATCTACCAGTTCATCACGTATTTTGCACTGTTTGTCCCCGCCGTCGTATTTTGTACAGAACTTCTCGGGATGTAAACAGGCGCAGACACTTAAGTTAGGCTCCATGGCCAGGTACACATCAAGCAACGTGAACTTGCGGGCATCCTCAACAAGTGCATAACCGCCATACGCACCGCGATAGGCGTGCACCAGTTCCCGCTGGCGCAGTCTGTTCAATATTTTGTAGGCAAAGGGAACTGTTACATTTTCCTGTTCACAGATTTCCTTTACACTCATAATAGGTCTGGTGGATAATGCTCGCAAAATTCTAACGGCATAGTCGCATTCTTTGGTAATTAACATCCAAATTCTCCCTTCATATTTCCTTGCGGTTTCATACTATCTACATAAAATACTCGATACATTTTATGTAGTATACAACACTTTTCAGGGTAATAGTTCACCACCGAAATCAGTGTCCTATGAAGGTTTTGACGGTTTCATTGTATCTAAAAAGAAACCGTCAGGCTTTGCATAAAAAAAATTTTTGTTGCAAGAAAAAATGTAGATTTATTGAGCCCACCTATGGTATTATGGGTAAAAATATGAAGCGCGTATAATGGTTCAGCGTACATCTTTCAGAGGTGTGCGCTGTTTTATATTGCCGCTGCCAGGAGGAATTATGAAATTTTATAACGATCTGCCCCGTAACAAAAAAGAGTTTCTATTGTTTATCACCATCATCTCTGTTATTTCCGTTATGATCATTGCCCCGCTTATCACTTGTTTTGAACTTGGATTTCACTTAGCCGTCTGGCATCAGGTTCTTCGGATTCTCCCCTGTATATGGATAACCGTTGTTCTATTTGTACTGCTGACCTATCTTCCTGCCGAATGGCTCACCCACAAGATTGTCCGGGAGGGGGACAGCTTTCATGCTGTCGTTACGATTAATATTATATGTACGGTTTTCCTCCTCTCCATTCTGCTGACAGTCACCGGAACATGGATCGGTGAAGGCCAGATTACTCTGGGTCCGATTCTCGGATTTTTCTACAAATGGCCCCGGAATTTCACAATTGCACTATTTACTGAACTTCTCATCGCTCAGCCATTTGCCCGCTTGCTTATGAGGCAATACCATATATATGCTGATGCCAAAAATAACCGCTGTACAAATCCCCGATAAGGTATTTGTACAGCGGCTGTATCACAGCAAGAAGTATCCTGCTACACCAGTATTTTTTTGAAACGTTCGTAGGCCTCTTTCCAGGCAGGTCCGTCTTCTGCTGTATAGGAAGCTATGTCAGGTGAATTAGCAATAATATGTCTGCCTTCTTTTAAATCAGCAATTTCGCCTTTTGCCACCCACTGCAGCAACATATTACCAAGTACCGTAGCCTCTACAGGACCGGCAACCACATGCTTTTGACTCGCATTTGCCGTAAACTGGCACAGTAATTTGCTCTGTATACCTCCGCCTAACAGGTGGATTGTATCGTACACTTTCCCTGTACACTGCTGCAGTTCTTCTACCGCCACGCGGTATTTTAGAGCCAGGCTTTCGTTAATACAGCGTACGATTTCTGCTTTGGACTGCGGCACATATTGACCGGTTCGCTCGCAGAAAGCGCGGATACGCCGCGGGATATTTCCGGCCGGTACGAATTCGGGGGCATCCGGGTCAATAAAGCATTGCAGCGGTGCCGCTGTCTTTGCCATCTGCTCGAGTTCTCCGAAGCCAAGCTCTTCACCCTCTCGAATCCACTGGCGGCGGCTTTCCTGAATCAGCCACAAGCCGATAATGTTCTTGAGGAAAGAAGCCTTGCCACCATAGCCACCCTCGTTTGTAATATTAAAGCGCTCAGAATCTGCATTGATCAAAGGCTCCAAAAGTTCGGTGCCGAGCAGCGACCAGGTGCCGCAGCTGATGAATACGAAATCGTCTTCCTGCGTCGGTACCGCTGCCATCGCGCATTGTGTGTCGTGGCCGGCAACTGCAATCACTTCGCTTTTTTCAATCTCCAGTTCTTCACATACGGCATCTGAGAGTGTACCAACAACGGTTGCCGTCGGTATAATCTTCTGGAACAGCTGTGCCGGCAGGTCAAGTGCCTGCAGAATTCGCTGCGACCAGTCCCGTTGTCTGGCATCAAGTATCTGTGTCGTTGTAGCTTCGGAATACTCGGCTACTTTAATCCCCGTCAGCAGATAGATGAACAAGTCCGGCATCAGTAATACCGCATCAGCCCGCTCGAGAAGTTCCGGACGGTGTGTCTTAAGAGACAGTAACTGAAATACCGTATTGATCTCCATAAACTGATTCCCGGTAATCTGATAGAATTCTTCTCTCGGCAGCATGCCGAATGCTTGCTCCATCATACCGGCAGTACGGGCATCTCTGTAATGTACCGGGTTCTCAAGCAGATAACCATCCTTGTCCAGTAATCCGAAGTCAACACCCCAGGTGTCGATTCCAATCGACTCGATACTGCCGAAGCGTTTCGCCTTGACCAGACCCTGTTTGATTTCGTACAGGAGCCGCAATACATCCCAGTACATTGTCTGGTTGACAATGACCGGATCATTGGAAAAGCGGTGTACTTCCTGCATGGTAATCGTACCATCTTTGAGTTCCCCCAGCATGGCTCTGCCGCTGGAGGCCCCAAAATCAAACGCTAATACACGTTTTTCTTTTTCCATATAACACCTGCTTTATTTGTACAGCGGGCCATAGGTCTGGCACGCTCTGTAATCCTGGCCTTCTTTGTCCATTCCAAACGCATTCCATGCAGCCGGTCTGAAGATATCTTCTTCCGGTACATTATGCATGCATACCGGGATACGCAGCATTGCACACATTGTGATCAGATCCGCACCAATATGTCCGTAGCTGATTGCACCATGATTTGCGCCCCAGTTGTTCATAACGTCATACGCCGTTTTAAATGCACCTTCTCCGGTCACGCGAGGAGCGAACCATGTGCAAGGCCATGTGTAGTCAGTTCTCTTCCATAATTTGTCAGATACTTCTGCCGGTAATGCCACCGACCATCCTTCTGCAATCTGCAGTACAGGACCGATTCCTTTTACCAGGTTCAGACGAATCATAGTCAAAGGCATCTGTGCCTCTGTTAAGAAACGAGAGGAATAACCGCCTCCTCTGAAATAGCCGTTATCTGCCGGATTCCATGTGGTTGCGTCCAGAATCGCTTTCTGATCCGCTTCCGTTACATCATACCATGGTTTGATACATCCGTTGCCTTCGGCATCCGTTGCCTGTCCATTTGCATCCAGGCAGGCTGCACCGGAGTTGATCAGGTGGATAAAACCGTCCGCTTCCTTGGCTTTGCCGTCTACGGCATAGCCTGTTGCTTTCTTGACAGCATCCTGGCTCCAGTATGTACGAACATCTGCAAAAATCTGAGCACTGTTGGTCAAAAGTTTCATAAAGAGCATACCTACACCGTTTAATACGTCATTCTCTGTGGCAAGGATGTACGGCTCTCTGATTCCATTCCAGTCGAAAGAAGTATTAAGAAGTGCTTCCGGGAAGTCTGCGTTCGGATAGAAGTCCGTCCACTGTCTTTGTCCCTGGAATCCTGCAGCAATCGCATTATGTCCGACTTTTTCTTCTTCTGCGCCCTTTGGCAGGTTCTCATTACCATTCATTAAGTCTTTGATGATACACATCATCTTAACAACGAATTCCCAATCCTGCTCTTTTTCTTCGGCAGTCTTCTGGATATTTTCAGGATTCTTGTCAAATCCTTCTTTACAGTTTTCTTTGGTCCATGCAAGTGCTTTCTGGAATTCGGCTTCATCATAGATGCCTTCAGTCATCCGGCGGATGATTTCCACCTCATCAACAGATTCCACACGCATTCCGAGGTATTCTTCGATAAACGCCGGATCAATGATCGAACCGCCGATACCCATACAGATTGAACCGATCTGCAGATAGGATTTGCCGCGCATCGTTGCTGTGGCAACAGCTGCACGTCCGAAACGCAGAAGCTTCTCTGTTACATCGCTCGGGATAGAGGTATCATCTGCTTCTTGTACGTCATGTCCATAGATGCCGAATGCAGGCAGACCTTTTTGCGCATGGGTTGCAAGAACTGATGCCAGATAGACAGCACCCGGTCTCTCTGTTCCATTGAATCCCCAGACACCTTTAATCGTGTTCTTATCCATGTCCATCGTCTCTGCACCATAGCACCAGCAAGGTGTAACAGTAAGGGTTATGTCAACTCCGGCTTTTTTGAATTTGTCTGCGCAGGCGGCTGTCTCAGCAACTCTTCCGATGGTTGTATCGGCAAGTACTACTTTTACAGGCTCCCCGTTAGAATATTTCAGATTATCTTCAAACAGCTTTGCTGCCGCACGTGCCATTGCCATTGTCTGCTCTTCCAAAGAACCTCTGACATCTAATGCACCCCTTCTGCCGTCAATTGTCGGGCGAATTCCGATTACAGGATAGTCACCAATTAATCTGCTCTTTGCCATTTTCTTACCTCCTTAATATACTATAAAAATATGATACTTTCATTCTAACATTGCCAAATAGATTCTTCTAGTGATATACTGTCAATAAATATAACTATATTCACTTTTTTCAGGAGATGATACCTCAATGCACTATTTAGAATATAATGAAAGCAAACAACATGGGACACACGACTTCCCAATAGAATTATACCATATCGACGAGTCACATTCACGCTATAATATGCCGTATCACTGGCATCAGGAGTATGAGCTCATACGTATTCTTGAGGGGAACCTTCTGATTTATCTGGACAATGAAGAAATTCATGGCCTGCCCGGCGATGTCATCTTCATTAACGCCGGTGTGGTGCATGGATGTACACCGGAGGACTGTATCTATGAGTGTATTGTATTTGACTTGGAAGCACTGCTGATGCATACGGATACCTGCCGCCAGCTGATTCGCCCGTTCTCCAAGCAGAAAAAGATCGTCCAGAATCACTTTACCTCTGCCGATACGCCTTTTCAGCAGGTGATTCAGCAGCTGTTTCAGACCATGCAGGGGCAGCAGCCAGGATATGAGCTTGCCACGACAGGCACTTTATTTCTCTTGTTCGGCTGTATCGTGCAGAATCATTATTATCACGAACTTTCTCTTTTGCAGAACCGCGGACAAAAAAAGATGGCTCAGTTAAAGCCTGTGCTGGAATATATCGAGACTTCTTATGCCGAACCGATTACGCTTGATACCCTGTCCAAGATTGCCGGAATGTCGCCTAAGTACTTCTGCCGCTTTTTTCATGCTGTGGTACATGCCACACCTATGGATTACCTGATTTATTACCGTATCGAGCGCGCCTGCTTCCTGTTGACGACACAGGATATTTCCGTAACGGATGTGGGCTTTGGCTGCGGGTTTAATGACAGCAGCTATTTTATAAAAATTTTCAAAAAGCATAAAGGCATGACACCTCGGCAGTATGCTCTGCAGGTCGTGTAACTGCTGTATTTTGTATAAAAAAAGAATGGCTCACGCCATTCTTTTTTTGCTTATAGATCAGTCATACAGGTTGGGAGCGATTTCTGCATCGTCCATATTGTCTGCCGTATACCACTGGCATCCTGTATCTACATCTTCTACTGTCTCGCCTTTCGCTGCTGCTACGGCCAGTTCAACTGTTTTACGTCCGATCGACAACGGATCCTGTGTAACGGCTCCTGCCAGAGTTCCGTCTTTGACTGCTGTCTTGATGACCGTACCTGAGTCAAATGCCACTCCGATCACTCCGTCATCACCAAGTTTCTTAAGGTTATCATTGGCATGTACGAGTGCTTCTCCGGAATGCTGGTTCGATGCATAGATGCAGATCGTATCTGCTTTGTTCAACAGGTTCTGTCCGTCGATGGTGGAGGCTTCTGCGGTTACCTGCGCCGGAACTGCTACATCGATGATGACATCTTTGCCGTCTGTGGAATCTTTACCTTCTGTATATTTGTCATTTCCTTCTACTCCAACTGTCTTGCCATCTGCTTCAATCAGTTCAATGATTTTGTCAATGAAACCTAATCCACGATTAACAATCGATTCTGCTGTGGCATCCTGTGCCATTACACCGATACGGACTGCTGAATCTGCTGATTTGATTTTTTCGGAAATGAGTTTATAAGTTTCCTCTGCTGCCAGCTCACCTGCTGCATAGTTGTCTGTTGCCGCATTTGCTTTTACTGCGCCTTCCGGAGCATCCGGAACACCGGAGTCAAATCCGATAATCGGGATTCCCTGGCTCATAGCTGTATTGATTGCTTCAAGGCATGCCTGCGTATCAAGTGCTGCAAGACCAATGGCATCCGGCTTTAAATTGATTGCATTATTAAGCATCTGTACCTGCTGCTGGATATCGCTTTCCGTATTCGGGCCTTCCATCGTCATATCAACGCCCAGTTCCTCTGCTGCTTCCTGTGCGCCCTGATATACTGCCTGCCAGTATTGATGCTGGAATCCTTTGGATACAAGGTATACAGACATCTTCTCACCGCTTCCCGTATCAGTTGAGGAGCTGTCTCCCTCCGTAGCTGCTGCAGTACTTGTATCAGCACTCCCTGAATTGCTTGATCCACAACCTGCCAGTAATGTTGCTGCCATTGCAGCTGCCAACAAAATACTTACCACTTTCTTTTTCAATTTTCTACCTCCTTGTAGTATACAACTATAACCCTATATTTATATAAATCCCGGGGGATATTATATCATACATTTTTGTTATTCAATTTTTAGTTTTTCTTGCGCTTGCTTACTACGTCTGCGAATACCGCAATAATCAGTACGATACCTGTAATTAATGTCTGCCAGTGATTCTGCAGTCCGATAAACGGCAATCCTGTTTTAAGTACTGACATAATAAACACACCAATCAGGGTTCCTGCAATTGTTCCTGAACCGCCGCTCATCGAAGTACCGCCGATTACGACACCCGCAATTGCATCCAGCTCATAGCCATTTCCGGTCGAAGGCAGCATGGTCGAGTAGATTGCTGCATAGGAGATACCTGCCAATCCTGCAAAGGTACCGCTGATAATATAGGAAAGCGTTTCCCATTTTACGACATTGACACCGGAGAGGCGTGTTGCCTCTTTGTTGCTGCCAAGTGCCAGTATGTAACGTCCGGGCTTGGATTTGTTCAGGAAAACTGACATGATGACTGCCAGTATAATCAGGAGGAACAAGCCTGTGGGAATCATCGTATTGTCCGCTGTCGTTACTTTGAAAATACTTCTAAACCAGCCGTTGGCCTCTGAAGCCTGCGGCCATGTGATACTCTGTGCTTTGGTATAAATGGAGCCAAGCCCTCTGGTAATCATCATCGTACCAAGCGATGCGATGAACGGCGGCAGTCCCATGATCGAGACCATAATTCCGTTCAGCAGACCGAACAGTGTACCAATCAGAATACCGATAATCAGGCAGATCCAAATCGGAAGACCTGATTTTACCGCCAGGCTTCCTGAAATCAATGAGGAGCATACCAGTACGGTTCCAATTGATAAATCAATACCGCCGGTAATAATAACAAAGGTAACACCAATTGCCATAAATCCAATATAGTACGATGCATCAAAGATGCTGACAAACGTTGAATACTGGCGAAACGCCGGGCTTGCTGCACAGAAGAACAAGAACAGCACGATCAGTGCCAGTACGGCAATCAGCCGTTGTGTTCCTACGGCGCGTACGAAGCTGTTATTCGCCAATGCACCTTTTACACCATTAGAATTTTGTTTACTCATTTTTTTGTTTCCTCCCTTTATTCCTAATCTCTTAATGTAGCGGCTCTCATGATGCTTTCCTGCGATGCTTCTTCGATATCGAGCACTCCGGTCATCTTACCTTCGCACATAACGACCACGCGGTCGCTCATACGAAGTACTTCTGTAAGTTCTGAGGAAATCATAATAATTGATTTCCCTTCTGCCGCCAGCTCATTCATCAGGTGGTAAATCTCGCTTTTAGCACCTACGTCAATTCCGCGTGTCGGTTCGTCAAAAATCAGTACTTCACAGTCTCTGGTAAGCCATTTTGCAATGACAACCTTCTGCTGGTTTCCTCCGGAAAGATTAAGAACTTTCTGATTTACGGAAGGTGTCTTCGTCTTGAGTTTTTCTACATATTCCTTGGCGGTACTACGCTCTTTCTTCTTATTAATGAACAGCCCTGACATGAAATAGTCCAGACTTGCCATGGTTGTGTTCTCCGTAACTGTTTTGTCAATGACCAGACCGTAGCGTTTGCGGTCTTCCGACAAATAGCCAATCCCTGCATTTACTGCATCCTGCGGGCTGTTGATCGGTATCTCCCTGCCATTAATAAAAATCTGTCCGCTGGTCTTTTTGTCAGCTCCAAATAATGCGCGTGCTGTCTCGGTACGGCCTGCTCCCATCAGTCCAGAAAATCCCAGGATTTCTCCTTTTCTTAAATCAAAACTGATATCCTGTACCATACGTCCTGCATTTAGGTTTTTGACGCTTAGTACGATCGGCGCATCCTTAGGCACATTGCTTTTTTCTTTTGGGTCTTCATAAATTACACGGCCGACCATCATATTGATAATATCTTCTTTTGTACTGTCCTTGGTCAGCAGTGTTCCCACATATTCACCGTCACGCATTACCGTTACCCGGTCTGTAATCACTTTGATTTCATCCATTCTGTGAGAAATATATACAATACCAATGTTCTGACTCTGCAGATCACGAATGATACTAAACAGCTCTTCGATTTCATTTTCTGTGAGTGCTGCCGTTGGTTCATCAAATACAATCACCTTGGATTGCTTGGAAATAGCCTTGGCAATCTCACACATCTGCTGCTTGCCTACGGTGAGTCTGGACATGGTCTCGGACGGATTGATGTCGATCTTCAGGCGTTCAAACAACTTTCTTGCCTCAGCGTTCATCTTGGCATCATTAATGAACTTGCCCGTCATAAACTCCCTGCCGATGAAGATATTCTGTGCCACCGTCAGGTGCTGCATCATGTTGAGCTCCTGATGCACAATCGCAATACCCGCTTCCTGTGATTCTGCCGGCGAATGATATTCCACTGCCTTTCCTTCAAATTCGATGCTTCCTGAATCCTTCTGGTAGATACCGGTCAAAACTTTCATAAGTGTTGACTTACCGGCTCCGTTTTCTCCCATCAGTGCGTGCACTTCACCTTTTTCAAGCTCAAAGTCCACATGATTCAGTGCATGTACTCCCGGAAAGGATTTATCTATTCCTTTCATCTTTAAAATACTTTCACCCACTTCGTCACCTTCCTATTCCTTAATTCCTTTACTTTATCTAAGTGAAAGTATAGTCTTTACAGAAAGATTTTATAATTGAAAAATCTCTCAAAATAGGTGAAAATTTTATCACCTGTCTGAGAGATTTTTACCGGTATATGTTATATGGCAGTATATGAATCTTTAGTCTTCTGAGCCATACGACTCTTTGGCCTGCTGGCCGATAAAAGGAAAGAGGATTTTCTGGTTCTCTTTTGAATACATATCCGTCTTGGTGACCAGCGCACTCTGGGAATCCGTATACTTTCCTTTCTTCCCATCTATGCACTCGACTGCCTGTACGACGCTTAGATACCCCATATTAAAAGGGTTTTGGACTACAATAGCCTTGTAGATTCCTTCTTCGAGCAGCTGTACCTGGGCAACGGAGCTGTCAACGCCGAAGACTGCCACCTGATTCTGCCGTCCCAGATATTTGACAGCGCGTGCCATTCCAAGCGAAGAGTACTCATTCATTCCTGTAATCATATTGATCTCAGGATGTTCTGTCAGAAGCTCAATCGTCAGGTCATACGCACTTTGGTATCCGCTGTCGCTGAACACCACCTGCTCAATATTCTTCTCATAGTCGCCCAGGCCGTCCCGTACTCCGGCTTCGCGTTCAATGGCAGTCGAGGCCTGCGCCACATGGCTTACCACTGCAATATGCGGTTCTTCTGCGATAAACAGCTGCATATATTCCCCCAGCTTTTTGCCCATCTCAAAATTATCTGTTGCCACTTTGGCTTCGATAATATCTTCATCGATTTCCGAATCGACCAGCACTACCTGAATTCCTGCCTGTATCGCCTTCTTGATGTAGGCCGTACTGCTCTGGTAAGAGGAGGGGGCGATGATGATTACATCCGGCTTCGCTTCTACGGCTTCAAGTATCATGCTGTTTTGAATATCGACATCCATCTCACGCTCCGGTGCTTTCACCGTAAGCTCCACGTATTTTTCATCCGCCGCCATATGCGCCCCTGCGATTAAGGCTGACCAGAATTCGTTCGCTTCATCCTTTGCCTTGGGGATGAGGACAATCTGCTTGTTCTCGACCGGCTGTGCCTCCTGTACGATAAGGTACACCGCTATGACCGCCGCAAGCACCAACAGAGCGGCTCCTATGCCAAGTATTACTTTTTTCTTCATCAGCTCTCCCCTCCATAGCTAAGCGGGATACGGATGTACGCGGTCGTCCCTACACCGGGCTGACTTTCGTAGCTGACGCCATAGGCCGATCCGTACTGCAGCTGCAAACGGCGCTGTACGTTGTACACACCTACACCGTTTCTCTGATAATTCACTTTATGTTCGTCAAATATATGAGAAAGCACATCCGGCTCCATGCCCGGTCCCGTATCTTTTACCATGATGATGATGTCACCGGCTTCAAGATAAGCGCGCACCGTAATGAACCCTTTCTCCTCCTGGTATTTGAGTCCATGATAAATAGCATTTTCCACCAAGGGCTGGATGACCAGTTTCAGAATCTGTGCATGCAGTATACTGTCCTCCCACTCAATACTGTCCTCCCACTCAATACTGTAATCCAGCTTGTCTTTGTAACGCAGCTGTTGAATATACAGGTAATTCTGCACGTAGTCCAGCTCACTTTCCAAAGTGACGCATTCCTGCTGGTTAGAAATTGTCTTGCGGAACATCTTGGCCAGAGCGGAGGTCATCAATACGACTTCTTTGGTCTTCTTCCATTGGGCCATCCAGATAATGGAATCCAGTGTATTGTACAGAAAGTGCGGATTGATCTGTGCCTGTAACGCCTTCATCTCATTCTTACGCTTCTGTCGCTGTTCCTCAACATTTTTTTCCATCAGATTCTGGATTTCATCTGTCATAATATTATAGCTGTTGCTCAGCGACCCGATTTCGTTGGCAGGCACACTACTCAGGTCGATTTTCTCAAAAGCACCCTTTTCCACTTTTTTCATCGACTGATCCAGCAACTGCAAGGGCTTTGTAATACGTTTTGAAAGCCATATGGACATACCGCCGACCAGCGTCAGCAGTGCCACAGCAATCGCTCCGTACGTCAGCTTGCTTTGTGTGCTGTTCTTAATTAGTTCAGAGGTCGGAGCCACACAGACCACTGTCCATCCGGTCTTCTCGGATTTGGAAATCGTATACAGCTTCTGCTCCTTGCCTTTGCCGGATAGAAAGTGATCCTCTTTTGCATTTAACACGCCTTCGATTTCTTCGCTTTTAAGACCACTGTAAATCAGCTGTTGCTGGGGATGATACAGTATCTCTCCATTTTCATCAATGATAAATACGTAGCCTTCATTCCCTACTTTCACATCTTCACACCGGTTTTCAATGGCGCTGTAATTCAGATCGATAAAGCAGGTCCCCGCACGCTGCATTGTGCTGGGATTGGTAATCCCACGACACACTGTTACGACCCACTGGTATTCCCCCTGAATGACATTTTGCACATGTGAGGAGGTCAGCACCGTCGGACTTTCAGAGGTCAGTGCCTGTTTATACCATTCCTGGCGGCTGAAATCAACGTAAGGGTTCAAAGATTTCGTACCGTCACTGATGATCGTCCGGCCAGATGTTGAGATGACCGCTATATTATAGATGTCGTCCCGGGCCTCCATCACCGCTCGAAACTGCGCAACAATAGCCTTGTACCGCTCTGTATTTTCATAGGAATATAACTGCTCATCTGAAAACAGATAATCGATCACATCATTGTTATTCGATACCATGAACGATATATTTTCCATATAGGTGATGTAGGAATCCAGATCCAAACTGACCTGACCAATCAGTTCCTTCATGTAATCGCGCGAATTATCAAACACATTCTCCTGTGTGTAGCGAAATGCAAATGTAAAAAAAAGCAGAAAGGACACGACTGTAATCGGCAGAAATGCCATAAGCATGCTGCCGCGTATCGTAGAAACTCTCTTCCATTTCAATCCTTTTCCCGGCTCACTCATAGCTTCTCCCTGCCTGCTCTTTCATAACTTTGGCATATTCGGATGGCGTTGCACCCACTGCTTTTTTAAAAGACACACTAAAATAATGCGGATCACTAAACCCCACTTTATCTGCTATCTCATAATTCTTAAAATCCGTATTTTCCAACAATCTTCTGGCATGCTCCATCCGGATCTCAATCAGTCTGGTCATGAAGGTCACTCCCGTACTTTCCTTAAATGCCGCGCTAAAACGGCTGGGGCTCATGCCGAGATAATCGCAGACACTTTGCAGACTCAAATCAGATTCCATATAGTGCTTTTTCATATATTCTTGCGCCAGTGTCATTCGTTTTGTATTGGTTCCCTGCTTCTGCGTATTGATTTCCCAGTACACATCGTATACCCGGTCTTTGAGTAGCTCTAAGGCTTCCTCGAAGCTGCGTTTCTTCAAAATCGCTTCAAGCAGCGCTTCATCATTCTTATACAACGGGCTTTGCTGCAGGTCAAATGCCGCCAGCAGCACATGCAGCTTCAAAAGTGCAGACTTAAATTCCAGCAGGACTCTCTCTTTTTTGAAGCCCGTACTGCCGATTTCCTCCGCGATTTCCTGAAACATTTCATCAATTTGTGCTGTATCCTGCTGTTTTGCTGCCATTTCAATGGAGCGCGCGAAGCCATCAAGCTTGCTCTGCTCCCCCGGCTTGTCCCAGTCCCCAAAGCAGATGACCGCTCCGCTGCCCAGCGTGTACTGGTATTCCAGTGCATCCGCTGCCGCAGCATAGGAGGTTCTGATATCCTGTGCATTTGGTACCGGCTGTCCAATACCTATGGTTACCTGCAGATGCAGATACTGCCTGATTTTGGAAGCAAGTTCATGCAGGATGGGATCCCGTCTGTGTGAATGCTGCTGCAGGGCATTCGTAGTCAAAATCACCGCAACATGGGACTCATCCAGCTGGATGGCACACCCTACCTCCAGGCCTTTTAGGATTTCATCCGCAACATTGGCCACAGCAAACCCCATCAAATCGGTATCCTTGTATTTGTTCTGTTCTTCAATTTCAAGCAGAATCACTTCATGGTACTGCTGCTGTCTTTTCCAACCATATTCGTCCAGTTCTCGGATTTCCTCTTCGGAAATGCGATCCCCTTTAAATACACGCAAAAAGGCCTTTTGCACTGAAATCAGCTTGTTCTTATTATACACAGTTCGGATATGTGAAATATAATCTTCCTCGAGCCTTTTTTTTCCAATTTTCTCTGTCAGTGTTCGGATAGAGGTTTCCAATTCATCCGGTGTAATTGGCTTTAATAAATATTCCTCCACCTTATAGGAAATTGCCTGCTTGGCATATTGGAAGTTATCGTAGCCGCTTAGGATAATCACCCCGATATCCTTGCTTTCCTCTGCCAGCAGCTTGCTCAGTTCCAAGCCATCCATATAGGGCATGGCAATATCTGTGACAACGATATCAACCTCATGGCTTCGCACATAGGCAATGGCCTCCCTGCCGTTTTGGAAGCAGCCGACCAGCGTACACCCCAAAGCTTCCCAGTCCATATTTTCGCTGATTGCCTCACGAATCAGTACTTCATCGTCCACCAATATAATTTTATACATAGTTTCCCGCTCCCGATTACCCTCTAAAAACCTAAAAAACTGCTATACTCGTAAAAGCATAGCAGTCAGTTTTATTTATCACTTTTCTTATTGTCTTTTTCCTTCGGTGCATCCGTATTTTTCTCTGTATTCTTCTCCTCAGAGAGAATCACAAGCTTTGCATACGTGATCATCTTATTGTCTACAACTTCCACTTCAAAGTGAACTCCATCTGCATCAAAGGTTGGATGCTCCCCTTCATTCGGTATGGTATCAAGCTTCTCCACCATATAGCCCGAAAGGGTGTGATAATTTTCCGATTGCAGCTTAATATGCAGCTTCTCGTTCAACGTCTCCAACGAAATATAACCGTCTACCAGATAGGTATCATCCCCCAGCGGTTGAATCTCGATTTCTTCCTCGGTATCATATTCATCGTTGAGCTCTCCGACAATTTCCTCAATCAAATCCTCGATTGTGACGAGACCTGCCGTACCGCCATATTCATCAATCAAAATGGCCATATGCTGATGTTCTTTTTTCAGCACCTGGAACAATTCATCCGCATTCTTGGTCGAATGAACAAAATAAGGCTCATGCATGATACTGCGAATCTCAATGTCTTCAAACGAAGAACGTCTGGCTTCTGCCACAATATCTTTGAGATTCAATATACCAATAATATGGTCAATGTCCCCTTCGTAGACCGGAACTCTGGAATGCTTGCTTTCAAGCAATTCGTCTAAATATTCCATCAGAGGTTCCTCTGCATCCACAGCATAAATATCCTTACGCGGCACCATGATCTCACGAGCGATTTTGTCATCAAAAGAAAAAATTGAATTAATCATTTCCGTCTCAATCTCATTAAAAACACCGCTCTCGCTGCCTGTCTGTAACAGAGCCCGTATCTCTTCTTCACTTACTTTCTCTTCTAAATTGTCATCCCGCATACCAATCGCCCGCAATACAACTTTCGTAGAAACAGAAAGTAATGCGATAAAAGGTGCCAGTAGTTTGGAAATGAAAAAGATGGGGCCGACAACGAACATGCTGAACGTCTCCGCTTTTTGCAACGCGATACGCTTGGGTACTAACTCACCAAAAACCAGATTGAAGTAAGACAGAATAATCGTAATCAGAACAAAAGAAAGTGTCTGTCCGAACGGAATTCCTGCATTGACCAGCCATGCACCGAATACGGTGGAAATTCCGGTAGCCGCTGATGCACTGGTGAAAAACCCTGCAAAAGTGATAGCTACCTGTATGGTCGAAAGGAATCGGGTAAAATCTCCGGAAAGCTGCTCGATCTTCAGTGCTTTCTTATTGCCTTCCTCCGCCAGTTTCTTGATCTTTGATTTGTTGACAGATACCACTGCCATCTCAGCTCCGGCAAAAAATGCGTTCACCAAGGTAAGTACAACAAGTAATATTAATTGACCGGCCATATTGACCGTATCCGCGTCAGGGTCCATGTAGTATTATCTCCTTTAAATTATTTTAATATGAAGTATAGCATGCAGTTTCTCATTGTGCAAGAACTATATTTGCCTTCTGTTGCTTCCTAATCTGCCGCTATATATCAGATTTTCATTCCATACCAGCCAATTCCTTCGTATTTCCAGCCCTTGGCAACCAACTGGTCTCTCTCTTGTATCGATTGTGTATAATGATGGGCACCGGCTTCATATTTTCCTTTTGCATTTTTATTATAAAGTCTGTAAATGGCTACGCCGCGGCTTGGATCCGAGTACCAGCCGAGCCCCTCGTTCTTCCAGCCCTTTTTCAGCAGATCCGCACGTTCCTCTGTACTCATCGTATAATGATGTTCTCCGCTATTCGGATTGTACACACGATAGACTGACAGACCTTTTTTTGGTGCATACCACCCGATATTCTCGTATATCCAGCCGGCACTCATAACGCTGTCCCGTTCGGCAGCAGAGCTGGTATAAAAATGCTCCCCGCTGTTCGGGTTATACAGACGCTGCATCGACCAGGCATTGTCGGGATTCGCAATCTGCGCTTTAAAATCGTCCCATAGGGATGGTGTATCCAGCATACGGCGCGGGCAGTGTTTTCTGGACGCATCATAATGGCGTACAACCCTGGAAGCTGGAATTCCGGTCGAAGCCATCAGGCGCTTGACCAAGCTGATGGCATTGAGTCGCGCAATCATATAATTGGATTCCGGATTTACACAAATCTCAATATTAATCGAATTATAATTTGTAATACCGTATTTTCCGCCTCCGTCACCCACAGCCCAGGCGCCACTTGAGTGATCGAGCGTCTGGTAAATTTCAAGATCGTCCAAATAATAATGTACCGTCCCTGCTAAATTGCCGTTCATCATCGCACGCGCATGGGCGTTCGCATTGGCTCCCGGTCTCCAGTTATCTGTTTCATGAATGACAATATACTGCGGATTGTTTTTGCCCGGATAGCAGTTTAAGGTTGTAATCATCTTCTTAATCGGTAAGCCGCCCTCTGCTGCCGCAAGCACAGAAGGAGTAGCCGCCGTTAGCGCCGCAGGCGCATCTAACACCGCAGTGGCTGCTGCCTGGGCAGCCGCTGTTTCTGTTGGGACTGCCGCCGGGAGTGCCAACAGTGTCTCTTGTACCGCCGGTGTTACCGCTTCCGGTGTCTCGGCTGCTTCTGGCGTCTCGGCTGCTTCTGGTGTCTCGGCTGCTTTTGGTGTCTCAGCACTCGGTGTCGGTGTAATTTCAGGTGTTGGCTCTTCTGTCACACTTATAGGTGCTTCGATGGTAATCTCAAGCTGTATCGTGTCACTGATTTCCCCCTGCCACACCCCTTCCGGCAGTACGACAGCTGCTGTCAGCAGAAGCTTCTGTTCCTGCGGCAGTTGTACATTGTATGTTTCAAGCCCCGTTTCATCCCACTGCAGCTGTGCTTTAGCAGAACCGGCTCCTGTACCTATCATCGTTTCTGCCGGAAGCGCTTCCACGATGTCACGCAGCTCGGTTCCGCTCTCAAAGGTGAGCGCCTCTGGCACAGTGATTTCTAACAAATCCGCATACCAGACAGCATACAGTGTCTCGGATTTTTCGATTGTAAAATATTGCGGTGTCTCTTGTACCGCTTCCTCCGTCTCAGGCTCTGCCGCCACAGCCGCTGTCGCAGGTTGTGTAAGCAGATATTCTGCCGAGTAGGTATCTTTCTCATCGGCCCAGCCAATAAACGTATACCCTTCTCTGACAAACGCAGGCTCCGGAAACAGAACCTCTACCCTGTCTCCCGCTGTGTAGACATGTGTATCGACAGGAATGCCTTCAGATGAACCTCCATTCCCATCGTATACCACATAGAACTCCTGTGGTCCGTACAGTTCAGAAGCCGCTGCCGGAATGGCAGCCAGCATGCATAATATCAGCCCAATAGCAATAACAACTCTTCCCCCTTGTTTCATTCCCTTTCCCCCTTATTTTTTATACTTTGCTCTCATTGTTTTATCACCTTCAACGATCTGTATACTGGAAATATTCCCAACGTACTGATTGAACTGGGAATAGCCGTAATCCCGTACCTGAAAATTACTGAATTTTGATTTGACCATATTCCCCAGGTAGGCAAGATCAATGCCATCTTCCCCATTTTCTTTGACTTTGGCAATGATGTATTGTTCCAGCTTCTCCTTCTGGCTCATATCCTCTTTCAATTCCACATACAGGTTATTTTCATGCTTTGAGATTTTAATTCTGTCCAGCTTTTCCAAAAATTTCGACAACAGACTGTATCCATATCGACGAACATCAAAATCCGGATAGAGTTTCAACAGCCGGTTTCCCACTTCTCCCAATGTGGTATTTCTGTCACTGTTCTCATTCGTCGTGATAATACTGACAATGGCTTCCTCAATTTCCTTCTTGCTGATGACGCCTGATGCGGCCTTGCTGTGTCCCACCTCTTCTTGCGGTGTCAGCGGACTGGACGCTGTCTTGTCTTCTTCCTTGCTCAGTGCCGAGTCCTCCAGCAAAAGCTCAAGGCTGGTGAAAATGTCACAGGCTTTTCTAAAAGGCGGCGGTGTTTTCTCCTCCCCCATGCCAATGACAGTAAGCCCGGTCTCTCGCAGCCGGGAAGCCAGTCGTGTGAAATCACTGTCACTTGAGACAAGGCAGAAACCATCTACATTTCCTTTGTACAAGATGTCCATCGCATCAATGATCATCGCCGAGTCTGTCGCATTCTTCCCTTGCGTATAACTGAACTGCTGTATCGGGCTGATCGAATTCTGCAGCAGCACTGTCTTCCACGATGCATGCTGTGTACTCGTCCAGTCACCATAAATTCTCTTATAGGTTACATTACCATATTTGGACAATTCGTCAAAAATTAATTTAATATATTTTGACGATACATTGTCCGCATCAATAAGCAGCGCGAACCGCTTATCCACTTCTGTTTTTCGATCCAAATTATCCTCCTGTGTTTTCTCTTTGTTCCGGCACTTCTAGGCCTTGGCCTTTTGTTTCATAATACTTCTGGCTACGCTGATGCCATTGGCACTTGCCTGCTGCAGCCCTCTGGTTACAGAGGCACCGTCACCAATTGCCCTAAGTCCGGGAACACTTGTCTGAAAATGCTTGTCTACAACTACTTTATTCGAGTAGAATTTAACTTCTACTCCATAGAGAAGTGTTTCGTCACTGGCTATACCAGGTGTTACCTTGTCAAGTGCCAGGATCATCTCTTCAATATCTACCATAATTCTGTGCGGAAATACCAGGGAAAGGTCACCTGGCACCGCATCCTTTAACGTCGGGATCAGGTTATTGCGGCTCAGCCGCTCTTCTGTTGTTCGGCGGCCTCTCCTGAAGTCTCCGAAGGTCTGTACTAAAATCTTGCCATCACACAGCATGTTGCTCAGCTGCGCAATCTGCTTCCCGTATTCAATCGGTGTCTTAAACGGCTTAGTAAAATTCTTCGATACCAACAGCGCAAAGTTTGTATTGTTCGTCTTGAACTCCGCTGATTTGTATGCGTGTCCGTTGACTACGGCAAGCCCATTATCATAATACTCCGTTGCTACTTCTCCGGAAGGATTGGTACAAAAAGTACGCACCTTGTCATCAAACGTTGGCGTATGATAAATTAGTTTTGCCTCATACAGATTCGTATTAAGGAATTCCATGACTTCATCACGCACCTCAACACGCACCCCTATATCCACCGTTCCCACTTCGGACTTGATATTGCGCTCTTTGCAGACATGGCTGAACCAGTCAGCACCCTCACGTCCAACAGCCATGACGATCTCATCGGCATACAGGGACTCGCCTTGCTCTGTCACGACGCCGACCGCTCTCTCATCTTCGATCAGTATCTCCTTGACCATCGTGTTGAATTTCATTTCTACCCCCTCGCTTTGCAGATGATCCTGCAGGCGGTTGTAGATTTTATAACCTTCCTCGGTTCCAAGATGGCGAATCGGGCATTCTACCAGTTTCAGGTTCGCCTTAATTGCATCCCGGCGAATCTCACGTATTTCTTTTTCCTTCTCAATTCCATAGACAGTGGTATCTGCTCCAAATTTCAGATAAATATCATCGGACTCCTTAAGCAGGCCAATGGTTTTCTCATATCCTAAAATATCCGGCAGATTGCCGCCCACATCCGGAGACAGCGATAATTTTCCGTCAGAGAAGGCACCTGCACCTGCGAATCCGGTCGTGATGGAGCATGGCTGACAGCCCACACATCTCTTCGTCTTTCTCTTGGGGCAGTTTCTATATTCGATGGCCCGGCCTTTTTCAATCATCAAGACCTTACAGGCCGAGTCCTTTTCTATCAGTTCATAGGCACAGAAAATCCCTGAGGGACCTGCTCCCACTATAATTACATCATATTTGTTCATACTATTTTACCTATCCTTCTACTATCAAAAATCTTCCGTCCGGCAGTTCAAAAACCTCACTTGCCTCCCGTAGATCCTCTTCTGTCATCTGCTCGACATCCGCTCCTGCATCCAGCAGATATTCTCTTACCTCTTCAATGGTATCGACCACGACCGCAAGGCTCTCCTCCAAAAAAGCAGCCGCTTCTTCGATCGTCTCCGCGATTGGCTGATCAAAAAGCTGCCCTTGGTTCTTTAAAAATGTTTCCAGACACTCTTGTCCAAATTCTTCCATATAATCTCTTCCTCTACTGTTACTTAATTGTACCGGCAATTACTTCCGCCAGTATACGTTCGACACTGTCGGTATGAAATTCACAAAGCTTTTGAACCGCCGGCTGCGCTTCTTCCATAGCATAATTATATTGCACACTGCTTAACATTTCAATATCATTATTATGATCCCCAAATGCCATACATTCCGCAGGTGCAATGTCGAACATCTGCTGCAGCTTTTGCAGGCTTTTTCCTTTATTCGCCCCCAGCGGCATAAAATCCAGCCAGGAATACCCTGAGGTGACCACCGCTGCCTGTCCGCCGAATTTATTGATCCAGAACTCCGATTCAGCCTCTATGCCGGATTCTTTGAAAATAGAAATCTTAAGCATTGGCTCTTGTACCTGCCGCAGGCTTTCTACTTTTAAGACATTGTTCTTTACTTTGTTCTTGAGCCAGAGCAAAAACTCTTCATTCTTCGTATCCATATAATACAGTTGTTCACCTGAACATCCAATCTCTAATTCTGTATGCTGTACCAGCTCATCTAAAATCGCATCGGACACACTTCGTGCAAACTGCTCTTTATGCAGTACTTTTCCTTGGTATTGCAGCAGGCATCCATTCTCTGCAATATAGGCGATTTCATCTTGTACCGGCCCAAACAGATTATACAGATTGAACAGCTGCCGTCCGCTGGCTGCCACAAACAAAATTCCTTGTTCTTTGAGCTGCCGGATCTGCTCAAATATTTCCGGCTGCAGACTCTGTGCATCTCCTTTGAGCAATGTTCCGTCCAGGTCACTTGCCACCAGTCTGATCATATTCATCTCCTATTCTATTTCCAATAACTCCTGCGGTCTGTCAATGATACGATCCGCATGGTATTCTTCTAATTCTTCTCTGCCCCGGAATCCCCAGGTAACGCCTACTGTATAGGCACCGGCCGCCTGCCCTGTGAGCATGTCGGTCTTGGTATCTCCCACATAAATGCACTCTTCTGCCGCCACACCGAACTGCGCAAGCATCCGCAGTAAAATAGCCGGGTCTGGTTTGCGCGGTATACCTTCTTGCTGTCCTTGAATTGCGGCAAATACATCGTTTGCAAAAAAATGTTCTACCACACCAATCGCCGCAAGATGCGGTTTGTTGGAGCATACACCCAGCTTCATGCTGCGCCGCTTAAGCTCCATGACCGTCTGCGCCATGCCCGGATACACCTCCGTCTTATAGGAAGGATTCTGTGCAAATAAATCGCGGTACAGCACCCGACCCTCCTCATAGTGTACGAGATCCGTATCTCCTGCCGCCCGCAGACATCTGCGCATAAGCTGATCCGCACCTTCTCCGGCAAAGTAATTATAGTCCGCAACCGGCTGCGGCGCGAGTCCATATGTCGTTAATACAGTATTCGCAACGTACGCAATTGACTGAACCGAATCAATCAGCGTACCATCTATGTCAAAAATACATGCCTTATACATAGCCGCCCTCCAAAATATCAACCTGCAGCCTGCGCAGTTCTTTATGAAGCCGGGCAATCGGCAGTCCTACCACAGTGTTATAATCTCCATGAATCTTCTCGATGTTTACAGAAAAGCGGCGGCGGATATCATAGGCGCCTGCCTTATCCATGGGTTCCTGTGATGCAATATATAGATCTATTTCAGTCTGTGACATGGGATAAAAAGTCACATCCGTTGACTCATAAAAGGTCCGCACAATGTGTCCCGCCTCATAATTCTTGAGTACGAGTGCCACACCGGTATAGACTCTGTGTGTATTGCCCTGCAGCATGGTCAGCATTTTTTTCGCTTCTTTCGGAGTCTCAGGCTTGCCTAGTATGCGGTTACGATAGGTCACGAGTGTATCCGCCCCGAGTATCACTTCATCTTCATGATATGACTCTGCCACAGCAAGTGCTTTTCCAAGCGCAAGTTTTTGTACATGTGATTTCAGATTGTCCCTGACCTTGTACTCCTCGAAGTGGCTGGGGACGACCTCGAATGAAAGTCCCAGCATTTCTAAAAGTTCGCTTCTGCGGGGTGATGCAGATGCCAGAATAAGTTTTTTCATAATTCTCCTCCTAACTCTTACAGTAAAGAGCAAACTACAGGAAACAGTATACCTTGCATTTTGTTGTCTGACAATGGAATTCGTATAATTTTCTTTTCTTTTAACAAAATTTGTATTACAATATACATATACTAAAATTCGTGAAAATCACCGGGAAGTCAGCTTTCCGAGTAGCGCCAAAGGAGGAGGCTCATGTCAAAATCCCGAAAATTCTTGACCGTCTTTGTCATACTGTCTATCATATGGCTCAGCTTTTTCTTCTGTATAAACTATGGCAAGAAAAGCGTAAAATCCGCACAGGATGCATTCGATGCTGCCAAGGCATTTCTTGGACGCATCAAGAACTGCCTGTTTTGTGCCGCCACACCAAAAGAAGCAGCCGAATAAATCCCCGCACACAGCAGAAAAGCCACTGTGGTATTCCCAGACGGGAACCCGGTGGCTTTTAGCTGTCCTTCTTTTTTATACCTCGCAGATTCTTCTCCACCAGCCGGCGCGGCATCATGATCTGATGGCCGCATCCGCAGCACTTCAATCGAAAGTCTGCACCACTTCTTAGTATTTCCCATTCCTTGCTCCCGCAGGGGTGTCCCTTTTTTAATTGAATCACATCCCCTACTTCAAGAGTCGCATCCTGCATCCCCAACTCCTTTAACAATTATTGTATGCGTTTCCCCTGCACTACGAAACGGTTGTCATCCCGGTTCGTACATGTTGAAAGTGTCACGATCTTGTCTTCCGGACCAACACTTTTTAGCTCCATATCAATTTCTGACTGCCCGAGCATCTTCGTCAGATAGTCATTGTATTCCTGAGAGGGACCGCTGAATACCGTATAGGTATCGCTTGTCGGTGCAGTCGTATAGGCGGAAAACATTTCATAGCAGTAATTCCCCTGCGGTGTAAGAATCCAGAAATAGTGATTCGTATCATAGGCCCGCTCGCTGACAATTTTTAACAGACTCGCAAACATCGAGCCATTCTTCATATTATGTCCGTATACGATCGTATTCAAATCCGAGAAATCCGGTGACGCTTCCGCATCTACGAAAATAGAACCGGCAAAATTATAGGTGCGTTCATACGTGCGGTGCAGATAATATTCATTATCCGTTCCTTGTACAATGGGGTAACTGACTCCAATTGCTTCAATATAGATCCATCCGACTACATCTTCATTCACCGCTTTAAGCGCTGCGAAATCGACCTCGATTGGCGGCTGCAATGTCTCATTTTGCTGAATCTGCACCAATTCGCTTTGCGTCTCTTCTTTTTGAGTTATGACCTCTTCCTCAATCGCGGCATACTCTTCTTCTCCTGCTTTATATTCAGAAAAGGTGCTATACAGCTGATAGGCTGAATAGGCAAAGACAACAATCGCAACCAGTAAAATCACTGTGAGAAGATAGTCTTTGAATGTCTTTTTTTTCTTTCTTTTCGCCATGCGGCCTCCCGGTTAACGGTATTGCGTTGTATCTGTGTCCAAAAAGCGGATAAAAATAGCGGGGATAGGATTTGAACCTATGACCTTTGGGTTATGAGCCCAACGAGCTTCCAAACTGCTCCACCCCGCGTTAGTGATAGTATATTTTTAATATCACATTAATTATAAGCTTTTAGGAGTGGATTGTCAAACTACACAGTTCTAGGATTTGATTTTGGTTCCTTTTGTATCACGCTTGGCCAGTTTGAGCTTATTCAGTAAGATTGGTCTGCCGTTATGCACTGCCTCATATTGCGTACGGGCCTCAAGCACATACGCATGTTCCACCGCATCTGCAGCCGTCAGTCTGATGGCACGTACTCCGATCGCTGTCTTCTTCATCTCAGAGAGGTCTGTTTTCAAAAATTTCAGGAAAAATCCCTGTCTGGTCTGCAATACCACATATTCCATCGGGTCAGTGATGCCTACAAAAACAACTGTATCGTCCGCCGCGAGTTTGGTCGCCGCCGTACTTTTCTTGGACACATCGAATTCACTGCCCTGTACCATCTTGGCCATACCGGAAGCCGTAACGAACAGAAGCTGTGTCTGGCGAATATCTTCCATACCGGCTACCCACACGATTTCCTCTTCCTGGCTGTTATACCCGCTGATATTATCAATCGGCACACCTTTGTCTTTTAATTTCAGGAGCGGAAGTTCTGCTACCTTGATAGTATAAAGCTTTCCCGTGTTTGAAAAAGCGCAGATTTTATCCGTATTCATTATGCTGAAACAATAGGCGCTTTCTTCTTGTATACTCTCCTTGTTACGCTCGTAGACTGCCATATCGACCACTTTCGTATAACCAAAGCGATCCATCAAAAAGCAGACGGGCATAGCAGGTATCTGCTTTTCAATATAGACAGCTTCTTCTGCATTTTCAACCGCAGTCCTGCGTTTGCCGGCATACTCTTTTTTAATCTGTGTAAGTTCGTCCATGATGACACGCGCGCAGGAATCATAGTTGTTCAAAATGTCATCGTATGTGCGGATATTGGCAAGCGTCTGCTCATATTCGTGCTGCAAGGCTTCGATTTCAAGTCCAATCAGTTTGTACAGACGCATTTCCAAAATTGCTTCTGCCTGCCGCTGTGTGAAGGAAAGAAGTGCTGCCTGTGTCTTGCTTTCTGCGGATTTAAAGCGAATATTGGTTGTTGTGCCGTACATCAGGCATTCTTTCGCCTGCGCCTGACTCTGGCAGCCCCGCAGAATTTCTATAATCAGATCAATGACATCACAGGCCTTGATCAAACCTTCCTGTACCTCTTTTTTACGCGTCTCTTTTTCAAGCAGTGTTGTGTACTTGCGGGTCATAATCTCGAACTGAAAGTCTACGGCATGCTCCAGAATCTGCTTAATGCTTAGGACTTCGGGGCGCCCATCCGATACTGCGAGCATGTTCACACCGAATGTATCTTCCAGACGTGTCTTCTTGTAAAGCAGATTCTTGAGATTTTCTACATCCGCATCTTTCTTAAGCTCTAGAACAATCCGAATTCCCTCCTTCGAGGACTGGTTCGAGATATCGGTAATATCCGTAGTCTTCTTGGTTTCTACAAGAGCTGCCACATCATTGAGGAACTTTCCAATATTAAGTCCCAGCATTGTATAGGGAATCTCAGTAATGACCAGTTGTTTTTTCCCGTTCTTCGCAGGTTCTACCTCAACCTTGCCGCGCAGACGAATCTTGCCGCTGCCGGTCGTATAAATATTCAGAAGTTCGTCCTGATTGACCACGATCCCCCCTGTCGGAAAATCCGGTCCCTTGATATAACGCAGGATGCCTTTGACAGTGATCTCATTGTTCTTCATATAAGCTTTCATGGCATCAATCACTTCCCCGAGATTATGCGGCGGAATACTGGTTGCCATACCCACAGCGATGCCCTCGGCACCGTTTACCAGCAGATTGGGGATTCTGACCGGAAGCACTTCCGGCTCTTTTTCCGTTTCATCAAAGTTCGGTACAAAATCAACTACGTCCTTGTCCAAATCCGCCAAAAAGGCCTGCTGCGTAATTTTCATCAGACGAGCTTCCGTATAACGCATGGCCGCTGCCCCGTCACCCTCAATGGAACCGAAATTACCGTGTCCGTCAACCAGCGGCAGACCTTTTTTGAATTCCTGTGACATGACCACCAAAGCATCATAGATCGAGCTGTCACCATGCGGATGGTATTTACCCATGGTATCGCCGACGATACGGGCACACTTACGATAGGGGCGGTCATAACGAATCCCCAGCTCATACATATCATACAGTGTCCGGCGCTGTACCGGCTTCAAGCCGTCTCTGACATCCGGAAGTGCACGCGCCACGATTACACTCATGGCGTAATCAATGTAGGATTTTTGCATAACTTCCGCATAGTCAGTCCGTATGATTTGTTCTTCCATGACTTCTTTCATGAATCATTCCTCCTATATATCAAGCTCTGCTTCCCTGGCATGCTCATAAATAAACGATTTTCTGGGGGGCACTTCACTGCCCATCAGCACCTCTGTGACACTTGATGCCAACCGCGCATCTTCGATTTCGATGCGCTTTAGAATACGGGTTTTGGGGTTTAATGTCGTTTCCCACAACTGTGTGGCATCCATTTCTCCCAGACCTTTGTATCTCTGTAATGTAAACCCTGTTTCATGGGTCTTTCTGTATTTGAGCAGTGCTTTGTCGTCGTACAGGTATTCTTCCCTGCCCTTTTTAGGCATGACTTTGTAAAGCGGCGGCATGGCAAGGTATACGTGACCTTCGTAGATCAACTCCGGCATGAAACGATAGAAAAGGGTCAAAAGCAGCGTTGAAATATGTGCACCATCTACGTCCGCATCCGACATAATAATAATTTTGTCGTACCGCAGCCGGCTGATATCGAAATCATTGCCATACCCTTCTGAAAAGCCGCAGCCAAACGCATTAATCATGGTCTTGATTTCGGCATTTGCCAGCACCTTGTCGATGGTTGCCTTTTCCACGTTCAGTATTTTACCGCGAATTGGCAGAATGGCCTGATAGTTACGGTCTCTGGCTGTTTTGGCAGAGCCTCCGGCCGAATCTCCCTCAACGATAAAAATCTCACAGACCGCCGGATCCTTTTTCTCACAATTGGCCAGCTTTCCATTCGAATCAAAGGAATACTTTTGCCTGGTCAGCAGGTTCGTCTTGGCACGTTCTTCTGTCTTTCGAATCTTAGCGGAGCGTTCCGCACAGGCAAGCACATTTTTTAACACTTCCAGATTTCTGTCAAAGTAGTGTACAATTTCATCTCCGACCACTTTACTGGCGGCTCTGGCAGCATCCGGATTGTCGAGCTTGGTCTTGGTCTGTCCCTCGAAACGCGGGGACGGATGTTTCATAGAGATGATGGCTACCATTCCATTTCGGATATCCGCACCGGTAAAATTCGCATCTTTCTCCTTTAAAACCCCAAGTTCTCTGGCATAGCTGTTCATCACAGTCGTAAAAATCGTCTTAAAGCCTGTGATATGCGTACCGCCCTCGGCATTGTATATATTATTGCAAAATCCCAGAATATTTTCATGGAACTCATTCGTATACTGAAATACGGCCTCTACCTGAATGCCTTCCGCTTCGCCGCTTATATACACCGGCTCATGCACTGCCTGTCTGTTGCGGTTTAGATCCCGTATAAAGCCAATAATACCGTCAGGCTCACTATACTCTTCCACTACCGGTTCATCTTTTCTCAAATCTTCAAAACGGATACGAAGCTTGGGATTTAGATAGGCTGTTTCATGCAAACGGCTTTTTACTTCTGTCGCAGAGAAATTAGTCTTTTCAAAAATTTCCGCATCCGGCATAAAATGCACTTTGGTACCGGTCTCTTTCGTTTTTCCTATAACGGGCAGCAGGCCCTTTTCCAATGCAAGGGCTGGAATACCGCGTTCGTAGTAGTCGTGATGTACGTAACCATCCCGCGAGATTTCTATGTCAAGGTACTCTGAGAGCGCGTTGACTACGGAGGAGCCAACACCATGCAGACCGCCGCTTGTCTTGTAGGCGGAATCGTCAAATTTGCCCCCCGCATGCAGTGTGGTAAAGACGAGGCGCTCCGCCGAAATCCCTTTTTCATGCATGTCGACCGGAATCCCGCGTCCGTTGTCCGACACAGTACAGGAACCGTCTTTTTCAAGAATGACATGGATAAAATCACAATGGCCTGCCAGATGCTCGTCCACCGCATTATCTACAATTTCATAGATCAGATGATTTAAACCCTTTCTCGAAACACTTCCGATATACATTCCCGGACGTTTTCTGACCGCCTCGAGTCCTTCCAGCACAGAAATACTGCCTGCGTCATAGTTTGAATTCTTTCCCATTAATACCTCCCGGTGGTGAGCACGTCTGTAATGACGGCCGCCACACCATTGTCTTCGTTGGTCGCGGTCACAAGATCCGCGATTTCTCTGATATGCTCTTTGGCATTGCCCATAGCAACCGATGTTCCGACCCACTTGAGCATATCGTAATCATTATCACTGTCGCCAATGGCCATGATTTCTTCTCTGTCGATGCCTAAGGTGCCGGCCAGCTTTTCAAGTCCGTCCTTCTTGCTCCACGTTTTGTTGACAATTTCAACATTTCTTGACATAGTTGAGAGTGGGTAGACATCCTTGATTTTGTCGATTTTCTGAAACAGTGCTTCCTTGCGTTCTGCGTTCTGGCATACAATATGCAGCTTGGAAACTTTGTGCTGCGCTTCCTGCAGATATGCATCCAGGCTTTTTATCTTTATATTGGTACTCAGCAGCTGTACGATGTAGTCCCGCTCAATACTGGTACTATACAGCATCTCGACCCCCGGCTCATCTACAATGGCATCCATACCCTCGTAGATTTCTATGAACGTCTCATATTCTTTTGTAAGGGCATAGACTTCTCTTACCAGTTCGATCGGCATGGTCTCGGCATACAGCAGCTTACGGCGGATGCCGTCAGTCACAGTGGTTCCGTTCGCATTGATAAAATACTGTATATCATTGAACTCACTTAGAACATGCTGCGCGTTGCGAAAGCTTCGCCCGGTAGCCGGCACGATATATATGCCTGCCGCAAGTGCTTTGTGGATTGCCTCTGCCGTTTGACTTGCAATCGTGCAATTCCTTCGTAATAAAGTTCCATCTAAGTCCACAGCGATTAATTTAATTCCCATAGCGTCCTCACCCTTACCCGTATGCCTACATTATCTCTCTATTTCTGCTTCTGTCTTATCTCTGAAAATATATCCACATCGCACATTATAACAATTTTTTATATAAAAATGCAACAAGACAAAATACAAAGGTTGAAACAAGGATGGTTCTATCCTGCTTCAACCTTTAATTTTACGTTTGTTACAGCTATTTTCTCTTATAGCCTGTCCAAAGCACCATCGCCATGCAAAATAGCATTGCAAATGTCCAGCGTACATGTTTTTTCATACTTGCTCCTTTCTTCTTACTCTGCTTATTCTATTTTCCATCAGTGTGTAAATCCTTTCGTTACTCTGTCATTTTCCGCATAAAATGTCACTTGTGCCCGCTGCAGGTCTTCCAGTGCTTCCTTGAAATCCTGCACGAATTCTCTGGCGACATGCATCGGCAGATCCGCCCGGCAGACGTAGCGCTGCACGATGGTATCCTGTAAATCAGCCGACAGTGGATAGGTCGGAACCTGCCAGCCTTTCATCTGCAGGCGATCACTTAAATCATACAAGGTCCACGCCGTATTGGCCTCCGCCTTCATAGTATAGCATACGACCGGCAGCTGTTCCCCACTGGAATACAGTCTGAACAGCCCTGTCTCCTGCAGAAAACTGCTTAAATACCGCGCCACTTCTCTGGAATTACAATGTATATCTCTGTAACCATTGAACCCGAACCGGATAAAATTGTAGTACTGTCCGATGATCGGGCTGGCACTGCGCGAGAAATTGATGGCCATGGTCGGCATTTCACCACCCAGATAACTGACGTTGAACACCAGCTCACGAGGCAGGTAGGCCTCATCCTTCCACAGAATCCAGCCAATGCCGGGATACACCAGACCATACTTATGTCCCGAGGTATTGATGGAAACCACGTTGGCAAGTCTGAAGTCCCAGACCAGCTCCGGCTGTACGAACGGTGCATACATGCCGCCGCTGGCAGCATCAACATGAATGTAGACTTTATACGGTGTCGTGGCATTATACGCCGTCAGCAGCTGATCCAGCGCAGCTATGTCATCATACCCTCCCGTATAGGTGATGCCTAAAATACCTACTATTCCAATCGTATAGGGATCTACGAGAGCCATGACTTTGTCAATATCCAGCGTCGTATGTGTCTCGTCCATGGGTACACACCGCATCTCAATGTCCCAATATACACAAAATTTCTCCCAACAGACCTGATAACCGCTGGAGATCACCAGGTTCGGCTTTTGTGCACCTATGGCAAGACCTGCCGCCTCGCTTCTGGCGCGCCATGAGAATTTCATAGCCAGTCCGCCCAGCATACAGGCTTCACTCGAGCCTACGGTTGACGTACCTGTAAACGCCGCATCCTGCGGTACATTCCATAGATTGGCAATCATCCTGACACATCGGCTTTCCAATTCGGCTGTCCTTGGATACTCTGACTGATCAATTGCATTTTTCTCCAATGTTTCCGCCATCAGCATTGTCGCCTCATCCTCCATATAGGACTGGCAGAACGTTGCCAGATTCTGGCGGGCATTACCTTCGTCCATCAGTTCATCCTTGACCATACGATAGGCAAGCCTGGGCTCCACATGATCTGCGCGCAGTGTTTCTGTCGGAATTTCATCCTCCGTATTCACCCCAAATACCGGCTCTGCATATCTTTCATCTTCTTTTTCTCTGCCACACAGCATTTTGACCACCTCCGTTTCACTTCGCGGCCCTTGACCTCTATAACTATCTTACTCCAAACTTTGTATCTTCGCCATAATCTTCTTTTTAAAAATCAAAATCACTACGACCACAGCTGCCAATAGCGCCGCCAGTATAATAGCAGTCCCATAATCCCCTTTGGATAACCGCTCCCCCAGCCAGGTCCATAAAAAGATAGAGGGAACCGAGGCAGCCGTAATACTTAACAAGTAACGTCCAAATGTAATGTTGCTGGCTGCGAATACATAAGGCAACACCCCATTCGGAATCCCCGGTATCAAATAACTGAAAAATGCGAGATATTCCGGATGCTTCATCTGATTCAACCGCTGTACACTGAACATCTTTTTCTTAGGTGCCTGCGTCTTTCTATGCAAAAAGGGCTCAAAAGTTTTGCTGAACTGCCGGGCAATCACAAATACCAGCAGATTTCCCATCACAAATCCCACAATACTGATCACGCCTCCGTACCAGATTCCATAACACAAGCCTGCAAGCAGCTGTATAGCGGCCGCCGGGATAAATACTGTGATGACCTGAAGTGCCGTAAGAGCTATTAATTCCGGCACACCTCTGGCTCCGTACGCTTCAATATAGGTAACCATTTTAGATTCATCCCCGGCGTTTTTTATGACATTTTCCAGCAGAGGAACAAGTTTAATACATAATACTACCACCAAAAACAGCATCACTGCCAATAACAGTATCGATAATAGATTGGGCTTCTTTCGCATTCCTGTCTCCTTTATCCTATTCCTTGAATCCCGTAGGATCAAAAAACTTTCTGAACATCACTGGCGTCACTTTTGTATCATTTTTAAATGCCCTGATAAAATGTGAGGTACTCAAAAAACCGCACTGTACCGCAATTCGGTCAACCGTCATATCAGTTCTGGTCAACAGATTACGGGCGTGCTTCATCCGTACATTGAACAAATACTGGTGTGGTGCCATCGAAGTAACCTGCTTGAACACTCTGGAAAAATGATACTGACTCATCGCCACGTGATCTGCAATATCGGCTACGGTAAGTTCTTCCTGAAAATGGTTCATAATATACTGCTGTGCCGTTGCCACACTTGAATTCTTTACCTTTTTATCCGGCAGCGCCAAAATACTGATAATGTTATGAAGCAGCAGAGAAAGCTTGTGATCATTCGCGTTAATCGAAGACATCTCACTAAACAGATAATTGAACAAAAAAGACAGCTCCGGCTTATCTGTAAAGTGAATTCCTCCCTGCTGATACAGCATATCGAAATAATTCTGGGTCACATTGCCATCAAAATGAAAGTACTGGAATGTTGCCTGTGCATCAATCCAATAGTGCTGCGGATACTTACAATCCAAAAACACGATATCGCCCGGATACGCCGTGAATTTCCTGTCACGATACTCAAAATAAAGCTTACCGTTCAGAATCCGAAACATCAAAAACGAGTCCAGATAGCTGCGTTTGACCTTATACGGTACTTCGCACACATATTCACCGCCCCATAGCACGTAGAACAAATTAGCCTTGGCGAAAGCCGAAGGAGAGTGGAAATAAAGTCCTCTCTTCTGCCGGATTCCTTTTTCTCCCGGAATCATACCTTTTTTGTGAATCTCATCCATAGGGTTCTCCTGTTTTGTCTGCCGACAGACATCGGTAAAAAGCATGAAATGCATATAGATAAGCAAAATATACTAATGCCAAACACTTGTATATATTATATAGTAAGTACAGGTTATTAATCAATGGTTTTTCCCAAATTACTGCATTATTGCAGTATATATGAGCTACCATACCAATGATAGAATAACCCATTTCTTCTTTAATTATTGATTTATCAATCAATTATCACAACTCGCAATAAACTCCCCTGCGCCAATCAGGGGAGTTTATTGTAGTATAAAAGTATTGACTTCAAAGCGATATCCCTTATTATAGTACTAGGAGGATTTCATTATGGAGAGAACATATATATTGAGCAATGGCACTGTCGTCCCGGCGCTTGGTCTTAGCACTTTTCGTCTGTTGAATGGCAGCGAAACGACACAGGCGGTCCTGACTGCACTGCAAAGCGGCTATCGCAAACTGGATTGCGCTGCCGTATGCGGCAATGAACCCGCAATCGCGGATGCCATCGCTGCTTCAGGCATCCCACGCTCCGAACTTTTTATCACTGGCAAGCTCTGGAACAATTTCAAAGGATACGATGCCGTAATCAAGGCTTTTGAACGTACACTTGAAGCACTGCAGCTTGACTATCTGGATCTGTATACGATCCACTGGCCCATCGCCAAGGCCTCAAAGCAACGATGGCAGCAGGCAAATGCGGAAGCCTGGCGGGCTTTTGAATCTCTGTATAGAGACGGCCGCATTAAAGCACTCGGCGTTACTAATTTCCTGGGGCATCATCTGGATGCACTGTTGTCCGAAGCTGGCATTGCCCCCATGGTCAATCAGCTGGAATACCATCCGGGCTGTCTGCAAGAAGAGACCATTCGGCATTGCCGTACACATAACATTGCCGTCGAAGCCTGGGCGCCGCTGGCCAATGGCACTCTCCTGCAAGAGGATCTGCTGGTACAATTGGCGGATAAATATGGCAGAACTCCCTCCCAGATTGCGCTGCGCTGGAGTCTGCAAAATGGTGTTTCTCCGCTGCCGCGCGCCGCAACGATACAGCATATTACAGAGAATTTCCAGATTTTTGATTTTGAACTTCTCGCAGAAGATATGAAACGAATCGATTCTTTGCCCATCTCGTACTCATCCGGTCTGCATCCTGATGAAATCGACTTTTAACACATTATTTTGACACTATTATGCAGTAAGCGTACTGAAAGAGGTGAACTATGTTCAGAGAAATGCGCCGAAAACGGCAGACACTTTCCCCGCAGCTGGCGGAAGAACTACTGACACATGCAAAAACCGGCATTCTGGCTGTGACAGGAGATGACGGCTATCCGTATACGATTCCGTTAAACTATGTGTATAAGGATTCTGTCCTATACTTTCACTGTGCCCGCAGCGGACATAAGCTGGATGCGCTGCAAAGCAATCCCAAGGTTTCCTTTTGCATTATTGAGAAGGATGACGTGATTCCAGAAGCCTTTACAACGCACTACCGAAGTGTTGTGGCTTTCGGACACGCCGCAGAAATCACAGCAGACGAGGAGAAATTTCATGTCATGCAGATGCTCAATGACAAGTACTCACCCGGACTGCAAAAAGAAGGGGATCTGGAAATCAAACGGCTTTGGGATATCTTATGTGTGATTGGTATTAAGATTGACTATATAAGCGGCAAGGAGGCCAAGGAACTGGCCCGGGAACGTGAAGACTAAACTGCCTGTCAGGAGGTGAATCATATGTCATCGGCCAAGGAATCCGAGATTCAGGCTGTCTGTGCCGCCTACTTCAGCGCCACAGGCACGACACGAAAAGTCGTGTGCCAAATCGCACAAAGTATTGCCTCGGCTCTTGGCATACCCTGTCAGGAAGCCGACTTTACGCTGCCTTCCGGCCGGACGCAGCCCCTGCGGTTCACTTGTCAGACGCTGGTCGTAGCAGGCACGCCGGTCTATGCGGGACGTGTCCCTAATATTCTGCTTCCTTTTCTGAACAGCATGCAGGGGAATGGTGCCATATGCATCCCTGTTGTGGTATATGGCAATCGGCATTATGATGATGCGCTGCTTGAATTGTGGGACATCACACAGACCGCCGGCTTCTCACCGATTGCCGCTGCCGCCTTCGTCGGCGAACACGCCTTTTCCCGGACTCTGGGACAGGGGCGGCCGGATGCAGAAGATTACAAATCTATGCGTCAGTTTGCATCAATGGTCGTACACAAGCTGCACAGCAACGATACGGACTCTGACGCACCGCAGATTCCCGGTACCCCCAGACCCTATCGTGGGTATTATACTCCCAAAGACCGTACAGGACAGCGAATCGATATCCGCAAGGTAACCCCGCTGACCGGTTCTGCCTGTACGCAGTGCGGACTATGCGCACAGCTGTGTCCTATGGGCTCCATCTCCACAGAAGATGCAAGCCAGTATACCGGTATCTGCATTAAGTGCGCAGCCTGTTTTAAGCAGTGTCCTGTCGGAGCTAAACACTATCTTGATGAGGGCTATTTATATCATACACAGGAGCTGGAGCAAATGTACCGGCGCCGGGCACCCGCCGAGCTTTTTGTCTGAAACCGCCGCTTTTTTTATTCCACACTCTTAAGCGATTCCACCATATCGATTTTCCTTAGCTTAAAGAACATAATAAAGTTTACAAAGATCGAAAATGCGAAGGTGATCAGAATCGAGTATATATAGCTTAGGGCATAAATATTTCTGCCGAACATAATATCGTCCACTTCCACAGTCACAATCAGATAACGGTGCAGTGCGATTCCCATAAGTGCTCCGAACAAAGCTCCGATAATCGTAAGCACAATATTCTCGCGGTATACATACTCCGCAATTTCCCCGTCATAAAATCCCAGAACCTTAAGTGTTGCCAGCTCTCTGCGCCTCTCGCTGATATTAATATTGTTCAGATTATACAAGACTACGAAAGCCAGCAGCCCTGCCGATAAAATCAGTACCCCGATTACCGAATCCAACGCAGTCAGCATGTCGTCCATACTGCCCATCATATTCGACGTATATTGCAGGGTCGTGGCGGCAGGCTCTGCCAGGAGGCGTTCTCCCAATTCGTTCTGGGCTGTTGTACTGCTGTCCTGCATTTTAATCAGATAATCTTTGTATTCTGCAGTTTCTCCATACAACTGTTCGTAAAGCTGCGGAGAGATATAGGTATAGTACAGGATATAATTTTCAGTGATTTCTGCCACAGGAACTTCGACATCACCGGATGGCCCATCCTTAAATGTGATGGTATCTCCTTTTTCCACACCAAGAATCTTTGCCATTTTTTCTGACAGAATGGCGCCCGTATCGTCCAGCTGATAAGTTTCTTGTGTCGTTCTGTCCTGGAATGTCAGGTATTCATCAATCCCCTGCAAGGTTTCCGGTACCATCACATACGTTTCAACTTTTTCTTTGCCATAATAGGCTTCTTTGGATTGCATATAGACCGGCAGGTAGCCCACGATATTGGAATCCTCTGACATCATCGTCTGCAGGGAAAGTTCATCTTCCTGATCCGCATCCGCCTCCCCTAAGAGCAGGGCGTCATAGGTCTGGATGTAGGTATACTGCAGCTTGCTGATATCCAGTATGGAATCCCGCAGGCCAAATCCAACTACAAGCAGGGACATACAACCACCGATGCCAAGTGTCGTCATAAAGAAACGTTTCTTGTACCTGAATAAGTTTCGTATCGTGGCTTTCCATGTAAAGCTTAGGTGCTCCCATATGATTTTTATGCGTTCTATGATGACACGCTGTCCCGCCTTCGGCGCAGGAGGTCTCATAAGGGAGGCCGGTGTCTGAAACAGTTCCTTGTAGCACGCCAAGAATGTTGCCCCCATCGTAAAGACAAAGGCCGCTCCGACGGAAAGAAGCGCAAAGGTCAGGTTATAGGGCATCTCACCGACAGCTATGTTCGGATACATAATACCGTAGGCATTGATAATAATCTTAGGAAAGAGTTTCTCTCCCACCAGTACTCCGGCAATGCCACCGATTGTGGTCGCCAGAAACGCGTAGGCCAGATACTTAAATGCAATATCCCATTTCCCATAACCAAGTGCTTTAAGCGTTCCTATATTCAGCCGTTCGTCCTCTACCATACGAGTCATTGTCGTAAGGCTGATCAGTGCTGCGACAAGGAAAAAAATCACTGGAAATACCATACCGAGCTGCCGAATACGATTGGCGTTGTCATTCAATCCGGAAAAATCAGGTAAATCTGTTCTGTCTGTGATATACCACTCTGGCTGCTCCACCTTGGCCAACTCACTTTTGGCATCTGCGATCTTCTGTTCGCCATCAGCAATTTCTGCATCAGCTTCTGCCTTCGCTTCCGCATACTCCTGTTCCCCATCCGCAAGTTCCTGCTCATGCTCTGCTATCTCAGTCTCTGCATCTGCGAGTTCCTGCCTGCCTTGGGCAAGCTGGGTCTCCCCCGCTGCCAACTCGCTTTCTGCGGCGGCTATACGTTCCTTGCCTGCTGTAAGCGCGGTCTGCCCCTGCGTTGCTTCTGCGGTTGCATCTGCAAGGGCAGCTTCCTGTGTTTCTATCGTACGTTTGCCCTCTTCCAGCTGCTGCTTTGCTGTGTCAAGTTCATCGCGCCCTGCCTGCAGCTTTTCTTTGCTCTCTGCAATCTGCGTCTCCTGCGCTGCCACACCGGCTTCCTGTGCAGCAAGTGTCTCCTCTTGCGTCGCAAGAAGAGCCAGCTGTGCCTTAATCTCGGTCAGTTTCTGATTATATGCAGCCTTTCCTGCCTCCGTCTGCTGACTTTCCTCTTTCGTTACCAGCAGTGCTGTATAGGCGGCTTGTGCCTTCGTCTTTTGCGCTGTAAGCGTTTCCTTGGCCGCTGCTATTTCTTTGCGGGCTGCCGCCACTGCGGCCTCACCTTGGGCGACCTGTTGTTCCCCGGCTGCAATCTCCGCTAATGCAGTTTCTGATTTGGCGGCATATTCCTGCTCCGAAGCCGTAATCTGTGCTTTTGCCTCGTCGAGCTGCATTCTGCCCTGTGTGATTTTTTCCCATGCGCTGCTTAGGGCCGCTTCATTTTCGCTCAGAGTCACTTTAGCAGCCGCAAGCTCTGTTTTCGCGTTCTCAAGTTCAGTTGCTTTCTCTGCAATCTCAGCTTTTCCATCCGCAATTTCCTGCTTGCCATCTGCAATCTGCGTCTGGGCATCATCCAGCTTGCTCCTCGCTTCGCTTAGCTGTTCCTGCACTTCCTTTCGCCCATCCTCCATCTCACTTTCTGCCTCTGCAATTGCATCGTTGCCTTCCGCCATGATCTCATCATACCGAAGCTGCGTCTGACGTGCCTCAATTGCCTCGACCTTCGATGCAACCTCATCTACAAGTGAGGTGTATTCCTCCGTATAGGCTATCTGGTCTGCGGCGTCTGTTACTTCTATAAAAATCTGCGGATAAACGTCCATGTTGAAGCTGTCATCCGTCACATACAGAAATCCACTGATTTCTCCGTTTCCAATTGTCGTATAGCCCCGGCCAAAAGAAATGTAGGCCGGACTGGATACTATGGCCGTAATTTTATAAGTATCTGTGGCAAGCAAGGACTCTTCCTCTGCATCTGTACCCTCTTCTGTCTCCTCTTCACTGCTGTTCTCCCGGACAGTAATCGTATCTCCCAAGGCATAGGTGCCCCAGTTCGCGACCCTTGCATCCAGTGCGACCTCTCCCTTTTTCGTTGGCAGGGTTCCCTCTTCGACCGTCAGCAGATTCATATCCTCTACAATGGACTCCACATGCATGGCCAACTGACTGTCTTCTCCATCCATCAGCACATCTGTCATGTAGGCGGCTCGTACTTTGTCAACGCCCTCTACCTCAGACAGTGCCTCCACATCTTCCTCCGTAAGTCCGAGGGAAGATACCACCCGCAGATCCATCAGTTTTTGCGCATCCAAATAGACATCCGCATTATAGCGCATGTCAGGGGCTGAGGACTGCAGACCGGAGAAGAAGGATACTCCCAGTGCTACAATAAACAAGATTGATAAAAATCTGGCAAGTGATTTCTTGATTTCAACTAATAAATCTTTATGCAGGGCTCTTTTTCGCATATTCTCCTCGATTGCGTATGAACGTCGTACTTCTGCGGTCTGTTACCATTCAATGGTATCCACTGAGACCGGAGCTTCATTTTGAATGGACTGTGATACTTTACCGTTCTTGATCTTGATCACTCTGTCCGCCATGGGGGTCAGTGCCGAATTATGTGTGATTACAACGACCGTCATCCCTTTTTGCTGGCAGGTGTCCTGCAACAGCTTCAAAATCGATTTGCCCGTCAGATAATCCAGTGCGCCGGTAGGCTCATCACATAACAACAGCTTGGGATTTTTAGCCAGCGCACGCGCGATAGAGACACGCTGCTGTTCTCCTCCGGATAATTGTGCCGGGAAATTATTCAAGCGCTCTCCTAACCCTACTTCCTCAAGTACAGCGGCCGCATCCAGCGGGTTCTTGGAAATCTGCAAAGCCAGCTCGACATTTTCCTTCGCCGTCAGATTAGGCACCAGATTATAGAACTGAAAGACGAAACCGATATCGTTGCGTCTGTACCCTGCCAGCTGCTTGACCGGCAGACCTGCCACATCTGTTCCGTCCACCAGAACCTTGCCGCTCGTTGCCGTATCCATACCGCCTAAGATATTAAGCACTGTGGTCTTGCCCGCTCCGGAAGGCCCTACAATTACGACAAATTCGCCCTTATTAATGGTAAAATCAATACCGTCGACGGCATGGATCTCTACCTCGCCCATTTTATAGGTCTTACTTACAGCTTCTAATTTAATATATTCGTCCATATTTTTCCTTTTTCTATATTAAGTAATGGTTTATTATAGCATAGATATAGAAAAGGAGTACCTGCATTTGTCTAAAATTTCTCTAAAGAATCGCCACCCCATCTGCTGCGAAACTCTGTTTCCAATTCATTTGCACAGCCTAGTTCCATGCCAAAATCATATTTTTTATGCACTGCCGTTAACAGCTGCGTCATGCTGCAGTTGCCGGCACGTTCACCGATTCCTCCAACTGTCGTATCAATGTAAACAGCACCTGCCCCTGCTGCCGCTACGGCATTTGCCGCCGCCATTCCAAGATCGTTATGAAAATGCACTTCGATTTCCATACCGGTTGCTTCGTGAATACTTGTCGTTAAGACAGCGCTTTTAGACGGTGTCAGTACACCGACCGTATCTGACAGACGGACGACCCGGCTTCCGCATTCTTTTATACTATGCGCAAGCTCCACCATAAAATCCAGATTGGCACGTGATGCGTCCTCGAATCCCACAACGGCCATCCTGGCTTCCTTTTCGATCATTTCCACAGCATGGCAGACAGTGTCACGCACCCAGCTTCTGTTCTTTTTTAATTTCGTATAAATCTGTCTGTCGGAGACAGGTGCCCCAATATGTACAATGTCCGCCCCCGAAGCGAGCGCCTGCCTAAGATCCGCTTCGCACATACGGCTCCATACGGAAACTTTGGCGCGGCGGCGCCGCGACAGGATACGGTCGATAAAGCGCAGATGATCTTTGGCCGCCGCACCTGCTGCTGCGGCTTCAATCTCTGCCACTCCGAGAGAATCCAGCCGCAGCGCTATTTCCACCTTATCTGCGTCCGAGAATACGATACCGGGTCTTTGCTCTCCATCACGCAGTGTCGAGTCAACCATCCAACGTCTTTTCTCCATACTTCACCTCTTCTGTAAGCAGCTGCAAAAAAGCCGCATCCGAAACACAGTTTTTCTCTCTTGTACTTTTTTCCTGCACACGCTGTAATATTTCCTGCATACGCTGCTTGTCCCAGACTCCACACCCCATTTTCTTTAATTTGTAGGCTATTGAACTTACACCTGAGCTAGGACCCAGCACAATATGGCGTTTCTGCCCTACGCGTTCCGGAGGGTAGGGTTCATAGTTCGATGGATTTTTCAGAATCCCATCAACATGAATGCCTGATTCCACACTCCAGATGGCATCTCCAAGCACAGGCTTGTATCGATCCGGGGTTTGCTCTGTCATATTGTAAAACAGCCTGCTTAACCCCGGCAGACCGGTCAGATCACGCTCTTCACCCGGCAGCTTTAACACCTGTGCGGCTGCAAGGATTTCCTCGGTCGCCGCCATATTGCCGACTCCTGTAAAGGAAGCACAGACCTGCTGTCCACCTGCAAGCACCCATTCCATGGCAATGGCCGTTGCACCGGCATAGCGGTTCCCCGGTGCCAGACAAATCCCGGTACTGCCGAAACGCAGCAGCAAAGTCTGTAATACCTGTTTGTAATCGTAAAGCAGCAAAGTGTCCAGACCAAGCAGACAGCGTAGTGCCTTAGTCGGATTTTGCTGCTCCCATGGTCTAACATAACTTCCCTCTTTTGTTTTTTCCAAAGAATACAAACGAAGCCCCTTGGACAGGGGCAGATTTCTCACTTCATTATATATGCAAGAAGAAACTATAAAGTCGTTTATTCCCATTTGTGTCATGGCCTCCAGAAAGGCCGCTGCCTGCTCTGCTGTCGGATGCCAGGCATCCAGCAGATGCAATGTTGTATCGATGATGCGCATCAGACATCGCCTCCCTATACCTTATCCGGAATAATCTCAACCATTACCATATTTTCATCATCCGTAACAGTCCATGTAACATTGTACTTTGGCAGCTCCTTTTCAAACCATTTAGGAACATGCGCACAGGAAATCTGCAGGCGTTCGAACTCGGTTTCCTTTAAAAAAGGCAGCAGTACTTCCTTGGAAGTAAGCGTACTTTTATGCTGCATAATGTCATACAAGTCGATGGAATACTCTCCGGGAGCCGTCTGCACCGGAGCCTGCACAACTTCTGTGGTTTCCTGCGCCACATGCAGCTCTTCCATAGAATTTTGCACATGTGTCAGAAAGCGTTCCGGCGCTCCTTCTACCTCCCAGAATGTAATATCGAATTTTTCAAAGGCCGCCAGATAGACACCTCGCAGATGCCCGGCCAGAATGATTCTGCACTCTCCCAGCCAGTCAGCCAGTTCAGCTACGTACGCACGCATGACATGAGGGTTATCAATGGAACTGATCTGATATTCCCATGTACGCCGGATACTCCATACTTCACCTTCCTGCTCATAGACACGTACTGTTCCATCCTTATCAAATGCAGTGACATTTCCGTTTTGATCTACCATTGCCGCAATCTGCATACCTGTCACCTCCTGTTATACGCACCCTGCCGCACAGCTATCGCAGCTTTGCCCGCAGTCGTTGGCCTCTACTCTCATATCCGGCATGATAAGAAATGAGTTCTCATCGATTTTATAACCGGCTGACTTATTACCATCATTTATAAGTACCGTATGTTCTACGAATGTAATTTCAATAGGCAGCTTTACCTTGCTGTCTGTCAAAAGTCCCGGACGTGTGCGTGAGGAATACAATACGCGCACCGCATTTTTCTGCTTTACCAGCAAGTCCCCGGTCATTCGCAGTCGTGACAGACGCCCGTCATAATCAAAGCAGATTGAATTATAATCCGCATCTACACCCAGCGCATTGGAATCATAGGCCGGAATATCACCGATGGAAGTCTTAAGTGACACCGGAAACAGCGGTTCGAACGATTCAAGTGCACCGTTTTCATAGAGCTTAAATCCAATCCGTCCTGCAAATTCTCCCAGAGGTGTATGCAGTATAATTGTCTCACCCGGCCACAAAACCACACTGCGTACATTTCCGCTTGGATAGAAACGAACGGTATTGATTTTGGCCGTGAATTTTGTAAATGAGAATTCAAATGAGAACGGAGTTGCCAATGCACTTTCCTCTTCTAAGGACCATCCGAATCCAATCTGTCCGTTTAATGGGAACAAACTGTCCAGACTACCGTCTTTATGGAACGTCAGTAGTTCCGCAGGCATGATTCCAAGAGGGGTCTTGATATCTGTCTGCTCCTCCAGCGCAATTGCACGTAAAGACCCGTCTTCATAGAATTCCATGGTCTTCAATTCTTTTTTACGATATCCGGGACTGGTATACTGCGGAATCAGTTCACCATAGGGCGTACTGATTACATTCTTCTCATTGACCCTGCATTCATGTATGGCACCGCTCGGATATTCGGTACTGCTTGTAATACCTGTGATATTCGCTACTACAGTCTCCATCCAATCGCCTCCTTTTTCTAAAAAAGCTCTTCCTGCTTTGCAACATTTTCTTTGGCTGTAATTTCCAGCGGCTGAATTTTGTAGACACTGACAGCCTTGCCGTCAATCCCGGAACGGTAGTTCTTCATAAGACCCGGACTCAGTGTCTGCTTATAAAACCCTGGCATGAATTTCTCAAGGAACGCCTGCATAACACCTGCCGCTGCCGCAAAATCCGTCACTTTTTCTGCTTTTCCAAACAGCATGACACTTTGATAGGCCGTATCTGCATGGCAGGGTACCGCGTCTTTTACCGTACCGGATTCCTCGTATACGGTAAAGGTCACCATCGGTCCTACTGACAACAAGTCTTCCTTTTTTCCTGAGCCGGCTCCATGAAAGTAAACCGCACCCTCATACCATAGAAAATTCACTGGTACGCAATAGGGATACGCAGGTGTGTTCATCCCTACGACGCCTACACGTACTTTGGTCAAAAGCGCATCGATTGCTGCCTGATCTGTACAAACTCTGCTTTCGTATCTGATTTGCATTTTATGCTCCATGGGCGCACACTCCTTGTCCTACTGTTTTTTCAGCTTCTTGCAAGGCCGCCGCGATGGGCGCATAGGTCTTGTAGACGGTCAGTCCGGCTTCCTTCATACGGTCTTCCACATGTGCGCCTATGCGCATAGCCAGCACACCTTCACAATCCGACAGCATTTCCAGAAGTTTTGAAAGCTTCCTTCCATGTGCTTCGCCGGGCCCGTTGCAATATTTTTCAACCTCTCTCTTTTCAACAAGAACAGCCCCCTCGCCTGTCTCGTCATAGTCATAAATATAGAAGGCGGTGCAGTGACCGAAATGTTGATCGACCAGTACCCCATCCTTTGTACAGACTGCAAATCGTCTGGATATCCTCTGGTTTCGCTTCTTTTTGCTTCCACAAAAATCTGCGGCGACATCCTGATCCAGCCGCCCAATGGCATCTGCTCTGCACTGCTTACAATGATACATCTGCGGCAGCCATTGTTCCGCCGCCTTTCTGATTTCATGCAGGCGGCTGCCTGAGAGTGGCTCCAGTTTTTCAAATGCACTTCCCTGTACCGGTATGAATTTCATAATATTAGAAATCATACAGCCTAATTCACTGACCTTTTGCACGATTTCCAGAATCTCATCTTCGTTGATACCGGGAAGCAGAACAATATTGATTTTGACGACAATACCCTTGTGTACCAGTTCCTCAATGCCCTGCAGCTGATTTTTCAACAGCAGTGCCGCCCCTTCCTGACCGGTATAGGTTTCCCCCCGATAATTAACATGCTTATATATTTTAGCACCGGTCTCTGGGCGCAGGGTATTGAGTGTGACTGTGACATGCGTAACTTTAAGTTCGTCCAGCTCCTGCACATATTGCGGCAGCAGCAGACCGTTTGTCGACAGACAGAAGGTCACGTCCGGATCCTGTCTGCGGATTCCCTGCAAAGCTTCTCTGACTTCTGAAAAGTTAGCCAGTGCATCCCCCGGACCTGCGATTCCCACAACAGTCAGATTCGGCAATTTTTCTTTGACAAGTGCATATTTATCTACCGCTTCCTCAGGGGTCAGTACAGTACTGACAACACCCGGGCGGGTCTCATTGACACAGTCAAATTTCCGTACACAATAATTGCATTGAATATTGCATTTCGGTGCCACCGGCAGATGCATACGCGCATTCGCCGACGCACCGCAGTTATAGCATGGATGACTGATTGTCTTTTGGGCTGCTTCAATTGAAATCGGAACTGCTGCCTGCATAGGAATCACGACCTTTCTCTTATTTACTTCACTGCGGTTTACGCATTGATCGGTTTGCTTTTACCATACATTAAGTACCCATTCTTTGACGTGCTTCGTTTCCATATCATTAAAGAGCGTATTCGCCATGGATTCTGCCAGCCAGGTCGCACCTTGATACCCCATGACAGGATACCTGTGATGCCCTGCTCTGTCATAGACCGGAAAGCCTACCCGCAGCATCGGAATATTGTAATCTATGGAAATAAATCTGCCTTTTGAATGGCCTAAAATCAGATCCAGCTCAAGGTTTTCATTCTTAATGCGGTTCTCAAGTTCCCAGAAGTCAGCATTCAGGATGATTTCCATATCATAATCTACTTCTGCTTTTAATGCCTCAATACGAGAGTCTGTTTCATATCCTTTGTTGTCATCTCCGAGCAGCAGCAGTACCGGCTTCATCTCAAGATCCAGGCAAAATTCTGCC
>JBKECY010000071.1:0-6355 GCA_047975025.1 Lachnospiraceae bacterium
ACCCTAATGTCTTGATTTAAAAAATATTGCTATATTTGCGATAACCTATTTAATCACAAGATACACATTCTGGCACATATATTCAAACCTTAAAATATTCAACTACAAACATGGAAAAGAAAGGTGTTAACAGAAGAGATTTCCTCCGGCTTTCGGCAACAGTGGGTGCCGGTGCCCTGATTGTTCCCGGAACTACTGCGTCTACGTTAAGTAAGACAACACAGGCAAAAATGAATGAAATACCTTTGCGTACATTGGGGCGTACAGGTGTTAAACTACCTATTTTGAGTATGGGAGTTATGCGTGCCGATAATCCGAATGTAGTGAGAGCTGCTTATAATTCGGGTATTTTTCATTTCGATACGGCACATGGTTATCAGAATGGGCGTAACGAAGAGATGTTGGGTAATTTCTTCGAAGGTAAACCGCGCGAAAGCTATTTTCTGGGGACAAAAGTTAAAATTGACTACCCATTGAAGCCTGATTTTGAGCAAGACCTGAATACTAAACTGGAACTAAGCCTCAAGCGCCTCAAAATGGAATATGTGGATATCTTCTATGCACATGCCTACAGCGATGTGGAAGAAGTTTCGGACGAGAGGATAATTGCAGCTCTCAGTAAAATAAAAGAAGAGGGTAAAGCCCGTTTTATAGGTTTTTCCACTCATGCACATAAACCGGAACTAATAGATGCAGCTATAAAGGCAGGAATATATGATGTATTACTTATCAGTTATAATTTTAAGCTGAATAACCTGAAAGAAACGGACGACGCTGTCAAACGTGCCGCCGAAGCCGGTATCGGTATAGTGGCAATGAAAACAATGACAGGTGGAGTGGAGGATGCCGATGGCAAGAAAAAAATCAATGCTCAGGCTTGCCTGAAATGGGCATGGAAAAACGAACACATAACAACGGCTATCCCCGGATTTTCCAATTATGACGAGTTCGATGAATGCCTTGCTGCTGCGCAAAGTCCGGAACTCACATCGGGCGAACAGGAATATCTGGCAGCCCTATGCGATAAGGAAATGATGTTCTGCCAGCAATGTAATAAATGTGTGGCTCAATGTACCGAACATCTCCCTATCCCCGACATTATGCGTGCGTATATGTACACCTACGGATATAAATATTCACAACTGTCGAAGGAGACGCTTACAGAGCTAAATCTGGCAGAAAATGTCTGTTCCGGCTGTAACTCATGCGCTGTAGACTGTCCATCGGGGTTCAATGTGTCGCAAAAGATAGCGGCGATTACACCTGTGATGCGTGTGCCCAACGAATTCTTAACTTAATTACGAGATAATATATGAAAATCTTAAAGTGTATTATTGTCTTCCTTTTCTGTATGGTATATTCCCTTTCGGCTCAGACACCTGCTGAGTTGAAAGCGTGGCTTCCAGCAACTGAAGGTTGGACAATTTCGGATAAAGTTGAAGTTTTCAGTCCTGAGAATCTGTTCGACCGCATCAACGGTGCAGCGCCTTTATATTTGGAGAATAATTTCAGGGAAATGACACAAATGGAATACACCAAAGGTGACGACTATATCTCTATACAGGCATACCGTCATGCGAGCCCGGAAGATGCATTCGGAATGTATGCATCGGAACGTTCGTCCGAACTGACATTTTTTCCTATCGGGGGAGAAGCACAGGGGGACGATTCAGGTATTTTCTTTTTTGCAGGCAATATATATGTGAAAATGTGGAGCAGTGCACAGGAAAATGTTTCGGAAACGATGAGAGCGATAGCTGCACATTTGGCCGGAAATATCGATGCTACAGCTGGTTATCCACCTGTTGTAAACGCTTTTCCTAAAGAAGATATGATTCCGCATACCGAAACATATGTCACAGCTAATTATATAGGTCATACTTTTCTCAATATGGTTTATACGGCTAAATACAAGATAGATAACAAAACATTTCAGGCGTTTGTTGTCGATGCTAAGTCGGCAGACGGGGCAAAAGATATTTTGAATAAATATTTTACCTTTACAAAACAGCCTTTAGACTTTGTTGAGGGAAATCTGATAATAAAAGACCGCTATAATGGCGATATACCTGCTGTCTGGAAAGGCCAGTATATAATAGGTGTATTTTCCGAAAATGGAGATAAGATAGCCGGAGTGGATATTATTCTGGGAAAAATAGCCGGAGCGCTTTAAATATGAAATACATTAAAGAAGCTGTTTGAGTTATATTGCCTGCCTGTTTTGAGCTGATTTAAGATAGATTTTTAGCATTTTTATCGCGGGTTTAGCGGGCTAAACCAAGAGAAAAAGGTTAAAAAGATGCTTAAAACGGCCAAACAGAGGCTGGCAAAGGTTGTTAAAAGTTTATTTTTATTTATTCCGGTATAATTCAAACAGCTTCTAACAATCATAGAATAAAAGCTTAATGAAAAACTTCATTGAGCTTTTATATTTTTCAGAGAAAACCCTTTGTGTAATTTTTTGTTTACCAATGTGAATAAAGACTAAAATTACGCTTCACTATTAAACCTTTTTATTTACTTATCGTCACATTTTCCGAGAGTAGAATTTAGAGGCCCGAAATAGAAAACGTTTTCATTAAGCAATGAGAAGAAGCAAATTTACATTGATTATGACATTGCGAAGAAAACGACAGATGAAATTGAATATTTACTATGAATAGAAAAACGAAAATAGCACTTGTCGTTGTCATTGTGCTACTTATTGCCGGAATGGCATTTTATCCTAAAATAAAGGAAATCGTATCGCCTGGAGAAGAAATAAGCCCTACTATACAAGACAGCAGTCCGGGTGGAAACAGGCTACGGAATACTTTGAATGTAAACGCGATGATATTGAAGCCGGATAATCTCACCGAAACGATTCGGGAAAAGGGCTTGCTTATACCTGACGAAGAAGTAGATTTGTCGTTTGAAACTTCAGGAAAAATCACGGAAATACATTTCAATGAAGGATCCAATGTGCGAAAAGGGCAATTACTGGCTAAAGTAAATGATAAACCACTACAGGCCGAGTTAAAAAAACTGAAGGCGCAAGTTCCTCTGGCACAAGACCGTGTGTTCCGTCAAAAAGCCCTGTTGGCAAAAGATGCCGTGAGCCAGGAAGCGTATGAGTCTGTGAATACGGAACTGGATAAGTTGATGGCTGATATCGAACTTACCGAATCACGAATTGCACAAACCGAACTCCGTGCTCCATTCGATGGCATTGTTGGTTTACGTCTGGTCAGTGAAGGTACATACGCCTCTCCGTCCACGATTGTGACGCGCCTTACTAAAATATCACCGCTGAAAGTCGAGTTCTCGGTGGGTGAAGCCTATGTAAACAATATAAAAGCCGGCACACCCATCACTTTTACATTCGACAACGACCTCAGTACATACGGGGCCACTGTATATGCGGTGGAGTCGAATCTCGACAAAGTCACACTGACACTAAAAGCACGTGCTTTATATCCCAATGTAGGCGGACGCCTCAAACCGGGTTTATCTACAAATATAGAAATAAGACTACAGGAAATAAAGAATACCATCGTTGTTCCCAGTTTATCCACTATTGCAGAAATGGGGCGCGATATAGCCTATATATATAAAGAAGGAAAGGCTCATCAGGTAACATTGAAAAAAGGAATGCGGACAGCAGCTTCGGTTCAGGTACTCAATGGCTTGAGCGTAGGCGACACTTTGCTTGTTACGGGAGTGATGCAATTGAGAGACGGACTACCTGTGACAATAGATAATTTTGTGGACAATAATTAAATATAATTTCAAGATTTCAAATTCTTAGATTTTATAATTTAAATAAATCTTGATATTGGAAATCCTGAAATCAGAAATCAATAACTGATGACAATATCCGAAATAAGTATTAAACGCCCGGTGCTGGCAACAGTATTTGTATTGGTCATATTCCTGTTGGGTATGATTGGATATACATATTTGGGCGTACGTGAATATCCCAATATAGACAATCCCATTATCTCGGTTAACGTTACCTATCCCGGTGCAAACGCTGAAATTATAGAGAACCAGATAACCGAACCACTTGAACAGAACATTAATGGTATCCCTGGCATCAGGTCACTGACCAGTAGTAGTAGTCAGGGCTCGTGCCGTATAACGGTGGAGTTTGAACTTTCGGTGGATTTGGAGACAGCAGCGAATGATGTGCGAGACAAAGTATCACGTGCGCAGCGATATCTGCCCCGTGATTGCGATCCGCCTACTGTATCGAAGGCAGATGCCGACGCCAATCCGATTATTCAGATCAGTATTCAGAGTGAAAAACGTTCTTTGCTGGAACTTAGTGAAATAGCAGAACTGACAGTAAAAGAACGTTTACAGACAATACCAAACGTGAGTGCTGTGGAAATATGGGGGCAAAACCGCTACTCGATGCGTCTTTGGCTCGATCCTGTAAAAATGGCCGCGTATGGTATTACTCCTATGGATGTAAAAAATGCCGTCGATCGTGAAAACGTGGAACTGCCTTCGGGTAGTATAGAAGGTGATGCCTTGGAGCTTACTATCCGCACATTAGGTCTGATGCAGACACCGGAAGAATTTAACAATATGATTATCAAAGAAGATAATTTTAATGTGGTACGTTTCAAAGATGTAGGTACAGCCGAACTGGGCACGGAAGATCAGCGCAGTCTCATGCGCCGTAATGGGGTACCGGCCGTAAGTACCGTCATCATTCCTCAACCGGGTGCAAATCAGATAGAAATATCGGACGAAGCAATGATACGTCTCGAACAACTGAGAAAAGACCTGCCCGAAGATGTATTTATCGATGTGGCTTTTGATAATACTAAATTTAGACGCGCGTCGATAGCCGAAGTGGAAGAAACCGTATATATCGCTTTTGCCCTTGTGGTTATCATTATCTTCCTCTTTCTGCGCGACTGGCGTGTGACCCTTGTACCATGTGTGGTGATACCCGTATCGCTGGTTGGCGCATTCTTTGTAATGTATATAGCCGGATTTTCCATCAATGTACTATCCATGCTTGCCGTAGTGCTTGCCGTGGGATTGGTGGTTGACGATGCCATTGTGGTCACGGAGAACATATATCTGAAAATAGAAGAAGGAATGTCCCCTAAAGAGGCCGGGATAGAGGGCTCGAAGGAAATATTCTTTGCTGTGATATCTACGACTATTAGTGTTGTAGCCGTGTTTTTTCCTATCGTATTCCTTGAAGGAATGACAGGGCGGCTTTTCCGTGAATTTAGCTTCGTAATTGCCGGAGCCGTGCTGATTTCAGCATTCGTAGCCCTGACATTTACCCCGATGCTCTCTACCAAATTGTTGAAGAAAGAGGACAAGCCTAATTGGTTTTATCGGAAGACTGAACCGTTTTTCAACGGGTTGATGAACGGATACCATAATGCCCTGCATAAGTTTCTGAGCATCAAAGTTATCATATGGCCTATTATTATCATTACATTGGTGTCAATTGTATATCTGATGAAGGTCATCCCTTCCGAAATGGCTCCTTTGGAAGACCGTTCACAAATAACAATCAGAACCAGCGGGCCGGAAGGCTCTACTTATGAATATATGAGAAACTATACGGAAAAAATAGCTACTATAGCCGATTCCGTAGCACCCGAAAGACTTATAAATACGATGCGTGTATGGACCGGAGGGGGTAACGTGAACCTCAACCTGTCCGGTATCAAAGACAGGGACAGGAGCCAGATGGAAATAGCTGACGAACTCTCCAAAGCTGTAAGGAAGGAAACGGGTGCCCGTACCTTTGTTCAGCAGCAATCTACATTCGGAGGCCGGCGTTCCAGTATGCCTATACAATATGTGCTGCAGGCGCCTAATATTGCCAAACTGGAAGAATTTATCCCTGTATTTATGCAGAAGGTGCAGGAAAGTCCTTTATTCCAAATGGCCGATGTAAACCTCAAATTCACGAAACCCGAAACGCGGATAATCATCGACCGTAATAAAGCTGCCGTATTGGGTGTCAGCACGAGAGATATCGGGCAAACACTCCAGTATGCGCTCAGCGGGCAGCGTATGGGCTATTTCTATATGAATGGAAAACAATACCAGATACTCGGCGAGATAAACCGCCAGCAACGGAATACACCGGTTGATTTGAAATCGATATACCTCAAAAACCTTACGGGCAGTATGATTCAGTTGGGCAATCTGGTAAAATTGGAAGAAAGCGTGGCTCCTCCGCAGCTTTATCGTTACAATCGATTCAACTCGGCCACAATATCCGCCGGACTCTCTCCGGGTGTGACTATAGGTGCCGGACTCAACGAAATGGACCGCATAGCCAAAGAAACACTCGATGATACTTTCCGTACAGCATTGGCCGGAGACTCGAAAG
>JBKECY010000036.1:0-26755 GCA_047975025.1 Lachnospiraceae bacterium
CCCAAAGAATTTGTAGATGATGTGGCCTGTCAGATCAAGAGCCTATGGGATCTGATGAATACATCCTATGATAAATTTATCCGTACGACGGATTCCGATCATGAAAAACAGGTGCAGAAGATTTTTAAGAGGCTGTATGAGCAAGGTGATATCTACGAGGGATATTATGAAGGCCTGTATTGTACCCCATGTGAATCTTTCTTCACAGAATCCCAGCTGATTGACGGTAAATGTCCGGATTGCGGGCGTGAAGTGACCCCGACCAAGGAACCGGCCTATTTTTTCAAGATGAGTAAATACGCGGATCGTCTGATTGAGCATATCAATACACACCCGGAGTTCATCCAGCCGGCGCTTAGAAAAAATGAAATCATGAACAATTTCCTGCTGCCAGGTCTGCAGGATCTGTGTGTGTCCAGAACCTCATTTACCTGGGGAATTCAGGTGGATTTCAACCCAGAGCATATTGTCTACGTATGGCTGGATGCACTGACCAACTATATTACCGGTATCGGATATGATGCCGACGGCAACAGCACACCTCAGTTCGAGAAGCTCTGGCCGGCAGATCTGCATTTGATAGGAAAAGACATTATACGATTCCATACGATTTACTGGCCGATTTTCCTGATGGCACTTGATTTGCCGCTGCCCAAACAGGTCTTCGGACATCCCTGGCTGCTGCAGGGGGAAGGCAAGATGAGCAAGTCCAAGGGAAATGTGCTGTACGCAGATGAACTGGTTGACTTTTTCGGAGTTGATGCAGTTCGTTATTTTGTACTGCATGAGATGCCGTTTGATACCGATGGAGTCATTACCTGGGAACTTATGGTAGAGCGGATGAATTCCGAGCTGGCCAATACGCTTGGAAATCTGGTGAATCGGACAATTTCGATGATCAATAAGTATTTTGACGGTGTTCTTACTAATAAAGATACGACAGAAGAGATCGATGCACAGCTGCAGGAAGTTGTACTGGCTGCAAGGGACAAAGTGGAAGGCAAGATGGAACAGCTGCGCGTTGCAGATGCACTGACTGAAATCTTCGCAGTGTTCAAACGCTGTAACAAGTATATTGACGAAACGATGCCTTGGATTTTGGCCAAGGAAGAGTCCAGCCGGCCACGTCTGGCAACTGTATTATATAATCTGGTGGAAGGCATTTACATAGGGACGACACTGTTAGAGCCATTTATGCCGGAAACTGCACAGAGGATTTTGCAGCAATTGAACGTTGCGCCGAGGGAATCTGCAAGCCTGAATACATTTGGACTTTATCCGGTACACAATAAAGTGACTGATACCCCTGAAATCCTGTTCGCAAGGCTTGACTTAAAGGAAGTACTTGAAAAAGCTGAGGCACTGCATCCGGCACCAAAGGCGGAGGAAGAGCCGGCGGCTGAACCTGAGGCAGCGGTAACGGTAGAAAGCAAAGAAATGATAAGTTATGATGAGTTCTCTAAATTACAGATGCAGGTAGGTGAAATCATAGCCTGTGAGGCGGTGCCGAAATCCAAGAAACTGCTTTGTTCTCAGGTACGTGTGGGTCAGGAAGTACGCCAGATTGTGTCCGGCCTTAAGGCTTACTATACACCGGAAGAAATGGTCGGTAAAAAGGTGATGGTCATTACTAATCTAAAACCGGCCAAGCTCGCCGGTGTCCTCTCAGAAGGTATGATACTATGTGCAGAGGATGCACAGGGCGGTTACGTCATCATGGTGCCGGAGAAAAATGTACCAAGCGGAGCAGAGATTTCTTAGTGAAAGCAACAATTTTTATTGACAAAGTTACTCACCTACTTTAATATAGAACTATAAGAGGGAGTAGCTTGCACCTATGTGTTTACGATGACGTCAATCTCGATCAGGTCTGACCTGTATCCGTATCGTGATGAAATAGCGAGACTTTTATTGCAGCAGTTGCGATAAAAGTCTCTTTTTTTAGGTGTATTTAAGAAATCAAGGAGGAAAACGTATGGCACAGTATTACAACCAGAGCGCCGAAGAAGTCCGGGTGAAGGTCAATGGGGGGACAGAACCCCTGACACAAAGCCAGGTGGAGCAAAACCAAAAAAAATACGGCATGAACGAGCTGGTAGAGGGGAAGAAACAGAGTATCCCCATGATCTTTCTTGAACAGTTCAAGGATTTTCTGGTCATTATTCTAATCGTGGCAGCCATCATGTCCGGATTTATTGGAGATGTGGAAAGCGCAATTGTTATCCTGATTGTTATTACGATCAATGCGATTTTAGGAACCGTCCAGACGGTGAAGGCGGAGATGTCACTAAGCAGTCTAAAGCAGCTGTCGGCACCGCTTGCCAAAGTTTACAGGAATGGAAATGTCGTTGAGCTGCCAAGCCGGGAAGTGACGGTTGGTGATGAAGTCTGTCTGGAGGCCGGAGACTATATACCGGCCGATGGGCGCATCCTGGACAATGCGAGTCTTAAGGTGGATGAAAGTGCACTGACCGGAGAAAGTCTGGGTGTGGACAAGATTCAGGAGCCAATCGATGGTGATGTGCCGATTGGAGATCGCAAGAACATGGTATTTTCAGGAAGTTTCGTAACGTACGGACGAGGAAGTTTTCTGGTCACCTCAGTTGGTATGGAAACGGAAGTAGGTCATATTGCCAGCATGCTTAAGACGGCATCTGAGAAAAAGACACCGCTGCAAGTCAACCTGGATGACTTTGGCAAAAAGCTTTCTATTGTGATTATTATCTTTTGCGCCATATTGTTTGGTATCAGTGTACTGCGGGGAGAATCCGTCCAAAGCGCATTCCTGTTCGCGGTAGCGCTGGCGGTAGCCGCGATTCCTGAGGCTTTGAGCTCGATTGTGACCATCGTACTCTCTTTTGGAACACAGAAAATGGCAAATGAAGGGGCGATTATCCGTAAATTACAGGCCGTAGAAGGTCTGGGCAGTGTTTCTATTATCTGTTCTGATAAGACAGGTACTTTGACACAAAACAAAATGACGGTAGAAGAATATTATGTCAACGGACTGACCATACTGGATGAAGAAATTGATCCGCTGAACCCGGTGCACAAGCAGGTGCTGCGATACAGTATCTTGTGTAATGATTCTACAAATATCGACGGAGCTGAGATTGGTGATCCTACGGAAACAGCACTCATTAATCTGGGTGATAAGATCGGCGTACCAGCACAGCGTGTCCGGGGTGTCTATCCCCGACTGGCGGAACTTCCCTTTGACAGTGACAGAAAGCTTATGACAACACTGCATGAGCTTAAAGAAGGCTTTACGAGTATTACTAAAGGTGCTGTGGATGTTATTCTGCAGAGAACGACCCGAATTCAGGAATTCGGCGAAATCAGAGCCATTACGGATGAAGATGTGAAGAAAATAGAGGATGCCATGGTGGGCTTCTCAAAAGAGGGCTTACGTGTACTTGGTATCGCGTACCATCCATACGAGCAGCCCAAAGAGGACCTTGTATTAGAAGATGAGAATGACCTGGTATTTTTAGGACTGATTGCCATGATGGATCCGCCGCGTCTTGAGAGCAAGGCAGCGGTAGCGGAATGTAAGGAAGCGGGAATCACCCCCATCATGATTACCGGGGATCATAAGGTGACGGCAGCTGCTATTGCGAGAAGAATCGGTATCCTGGAGGATATCTCCCAGGCATGTGAAGGTGCGGTCATCGAAGATATGAGCGATGAAGAATTAATGGACTTTGTTGAGGGGATTCGCGTGTATGCGAGAGTTTCCCCGGAGCATAAGATTCGAATCGTCAAGGCTTGGCAGGACAAAGGTAATATCGTCGCAATGACCGGAGATGGTGTGAATGACGCCCCGGCACTTAAACAGGCAGATATTGGTGTTGCCATGGGGATTACCGGAAGTGAAGTATCCAAAGATGCTGCCTCTATGGTATTGACAGATGATAACTTTGCGACTATTGTTAAAGCAGTGGAGAACGGACGTAATGTCTATGCGAATATTAAGGATTCCATACAATTTCTGCTCTCAGGTAACTTCGGTGCCATACTTGCGGTACTGTATGCCTCGATCGTTGGTTTGCCGGTTCCGTTCGCTCCGGTGCACCTGCTGTTCATCAACCTGCTGACAGACAGTCTGCCCGCCATAGCGCTGGGACTTGAGCCGCATTCTGCGGCAGTCATGAAAGAAAAGCCGCGTCCGCTTAATGAATCTATTCTGACCCGCGGATTTCTGGGGCGTGTAGGATTGGAAGGACTGATTATTGGTGCTTTCACAATGATTGCCTTTATGATCGGATATATAGAGGGACAAGCGATTCTGGGAAGCACCATGGCATTTGGTACACTGTGTCTGGGACGTCTGGTACATGGCTATAACTGCAAATCCAAAGGCTCCGTCCTGTTTACCAGAAGATTCTTCAATAATAAGTTCCTGCAGCTGGCATTCTTATTGGGATTTTTGCTGATTACATTAGTTATGGTAGTTCCGGGACTGCATAACATCTTCAAAGTACAGACACTGACATTTACACAGCTGGCGATTGTCTACGGTCTTGCCCTGGCGAACCTGCCGGTGATTCAGCTGTTAAAGAAGATTCAGACAAAACTTAAAAGGTAGTACATTTTTTCGGAGCCGGCCTTTTACAGGACGACTCCGATTTTGAACACAACAAGGAGGAAATCATGATTTTTGAAAGTCACGCACATTATGACGACGAAGTCTTTGATCAGGACCGGGAGGAACTTCTGGGGTCTATGGCATCGAATGGCATTGATACAATTATTAATGTATGTGCGAATCCGGATAAGTTTGACAGGACAATCGAGTTGATCGACAAATACCCGTTCGTCTATGGCGCAGTAGGCGTCCATCCGGACGAAGTAGGCAAGATGACTGAGGAGACGCTTCAGCAGATGGAGGATTTGTGCACACATCCGAAAGTGGTGGCAATCGGGGAAATTGGCCTGGATTATTACTGGGATACGGCTTCGCACGATGTGCAGAAGAAGTGGTTCGAACGGCAGATGGAACTGGCTGCGATGCGCCGGATGCCCTTTATCATACATAGCAGGGAGGCAGCGCAGGATACAGTGGATATGATGAAATATGTGAAGGCAGGCGATATGTCCGGCGGTGTCGTACATTGCTTTTCCTATGGCAAGGAAATTGCCAGAGAGTACCTGAACATGGGGCTTCATATCGGTATTGGCGGTGTCGTTACCTTTAAAAATGCTAAAAAGGTGAAGGAGGTTGTGGCATATACACCACTGGAGAACCTGCTGCTTGAGACAGACAGTCCGTATCTGGCACCGGAGCCTTTCAGAGGGAAACGAAATTCCTCGCTGAATATCCCGTATATTGCCAAGGAGATTGCGAGGATCAAAGATATATCTTATATAGAAGTGGTTGAGAAAACGGCGCAAAACGCAAAACGACTGTTTCTGCAGGAGTCGTCTCTTCAGTAGCTCCTTCGGCAGGCGTTGTTTCTTCAGTAGCCCCTTCGGCAGGAGTTGTCTCCTCAGTAGCCCCTTCAGCAGGTGTTTCTGTGGCGGGTGTGGCTTCCTGTGTGACAGTCGGAGCAGCCGTAGTCGGGCTGGTAGAATCACTTGTCGTATCAGCGGTAAAAGCCTTTGTGATTTGTGCTAACAGGAAACATATAATAAGCAAGGCTGCAAGTGCAGCAATCAGACTGATTCTGGATTTGGTCTGTACGGAGAGTTCCGTACTATAATTTTTTTTTGACATGACTAATCTTCCTTTTCGTGGTATCATCTTTCTAAGTACAGTATAGCAAATATGAACGCAATGTAAAGCTGAATATTTGAGAAACGATATCTAACATTCAATTTGACTTAAAAAGGAGAAATACATATGAAAATTCATGACCTGATTATCATTGGAACCGGCCCCGCAGGACTAAGCGCAGGCATATATGCGAAGAGGGCGAAGCTTTCAGTTCTCGCCTTAGAGCAAAACTATATCAGCGGTGGGCAGATTACCAATACCTACGAAGTTGATAATTATCCCGGTGTACCGGGAATGCCGGGTATGGAGCTTGGCGAAGCTTTCAAAAACCATGCGGTAAAATTCGATCTTCAGATCGAAAACGCGGATGTACAGAAAATCACGCTGGAAGGCAAGTTAAAGTTCGTACACACAGATAAAGAGATTTATTATGCCAAGACGGTCATTATTGCCACAGGAGCGCGTTACAGGCTTTTACAGGCACCGGGCGAAGACAGGCTGACCGGACTTGGGGTATCGTATTGTGCGACTTGTGATGGCTTCTTCTTCAAAGGCAAGACAGTAGCTGTCGTAGGGGGAGGCAACACAGCGTTTGAGGATGCAATTTACCTCTCACGCTTCTGCGAAAAGGTTTATATTGTGCACCGCAGAGATGAGGCAAGAGCCTCACAATATATTCAGGAGAAAGCATTTACCACACAGAATATCGAGATGGTGTGGAGCCATACAGTGGATGAAATCATCGGGGATGGACAGGTCAGCGGTCTGCGTGTCAAGAGTGTAAAAGATGGCTCACTTAGAGAACTGTCGGTAGCCGGTGTGTTCGTTGCCGTAGGGATTCTGCCAAATACGGAGAATTTTGCGGGACTGCTCACGATGGATGCGGAAAATGCAATTGTCGCAGGAGAGGATTGTAAAACAAATGTGCCGGGAATCTATGCCGCCGGTGATGTAAGAACGAAAAAACTGCGTCAGGTCATCACTGCAGCAGCGGATGGTGCCAATGCAGTGACCTCGGCAGAAGAATTTTTGATGTGATATTGTTAATTTTTAGTAAAGAGTGACAAACCGAGAAAAAGCAAGCTAAAAATACAATTTTTAGGCATTTTTTTATCCACAAGGGCAAAAGCCAGAAATCGCGGAGATACCGAGTTACACACCAAGTTATCCACATTGTCCACCATAAAAGTGGGAAATAGATTGATTTACATAAGAAAAACAAGAACAAATGTTTTGTTTAGGTTGATGAAACTCTCTAGATGATAAAAAAAATGTGGAAAACCTCTTGACAATTTCGAATTCAAAAAACAATCTCAAAAGAGAAAAAAAGCGACCTAAAATCAGATAATTTAGAAAGATTTATGATTTTTTACCCATTTGGTAAAATTACACAAAAGAAAAATTAACATGTTACAAAAGTAATAAATATAAGTTTTATATATCCACAGCTATATATTGCAAAAACCTTGTAAAATCGAGTTATACACCGACTTATACACATTATCCACAGGATTTTGGGACTGTCTAACCGATTAACATAATATTTTTTGAACAGGTGTTTTGTAGAATATGCAAAAAACCGGTAGTTTTCAAGGTCTGAAAACTACCGGTTTTTTATGCTGTAAGGTGAAAAAGTAAGTTGCTGCCGGCTGGTTTAGCGTGCAGCTTTACTGGCTTTTTGCCGTTTGATTACCTTTAGTCGCGTGAATTCTTCACGCTCTTTTTCTTCCAAAGCATTCTGGATGCTCTTGGTTAGTTCCTCGTATTTCGGAATCGTGATATTTTGCAGAGCATTCGCACGCTTCTGTGTCTTCTTAATATTCGTGGCCAGTCGAATCGCAGAGTTTTCCACCATAGAAAGACGTATGGACAGCTCTTTCACCTTCTCAAAGGCAGCACGAGCCTCATCAAGTGAAGATTTGGTCGTATAGTACGCATATGTCGGATGAATCGGCTTTTTATCAAACTGAACCAGAGGGATTTCTGTACCCATAACACTTCGCGTCTTGATGCGCACTGAGTCCTCAATGGGTACGGTATAGGTGATCTGCTGTACAACAGAGATGCCTATCTCCATATTAGCCTTTTGCAGGGCTTTATACGCCTTGCCGAACGTTTCATCAATCTCAGACTGTATGTCCTTGGCGTTGTCGATCAGCTCCATGATTTCCCGGATTAGTATGTTTCTCTTCTTGTCCATCAGATCGTAGCCCTGTCTGGACAGAATCAGAGAGTTTTTTGCTAATATCAGGTTTCCTTTGGTCGGAAAAGTATTAGGATCCATTACATCACCTCTTTATAATAGACATCGAGCAGTTTCGTATCGATACGGTCTAATTCCTCCTTGGGCAGCATGGACAGAAGCGCCCAGCCTTTGTCAAGTGTCTCAATAATGGTACGGTTCTCAGTCTCGCCCTGGCCAACAAATTGGTATTCAAACGCTTTTCCAAAGGCTAAGTATTTTTTATCCAGAGACGAAAGCTCGTCCTCACCAATAACAGATGCAAGAGCTCGTGCATCCCCTACTTTTGCATAGCAGGAGAAGAGCTGATTCGCCAAATCCTGATGGTCTTTACGTGTATAGCCTTCACCGATACCATCCTTCATCAGGCGTGACAGAGAGGGCAGTACATTGATGGGCGGATAAATAGCCTGCCCATGCAGCTGACGATCCAGTACAATCTGACCTTCGGTAATATAGCCGGTAAGATCGGGAATCGGATGCGTGATATCATCGTTTGGCATGGTCAAAATCGGAATCTGAGTAACCGAGCCTTTGCCGCCGCGTACAATACCGGCACGCTCATACAGAGTCGCAAGTTCGCTGTACAGATAGCCAGGATATCCTTTTCTGGAAGGAATCTCGCCTTTTGAGGAGGATACTTCACGCATAGCCTCACAAAAGGAAGTAATATCGGTCAGTATGACCAATATATGCATATCTTTTTCAAATGCCAGATATTCGGCAGCCGTAAGCGCAAGACGTGGGGTAATCAGTCGTTCTACCACCGGGTCATTTGCCAGGTTCAAGAACATGACAACGTGATCGGAAACACCGCTTTCTTCAAAGGTGCGGCGGAAGAAATCAGCCACGTCATATTTGACACCCATGGCGGCAAATACAATAGCAAATTTCTCATCGGAATCGGCACCAAGAGATGCCTGCTGTACGATCTGCGCTGCGAGCTTGTCATGAGGCAGACCATTTCCGGAGAAGATGGGAAGCTTCTGACCGCGAATCAGCGTCGTCAGACTATCGATGGCTGAAATACCGGTATTGATATAGTTACGGGGATATTCGCGGGACACTGGATTTAGCGGGTATCCGTTAACATTAAGACTGATTTCGGGGGTGAGATCACCAAGCCCGTCGATGGGATGTCCGATTCCGTTGAATGTACGTCCCAGTATTTCAGGAGAAAGGTTAATCTCCATCGGATGACCGGTAAGACGGGTATGCGTGTTGTTCAGAGACATATTCTCTGTACCCTCGAACACCTGAATTACGGCTCTGCCGTCGTAAATCTCAACGATACGGCCGATTTTATTAACACCATCTTCCATTTTGAATTCAACGATTTCTTCGTAGGAAGCACCTTGTATGCCCTCAAGCACGACGAGGGGGCCGTTGATTTCACTTAAACCTAAATATTCGATTGACATGAATTTATCCTCCCTCTATGCATTCTTTTCCAGTACTTTTTGATAGAACGTATCAATGTCTTTGTGATACTGCTCGAACAATTCGAGTTTATCATTCGGTACATCGTATTTGATCGCAATAATCCGCTCGAAGATGTCGTCTTCTTTTAGGACAGACATTGGCATGCCGCGGCTGACCAGATCCTTGCATTTTTCATCAAGATATAGAATCAGTTCCATCATCAGGAATTGTTTTTCCAGAGGCACGCAGGTATCCTCAGCATGAAACGCATTCTGCTGCAGGAATCCCAGACGGATGACACGTGCTATTTCGAGTACGAGTTTTTGATCATCCGGCAGTACGTCACCGCCGATCAGCTTTACAATTTCCATCAGAGAGCTTTCCTGATTCAAAAGAGCCACGAGCAGGTTTCTGTCACTGACAAACCGAGGTGATACATTTTTTCTGAACCAGACCGATAAATCCTCCAGATATTCACTGTAACTTGTCAGCCAGTGAATGGCCGGAAAGTGACGTGCATAGGCAAGAGATTTGTCCAGTCCCCAGAAACAGCGGACAAAACGCTTGGTATTCTGGGTTACAGGCTCGGAAAAGTCACCGCCCTGTGGGGATACGGCACCAATAATCGTGACGGAACCTTCGGTATCATTAAGATTGCGCATCATACCGGCTCTCTCATAGAAAGCGGACAGCTTGGATGCCAGATATGCGGGGAAACCTTCTTCGGCGGGCATCTCTTCCAGACGACCGGAGAGTTCACGAAGTGCTTCAGCCCAGCGGGAGGTAGAGTCTGCCATGATGGCGACATCATATCCCATGTCGCGGTAATACTCTGCCAAAGTCAGACCGGTGTAGATAGACGCTTCACGAGCGGCCACAGGCATGTTCGAAGTATTGGCAATCAGTGTGGTACGTTCCATCATCAGGTTACCGGATTTGGGATCCACCAGCTTGCTGAAATCCTCCAGTACTTCTGTCATCTCGTTACCACGCTCACCGCAGCCGATGTAAATAATGATATCTGCATCCGACCATTTGGCGACCTGATGCTGTGTCATTGTCTTTCCTGTACCGAAGCCGCCGGGAATGGCAGCCGTACCGCCTTTGGCAATAGGAAACAGGGTATCCAGGATACGCTGTCCGGTAATCAAAGGCTTGCTGGCCGGATACCGGCTCTGTGTAGGGCGCGGTATACGAATCGGCCATTTTTGTGCCAGCTGGATTTCATGCTGCTTGCCATTGTGTTGCTCTACAACGATGATCGTATCGGTGACTGTATAGGCTCCGTCTTCCACCACTTTTACCACTGTACCGGAAATTGTGGGGGGAACCATGGATTTATGCAGTATGGATTTGGTTTCCTGCACTTCGGCAATAATTGTGCCGCCCTGTACGACATCACCGACTGCTACGGTAACATGTACATCCCATTTTTTAGTTACATCCAGAGATTCTACATGAACACCACGTGAGATGTATTTACCGGATTCTTTGGCAATTTCCTCCAGCGGTCGTTGAATACCATCAAAAATATTATGTATAATACCAGGGCCTAAGAGGACGGAGATGGCGTCACCGGTAGCGGTAACTGTTTCGCCGGGATGCAGACCGGTCGTTTCTTCAAAAACCTGAATCGTGGTCATGTCCTTTTTCAGCGAAATAACTTCACCTACCAAGTGCTCGTCGCCTACATGAACCATTTCAGACATCTTAAAATCAGAATCGCCTTTCAGATAGATGATGGGGCCGTTAATTCCATATATTGTACCTGTTCTATTCATACGTCAGACCTCCATCTAAAGTATATGTTTTCTTTTCCTTTTCGTATAATTCCAAAAGAGAATAGTCAATCGCCATGTTACGGGCAGGAATCAGTACCTTGATTCCACCCATAAAAGGGTCCTTTGAGATCTGAAAAGTCACACCTGTTTTCTGTTCAAGCAACTCTCTTTTGTCTGCATCGGAAGAAGTCAGATAAAATTCGGTGGATGAACCATCTGCCAAAGCAAGGGCAGACTTGGTCTTTTGGATGAGATAGTCAATGTATTCCGGTGTTTTCTTAAAATCCTGAAGACGCTGAGCCACTTCATCAAAAAGCTTAGACTTTAGTTCGGCCTGCTTTTTTGTCCACTCCCGCTTAATATGCAGCTGATACACAGACAGTTCCTTATTCACTTCTCTTTGCAGATCAAAAGATTCGGATTTGATCCAGTCTTTTGCTTCCTGTTCCTTTTTTGCTTTATAGTCCTCAAACTGTTTTGCAAGCTGCTTTTTATAATCGGCCAGAATCTGGTCGGCTTCCGCCTGCGCCTCGCCTATGGCCACATCATAAAAGTGCTGTAATTTTTCTTCCGTTGTCATTTTATCACCTGCCTATAATTTCAATCCGATAGCTTCATTTACATATGCTGTAATAAAGTCCGGTCGTCTGCCGGTTCCATGCCGGTCGGGTATTTCTATAATCAATGGTGTCTTGTGGTTGAGCTTGACATCATCAATCAGTTCGGGGAATTCACGCCCGAAACGTTCTGTCAGAAGAATGATACCGATTTCCTTATTGGCGATGCAGGTCTCCAGTGCGGTCTTTAGTTCATCCCGAGTATGAATCACGACACCGTCGACGCCGGCTAGTCGCATGCCCGTATAAGTATCGATATTGTCGCTGATTAAATAAATCTGCATAGGCTTAGAGACGGCCGAGAATCATGAAGGTAACGATCAGACCGTAGAGTGCGATACCTTCTGCCAGACCTACGAAGATAAGTGATTTACCAAGAATCGACTGATCCTCGCTTATGGCGCCTAAAGCAGCACTTGCTGCACTAGCAACAGCAATACCACCACCGATACAGGATAATCCGGTTACCAGTGCAGCGGCAAGATAGCCAAGTCCCGTAGCAAGACCTGCGGAAGAATCCGTTGCTGCAAAAGCAGTTGATGTTCCGGCAAATGCCACACCGATAGCGATCAGCATGGTTCCAAAGAAGAAAAATGCGTTGACACCGATGGCAGTTTTATATCTGCCTTTGTTTCTCTCTCCAATCAGGAAAACTCCAAAAGGAATAATGATGCTAAGTACCAAAGCCAATGCGAAAATAATTTGAATTGCTAATGTCATGATGTAAACCTCCTCATAAATATACTTTATTTTGATTTTTTATATAGAAAGGGCTTAAAGGCTTTCCCTGTGCCTTTGTAAAACCGACTGAATAACTCATAGTATTCAAGACGGAGTACCTGAATTCCGACAATCAGTCCTTCCAGGCCAATAACGACAAGATTTCCAATGATGATAACCAAAAAATTCGGTGTGCCTTGTTCTGCCCCCGACAGCTGCAGGACTACTTCCATAATCGCAGCATGACTTACGGCAAAGGCTCCAATACGGACAAAAGAAAGTGTATTGGAAAAATAACTCAGCAACAGTTCAAATAATTCGAAAAATCCCTGTACAAAAAACATTCCTTTTTCCTTAGGGAAAATATGGTCGCTTTTCGTACATAGATGTGTAAGCGGTTCTTTGAAGAACATAACCAGTAAAGGCAGTATGAACATGATACACAAGACCAGTGTTCCTGGAAGGTTGTTGCCTGTCATGAATAACACGATGACAGCGACAAATGAGCCGTAGAAGACGAATCCTGCAATTGCATTTGTATCAAAAAATATGTTCTCAATGTCTTTTGCCCGAATGGCATTAATGATATGAATAATAATGGACAAAATAATCAGGAACATACCGAAGGCAATAGCAACGACGAATACGGTATTGAGCTTTCCGATAAAGGGAAGATTACTCATAGCCGTTACCGGTCGCAGCCAAATCGGTTCAATGATATCTTCAAATCCAAAGAAGCTGCCGAACATAAAGCCAAAGAAAGTTGAAAAAATACCGGCGGTTCCAATAATTGCCGCTAAATCCGCTTTCTTAAATTTATAGAGTAGAAATCCGCCGATAATCAGGCAGATTCCCTGACCGGCATCGCCAAACATAGCACCGAAAATAAGGGCATACGTGATAGCGACCAGCCATGTGGGGTCCATCTCATTGTAGGCTGGCAAACCGTACATTCGAACAAACATCTCGAAGGGCCTCATGACCCGCGGGTTTTTCAGCTTGGTCGGAGGCTGATGATACAACTTGTGTTCCTCGTCCTCCACAATACAGAACAGATTGGCATCTTTTGAAATATCCTTCTGGAATTTGCGCGTATCCTTCTCTGACATCCAGCCGCATAATATATAGAAGGTTTCCTTCGTGCCGATTGTGCAGGCAGCCACCTTGCGGACATCGAAGCTGGAAGACAGTGTGTCAATTTCTTCACGTGCCGAAACGATATCCTGCGCATTTTCCGTATAAATCGAAGCCAGCTCCTGTTCAATTGAACTGATGGTGTGTACCAGTAATTTATATCGGTCTTCCAAACGCTGGAACGCTGTTTCTGGTGTACCGCTGTATTCATCCGGTACAAATACACGTTCAAAGTGCATGGAGGAGAATACGGCATCCACCTGTTTTACCTGCTTTTTGGGAGCAAAGTAAACACCCCATAAATATTGTGCATCCTCATGACAGCGGTAAAATACCGTATCCAGATTGTGATAGAGGAACTGATCAAATTTCTCAAAATAGCTTTTTTCAATCCGGCCGAAGCGAAAACGGATGAACTGAAATTTCAAGATGGATGAAATATCGTAATCCAGTTCTCGAAAGGGCTGAATAATATTTAGAGATTCTTTGATTTTGTCACGCTGTGCAGCGAGTTCAAGGCGTTTCGACTGAAGAGCCTCATATTTTTGTTTTAAATCATCAATGAAATGCAGGGAATCATCCAATGTCATGATTCTTGGTACGATTTTTTCGGGATGCTCCAGCTTATCATAGAAAGCATTAGCAGTGGTCAGCGCCTCTCTATACGGATTTATTTCTATATAAGGTGTCAGGTTCTGAACCGATTTTAATTCCGATATTGCATTTTCAAGATGGGTTTCATACTTGGAAAGATAAGTATTTGTTACGCGGTCTATATCAGTCTTTGGACCGGTAATGCTGAAAAACTTCATCTTAACAATCACGATTTCTACCTCCGGACTTAGTTTTTGCGAATATAACTCATAGCTTCTTCAGGCTCGACTCCATATCGTACACACTCTATGGCGGTAGTAAGCCGGTCAATTTCATGCTCCTTGTGATACATATAATTATATAGTATCGCAACCGAATTCGGGTGCTTTCTGGAAAGTGATTCCAGTAAATGTCTTAGTAAAAAGTTATAGAACTCTTCAAGTGTCAAAAGCTCGAATTCGCTGTAACGCTGCCCATAATAGGTTTTAGAGAGCAGCTCATAAAATTCTTCCATTGTAGGAGCCTCGACTAAACTGGTTACCTGCTCTTTTTTCAATTTTGCATACACAGGAATCAGTAAAGCATAGATGTCGGCCGGCAGCATATGGTAATACTGCTTGGAACGTTGAATCCACTGCACATTGATCAAATCAAATTTTCCGCCATAGGCTTCCTTAACGACGGTCAGATCTTCGCCGGAGAAAAAGCGGTCCTTGGCTTTCCATATATGGGAAAAATAATGCAGATCCAATGCCATACCATAGTCAAAAATCATCGCTCGGGAGCGATTCTCAAGCTTTGAAAGCGGCTGATAATAGTCAGTGCCTTTTAGCAAGGAGACCAGCTCGTCAATTGTCTTGCTCTGCGGCAGACGTTCGATATCTAGTTTCGTATGATGATGGAAAAATTCTATATACGGACTGAAATCATCAATGTACTCATTATCCTGAGAAAATGTGACCCGCATGCAGCTTTTTATAAATAAAATTTCGTACCGCTTAAAATATAGCCGTAAAAACTTCCGCTGCTCAAGATTGGAAAAATGATATAGTTTTGAAAAATCATTGAAAATCGTCTTTTTCAGGAGCCGCTCAATATCGCCTCTGTGTAACGTTGTTTCGTCAACAGATGCCAGACTGTTCTGATAGCCGGATGTCTTCTTCAGATAGGAAACAACCTGTGGAACGGAAGTCATCTGAACTATTTCCTGAAAATCGGTTTCATCAATGAATTTAGATGTCATAGCTTTTACTTTAGTGGACAAGCCACTATAGGCAATTACATTACCCATATTAGATACCCCTCACTTCCTATAATACTTGTGTAGATTAAGGCCTAATTATTTTTTGATATATCTCATCACACAAACGCTCATGGTTTTGCTGGTAATAAGAATCCAGGGCAGAAAAAATGTCTGTCGTTTTGGACTTAAGCTGTGTACAGTCGGTATCCTTAGATGCGGTCATTTGTTCCTGCATCCGTTTGACCTCTGCCTTCGCCTCTTCATCGCGCTTGGCGGCAAACTCTTTGCACTGCTGATCCAATGCAAGTGCCAGATTTTTCTTTTCCTGCTCAGCCTGATCCAGAATCTGCTGTGCAATGCTTTCAATCTCTGATAATTTATTAAGAACCTGATCCATATACTAAGACCTCCTGCCTAATTCTTTTGATTTCAAAAGTCATTTGCTACTATAATACACCTATTTAAAAATATTACAATACAAATTGCAAAAAAGAGGAAAATCCTGTAATATAGGGAAAGAAATAAAAAATTAAGAGACTTTTTGTACAAAATTAAGAAACTTTTGAGGGCCTTATGAGACTACGCAACATATCGAATGCAAAGGAAATAATTGAGAACAGTATTTTTGTTGTGCAAAATCCACAAAAATACAAGGGGAAATGGAAAGATTTTTTTCATAGACAGCAAAAAACAGAGATAGAAATCGGAATGGGGAAGGGGCGTTTCCTGCACAAGAAGGCGCTGCAGAACCCAGATATCAACTATATAGGCATTGAATTATATGACAGTGTACTGCTTAGAGCTATTCAGCAGAGGGAGGCACTTGAAAAAGAAACACCTTTAACGAACCTGTATTATTTATGCATAGATGCAAGATTATTACCCGAAGTCTTTGAGAAAGGGGAGGTCAGTTGTATCTATCTGAACTTCTCGGACCCATGGCCTAAGACCCGGCATGCGAAGAGACGCCTGCCGTCTAAGGAATTCCTGGCACGATATGAGCAGTCTTTGGATCAGGAGGGTGCGCTCGAATTCAAGACGGATAACCGAGAGCTTTTTACATTTGCGCTTGAGCAGATCGCAGAGATGAACTGGGCGCTGGAAGTATCGACCTTTGATCTGCATGCAGACCCTCAATTACTGGAGGGAAATGTTATGACGGAGTACGAAGAGAAGTTCTCACAGCTTGGGAAGCCGATCCACAAGCTTATTGCAAAGCAAAAATAGGAAGAAAAAGAGTAGTTTCTTCCTATTAAATGAAATTTGTCTGATATATATGTTAGTATTGCGTAAAAAATTGATGAAAATTTATCTTGATTTTTGGAACACCTTACATTATAATATTACTTACGTTGTTTAGATAGATACGCGCGCGATTAGCTCAGCTGGCAGAGCACCTGACTCTTAATCAGGGTGTCCAGGGTTCGAACCCCTGATCGCGCATTAAAAGCACTGTTTTTGGCGAGTTGGAGCGCTGGGGGCGGTGTTTTGTTTTGCGTAAATACTGAATATTCAATAAAAAGAGCACTTTATGAATCTTATGGTCAGGGAAGAAAAACAAGTAAAACTGACCGTTTAAAAGCATTGTTTTGGACGAGTTGGAGCACTGGGAGCGGTTTTTATGGCCGGAACAAATATGGATTTTATTTTTCCAATACCCTCTCCATCTAAGAGATAATAGTCAATCATCTTTCCCTTATCCAAATGAAGTACATGAGTGCAACACCCCATGACCAACTCAAAGTCATGGGTAATTACAAGCGTAGCCAAAGTTTTTTCGGCATTTTTGCGAATTAAATGACACAGGCTATTCATTCCGTTAAAATCCAACCCACTTGTAGGCTCATCGTAGAATAAGAATTTCTTTCTTGCTGCAATAGCCGCGCATATAGCTAGCCGTTGCTTCTGACCGCCTGAAAGAGAAGCAGGATGTCTATCGTCATAGCTTGACAACTCCATAATTTCAAGAATTTCATTCGCAAACTGCTCGTTTTCACCAGATAAGCCAAGCAGGAGTTCATCAAGTACGCTCGCACAGAAAAGCTGCCTATTGACATCCTGCATTACCATATAGCTATGCTGTGTACGATTCTTCTTAGTTGCTTTTCTTCCATTCGCGATTACGTATCCCTGATGCTTTAGAAAACCACATAAAATCTCTATTAATGTACTTTTTCCTGCACCATTTTCCCCGATAACCGCGGTTACTGAATGGCGTGGCAGAGTCAGTTTTGGAATATCCAAGACGATTTTTTTCCCTCTGTGACAACGGAGATGCTCTATTTCAATTGCAGGAGAAGCATTGCAGTTCTCGATAAATGTTGTACCTGTGAACAACACTCTGCTTTGTTCAGGAGTTCGCAAACCTAAATCCATACGTTTTTCATCGGGCAAATCCATTAGTTCGTTTGGCGAAAAACTTTGAATTGCTCTACCGTTCCGTATATATATAAAACGATCTGCCAAGTCCATGAGATAATATAATCTATGTTCAGAAATAATAATAGTATTACCTTCACTTTTAATGATTTTCAAAATGCGTTGTAGTCTTTTGATTGCTGCAACGTCCATATTTGAAGATGGTTCATCCAATACATATATGTTTGGATTTGCAGCATAAACACTCCCGCAGGCAATCTGCTGTTTTTCACCACCTGATAAGTGAAAAATGTTTCTGCCCAGCAGTTCTTCCAGTTCTAGTTCCCGAACGGTCTTTTTGACATTTTCAATGGTTTCCTCTCGGGGCAATGCCATATTCTCACATCCAAATGCTAATTCACCATCTGTATCTACGTTAAAAAACTGACTTTTAGGGTTTTGAAATACACTACCAACTTTTTTAGCAACCTGTGATAGTTCAGTCTTTGCTACATCAAGGCCGTCAATTAAAACCTGCCCTGTAAAAGTGCCTTCATAAAAATGAGGGATAAGCCCATTTATTAGTCTGGTGACTGTCGTTTTTCCACAGCCGCTTTTTCCACATAAAACGATGAACTCCCCTGCTTTTACATGTAGATTAAAATTAGAGAGACTATTCTCATTTCCGCCGGACGGATATATATAATTAATGTTTTTAAGTTTAATCATAGCACCTCTCTTACATAACCGTTATCATCCAATAGGCAATGAAAGCAAGTGATATAAGAAAAAATAGCCAGTCATACCACTTCATTTTTACTTCAACTGCACAAATTCTTTTCTGGTTGCTGTCAAGCCCCCTTGCAAGCGAAGCCGCAGCCCGCTCATCCATAATAGCAGTCGCACTGAATATTAACGGAACTAAAATATATTCAATTGATTCCAAGGGATGCCGGACTGCTCCAATGCAACCAACTCTAATCCCACGAAATGCCATCGCCTGCCGAATACCGCTCCATTCATCCTGCGCAGTAGGAATAAATCGAAAAACAACTGCAAACGGAATAGCGGCAACTGCAGGTACATGCATTTTTTGAAAAGCAGCCATGAATTGGCTCATTGTTGTGGTGCTAAACACTAGCTTAAATGCCATAAAGACAGGTATAAGAATACGGAGCAGCATACAGAGTAAGAGAAGGAGTGCGGCAGGTATTCCTCCAATACTTTCTACAACATATCGAGCGGCAAACTGTGATAAAAGAAACGGAATAAACATGCGGAGGGCGGACCTTGCTTCGCCAGACAGCATTAGCAAAAACAACAGAAAACAGCCTATCAGCAAATTGGGAATCAAGTCTGTTACACTCATTACAAAAACACAAATAGTTAAGAATAAAAACAGTTTCACCCTGGGATCAATCAATGGGGTATTCATCTATACCAAACCTGATTTTTCAAAATGTTTCTTCATCATTTTGTCGGAAAAAGCAGTGCCGATTATTGCACCAATAACAGCAAGACCAATAAGTACAAAAATAATCCACCACGGTGTAAGAGTATCCATTGTCTGTGCATATTCAGCCCCCGAGTAAGTTTCGCACATGGCTATGTACTGTGGTTTTGCATACAGTAAAATGAGGTAATGACCAATAACATTCAAGTTAAATACCCAAAATGAAATTTTCATTCTACTTTTTGATTTAAAGTTTCCTGATTTGGCAACAAGTGCAGCAAGGATGGCAAAAACAACAGAAAACGCAAACGAATAAATGCTGGAAAACGAAATTAGGCCAACTAAAATACCTAAAATAATAATCGCACCAAGTTTTTTTACCTTAGTAATGTAGAGCATGTAAACAGGAGCGCACACGATTCCTATAATCAGTGGCCTTATAATAAAAGCAATAGGAACGATTGCCGTTGCCATTGCTAAGACAAACACCAATACAAGATAAATTGCCGCAAATGCTCCTGCATAAATCAAATCTTTTGTTTTTAACTTTTCTTTCACGCTATGTCCCTCCAATAATTTTCTGTTAATTTAACTAATCCCAGAGTATTTATATATATGAGCATTCCTTTTGAAGAATGTTGTTTTTAGTTTCAGCCTCGGCTGCGTTCCCTTATATTCACAAAGTCAGTGTAGATTCCTTTTTTCATCAGAAGTGCTTCGTGTGAACCTCGTTCTTTTATAACACCATCGGAAAGCACAAGGATTTCATTAGCATTGCGAATAGTCCCTAACCTGTGTGCAATAACAAGCAGGGTTTTACCATTACACAATTCACTTATTGCCTCTTGTATGTAGCTTTCATTATCCGCATCCACACTTGCGGTAGCTTCATCAAGAATGACGATGGGAGCATCTTTCAAAATGCAGCGTGCGATAGAGATTCTTTGCTTTTCTCCACCAGATAAAGAGTAGCCGCTTTCACCAACAATGGTATCAAAACCGTCGGGTAATGCCCTGATAAAATCATAACAACGAGCCTTCTTAGCTGCGTCTATTACGTCCTCATAGTTCGCATCTGGCCGGCCTATACAGATATTGTTGTAAATTGTGTCACTAAACAGGTAGACCCTTTGGAATACCATGCTGATATGATTCATCAGCTCTGCAAAGGGAATTTGCATAATATCAACCCCGCGGATGTATATATGTCCTGAATTCACATCCCAAAAACGCGCTAGTAGATTTGTTATTGTAGATTTACCGCTGCCGGATGGTCCCACAAGTGCTGTCATCTGGCAGTCATGGAGTTCAAAAGAGATATTATGTAAAATCTCCTTTTCCCCGTAACCAAAGCCAACATTAGAAAACTGGATTTCGGGCAGGTTGCTTTTGCTCGGAATTACCCTATTACCTATATCTGGGAGTTCGGGTTCATCAAAAACAGCATCAATTCTATCCATGCAGCTATTCATAATAGCAAGCAAGGGAATACTACTGTATAAGGCTTTAACAGGTGCAAACAAATCAAAGGCCAGTAATAGTATTCCTATCACAAACATTTTATCCATAATCCCATAGGATTCTAAAATAAGTGCAAGAGCAATTATAGCAGCTGTTCCAATACCATATATCATAAAAAGCCTGCGTTGCCAAAGCGTTTGAGATCTTTCATAGTCCAGGCTAAAGTCACAAGTCTGCTTAAAATTATTGATTAAATCCGCTTGCTTTTTACCAATAATATTATATGTTTTGATAATTCCGATTCCTGAAACGAATTCCAAAACAGATTCTGTGAGCTTTTGGCTTTGTTCCTGTTTTTGTGCCGAATCTTTCAGGGAAATTTTACGCATAGCGGCTGCCACAGTCCAAATAACACAAAGAAGCAATATAGTGGTGAACCCCAGCCAGAAATTAAAGAAAAACAGGAAAATAAGCAGTACGGCTTCGGCGAAAATGTAACTCACCATATTGGCAAGTTCAGTCATGCAATAGCCCTCAACAAAAACCATATCTGTAGATAAAATCGAACTGATTTTTCCGATGTTTCCCTCCGTAAAATATCCCATTGGCAAACGTCTTAAATGTTCACCCAGTTCCATACGTTTTTCTGCAAAAATTCTATATCCAACAGTTGATTGCAGTTGATCGGCCATTGCTTGTGCTATGGCTTGTAATACAAGGCATAGTGCCATGACAACCCCGAACCGCACGCATAGTTTTAAATCCATTGTGCCATTGTAAAAAGTGTATATAGCAGCCAAAGTTATAATGACAGGCGCTTTGCTCAATAATGCTTTTACAAATGAAAAAGCAAATGCGGCATATATTGTTTTCTTGCGCTTTCCGGTAATATCAAGCAGTCTTTTTACTAAAGAAATCACTGCATTGCCCCCTCTCCGGTGTTTATTTCCCAATGATCGCTGCTTTGTGCGGCACTCCACAGCCTCTCATATTCCCCGCACGTATGCAGTAATTCTTCATGTATACCAGCAGCAACAACCTGCCCCTTTTTCATAACGCAGATTTGATTCGCATGAATGATAGAGTGAAGCCGATGTGCAATAACAATCACAGTCTTACCTTGTATAACTTCTTCAATTGCCCGATTCATTTTTTCTTCGTTTTCCGGGTCGATAAAAGCAGTGGCTTCATCAAGAACGATGATGGAAGCATTTTTAAGTATCGCCCTCGCAAGAGAAATGCGCTGTCTTTCGCCGCTGGATAATTGTTTTCCGCAATCTCCTGCTAAGGCATAAATTCCTTGCTCTGTTCTTTTAAGAAAATCCATACACTGTGCTTTTTCTGCCGCCCTCATTATTTCCTCATCGGTTGCATCTGGCTTCCCAAGACGAATATTTTCCATAAGTGAAGTATTGAAAAGAAATTGCTCTTGCGAAACAAATGAGATTTCGTTGTTTAGTGCTTCTAAACTCATACTGCGAATATCCTGTCCACCGATGCGAATTGCCCCATCGGAAACATCATAAAAGTGTACCAGAAGCTTTGCAAGTGTGGATTTTCCACTTCCGGATTCTCCCACCAGTGCAAGCAATGTTCCTTCTTCTGCTGTAAGTGAAATACCGTGCAGCACCTCGGTTTCTCTGTAAGAAAAGTGAACATTATCAAATTCCACAGTATGGCTTGTGCCTGAAAATCCACTATCCGTTTGTTCCAAAGGCTGGGTATTCAGCACACGTTCCAATGCGTCAATTTTGTGAACTATTTGCGGGATGGACGGCATAAGCCCTATAGCACGCAAGAGTGGTCCACCAATCCCAAAGCTCATGCAAATGACTAAAATAAGGTCAGCAAGGGTTGAATATCCGTTCAAAATAAAAATCGAACCAACGGGCAGAGTAAAAAGACACAAACAGGTTAATATTGAAGTATATGCACCCCACGGCCGACAGGAACGAAACCATTCCAGCGTAAAGTCTCTATAATTGATTACATCTTTTTGGAATTTCTGATAAGATTCTCCGTCTCTGTTGAAAACCTTGACAACTTCCATTCCATTTACATATTCAATAATTGTATTATTCATTTTCCGTGAAGCGTTATAGTAGGCCGCCATTCTGCTGCTGCCGGCACGAGACATTCCCGCAACACAAATCATGCCTAATGGCAGGGGAAGCATGGATAAAAATGCGAGTTTCCAGTCCACAAAAAGCATAGCGGCGAATATAAATAGTGGAACAATACTATTGGCAATACCTTCGGGCAAAGAATGAGCCAGCAACACTTCTATTGATTCGATATCTTCTGTAAACATTTTTTTCAAAGTACCTGTGCCTTTGTTTTGGATTTCGCCTAAAGGCTGGTTCTCCAATTTTTTTTGCAAGGTAATTCTGATATTTTCTAAAGTGTGATATGCACAAGTATGCGACAAATCAAGCCCTTTCATATAAAGGCAGGCATATAGTAATGAACATACTGCTATTGCGCCAACCCGAAACATAATGCCTTGAAAACGCATAGTTGATTCTCCAAGCAGATACATAATAATCTCATAGATAAAAAAATAAGGAATCACGTTAAACAAGGTACTTCCTGTCAATGCGATTAGTGCGCTATATGCTTTTGACTTATATTCACCTGTGTACTTCAAAATTCGTTGATACATTTGTACCCCCCATGCCAGATGGTTGCCTAATGCTAACTCGTTGGCCAAAAGAAAACCCCAAACAAGGGTTTTTCTTTATATGTTTATATTCCATAACGGCTATTTTAGCCTAAACCCTAAAGCATTGAGCCAATTGAAAAATCGAGATATATACTTGCTGTGTTCCTTGATCTCATCCCAACTGGCTTCATGTATAAAAGGCTCATACAGTGTTTGCCAGTAGGCTGACTGTAATATGTGCAATTCCTTTTTTGTTGGGTGAAATTCGGTTAAACCACGTCGTTCAATCTCCTCAAACACTGGATAATTAGTATGCATGACCTTTTCGACCCAATCGTGTTGAAAATTAGCATACTGAGAGTTTCCCGAACGTACTAATAACAAAAACATATCTTCACGCCGCTCATATAGAAATTCAAGCCAATGCAAAAGGGTATTTTCGTGCTTCCCAAGGTCACACAAATCACATAACTGTTCATCCGATAGATTTGTAATATCAAAAGAAGAATGTTGTTTTATAATGCTTTCTAAATCATTCAATGTTTGCTCAACAACAGCATGGAACAGTTCTTCCTTTCCAGCGTAGCGTTTATAAAAAGCACCGGTAGTTACGCCTGCTTTCTGGCAAATATCTCTCAGTGAAGGTTCATCAAAGCCTCTTGCGAGAAACTCTTTTCGCGCACTTTCTAAAATTTTCCCATCAATGGTTGGGTCTGGATTTGCCATATGCCTTGCTCCTTTCACAGACATTATCACAATTGATATCAATGTTATCGATAACAATGTTATCATTTTAGCGCATATATATTTATAAGTCAATAGTGAGTTTATAGAAGTATCTCAATCCTGCTCACAACTGCCAACTTTCATTACAAGAAATTTGGAGTGCTATAGACTTATAAAGAATGCACCGTATGTATGCTGTTAATGATGTTATGATTTTGCTGGCGATATTTTTTAGGAGTACAATTAAAAGTCTCGCGAAAAACTTTGCTAAAATAGCTGTTGGAGCTAAAACCACATTTCTCACTAATCGTAATTACACTAAAATTCGTTTGAAGTAACATACCGGCAGCCATGCGTATCCGATAGGCGTTTAAATAATTTATAGGAGATATTCCGATGCATTCGCTGAAGCAGCGCATACATTCTCTTGTGCTTATGTTAGCGGCTCGAGCAATGTCTGAAAGCGTTAATTTTTCATTGTAAAACTCATGAATGAGTTTTAGCATGACCTTTATCCGGACGCTGTCGGTATTGTTGCTGGAAGTATGTGTGGCAAAAAAATCCGCATTTTCTTCTAACATCAAATACCAAAAATGGCTTAAATTTGCACGTATCTCAAACTCATATCCGAAGTTTTCTGTTTCGCATACTTTAGTGCTGTTTAAAATAAGATTTAACATTTGCCGCTTTTTGCTGCTATCCCGCTGAATTGTGTAGGTTGTAAAATCCTTGCACTTTGTAATGGGAGCCATGTATTTGCGCTCAAAAAAACTATTATGTATTCCGGATAAAAAATGCATGTCAAAAAAATGGGCATACAGGCGGCAGTTTTGCATGTTGTTTTTGGCATGCACACTATGCGGGATGCTTGCGTTAATAAAAATAGCCTCTCCCTTTTGAAGTGTAACGGTTTCATTTGTTGTGCTGAACTCAATTTCCCCCTCTTCAATATAATCGATTTCAAAGAATGGGTGCCAGTGCCAAGCAATCGTCTTATTTATAAAATGGTCCATTTCTGCATGCAAGCATACATGCGGAAAATCCTCAGGATTTATTGGCAAGATTTCTTCCTTGTTTTTGGCCAAATTTGCTTTTGATATTATAATCATAATACTTACCTCAACGATGCTATAAAATTTCTATAATAATCACTATATAGTTTATGATTAAAATAGTCCGTATATTTACATTTTGCTTCTATATCTGCCTTTAATAAAAAGTTGGTTTATTTATAATATAAATTATGAGTTTAATTAGTTACAGATAGTTACTTTATCTTTAGTTAAAGGAGCAAAGTTGATAATGGTTTTTAAAATTCGGTTGCGGAGTTTCTCTGATTTTAAAAAATATAGTGTGTTTTTAGAAAAATTTTCATTTTGTGGATTTATTAAAGCAGATAATTACATATTTGATGCCAGAGATATTTTGCTTATCTTCGATAAATGCCAAAACAGTACATGTGTTCAACTAAAATTAACTATTTGGTTACTCGAAGATACATCAGCAATAAAGAAGTATATAATATCATCAGGTCTGCTTAATAAGTGCGTGGGGGTGCAGTAGATGCTCGCAAAACCAGCTCAGCCGGAACCATTGAAATACGTATGACAGAGTCTCCTTCAATAATCTCATGTAATCTCATAACAGACAAATATCCAAGTTCCTGTTTGGGGATTCGCATAGTAGTCAGTGCGGGAGAAAACAATGTACATACGAGTGAATCGTCAAATCCAATAACGGAGACATCTTCCGGAACATGTATGTTAAGTTCGGAAAAAGCACGTAAGGCACCTGTCGCAATAATATCGTTATCTGCAAAAAAAGCGGTTGGCAGCTGACGATTTTGTTGAAAGGCCTGCAGGCATCTGTGATAACATTCATCTACAAAAATAGGTAAGGACAAAATATCAGATGGTGAAATAGCTATACCCAGAGCATTGGTGATCTGAGTAAAGGCAGCCTGTCTTTCCGGGATTGCCCCGGTTAGTTCATTACTGCACAAGTAGCCAATCTTAGTGTGTCCCAGACTGACAAGATGCTGAAGTGCCTGATAAACACTATTTAAATTTTCGACTGCGATCGTATTTATAGGGAAAGAAGTAATTCTTGAATCAAGGAGAACTACAGGAACTTTGGCTGACTGCAGAATATTTGATTTTGCAGGGTCATATTCTGAAGCCAGAAAAATGATCCCATCCACATCGTTAGGGTCAACTGAATGAATAAAATCAGGCAAATCATACTCACTGATATTAGTAATATTCAAATTATATCCTAAACGCTTAATCCCTAAATCTATTCCATCAAATACTTTGCTGAAAAAATCGTCGACAGCTTCAAATAAGTGGCCGGAGCCTTTATAGCGTGCAAATATTATAGTGCGCTTGATGGTAGGAATTACCTGTGAGGAGTCGTGTATTTTGTAGCCATTTTCTTTCAGTAAATCTCCAATACGCTTTCGGGTTTCGATATTAACACCAGGTTTGTCGTTATATACTAAAGACACTGTTGGAGTGCCCCCCGATCTTTGTACCAGTGGAAGAGTTAGTTTTGATATGATAAACTAACAAAAAGGAGCAGTACAAAAATGGGAAAAGCAAGGTACACAACGGAGCAAATCATCGTC
>JBKECY010000003.1:0-100187 GCA_047975025.1 Lachnospiraceae bacterium
TGGGATGCCTCTTCGATTGGAGGCTTCATGCTCTGGTTCGGACCGGTCAGTTCGCTGTTCGACTGGCTGACCTACCTGATACTGTATTTTGTCATTTGTCCGGCATTTGTGTCCGGAGGCACCTTATATCATGCGATTGGAAATGGAAGCATAGTAGCAGGCGGAGCACTGGCAGGTATGGAGATGAAGACGGCCTATATGGCAATGTTTCAGGCCGGCTGGTTCGTTGAATCCATGTGGAGTCAGACGCTGGCTGTATATCTGCTGCGTACACCGCAGCTTCCCTTTTTACAGAGCAGGCCGTCTGCGGTCGTGACGCTGGTGACTGGGATCGGAATCGCAGTAGTGACCTTCCTGCCGATGAGTGCGGCGGGAGCTGCCTTGGGATTTGTTGCGCTGCCGGGAATCTTCTACCTGTATCTTGCTGTGATACTGATTTTGTATATCCTGCTCATAACAGGAGTAAAACGCTTCTATATCAGACGGTATAATGAACTTCTTTAGATTTTTCAGATTATTTTGCCAATTGAACTTGCATGTATGCATAATATGGTGTATAGTGGACTCGATTTATCATCCTGAAAAAGGAAAAATTCTAAATTACGGTATACAATAAGGCAGACAAGCGAATGCCGTCTGTTACTATATGGGAAAATAAAGTGTATGGGAGAGATAATATGGCAAAAAACCTAGTGATTGTAGAATCACCTGCTAAGGAAAAGACGATTAAAAAGTTTCTGGGGAAAAATTATACGGTTCTGGCATCACAAGGCCACGTAAGAGACTTGCCGAAAAGTCAGCTGGGCATAGATGTTGAGAATGATTTTGAACCTAAATACATAACGATACGCGGGAAAGGTGATTTGCTCGCCAAGCTGCGCAGGGCAGCCAAGAGTTCGGATAAAATTTATCTTGCAACTGACCCTGACCGCGAAGGAGAAGCCATCTCATGGCACCTCTCAGAAGCGCTGCACACAGATCCGGGGAAAATGCACAGGATTTCGTTTAACGAGATTACGAAAAATGCAGTCAAGGATTCTATCAAACAGGCGCGGGAAATTGACATGGATCTGGTGAACGCACAGCAGGCCAGAAGAATTCTGGACCGTATGGTAGGCTATAAAATCAGCCCGGTACTATGGGCGAAGGTCAAGCGTGGATTAAGTGCCGGCCGGGTGCAGTCGGCGGCTCTGCGTATCATTGCCGGCCGGGAAGAAGAAATCAATGCCTTCATTCCTCGTGAATACTGGTCTCTTGAGGCACAGTTCAAGGTTGAGGGGGAGAAAAAGCCTCTGACAGCTCAGTTCTACGGCAAAGACAAGAAAATAGAGATTCATGATAAAGCAAGTATGGATGCGATTCTCGCAGAACTGAAAGATGCTTCCTATAAGGTAGGAGAAGTAAAAAAAGGTGAGCGTATCAAGAAACCGCCCATTCCGTTTATAACCAGTACACTGCAGCAGGAAGCCGCCAAGACACTGAACTTTTCTACACAGAAGACGATGCGCATTGCACAGCAGCTGTATGAAGGAATTGATGTCAAAGGCGAGGGTACGATTGGTGTGATCACATATCTGCGTACAGATTCCACACGTATTTCGGATGAAGCTGATGCGGCAGTTCGTACGTATATTTCCAATACGAGCGGAGTTGAATATGTACAAAAAGTGCAGAGTACGGCAACGAATGGTAAAAAAATCCAGGATGCACATGAGGCAATCCGCCCGACCCTTGTGGACCGTACTCCGGCAGCCATCAAGGATTCAATCTCCAGAGATCAGTACAGGCTGTACCAGTTGATCTGGAAGCGGTTTGTGGCAAGCCGTATGCAGCCGGCGAAATACGAAACAACGTCCATTACGATTTATGCGAACGACTACCGTTTTACGGTGGCGGCCTCTAAGCTTTTGTTTGATGGCTTCATGTCCGTCTACGTACAGGAAGACGACAAGAAAAAAGAAGAAAGTGTTCTTTCGACTTCGATTGATGAGAGCACCAGACTGGAGTTACAAGGACTTGACCCCAAGCAGCATTTTACACAGGCACCGCCGCATTACACAGAGGCTTCGCTCGTTAAAGCGCTTGAGGAGCTGGGGATTGGACGACCCAGTACTTATGCACCGACGATTACGACTATTATTGGACGGCGTTATGTGGCAAAAGAAAACAAGAATCTGTATATTACCGAAATCGGGGAAGTGGTTGACAAGATCCTTTCTCAGGCATTTCCAAGTATTGTGGATGTTAACTTTACGGCAACAATGGAGGAACTGCTCGACAAGGTCGAAGATGGAACTGTGAACTGGAAAACAGTCGTCCGCAATTTCTATCCGGATCTTGAAAAAGCAGTGATCGCAGCGGAAAAAGAGTTAGAGCAGGTCAAAATTCAGGAAGAAGTTACGGATGTTATTTGTGAGAACTGCGGCAGGAATATGGTCATCCGCTATGGTCCTCATGGAAAATTCCTTGCCTGCCCGGGCTTCCCGGAGTGCCGCAATACAAAACCATATTTTGAAAAGATAGGGGTCAAGTGCCCTCTGTGCGGCAAGGAAGTCGTCTTGAAGAAGACGAGAAAAGGCAGGAAGTACTATGGATGTGAAGACAATCCGGAATGCGAATTCATGTCATGGCAGAAGCCATCTGCCACACCCTGCCCCAAATGCGGCGGTTATATGGTTGAAAAAGGAAATAAGCTGGTATGTGCCGATGAGCAGTGTGGTTATGTTATGATAAAAGGAACCAAAGAAGAAAGTGCTTAAGCAAAGTAGTTATATGTCTATGACAGACAGGTCGTATAAGAGTGTGATGATTGTAAAATTCAGATGGTAAGGAGAAAAAAATGAGTGTCCAATTATTAGACAGAACGAGGAAGATTAACAAGCTTTTGCATAATAACAGCTCAGGAAAAGTAGTTTTTACAGACATTTGCCAGGTACTGACACAAACACTGAAATCAAATGCCATGGTAATCAGCAGAAAGGGCAAGGTTCTGGGGATCAGCTTTGCAGAAGGAATCGAGCCAATTACCGATCTCATCGAAGATGAAGTCGGACTTTACATTGACCCGGAGCTCAATGAGCGCTTTCTGGGGGTGCTTTCCACCAAGGAAAATGTAAATCTCGAAACACTGGGATTCCTGCCGCAGAAGCCGAACCAGTATCAGGGAATCATCAATCCGATAGAAATTGCAGGAGAGAGGCTTGGCACTGTATTCATGTACCGTAACAGCATCCCGTACGATGTAGATGATATTATTGTCAGCGAATTCGGAACCACAGTTGTAGGACTTGAGATGATGCGTGCAGTGCATGAGGAGAATGCGGAAGAACTAAGGCAGATTCAAATCGTTAAGTCAGCCATCAACACATTATCGACCACAGAATACGAAGCGGTAGTGCATATTTTAGAGGAGCTGGGAGCCAGAGAAGGTGTGCTTGTGGCAAGTAAAGTGGCGGACCGCGTGGGAATTACCCGCTCTGTAATCGTAAACGGTCTTCGCAAGCTTGAAAGCGCAGGGATCATTGAGTCCCATTCTTCCGGAATGCGCGGTACCTATATTAAAGTGGTAAATGACTTCATATTTGATGAATTTCCGCAGTTCAGGCCACAGAAATAGTACAGATAACGTGGATAAAAAGACATAAAAATGTGAAAATTAAGAAAATGGAAGAAAACGGAAGAAAACAAGAGATAATGCAAGATAAAAGAACGAAAACAGGAAACCAGTTAGTTTGCGGAAACGGTAGTATTTGACTATGATATAAAAAGTATTAGCACTCGTGCAAAAAGAGTGCTGACAATTTAAAAAACAAGGAGGCATTTCAATGAAATTAGTACCATTAGGAGACAGAGTTGTGTTAAAGCAATTGGAAGCAGAAGAAACTACTAAATCAGGAATCGTTTTACCGGGACAGGCACAGGAGAAGCCACAGCAGGCACAAGTCGTAGCAGTTGGCCCTGGTGGTGTCGTAGATGGAAAAGAAGTGAAAATGGAAGTGAAGAAAGATGACATTGTCATTTATTCAAAATATTCTGGAACAGAAGTAAAAATAGGTGATGATGAGTATATAATCGTGAAACAAGGCGATATTCTGGCAATCGTAAAATAATAAGCAGATCTACAGGAGGAATAGAAAATGGCAAAAGATATTAAATTTGGCGCAGAAGCCAGAGCAGCACTTGAAAGCGGAGTTAATCAGCTGGCTAACACAGTCCGCGTAACATTAGGACCTAAAGGAAGAAATGTGGTACTTGAGAAATCGTATGGTTCACCACTGATCACGAACGACGGTGTGACCATTGCCAAAGAGATTGAGTTAGAAGACGGCTTCGAGAACATGGGCGCACAGCTGATCAAAGAAGTAGCTTCTAAAACAAATGATGTTGCTGGTGACGGAACAACGACCGCTACCGTACTGGCTCAGGCTATGGTGAACGAAGGTATGAAGAATCTGGCAGCAGGTGCCAACCCAATCGTCCTTAGAAAAGGCATGAAAAAAGCAACACAGGTTGCCGTTGACGCAATTGTTGGCATGAGCAAAAAAATCAGTGGGAAAGAGCAGATCGCCAATGTAGCTTCTATCTCTGCAAGCAATGAAGAAGTAGGTCAGCTGGTTGCCGATGCCATGGAAAAAGTGTCCAAAGACGGTGTTATCACAGTTGAAGAATCCAAAACCATGATTACCGAGCTTGATCTGGTTGAAGGTATGCAGTTCGACAGAGGTTATATCTCTGCATATATGTCAACAGACATGGAGAAGATGGAAGCAACTCTCGAAGATCCATATATCCTGATTACTGACAAGAAGATTTCTAATATTCAGGAAATCCTTCCGCTTCTGGAGAAATTAGTACAGGCAAGCGCAAAACTTCTGATTATCGCAGAAGATATTGAAGGCGAAGCCCTTACTACATTGATCGTAAATAAACTGCGTGGAACATTCCAGGTAGTAGGCGTTAAGGCACCGGGCTATGGTGACCGCAGAAAAGCAATGCTTGAAGATATCGCAATTCTTACAGGCGGAACTGTTATTGCCGAGGAATTAGGACTGGACTTAAAAGAAGTAGAACTCTCACAGCTGGGACGTGCTAAATCTGTAAAAGTTCAAAAAGAAAATACGGTTATTGTAGACGGTCTTGGGACCAAGAAAGAAATTGCCGCAAGAGTAGCTCAGATTCGTGCGCAGATCGAAGAAACCACTTCAGATTTTGATCGTGAAAAACTGCAGGAAAGACTTGCTAAACTGGCAGGCGGCGTAGCCGTAATTCGTGTGGGTGCGGCAACTGAAACAGAGCTTAAAGAAGCTAAGTTAAGACTGGAAGATGCTCTGGCAGCAACACGCGCAGCGGTTGAAGAGGGTATCATTGCAGGTGGTGGTTCTGCTTATATTCATGCAGCCAAAAAAGTTGAGAAGCTGGCAGCAACACTTTCCGGAGACGAAAAGACCGGTGCCAACATTATCTTAAAAGCACTGGAATCTCCTCTGTTCCATATCGCAGCCAATGCAGGACTGGAAGGTTCCGTTATCATTAATAAAGTAAGAGAAGAAAAACCAGGAATTGGTTTTGACGCTTACAAAGAAGAGTATGTGGACATGGTCAAAGCAGGTATTCTTGATCCTGCCAAGGTAACAAGAAGCGCACTTCAAAATGCAACAAGTGTTGCGTCCACACTGCTTACCACAGAATCTGTTGTTTCAACAATCAAAGAAGATGTACCGGCTATGCCAGCAGGCGGAGCGGGCGGCATGGGAATGATGTAATTTAAAATAATTATGCCATAACTGTGCAATAGTTAGAAAAAGTCAGCGTTTATGCTGGCTTTTTCTGCTATTAATCAGGTATACTTAAATTGACAGAAATGCTTATTTTTGATACACTATGGGACAACACAAAATCATTTTAAATGCCGTACCGGCATTTTCCAGTGTTATAGTGATATGTATATTTATAAAAAACAGGAGGAAATATAATGGGCAAAGTAATAGGAGAAGGCATAACATTTGATGATGTACTACTGGTACCGGACTATTCAGAAGTTATACCTAATCAGATTGATTTATCGACGTATTTGACAAAAAAAGTCAAACTGAACATCCCAATGATGAGTGCAGGTATGGATACAGTTACTGAGCACAGAATGGCAATTGCAATGGCTCGTCAGGGAGGGATAGGAATCATTCACAAGAACATGTCCATTGAAGAACAGGCAGAAGAGGTAGATAAAGTAAAACGATCAGAGAATGGTGTTATTACAGATCCGTTCTTCCTGTCTCCGGATCATACACTGGAAGATGCGAATACCCTAATGGCCAAATACCGTATTTCTGGAGTACCGATCACAGAAGGCAAGAAGCTGGTCGGAATTATTACGAACCGTGATTTGAAATTCGAAGAAGATTTTTCTAAAAAAATCAAAGAATCTATGACCTCAGAAGGCCTGATTACGGCACAAGAAGGGATTACGCTGGATGAAGCCAAGAAAATTCTGGGCGCTGCCAGAAAAGAAAAGCTTCCGATTGTTGATAAGGATTTTAATCTGAAAGGCCTTATTACAATCAAAGATATAGAGAAACAGATTAAATATCCTTTGTCAGCCAAAGACAGCCAGGGACGTCTGTTATGTGGTGCTGCCGTAGGTATTACCTCCAATGTACTCGCCAGAATTGATGCACTTGCCAAGGTGAATGTGGATGTTGTTGTAGTGGATTCAGCGCATGGACACTCAGCAAATGTACTAAAAGCTGTCCGGGAGATCAGAGCTGCCTATCCCCAGCTGCAGATCATCGCAGGGAATGTGGCAACCGGTGAAGCGACACAGGCTTTGATCGATGCCGGTGTGGATGCTGTGAAAGTGGGAATCGGTCCGGGCTCTATCTGTACGACACGTGTGGTAGCCGGAGTCGGTGTGCCGCAGATTACAGCCATTATGGAAAGTTACGAAGTGGCGTCCCAGTACGGGATACCGGTCATTGCCGATGGTGGAATCAAATATTCAGGAGATATGACGAAAGCGATTGCAGCGGGGGCTAACGTATGTATGATGGGAAGTATTTTTGCCGGCTGTGATGAGAGCCCGGGAACTTTTGAATTGTATCAGGGAAGAAAATACAAAGTATACCGTGGTATGGGGTCGATTGCAGCGATGGAGAACGGAAGCAAAGACCGTTATTTCCAGTCTGATGCACAAAAACTTGTGCCAGAGGGCGTAGAGGGACGTGTATCCTACAAAGGACATGTGGAAGACACTGTATTCCAGTTGCTCGGAGGGATTCGTTCCGGTATGGGTATGTGTGGTGCGCCGACGGTAGAAGCCTTGAAAACCAAGGGAAGATTCCTGAAAATCTCTGCGGCTTCGCTCAAAGAGTCACATCCGCATGATATTCACATTACAAAAGAAGCACCTAATTATAGTGTTGAAGAATAAGAACGACCGTAATATCAGAAATACCGCTTTGTGTACAGTTGTGGTATTGCTTCGAGCAGGTCAGGAGAAATGAATCCATGCAGCTGAGTCCTAATGAATACAAAAGAGATAAGAGGAACAGGGCACGTGAGAAACAGGTCAGGAAAGTAAAGCGAGTGATTGTGTTACTCGTGGTAGTGATTCTGGCGGCAATCGTGCTGTTTATCTGGAACTCCTTTAATAAGACAAAAGAACAGTTCCAGACAGGCAGTTACGATGCGGCAGAAGATGTGGCGCAGGAAGTGCTTGATGCGCGTATGCCAGAACGGCAGGTCATGCTGCTGACACCGAATGAGTATTCCAGACCGCAGATTCAGCTTGAAAAAGTAAATGGAATTGTGATACATTATACGGCGAATCCCGGAACCACAGCGGCGAATAACCGAGATTATTTTGAAGGGTTAAAGGACACGAAGGAGGTTCAGGCCAGCAGTCATTTCATCATTGGGCTGGATGGGGAAATCGTACAATGTATTCCTACCTCAGAGATTGCCTATGCCTCAAACGATCGAAACTATGATACAATTTCAATCGAATGCTGTCATCCTGACGAATCTGGTAAATTTAACGATACGACGTATCAGTCGCTGGTTCAGATGACGGCGTGGTTATGCAACCGATTTGGTCTGACACCCTCTCAGATATACAGACACTATGATATAACGGGGAAAGTATGTCCTAAGTATTTTGTGGATTATCCGGATGAATGGCAGAAGTTTCTGGAGGATGTCGATACAGAACGCAAGACATATTAGAAACAGCTACACAGAAAATACACAGGAGACTTGTACATGAGAACTTTTACGCATGAAATAGATACGAACGAGCCGCAGACTATGCAGAAAATCACCCGGTTCTTACGGGAGGATATTAGGCTCAGCCAGATTAAGTCAGGGATTGTTGTCGTGTTTTGTCCGCATACGACGGCGGGGATTACCATCAATGAGAATGCAGATCCAGATGTGGTTCGTGATTTGCTGTACGGATATGAAAAAGTGTTTCCGACAAATGACAGACAGTACCGCCATTATGAGGGGAACTCACATGCGCATATGAAAGCGACAGCAGCAGGACTCTCGCAGACGCTGTTGTTAGAAGACGGAAAACTTTTGCTGGGAGTATGGCAGGATGTATATTTCTGTGAGTTTGATGGCCCTCGTCACCGCCAATTTTTTGTGAAAATTATGGAGGATGCAGTCCATTAAAATGATGTACAGCTTGAAAGAACCGAGTGTGCGGGCACTCGGTTCTTTCGTTATAGGAGAAGTATTATGGTGTCCAATAATCAGACAGATTGTCTTTTCGTACCGGCTCATAAGGGATAGAGAGTACTTCCGGTTCCATTCCATTGCAGGCGGCATAGGCAGCGACAGCACCCCATTCACCTTGACCTGCGGCATTTTGAAAGACTGTAAAGCAGAGTTCATCGTTTGAGATTGCTTCCATGGCATCTTCGTTAGCATCAATTCCAAGGATTTTGATGTCTGTTAAGCCGGCAGCTTTTACGGCCTGCAAAGCGCCCATTGCCATTTCGTCGTTCGCAGCGGCAATAATGTCGATTTCATCTCCGAACTGTGTGATCCAGTCTTCCGTAATTGAAATGGCTTTGTCGCGATAGTATTCACCAGTCAGACTGGCCAGTAATTCATAATTATATCCGGCTTCATCCAGAACATCGAACAGACCCTGTTTGCGAAGTGTGGTATGATTGAATCCAGGGGTTCCCTCCAGATAGCAGATCTTCTGTGTCTCCGTATCATCTATGTAGTCACGTATATATTCGCCTTGCAATTGACCGGAATACAGATGATCCGAACCGACGAAGAAGTAAGGCTTGTCATTATTGACCTCGGTATTGACCATGACACAGGGAATACCTGCTTCTGTGGCAATATCTACGATGGAAGCGCATCCATCTGAATCCGAGGGACTTGCAATAATACAGTCGACTTCATTCGCAACAGCATCTTCCGCCTGCTGAATCTGCGTGGCGGCGTCCATTTTGCCGTCATAAAGCGACAGATTGACATTGGGATAGTTCTCTTTTACATAAGCTTCGAATGCATCCATTACCTTTACGGTGAATACATCGGTGAAATCTTTGCAGATGAACACCCAGTCATAGCTTTCATCACCGCTTTGCTCATATCCCTTATCTGCCAAAGCCTGTTCCCAGTCCTCATTGTTGGCATCGGCAGCCATTGATTTATCAATGTTTTCTGCGGTTTTGCCGGAAGTTGATGTGTCAGAGGTGCTTTCGGTGCTTTCCTGTGTCGCTTCACAAGCTGTCAGACTTGCAGTCATCATACATGCCAGTACCAGTGCTAAAATCTTTTTCTTCATTCCTTACTTCCTCCTTAATAATATGATATATGAAACATAGTAGTGCACCCGGGTTACTCTTTTGTCTTACGAACCTGTACATCAACGATTACGGCTACACAGATCAGAATCCCAAGTACGATATCCTGGATTGATGAGTGTATGTTCTGCAGATTCATAAAATTCTTTATAATACCAATAATCAGAGAGCCTATAATTGTGTTCTGGATTGCACCTACGCCACCGCTCATGCTGGTGCCGCCCACGATAACAGCCGTAATTCCATCCATTTCCATGCCGGCCTGACCTGTGGACGGCTGTCCGGAATTCAGGCGTGCCATCAATACGATACCTGCAAGTCCAGCCATGATACCTGAGAATACACAGGCGAAAAATTGTGTGTTCTTAACGCGGATACCGGTTGCTTTGGCCGCCTGCGGGTTTCCACCGACGGCATAGATATTGCGTCCGACGGGAGTCCAGGCAAGAATATAATACGTGATTAGCAGAGCAATGACCATAATGATGATGGGTACGGGAATGGGACCTATATAGCCTTGCCCCAGCCAGGTGAAAGCATCTCCAAGGTTGGATTTGTTCTTGCCGTTCGTAAAATACATAATGGCGCCGTCTGCCATCTGCATAGAAGCCAGAGTGCCAATAAACGATGGTATGGAGAAGATTGTAATCAGCGCGCCGTTGATAATTCCGAAAAAGAGTCCGCCCAAAAGTCCGACCAGGATAGCCAGCGGGACATTCTGTGTATAAAACATACAATAGGCGGAGAGGGTTCCGCCGAACGCCGTGACTGTACCGGCAGACAGATCCACCTGACCGCTGATCAGCATCAGCTGTTCTCCGCAGGCGATAATCGTAATGACCACGACCTGGCGAATGACATTGCGCAGATTATTAGGGCCAATAAATTTATCATTTGCAATTGCAAAGATGATGACCATGACCAGTAAAATTAAGATGATACCAAATTTGCTGTAAAATTCCGAAAATCGAAAATTGCTTTTGCTTTTTATCATGATTCCAGCCCTCCTACTGCATACTGCATGATTCGCTCCTGATTCAAGTCACTGCCCTCCACTTCACCCGTCCATTTGCCGCCGCTCATGACCAATGCGCGGTCACAGATACCGATGATCTCAGGCAGTTCGGAAGAGATCATGATAACACCTGCACCTTGTGCAGCCAAGTCACACATGATTTTGTAAATCTCATATTTGGCTCCTACATCAATCCCGCGGGTTGGTTCATCCATGATAAAAATCGTAGGAGTGCGAAGCAGCCACTTGGCAATGACCAGCTTTTGCTGGTTCCCTCCCGATAAAGCACCGGCGCTTGTTTGAATAGAAGGAGTTTTTACATTGAGTTTGCGTACCATTTCCGCCGCATCTTTTTTCTCAAGAGTTTTGTTTAGAAAACCCTTCGTATAGTATTTTCTAAGGTTCGCCAGAGAGATGTTTTCGCTGACGCTGCGGCATAAAATGAGTCCTTCCAGTTTTCTGTCCTCCGATAAATAGATAATGCCTGACTTTATGGCATCCGGGACACTTTTGATTTCAAGTCTTTCCTTTTTGAAGAATACCTCTCCGCTTTCTTTGGGGTCAAGACCGAAGATTGCTTTGCAGACTTCGGTACGCCCGGCACCGACGAGTCCTGCCATGCCCAGGATTTCTCCGGCATGAAGCTTAAATGAAATATTTTCGAATTTTCCATGCCGCGTAAAATTTCTGACCTCCAGAATTTCTTCGCCGATATGCGTATCTTTGACAGGATAGACTTCATTCATTTCACGTCCGACCATGCGGGTGATAATCTGTTCCTTAGTAATGTGTCCTACCAGATCAGTGGAAATTGTCTTGCCATCCCGCAGGACAGTGACCATATCGCCAATCTGATCGATTTCATCTAACTTATGTGAGATATAGATAAAACTGATGCCTTGCTTTTTAAACTGCCGTATTTTCTCATGCAATACCAAAACTTCCGTTTCGGTGATGGAAGAGCTCGGCTCATCCATGATGATGATTTTGGCATTGACCGAAATTGCCTTAATGATTTCGATAATCTGCATATCTGAGGTCGTCATAGTACGCATCAGGCGCTTGGCATCATAGGCAAATCCAAGATCATGAATCAATTTTTGGGCATCCCGGTACATTTTGTTCCAGCGGATGGCACCAAACTTTGTTTTGGGCTGCATCCCCAGAAAAATATTTTCTGCAACCGTTAAATCCAACACAGGGCTTAGTTCCTGATGAATTGTTGCTACGCCGATTTCCTTCATATACCGCGGAGTATGCACAGTGATTTTTTGACCGTCAATGAGCAAATCACCTTCATCTGCCGTATACATACCATTAATGATCTTGATCAAGGTTGATTTTCCTGCACCGTTTTCTCCCGCCAGTACATGAACGGTTCCGCGCTCGACCTGAAAACTTACATCGTCTAATGCTTTTACACCGGGAAATACTTTGGTAATATGGGTCAGTTCCAGCACAATATCCTTTTGGACTTCCTTTTCCATTTTGTCACACCCTTCCTACTTATAAGATTTACAGTTTCTCCTTCCTTTTGAATGAAATGTGCAGGCAAACCAATCTGTATTGCCTGTGATCAATTACAATATATCATTCTATGTATCTGAATGGTTAGGATGTTTTGACAAGCTAGTTGTATAAAACGAATATTTATTGAGATTAAATGCACAATAAAAAATATAAAACAGATAATAAATTATGCAAATAAAACAATATAATAAGGAAAGAAAAAGCCTTGCAGCCACAAAGGGCAGCAAGGCTCGATCTAGAGTAAGACTTAGATTTTCTTAAAGTAGCGGGGAGAGTAACCAATGACCTTTTTGAAGATACGGTTATAATGACTGGCATCATAGATGCCGACTCTGGCGCCTGCTTCGCTGAAGTTGAGGCCTTCGAGTTCAATATACTCCAGTGACTTGATGATTCGCAGACGCTGTATGTATTCGTTGGGACTTAACCCGGTCACATCTTTGAAGGTGCTGCGAAAATATCCAGGACTCATATAGAAATCCTGTGCAATGGCTTCGATTTCAAGCTTTTTATCCAAATTATGCTCGATATAACTGATTGCTTGGTAAATCACTTCTTTTTTCTTGTTCTTCTGATAGTCGATTTTCTGTGCACGCGTGCACTGAACTCGCTGAAACGTAAGAAGGATAATCTGCAGGAGCGCGGATTTAAGCATCTTGTAACCCCGTTCTTTACGTTCCTGCTCAACCATCATCTTATGGAGCAGCCCCTCGATTTCCTTGTAGATACTCATATTCAGATGTATCACGCCCTGGCGGTTCAGATAGTTGATGTGAGTATCCACACTTTCCTCCGGCAGTGAACTTCCATGCGCAATATTACGCAGGACAGTATCCCAGCGCCGTCGGATCGTAGCAGCATCTTGTCCTTCCTGCAGGCTTGGCATAAAGACATCAGGACATTCCGGCAGCAGCTCACTTAGATTGTTGCAGTAGAACTGGCAGTTGATTAGCTTCAAAGACGTCGTAAATCCATAGGAATGTTCTTCGCCCGGCTCGATCAAAAACACATCTCCGGGGAGCAGTGGAACCTTGACCCCGCGATAATTATGTACGCAGCACCCGTTAATAATCAAGGTGAATTCCCAGAAATGATGCTTATGTGGAGCAACGGCCAGCCGCTGCTGCCAGATTGTAACTGCTATACCGCTGTCATCTTGTTTGGGGAAATCCAGAAAGTTCTCTTCATCGGATGCAACGCCCCATCCGTTGGGATCCTGTGGGATTTTCTCTTCCATGTAATATTCCTCCGCATAAAAATATGACAAAAAAGCGTCTTGTACAACTTTCCTTTTGAATCATACTAACAATCATAAAATGGTATGTGGTATATTTGTTGTATAGTATTTATATATATCCGGTTGCTCGAGAGATGGATATATCTAAGTTATACCATAAAAATGAAAAAAATCAATAGGATTCTATGCAAAATGAAAGTGGCAGAGAGAAGACAGGAGGAACGTTGTATGAAGAGAATTACTGGAAATGACAGAGAAATTATTCGTGATTTGGCGAGGCAGGTCAAGGCCTGTGCGGAATTACCGGTCATGGAGGCACGCAGAGTCAAGTGGTATGCCCATAATGACCTGCAGACCACAGACCCTATTGTGGCAGTGTTTCCGGAGATGGCCTGGCATGAAATCATCCCTGCACATTCTCTTCGCTGTGAAGAGGAAAATGCACGTAAGATAGAGTGGCTTTTGCGCGGACGACTCTTCAGGGGCCTTGAAATGGATGATGATATTCCAATCGAAAAAACGTGGGAAGTACGCAAAATCATTAGTGATACCGGATGGGACAGACTTAACCCAAATCATAAGAATCAGACATTTGGCAACGAAGATTATCGTGACAGCTGTCTGGGCAGTGTACCGCTTGTCTGGAAAAAAGATTTTGTGTTTGAAGACAAAGCCATGCATTTTACGCCTATTATCGTAGAACCCTCGGACCTTAGCAGGCTGAGAGCTCCACAGATTGAATATCTGGAAAAAGAAAGCATCGAACAACTACGGATAGAGGAGGAGGTACTGGGCGACATCCTGGAAGTCCAGCTGTCCGGTATTAAATTCATTTATGGTGGTCTGATGCAGACCTACTCGGATTTCAGAGGATTAGAGCAAGTGCTGTATGATCTGTATGACGAACCGGAAATGCTGCATGAAGCCATGTTCATGGTAGAAGAGGGGTATCACAAGCTGCTGGATCAATACATAGCACTTGATCTTCTTGAAGTCAATAACCGGCAGGGCTACAATGGTTCGGGCGGTATGAACTATACGCATGATCTTCCCAAGCTTCCCGGGGGCGGTAAAGAATTGCAGAATTTCTGGGGCTTTACGGAATCTCAGGAATTCACTATGGTTGGGCCGGAAATGCATTATGACTTTGTTATCCAGCATGAACAGCGCATCAGCGAGCGCTTTGGACTTAGTTCCTATGGCTGCTGCGAACCAATTGAGAACAAGTTGAAATATATACTGAATTTTAATAATATACGGCGTATTTCCGTATCGCCATGGGCTGATATCCAATCCTGCTCGGATCAGATCAAAAAGCAGGCTGTATATTCATGGAAACCGAATCCCTCATACTTTATCAATAATTATGAAGTGGACAATGAAACTTTTATGACCGGTTACCTCAAAGACATGCTGCAGATCACCCGGGATAACTGTGCGGAACTCGTCCTTAAAGACACACATACCTGCCATCATAAACCGGAAAAATATCGTGCATGGGTCAAACTCGCCCGTAAGTGCATCGAAGAGACCAGATAAAATAATTCTCTAAAAGCACTTGCATATTTTGGAGCAATATTGTACCATAGACATAGATCTGTATGACTGGCGGAAGTGGGAGCCTACCCACAGGGAGTACAGAAAAAGTTGATGCCGACCGCCTGGGCGCCGTTATGGATAGCCCAGGCGGTTTTTTTGTACAAGGAGGAAGTATGAGAGCATTAATCAGTGTTTCAGACAAAACCGGAATTGTAGAGCTGGCCCAGTCATTGACTGCATTAGGTACAGAAATCATCTCCACAGGTGGTACGTATCATGTGTTACAGGAAGCGGGAATCAAAGCAATTGAGATTTCTGAGCTGACAGGATTTCCCGAGTGCCTTGACGGACGGGTCAAGACATTGCATCCGATGGTACATGCCGGCATACTGGCAATGCGTTCCAGACCGGAGCATATGAAACAACTGGAGGAGCTGCAGGTACAGCCAATCGATATGGTTATTGTCAACCTGTATCCTTTTAAAGCAACCATCCTTAAAGATGGGGTTACCAGAGCAGAAGCGGTCGAGAATATTGATATCGGCGGACCAACGATGCTTCGCTCAGCCGCCAAAAATTATCAGGATGTAGCTGTTGTAACAGACCCTGCCGACTATGCGCAGGTGTTAAGCGAATTAAAGGAAAATAACGAAGTATCAGTAGAAACGAAATTCTATCTGATGCAAAAAGTTTTTATGCATACCTCTAATTATGATACGATGATTGCCGATTATTTAAGAAGAGAGCGCAAGGATACAAGCCTGCCGGAGACACTCACACTCACCTACGAAAAAGTACAGGATATGCGCTATGGAGAAAACCCGCATCAGGACGCCGCATTTTATCGTGAGATCGGCAAGCGCCCGGGCAGTCTGGTAGATGCTGTCCAGCTTAATGGAAAGGAACTTTCCTTTAATAATATTAATGATACGAATGGTGCGCTGGAATTACTTAAGGAATTTCAGGACCAGCCGACGGTTGTTGCGTGTAAACATGGCAACCCTTGCGGCGTAGGTTCTGCCGATGATATTTTGCAGGCCTGGGAAAAGGCGTATACGGCAGATAAGACTTCCGTATTCGGCGGTATTGTCACCATTAACCGCTTCGCAACCTATGAATTATGTGCAGCCATGAAAGAAGTATTTCTTGAAGTCATCATAGCTCCGGGATATGATGAGGAGGGCTTGAAGCTGCTGCAGACGAAAAAAAACGTGCGTGTTCTTCAGTTAGATAACATCCTGACGCCGCAGGCAGCCGGTACCTATGATATGAAAAAGGTCAACGGCGGTCTGATTGTACAGACACCGGATGATAAACTTCTGAATGAAGAAACACCATATACGGTCGTGACGAAGACCGCACCTACAAAAGAGCAGATTGCAGATTTGCTGTTTGCATGGAAAGTAGTCAAGTTCACAAAATCCAATGGTATTACGATTGCAAAAGACGGTCAGACGATTGGGATCGGACCGGGGCAGGTGAATCGTGTATGGGCAACGGGCCAGGCAATTGATCATGCGAAAGAGCTCTTAGGAGAAGCTTCCACAGAAGGTGCCGTATTAGCTTCGGATGCATTCTTCCCATTTGAAGATTGTGTGCTGCTTGCTGCTAAAGCCGGGATTAAGGCCATTATCCAACCGGGCGGATCCGTCAGAGACGAGGAGTCCATTGCAAAATGTGATGAATATGGTATTGCCATGATCTTTACCGGTATGAGACATTTTAGACACTAAGCCAGACGAATGGTAGTGGGAATTACATTAAAAAGGGCGAGGACACACCTAAGTGTGGCCTCGCCCTTTTTATAAAAAGAATTATTCCAGATTTAATTTCTTCGTCAGAATCAAATGATTTCCCACATAGAAAATTCCGAATAAAACCAGGTTAAGGATGGCAAATATAATCAAAAAGAGGTTTATTGAACTGCTGGCGGAAGTGAACATAATCTCAGCAGAGGTATCTGTCGCCGTAGAAGAAGCAGCGAATATTACGATTAAAATTGTGTATACAATCTGCAAAACAGTATAAGTGCCGAAGTAGGTAAGAATACTTCCGAGAACCTTGTGATTCGTGAACAGGTTACCAATTGAAATACAGAAATACATCTGGAATATAGAGGCTACTGTGGAAATAATCATCACCAGGATAACCAGATATACTGTTACGGGCATACTATTCACCGAAATATATTTTGAAATAGCTGCAAATGCCTCACCAATGAGCTGCATTGTCTCCGGAGAAATAAACAAAATAGCAAGTGCACCTATAATGAACAGGCAGTCGAGAATAATCCAGATAAAGAAGGTAAAAGCTTTCGACCATACAATCTGAGCAGGTGAAACAGGCAGTGTATTGGTCAAGTAGCCCTGTACGGTATAGATATTTCTATAATAACGTATCGAAAGAAAGATGAACGTCAAAAACATGACGCTGACAACCATAATTACGAATACTGAGAAGAAGATTCCCAGAATAATATCTCCGGAAGAAACATTGCTGATGGCTTCAATTAGTATTCTTCCCAAAATAGCAACCACTAAAATGATAATATGAAACAGAAGAAGAGATTTGGAAACCGATTTCCACTCCTGTTTAAATAATTTTCCTAGCATTTGAATACCTCCCTGAAAAGTTCATCAACTGATTTTCCCTGTTTGCTTCGGATGTCTTCGACCTCAGAGACCAGACGGATCTTGCCGTTTTGGATAAAGACGACATCGTCTAAAATATTCTCAACATCTGAGATAAGGTGTGTCGATAGAATAATCGTTGCTTCTGTATCGTAGTTGTTGATGATAGTTGACAAAATATAGTCTCTGGCGGCTGGATCCACACCGGCAATTGGCTCATCCAGGCAATAAAGTTTTGCTCTGCGGCTCATGACCAGAATCAATTGGACCTTTTCCTTTGTTCCCTTAGAAAGATGCTTAATATATTGTGTAGGCAGAATCGAAAGCTTTGCCAGCATATCATAGGCGCGGCTCTGATTGAAATCTTCGTAAAAATCGAGGAAAAACTCAATCGCCTGTCGTACTGTCATATTTTCATCCAGATATGTTTTCTCCGGAAGATAAGAAATGATTTTCTTCGTCTCAACACCGGGAGCCATATTGTTGATCAGAACTTCTCCTGAGGTTGGAGTCAGCAGACCATTGATTAATTTGGTCAGTGTTGTTTTACCACTCCCGTTCGGGCCCAGCAGGCCGACGATTTTTCCCGATTCTATTGTCAGGTCGACAGCATCAAGCGCTGTGGTTCTTCCATAGTTTTTGGTTAATTTGTTGCATGTAAGTATTACCCCCATTATGATTCCTCCTTAATGATCTTTTGAATCAACTCCATTAATTCCTGCCTCCGATAGCCAAGGTCATCCATTCTCTGAAAAAAATCATGGATATATGATTCTGCCAGTTGCTTACGGATATTTTGAATCAGCTCTGTATCCGTAGTAATATATCGTCCGCTGGTGCGCTCGGTATAAATCAGGTTGGTCCTCTCAAGTTCCGAGAGGGCTTTTTGCATTGTGTTGGGATTTACTGCCGCCATACTGGCCAGGTCGCGTACCGAAGGTAATTTGTCTCCGGGCTGATATACGCCGTTGATAATATCCATCTTTACACGGTCAATGATTTGGGAATATACCGGTTTATTAGAATCTAATTGCCATGTCATAGTCTCACTCCTTATTCTATATTTTCAGAATTACTGTATTGCTGATGTAGTACAATAATACAATGAAAATTCATGCTTGTCAATAGGCAAAATAAGAACTAAATATGAAAAAAATTTGAAAAACCAGAGAAAAGGAGTATAAAAGGTTGCATTTTAGCGTATGTATGTTACAATTATGTTACGAAAAAATGAAGGTGATGAAATGACTTTATATGATGCAATATTTGTAAGAAAATCAGAACACAATTTCAAAATGGAGGCGCTTGCGCCTACATATATTGAAGAGGTGTTACAATTCTATCAAACGGTCCAGAATCTTTTTCTGGGAATAGAAACAGAAGTCTCCATTATTGAAAATCTCGGACATTCTAAGAAAGCCGGGCATTTTTCTGTAAAGGCGCCATACTATATGGCAATTTATTCAGAAGAAGTCGAGCGGGATATGATGAATGCCGGTTATATTATGGAACAGATTACTTTGTTCCTGACAACAAAAGGAATTGCAAGCTGTTTTGTAGAAACCTTTTTGATTAAGCAGCCGTACCGCCTGAAAGGCACAAAAAAACTACTGATCTTACTTGCTTTCGGAAAATCAAAGTCCGCTGCAACCAGAAAGGCGGCGGATATGAAACGTCTGCCGATGGAATCACTGTGCGTTTTCAAGGAAACTCCGCGCCAGGGTGTGCGGCAGCTGCTGGAAGCGGCCAGATGCGCTCCGTCGAGCTGGAATCATCAGTTGTGGCGTTTCCTGGTTTTTGACAGCAGGATTCATGTGTTTTCGCGGACAGCGGGACGAGGAGCACATAATAAATATGCAGAATTTTCTTTTGGAGGAATGCTGTCGCATATTATGGTGGCTGCGGATGAGCTGTGGATTGATCTCGATATGATTCGGTTGGAAAATATCAGTCACAGAACATTTCGAAAATCAGAATATGTCTTAAGTATTGTGTTAAATATGTAATCAATATAAAAAAGCTGCTGTTGCAAGCCCTATCCCCACTTCTTATCCCAGGGTAAGAAGTGGGGATTTTTTATGTGAATTATGAACCATGGGTTCCTTATGCGAAAGTCTATTGCGTGCTATGATACATAATATATTTCTAGCGTGAGGCGAAGACATGGACAATAAGCAAAGTACAAGGAAGACCAAGTTTTCTGTTGCCATTGGAGACCGGCTGCGAAAGCACAGGGAAGATGCCCAAATGACACAGGAGCAGGTGGCAGAGCTGATTGGAGTCAGCAGCAGATATTACCGTTACCTTGAAGAAGGTGAGCGAAAACCTTCCATGGAAAAGCTATTGCTGATACGCGAGAAAATGAGTATGGATTTGAACTATCTGGTAGCAGGCGAGACAGAGAAAGGGGAAGAAGAGGGTTTGATATGATTCATATAGCGATTTGTGATGATGACTCCTATATGACAGGGTATATAGAAAATCTGGTTTTAAAAGAGTGTAGACGTTGGAACCTTTGTGCGGAAACAGAGGTCTTTTTTGATGGGAATCAACTCATTGCATACGTGGAAAATATCAGTAAATTTGATGTAATATTCTTGGATATTGAGATGAAACACCAAAACGGGATACAGACTGCCCAGCAGATTCGCCAAACGGACACACTGGCACTGCTGATTTTTATATCCCATCATGACAGTTACCTTAAGGCATTATTTGAAGTACAGCCGTTCTGGTTCCTGGATAAGCCGGTTGACGAGCAGATCTTTAGAACCTGCTTTGGCAAGGCTATGGAACGTCTCGAGAAAAATCGGCAGGCTTTTCACTATAAGACGGGGAAAACGCTCCATCGGGTACCAGTGCAGGATATCCTGTATCTGGAAAGTGACAGACGGCAGATCCACATCCATATGAAGTCCCAGGAAATCAGCTTTTATGGAAAGCTGGATGAGGCTGAAGTACTGCTGAAAAAGCTGGAAGGAAGATTTTTGCGAATTCATCAGTCCTATCTTGTCAACCTGCTGTATATCCGGACGATGACGGCGTATTACGTTGAGCTTGAAGACGGGAATCGGCTCAATGTAAGTACGGAGAGAAGAAAAAGCTGCAAGGAGGAGTACGCAGTGCTTTTGGGGAGGGATATTGTTGGATAAAATCATTCATATTGCCGAACTGGTGCTTTGGCTGCTTCCGGCATGGTTTCTGCGCAGTTACATGACAGTGTTCCTGGTAGAGAAGAAAGGGAAAATCAGAATCAGTATCGGCTGGGGCATTTTTTTGCTCTGGCAGCTGTTCCTGCTGCGTTACACTCCGCACAATCCATTGCTTACCGCAGGCGGAACGATCTTGAGTATGGAATTTGTCAGCTTTACTGGTTATGGAGGTCCGCGCTGGAAGCGGTTTTTCTTCCCGGTTTTGCTATGCAGTATTTGGATTGTGCTTGAAATGCTGGTTGGGTATGTATTCTATGCGGTTGCTGTGCCGCCGCAGCAATTGTATATGCTGGGAGGACTCCTCTCTTCCTGGATGCTGTGGAGTGTAATTGCACTTCTTAGAGCGTTATATCGAGATGCGGCTATACGTGACATTTCTTTGGGAGGTATGTTTTCATTTGCAGGCCTCTCCCTAACAGCTGCGGTCGGTCTGGGATTTGCTTATATCCACCAGCCGCCGGAAGCTGTGGGACTGACACTCGTTTTGTCGATAACAGCGGCTTTGATCATCCTATATGGAAATGTCATGCTGTATAAGCTGGTCATCCGCCTTTCGGAAATGCTGGTTTTACAGTATTTAAACGATAAATATCTGCACCAGCTGGAAGAATGTACGAAGCAGATGCAGCACCGCATAAGCGCTGACCGCAAAGCAGAGATGACGATGCATGATATAAAACAATTGATCGGTACTCTCAAGCGATTTGCACAAAAACATGAAGACGAATCTATGCTGGAATATCTTGCCGGTATGTCAGAAATTTTTTGTGGAGATTCCAGCAGTCCAAAGGTTTGTGAAAATATGATTGTGGATGCGATACTCTGTGAGAAGATTGCAGTGGCACGCTCTCAGAATATCGCAATTAAAACCGATGTAAGGATTACAAAGCAGCTTCCGATACAAAGTGCTCAGATCAGTATTTTATTGGGCAACGCATTGGATAATGCAATTGAAGCCGCTGGGCAAATGCATACAGACAGATGTATTGAATTGTGCATGAGAAGCAGACGTGACGGCCTGTGGGTTCTGCTTAAAAACACGTTTTCAGGAGAACTGCAATATGATCAGGCAGGAAATCTGCGCTCTTCCAAAGCGGAGCAGGGGCATGGCTTGGGTATGGCTTCCATGTACGAGATCGTCAGAAAACACCAAGGCATTCTGAAGATAGAAGCAGAAGAGCACGAGTTTCTTCTATATATAATGCTATTTAACCAATGTGACACCGAATTATGTCTGATGGACGGCTAATTGTTACATTATCGATAAAAGCAGGTGGGACAATGATAGAATATAAGTATGTTCTTGCAAGTAACAAGTATGCGACAAGTTAGGAGGTGTAGAGCGATGAAAGAATACCCGGACGTTCTGTTGAGAAAGAACGCTGTTCAGGGGATGGTATTGTGGATGCTCGAGAGAATCGCACAAGCCATGTGCAAAGTAAGTGCCAATTCGCTTTGTATATGTATTTTTCACCAGCCAGCTGAACCGGAAGATTTAGAAGTATTTGGTGCGTTTTAGTATGAAGAGGATTACCGAAGCTCTGACCGGATATATCATGAGGAGAAGGCACCTGTCCGAAAGAGAAAGTGCATGGTATCGTTTTGGAATCTTAGTTGCATTAGAACTCATCTTATTTATTGCTATTTGTTTATGTATTGCGGCAGCCTTGCACGTATTCGCGGAAGCTGCGATGTTTCTTGCCATATTTATTCCCACAAGATCTTATGCAGGAGGTATGCATATGAAAGCATATCCCACCTGTCTTATCATGTCCTGTATACTCTTTACAGGCTGCATGATTCTTCTGATTCAATGTCAAATCCCTATTCGCTATTCTTTTATGATTATCATGACGTCGCTTGCGGTAATCGAAATCACAGGACCGCTCGTAACCCAGGATCGTTTTGTCAGCCGCGCACGCAGAAAATTCTGTCGCCGCAAGCTGCGTATGATAGTTGCCGTTCTTTTACTGATATCCAGTATTACGTTGGGAATAAACAGTCTGTATCTGACACAGCTCATTGCCATAGCAACAGGTGTTGTTGCGGCAGGAATGCTTGCTGAAGCAGTTCATCGGATGTACTATAAAACATAAGATCAATCTGAAGCCACTACATTAAAAAGGAATCTCTGTACTTAACAAAAGCAGAGATTCCCTCTTTAATGTGTGCCTGATAAAACAGAACAATACCACATAATAATTAGGAATCTGACAGACGGTCAGACTCTTGAAGTAAAACACAGAAAAAAATTAAAATCCATACTTTTTTATGGTATTTTCTCCAAAAATATGATATAATAACAGAAGATTTTTTTGAAATATCAATTATATCATGGGGGTAAAAAACATGAGCAGTAGTAAGAAAATTAGTATCCTAGGTGCAGGGCGAGTTGGCTCTTCTGCAGCGTTCGCGCTGGCTGTTAGAGGACTTTGCTCGGAAATCGTTTTGGTTGATATTGCCAAACAGGTAGCAGAGGGTGAAGCAAAAGATATTGTGCAAGGAACCCCGTTTATCAATCCAATGAACATCAAATCCGGAGAGTATTCAGATGTAGCCGGATCTGATATCGTAGTCGTAACATTGGGAATGGCAAGAAAGCCAGGACAGACACGTATTGAGTTGGCACAGGCCAATGTCAATATTATCAAATCAGTGATGCCTGAAGTAGCTAAATATGCACCAGATGCTATTTATGTTATGGTAAGTAATCCTGTGGATGTACTTACATATGCTACACTTCAAGTAACAAATCTGTCTCCTAAGCAGGTGATTGGCTCAGGTACATTACTTGACTCCAGTCGTCTTCGCTCTATTATTGCAGAAGAGACAGGAATCGACTCTTCCAATATTCATGGCTATGTATTGGGTGAGCATGGTGATTCTTCCATGGTACCATGGTCTATCTTATCAGTTGCCGGTATGGGACTGGAAGAATATGGTCAGAAAGTTGAAAGCGTTGGAGCATTCAGTGAAGAACGCATTCTGCAGATCGAGAAAGACATGCGTGAATCCGGAGCAGTTGTAATCAAGAATAAAGGGGCTACAAACTACGCAATTGCTATGTCTGTATCACACCTTTGCAAGAGCATTTTAAGCAATATGAACTCTGTACTCCCGGTTTCTACACTTATGACTGGCGAATATGGTATGGAAGACGTATGCTTAAGTGTGCCGACCATAGTCAATGGAAGCGGTGTTGTACGTACACTTCAGCCTGAACTGACTGAAAAAGAAACACAACAATTACAAAACAGTGCAAAAGTTTTGAAGGAGACCTTGTCTACTTTAGACTTTAAATAACAATAATAGTTTACTTATATCAATTATCAGGAGGAAAGTATAATGGATTATGCATCAGAATCACTGAAAAAGCACTATGACTGGAAGGGCAAGATTGAAGTGATCTACCGTGCTCCGCTTGAGAATAAAGATGATTTATCTCTGGCATACACACCTGGTGTAGCCCAGCCTTGTCTTGAAATTCAGAAGGACGTTGATAAGAGCTATGATCTTACGAGACGCTCTAACCTGGTTGCCGTTGTAACAGATGGAACCGCAGTCTTGGGATTGGGAGATATTGGACCGGAAGCGGGCATGCCTGTTATGGAAGGAAAATGTGCACTTTTTAAAGCGTTTGGAGATGTTGATGCGATTCCGTTGTGCATACGATCAAAAGAAGTAGATGATATCGTTAACACAGTTGCTTTATTAGCAGGCAGCTTTGGTGGAGTCAATCTGGAAGATATTTCAGCACCGCGTTGTTTTGAAATTGAAGAAAAGCTGAAAGAAAGATGTGATATTCCGATTTTCCATGATGATCAGCATGGTACAGCTGTTGTTACATTGGCTGCTTTGATCAATGCATTGAAACTTACCGGAAAGAAAATTGAAGACATCAAAGTGGTAACCAGCGGTGCAGGTGCTGCCGGAACAGCCATCATTAAACTTTTGATTGCCATGGGACTTAAAGATGTGGTTCTGTGTGACAGAAACGGTGCAATTTATGAAGGTCGTGAAGGTCTGAACAATGAAAAAGTTGACCTGGCTAAGATTACAAATAAAGAACATAAAAAAGGTTCTCTGGCCGAAATGCTGGTAGGCGCGGATGTATTCATTGGTGTTTCCGCTCCGGGCTGTGTTACTCCTGAGATGGTTAAAAGCATGAATCCTAATCCGATTCTCTTCCCAATGGCGAACCCGACACCTGAAATTATGCCGGATCTTGCTAAAGAAGCAGGAGCTGCTGTTGTTGGTACGGGACGTAGTGATTTCCCGAATCAGATCAACAATGTATTGGCATTCCCTGGTATCTTTCGCGGTGCGTTGGATGTTCGTGCAAGCGAAATCAATGATGCCATGAAGATTGCAGCTGCACAGGCAATCGCATCTTTTGTTACAGATGATAAATTATCTGCGGATTATATCATCCCCAGCGCTCTTGACAAGACAGTTGCAGAGGCAGTAGCCAAAGAAGTTGCCAAGGTAGCAAGAGAGACCGGAGTTGCAAGAATATAGTCGTCGAACATAAGTAAATATAGTATTGAGAGAGCTTACAGCAAGTAACCGCTGTAAGCTCTTTTTCCTGTATAAAAAATCAAGAAAAAAAGAATAATTGGCACTCTTGCGTTGACAGTGCTAATTATAGATGTTATAATACATGTATAACATTGAAAACAGGAGGACTCATTATGAATATAAATAAATTTACGCAGAGATCAATGCAGGCAGTGCAGGAACTGGAGAAAACAGCATATGATTTTGGCAATCAGGAAGTAGAGCAGGAGCACCTGCTGTATAATCTGCTGCATCAGGAAGACAGTCTGATTTTGAAGCTGATTGAGAAAATGGAAATACAAAAGGATCATTTTCTGGAGAGAGTAGTACAGGCGGTTAATGCCCGTACTAAAGTACAAGGTGGTAAGCCATACATAGGACAGGCATTGAATCAGGTACTGGTTCATGCCGAGGATGAGGCAAAATCTATGGGAGACGAATTTGTATCCGTAGAGCATTTATTCCTGTCCTTGCTTAGATATCCTAATCCGGAGATTAAGAAAATCATGAATGAATATGGCATCACGAAAGAGCGCTTTTTATCTGTGTTAAGTACAGTCCGGGGCAACCAGCGAGTAACCAGCGATAATCCGGAAGCAACGTATGATTCTCTAAGCAAATACGGGCAGGATCTCGTGGAGCGAGCCAGAAATCAAAAGTTAGACCCAGTTATCGGGCGAGATGCCGAGATACGAAACGTTGTGCGGATTCTTTCCAGAAAGACTAAGAACAACCCTGTATTAATTGGTGAACCCGGCGTAGGTAAAACAGCAGTCGTCGAAGGACTGGCACAGCGAATTGTCAAAGGGGATGTGCCGGACGGACTTAAGGAAAAGACAATTTTTTCGTTGGATATGGGCGCATTAGTAGCCGGCGCCAAATACAGAGGTGAGTTCGAAGAGCGTCTAAAGGCGGTACTCGAGGAGGTTAAGAACAGCGATGGGCAGGTTATCTTGTTTATTGACGAACTGCATCTCATCGTGGGAGCAGGCAAGACAGATGGCGCAATGGATGCCGGTAATATGCTGAAACCTATGCTGGCCAGAGGTGAACTGCATTGTATCGGTGCCACAACACTTGATGAATATCGTATGTACATCGAAAAGGATGCGGCTTTAGAACGGCGTTTCCAACCGGTACAGGTAGACGAACCAACCGTAGAGGATACGATTTCTATCCTTAGGGGGTTAAAAGAACGTTACTCTGTTTTTCATGGAGTGCAGATTACAGATGCAGCGCTGGTAGCCGCAGCAACGCTTTCCCATAGATATATTTCAGAGCGCTTTTTACCGGATAAAGCAATTGATCTGGTGGATGAAGCCTGCGCGCTGATTAAAACAGAATTGGATACGATGCCCACAGAACTTGATGAACAGAAACGAAAGATTATGCAGATGGAAATCGAAGAGGCAGCTCTTAAGAAAGAGAAAGACAAACTTAGCAAGGATCGTCTTGCTTTGATTCAAAAAGAACTTGCTGATTTAAAAGAGGAGTTCAATACACAGAAATCACAGTGGGATATTGAGAAGAAATCCGTAGAAGATCTGTCAAAGCTGCGGGAGCAAATCGAAAATATTAATAAAGAGATTCAGATCGCACAGCAGAATTATGATCTCGAAAAAGCAGCTCAGCTGCAATATGGAGAACTGCCGCGGCTTAAACAGGAGCTGGAGATCGAAGAAAGAAATGTGCAGAGCCGAGATATGAATCTGATACATGAGAAGGTAACGGAAGAGGAGATTGCAAAAATCATCTCCCGGTGGACGGGAATTCCCCTTTCGAAACTCTCAGAAGGTGAAAAGACTAAGATTCTGGGCCTGGAAGCGCAACTGCATAAGCGTGTGATTGGACAAGATGAAGCGGTTACAAAAGTAACGGAGGCGATTCTGCGCTCCAAGGCGGGAATCAAAGATCCAACGAAACCAATTGGCTCATTTTTGTTTCTGGGTCCTACCGGTGTAGGTAAGACTGAACTGGCAAAAACACTTGCTCAGAATTTATTTGATGATGAAGGAAATATTATACGTATTGATATGAGTGAGTACATGGAGAAGCATTCGGTATCCCGTCTGATTGGAGCACCTCCGGGATATGTTGGGTATGAAGAGGGCGGTCAGCTGACAGAGGCTGTGCGCCGCAAACCGTATAGCGTGGTCTTGTTTGATGAGATCGAAAAAGCTCATGCAGATGTATTTAATGTGCTGCTTCAAGTATTGGATGATGGCAGGATTACAGATTCACAGGGGCGTACGGTGGACTTCAAGAACACCATTCTGATTATGACATCGAATATCGGATCTGCCTATCTGTTAGAGGGTATTACGGATGACGGGACGATCAGTGATACGGCGGAAAATCTGGTGCGTTCTGAATTACAGGGACATTTTAGACCAGAGTTTCTTAACCGGTTGGATGAAATTATCCTGTTCAAACCGCTTGCCAAGGAAGACATCGGTGCGATTGTGGATCTGATGATTTCGGAACTAAATAAGCGGCTGCTGGATCAGGAACTTGAAATAGTATTGACAAATGACGCAAAACAGTATGTAATAGATAATGGCTATGATCCAATCTATGGTGCCCGTCCTCTGAAGCGGTTCTTGCAGAAAAAGGTCGAGACACTCGCCGCAAAACTGATCTTACAAGGTGATGTAGGAGCAGGGGATAAGATCCTGGTCGATAGTGTAAATGGAGATTTAATAGCAGAAATTAAAAGGACCTGATTATGATACCAAAAGACCCAGCGATACTATTGAGCTATGTAAATACGCAGCTTAGAGATTATTATGACTCATTGGATGAATTGTGTTTTGTGAAAAAAATCAATAAGCAGAAATTGCAAAAAGATTTAGAAGCAATAGATTACTATTACAACAATGATCAAAACCAATTCATCTAAAGAGAAAGACAGATTAATACATAACTTTATTTGACAAGAAGCCGATTCAGTGCTAGAATATGAATGTATAATTCCATATTGCCATAGTAAGTGCAAGACGTCGATTTGTGGCGGCGTATTGAAGAGGGAATTGGGTGAGAGTCCCAAGCGATCCGGTCACTGTAATTGGGGAGCGACCTTTCATATCCATTGTGAGTTTAACTCATGAGAAGGGAGAGAGTTGCGATGATCCATAAGTCAGGAAACCTGCTTATTATGTAAAGGGTGAAACTTCCGCGTAAAGTTTAGCAACCTAATCGGCCGTATTGTGGTGAGGCCGGTTCGTGTCTGCTTGAAGAAGTAGGCATTTTTTATGGAAAAAGCCTGAGCGTATGAATTATGCATGATTAAACGACAGGCGAGGAAGCTCCGATTATTCTATCCTCCGCTCAAAAATAGAATACACTTATATCGGAGTGACCCGCCAATAAAAAAAGCAATGTAGGTGACAAAATGACTCGACAAAAACAACCTGAATGGATGGATAAGCATTTTTCTTTCTTTTCGAATCGGGAGTGTGAGTACTTTCCTTGTCATAAAGGTGTGGCTCCGGAGGAATTCAACTGCCTGTTCTGTTATTGTCCGCTGTATACACTAGGTGATACGTGCGGAGGTAATTGCAGATATACGAAGACAGGAATCAAGGATTGCAGTGCTTGTGTTCTTCCGCATAAAAAAGAGAGTTACGGATACATAACAGATAAATTTCAAATGATCGTGGATTTAATGAAAAAGCCATGTTAAAGGGAATAACCTTATAAAATGAAGTCCGGTGCTTAGCACCGGGCTTCGCTTTCTTTTGCAGGCTGCCAGTAGGTATGGCTTCTGAACTCATATAAGATGAAGATAATAGCGGCAGCGGCAGAAAAAATATCCGCGACCGGACCTGCATACATAATACCGTCAATCCCAAGAAAACGGGGCAGAATCACAATCAGGGGCAGCAAGAAAATGATTTGACGTGTGAGTGATATAAAGATTCCACGTGTTGCTTTCCCGATCGAAGTAAAGAAGTTTGCGGTGACAGGCTGTATTGAATTCATGAATGTACAGAAGAGAAAGATTCTAAAATATTCGGTTGCAAATTGGAAGTATAAATCATCCCCTTCTCCAAAGAGGGCGGTAATCTGTCGCGGGAACAGCTGGAAGCAGATAAATGCCAGGACAGCGACACCGGTTGCCGCGCCGAGTGCGCACAGGTATGCTTTTTTAGCCCGTTCATAGTTTTTCGCACCATAGTTGTAGCTGATAATCGGCTGTGCTCCCTGAGAGATACCAATGACCAGAGAAATGAAAATCACGTTAATTTTGGAGATGACGCCGACAACTGCCAGTGCAGTCGAGCTGCCATAGACAGAGGCTTCCCCATAGTAAACAAGCAGGTTGTTCATAACGATTTGTACGACGGCCAGCGCCAGCTGGTTAAAGCAGGCGGCTGCACCCAATGAAATTGTATTGCGCAGAATCAGTGCACGTGGAACAAAATCCTCTGGTTTTAGTGATACGGATTTATATTTTGTAAGATAGAAGATGATCAGTATTGCTGAGATCACCTGCCCAATGACCGTAGCGATGGCAGAGCCGGTCACACCCATATTGAATTTGAAGATCAGGATAGGATTTAAAATCGTGTTTATGACGGCACCGCTTAAGATACAGAGCATGGAGTAACCGGGACTGCCATCCGCCCGAATCAAATGATTTCCACTGGTCGTAATCATGAAAAAGGGGATGCCTAATGCAGTAATTCGCACAAAGGTCAGTGAGTATCCCATAATCTCATCCGTTGCACCCAGGAAACGTACCAGTGGCTGGCTAAAGAGCAAAATCAGAATCATAAGAACGACACCAACACAAAAGCTGCCCAAAAATGAATTGGCGGCATAACGTCTGGCCGAAGCGGAATCCTTGGTGCCAAGACAAAGATTAAAGCGTGCGGCACCTCCAATTCCAAACAGCAGTGCGATAGAAAGTGTAATCGTAGTAATGGGAAACGCGACATTTGTAGCAGCATTGCCCAATGGCCCCACACTTCTTCCTATAAAAATCTGATCAATGATGTTGTAAAGTGCGCCTACCAGCAGACTTATAACACTGGGGACAGCGAAGCGCAGCAGTAGCCGCCCTACTGGGGCACTGCTGAGCAGAGTTCCATGTGCAGTTTGTTTTTCACTCATATAATTTGTTAACTCCATTCTCAAAAAAACGACGCCGTTTAAGGCGTCGCTTCGTCGTTTGCGTTTTCTCTATGCCAATAATGATTCGATAATAGAAGCCAGCTGCTCCGGTTTGTAAGTCGGAGAAAAGCGATTGATTACCTCACCGTCCTTACCAATCAGAAACTTTCCGAAGTTCCATTTGATATCCGCTGGTTTTGCACCGGGGGTATACACGGATACTTTCTTCACAAAAGCATCTGAATCTTCGTTCGTAACATCAGTTGGAGCCTGTTCTTTTAACCAGACGAACAATGGATTGGCATTATCTCCATTGACATCTGTCTTAGAGAATCGGGGAAATGTAGTACCATAGTTCAAGGTACAGAATTCACTGATTTCCACATCAGTACCGGGAGCCTGCTCCAAGAATTGATTTGATGGGAAATCCAAGATTTCAAATCCCTGGTCTTTGTATTTCTTGTAAAGTGCTTCCAGCTGTTCGTATTGAGGTGTCAGTCCACATTTGGTAGCTGTATTTACTATTAGAAGTACTTTTCCTTTATAAGCAGATAATGATACATCTGTTTGTGTGTTGTCCTTTACGGTAAAATCATATACATTCATTATAAATCTCCTCTCTTGAGACGGGAGTAATTTCCCATATTTAGTTCGACTTATGTATAAAGTGTACACAAAAAAATGCAGTGTGTCAATTCATATTTTGCGTGCGTTTTTTATCAAAAGACTTGCAAATGAAGGACAGGAAATGTATTATGTACTACATGAAGAAAGGCAGAAGATACATTCGACCGGAGGAATCGTCAGATGGAGCACAGATTGACAAAAGGAAGACCAGTAAATATGCAGGGACGTCTGGAAAAGGAAGTCAGAACCTATGATTTTTTGGATGACCTTCAGATTCGTTATGAATACATAGACCACTCACCGATGGCTACCATAGAGGATTGCGAAGAAGTAGACCGGATTTTACAGATTGAAATCTGCAAAAATCTTTTTCTATGTGACCACAAGAAGGAGAACTTCTACCTGCTTATGATGCCGGGCAGGAAACGCTTCGTAACAAGAGAAGTATCCGGACAGCTGCATGTACCGCGGCTTTCCTTCGCTCCGGAGCAATATATGCAGGAGTATCTTGATATCACGCCCGGCTCGGTAAGCGTTCTGGGGCTTATGAATGATCATCAAAAGCATGTGCAGCTTTTGATTGACGAAGCAATTTTGGAAGACAAATATGTCGCTTGTCATCCATGTGTAAATACATCCAGTGTGAAGATCGAGACAAGTTCGCTTCTTGAAACAATATTACCGGCAATGGAGCATGCTCCGATACTTCTGAAAATGTAGGAGATACGTTGTAGTTCTACTATTATAATTTGTGAAAATGTGCTATAATCTGAAAAGAAAAAGCACGTTACATAGCGTCAACGCAGTGGATGGCGCTGTGATGCCATAAAAAACAGACATGAGGAGGAAATACATGGAAAAAGAACAGATTTCCAAAAATTTTATTGAGCAGATCATTGATAAGGATCTTGAAGAGGGCACATATAGCTCCGTCTGTACGCGGTTTCCGCCGGAACCGAACGGTTATCTGCATATCGGCCATGCCAAATCGATCCTACTGAACTATGGATTGGCTCAGAAATACCATGGGAAATTCAATATGCGTTTTGATGACACGAACCCAACCAAGGAGAAGGTGGAGTTCGTAGAGTCTATATTGGAAGATATCCGCTGGCTTGGTGCTGATTGGGAGGACCGGTTGTATTTTGCCTCCAATTATTTTCCGGCAATGTATGAAGCTGCGGTTAAACTCATTCAGGATGGAAAAGCCTATGTATGTGATCTGACAGCTGAGGAAATCAGAGAATACCGGGGAACGCTGACCGAGCCGGGTAAGGAAAGTCCCTATCGCTCCAGAAGTATTGAAGAGAACCTGGAACTGTTCTTACAGATGAAGCAGGGGAGTATCGAAGATGGCAAGAAAGTGCTAAGAGCCAAAATCGATATGAGTTCACCTAATATGAACATGAGAGATCCTGTGCTCTATCGTGTGGCTCATATGACACATCACAATACCAAGGATGCTTGGTGTATTTATCCCATGTATGATTTTGCGCATCCGATTGAAGATGCCATTGAAGGTGTAACACATTCGATTTGTACGCTTGAATTCGAAGATCACCGCCCGCTCTATGACTGGGTCGTGCGTGAACTTGGATATCCTCAACCGCCAAAACAGATAGAATTTGCCAAGTTGTATCTGACAAATGTAATCACCGGCAAGCGTTATATTAAGAAATTGGTGGAAGACAAGATTGTGGACGGATGGGACGATCCACGCCTGGTTTCGATTGCAGCTCTTAGAAGACGAGGTTTTACGCCGGAGTCCATACGGCTGTTCGTAGAACTGTGCGGAGTCTCAAAAGCAAACAGTTCGGTAGATTATGCAATGCTTGAATACTGCATTCGTGAAGACCTCAAGCTGAAGCGTCCGCGTATGATGGCAATCCTCGACCCAATCAAGCTTGTCATCGATAACTATCCTGAAGATGTCACCGAAGAGCTTACTGTAGCAAACAATATGGAAAATGAGACGCTGGGAACCCGAAAAGTTCCGTTTGGCCGAGAACTTTATATTGAACGCGAAGATTTTATGGAAGAGCCTCCCAGAAAATACTTTAGACTTTTCCCGGGAAATGAGGTACGCCTGATGAATGCGTATTTTGTAACTTGTACCGGTTGTGTAAAGGATGCGGATGGGAATGTGACGGAAGTCCACTGTACCTACGATCCGGAGACCAGAAGCGGTTCCGGCTTTACCGCTAGAAAAGTGAAAGGTACGATTCACTGGGTAGCGGCCAGGACCGCGGTAACGGCGGAAGCCAGATTGTATGAGAATATTATTGATGAAGCAAAAGGTGTTTACAACGAGGATGGTTCATTGAATTTGAATCCGGATTCTTTGAAGATTGTTGAAACATGCTATGTTGAGCCGGCAATTGCCGGAGCACAGGCTTACGAAAGTTTTCAGTTTGTACGCAACGGTTATTTCTGTGTAGACGCGAAAGATTCCAGCCCGGAGAAACTGGTGTTCAACAGAATCGTCTCACTGAAAAGTTCTTTCAAACTGCCTGCAAAATAAGAGAAGAGAATCTGCTGCATCCAGACAATAAAAATCCGCCCCGCTTTTAGAATCCTAAAGGCGGGGCGGATTTTTAGTATAGCAATGGTATTATTTTGTAAGCATAAGCAGCACATCATTACTGCGTGCGATGAATTTTGTCATTTCATCCGGTGTCAATTGTTTGTGGCTGAGCAAAGCCAGATCATAGAGCTGCTCGCATAGCACAGTTACTTTTTTGGATTTTTGATGCTCCAATAAGTATTGTACCAGAGGGTGTCTTGAATTCAAGACCAGAGTGCCTTCTGTACCGAACATGTTCGGATCCATACCACCGGCACCGCCCATGCTGTACATTTTCATCATATCCTGCATACGTCTGGATTCCTCAGATACGGTAATCATGGAAGCCACAGAATCATTCTTTAGCGCTTTGATGCTGACTTCAAGTTTTTCCTTGCCAAGTGTTTTCTGGAAAAGCTTTGTTAGCTTATCCACGTCTTTTTCCACAAGCTCACTGTCCGAAGATACGTCGTCAGTCATTTCTGAGTCAATACGCTGGAAATGAACGGTGTCATTCACCTGCTCTAAGTGGGAGATGAATGTAGTATCAATCGTGTGTGTAAGATATACAGCGTCTTTACCGGCATCTTTGAACAAGTTGATATACTGGCTCTGCTGCACCTCATCTGTGATGTAGTAAATGGTGGTTTTAGGAGTTTCTTCCGGAGCCTCTGTCTCAGCAGCGTCCTCAGTAACGGTTTCCACCTCTACGGCCTTGCCCTCTTCATCTACGGCTGAACTTGTTTCCTCTTCAGCTTCTTCGGACTTGTTCTTCTCAATGCAGTCCGCAAGGGTCAGATATTTTTGATCCAAATCCTTGAACAGGATGGAAGCGGAAAGCTTTTCAGCAAATTTAGCATCCTTGATGCAGCCGAATTTGATAAATGGGCTGATGTCATCCCAATAGGACTCATAAGCTTCGCGGTTTGTCTTGCACATTCCGGTGAGTTTGTCGGCGACCTTTTTGGAAATGTAATCAGATATTTTTGTTACAAATCCATCATTTTGAAGAGCACTTCTGGATACATTCAAAGGCAGGTCAGGACAGTCGATGACTCCCTTTAACAGCATTAGGAATTCAGGAATGACTTCTTTGATATTGTCAGCGATGAAAACCTGATTGTTGTAGAGCTTGATCGTTCCCTCAATGGAGTCATACTGTGTGTTGATCTTAGGGAAATATAAGATACCTTTTAAATTAAAAGGATAATCCATATTAAGGTGAATCCAGAATAAAGGTTCTTTGTAATCCAAGAAGACCTTTCTGTAAAACTCTTTGTATTCTTCATCCGTACAATCACTCGGATGTTTCATCCACAAGGGGTGGGTATCGCTCAGCGATTCAGGAACTTTTGGCTCCTCCCCTTCTTTGGGTTCTTCCGGTGCTGCGTTGGCATTTGTCAGGAAAATCTCAACAGGCATAAATGAGCAATACTTTGAAATGACTTCACGAGCCTTATACTCATTGGCAAATTGAAGGCTTTCTTCATTTAAAAATAAGGTGATCTCCGTACCGACGGTATCCTTGGTACCTTCACCGATTTCATATACAGTACCGCCATCGCAGGTCCAATGGACTGCCGGTGCATCCCCTTTGTACGACAGAGAGTCAATGTGAACCTCATCTGCTACCATAAAAGCAGAATAAAAGCCCAGTCCAAAGTGTCCGATCATCTGGTCATCGGTAGTCTTGTCCTTGTACTTCTCCAAGAACTCCGTAGCTCCGGAAAAAGCGATCTGTGTAATATATTCTTCGACTTCCTCTGCCGTCATGCCGATACCGTTGTCGATGAATTTCAAAGTTTTCTCTTCGGGATTTACAATGACTTCAATTTTACTCTTGTAATCTTCCGGAAATGAGTATTCGCCCATGATTTCAAGCTTTTTGAGCTTTGTAATGGCATCACAGCCGTTGGAAATCAGCTCTCTGAAGAAAATGTCATGGTCAGAATATAACCATTTCTTTATAATTGGAAAAATATTCTCACTGTTGATTGATAAATTACCTTGTTTTGTTGACATAGTAAGTTCGTCTGCCTCCTTTTTTTTACTAACTATTATTCTAATACCTGGGTACTAAAAAGTCAAGACAAAATTAGCACTCGTCAAAAAAGAGTGCTAACAATCAGCCTTGCTCAAAAGGCATGCCATTTTGTCTGAAAAAGCTTAGTACTGTGTTGTCCCACAGCACATCAAGTGTCTTGTCCAGTGTGAAAAAGCGAAGGGAAGAGCCTGTGGTACAGCTCATCAGACCGTCATGGAACTGCAGGTTCATATAGAGGCCTGTCACATCCTCAGCGTGCAGAGGCAATCCATTCTCAGACAGCAGCTGTGCGACCTGTGGGCCGGGAAGCTGCAAGATAAACTTAAAGCTGATAGGAGGACGATTTCCTTTGATTAAGGACAGCAGAATCGGTCGTACATCTTTCCAGCAGGAAAAGGGCTGTGCAGCAACCCCGTCAATTTCGTCCTGTGAAGAATCAAAAAAATCGTGGTGCAGCTGTCCGTCGATGGTAAAAGTATTAAAGGTCGTGACGAAGCCTTCGAAGAACCAGAAATGGTCGAACACATCCTGCAGCAGAAGCTTGGATGTGAAATCCTTCTGGTCTAAAATAGTAAATGCAATCATAGGAACTCCTTTACGGTATCAATGTATTTGTAGTATAGCGTATTTGCAGGAAAAAAGGTAGTAAAAAATATGGGAAGTGCTTAAGGAGAATTCCTCCTTTTCTTTTTAATTGGAATGTTGTATAATACAAAACAGAGTACAATAGATTAAAGGAGAGTTTTATGGGAACTGTAAAAATGGACAAATACCAGAAGCGCAGAGACAGCAAAGCCAGAGAAAAAGAGAGAGAGAAACGCATTTTGCGTGTAGAGAAGATTGTTGCGGGTGTTATTGGTCTGGCTATTGTAGCTTGGATTGGATTTTCGATTTATGGGAAAGTTGAGCAGGCACAGTTGGCAGAAGTTAAGAGTATTGTAATGGACACAACAGCAGTGGACGAATATCTTCAGACTGTAAGTGACTCTGTCAGCGAAGAAAGCGGAGAATAAAATAAAAGTATAAAAAAAGAACCTCAAGATCAGCAATGGGCTTGGGGTTCTCTTTCTGGTTACTTACGGTAAAGAATTATAATTTCTCAACGTTAGCAGCTTGTTGTCCACGAGCGCCTTCGCTTAAGTCGTAAGAAACAGCCTGTCCTTCTTCTAAGGATTTGAAACCGTCACCTAAGATTGCAGAAAAGTGTACGAATACATCTGATCCGTCTTCTCCTGTGATAAATCCATAACCCTTCTCAGCATTGAACCATTTTACAGTTCCCTTGTTCATGATGTTACCTCCATATAAAAATTAAAATGTGTTACTGGTATAAAAAAATTCACCAGTTTTTACAGACAATATTATATGTAATATAATCTCTAAAAACTAGTGATTCGCTCTTACATCCAATAAATTCCTTTATAAAGCAATTATAATCGGAGAAAAGATAAAAGTCAAGAAGAAAAAGGGCTTTCTTTCGGGCGATTTCTCGTGTATGATGTAAGAAGTAGTGGAAAGGAGACAGGAAAAATGGGCATATTGATTACAGGGGGTAGAATCCTTGATCCGCATAGCGGACGGGACGAAATCGGAGATATTTATATAGAAGAAGGACTGATACAAAACGAGGAAGCCGCAAAGGCAGGTGAAACTATTGAAAAGATTGATGCGGCAGGCTGTTTTGTTATGCCCGGACTGATTGATCTGCATGTGCATCTGCGCGATCCCGGCTATGAGTATAAAGAGGATATTATATCCGGAGCCAGAGCAGCTGCCAAAGGAGGATTTACGACCGTTGTGGCCATGCCGAATACGAATCCGCCGATTGACACACCGGATAAGGTGAAGTATGTCACGAATAAAGCAAAACAAATGTCAGATATCTGCATACTACAGGCCGGTGCCGTCACTATGAAGCAGGCGGGTCAGGAGCTGGCAGATATTGAAGGGATGATTGCGGCTGGTATACCGGCGATAACAGAAGACGGAAAATCCGTTATGAATCTTAAATTATATAAAGAAGCAATGGAGATTGCAGCCCGGGCGGATATTCCTGTCATGGCACATTGTGAAGACAGAGAGCTGGCATGTGATGGCTGTATGCACGAAAGCGATAAGTCCAGAGAGCTTGGTCTGCAGGGGATTACAAATGCCACAGAGGATGTAATCGTTGCCAGAGATATTATACTGGCCAAAGAGACAGGAGCCAGACTGCATTTATGTCATTGCTCCACCAAGGGAAGCGTCAAATTGATTCAAAAGGGGAAGGAAGAAGGGGTGCGCGTAAGCGGAGAAGTCTGCCCGCATCATTTTACACTTACGAGTGAAGATATCCCCGCAGATGATGCCAACTATAAGATGAACCCGCCGCTTCGCAGCAGAGAAGATGTTGAGGCATTGCTGGCAGGACTTAAAGACGGTACGATTGAGGTGATCAGTACAGATCATGCACCTCACTCGGAGAAGGAGAAGAGGACCTCGATGAAAGAGGCACCGTTTGGAATCGTAGGTCTTGAGACGAGCGTCAGCCTTACAATTTCCGAACTGGTGGACAAAGGAATTATTACACCGCTTGAAATGGCGGAGAAAATGAGTTATAATCCGTCAAGGATTCTCAATATTGCCAGGGGAACATTAGCAGAGGGAGCGATTGCAGATGTAACCATCATCGATCCCAAAGCGGCCTATACCATTGATAAAAATAAGTTTGTATCCAAGGGAAAGAACACACCGTTTCATGGCAGACCTGTCAAGGGCCGTGTGCTGTACACGATTTGTGAAGGTAAGGTTGTCTACCAATACCAAGACAAAGAATAGGCGCGAAGAGAATTGCAGAGAAGTAGTATAGAAGGGATTGTAAAATGATAAATCGACTGATAGAAAAGATTAAAGCAACGAATGCACCCATAGTGGTTGGATTAGACCCCATGCTTTCTTTTATACCTGCCACCATTAAAGAACGGGCTTATGCAGCATACGGCGAGACATTAAGCGGTGCAGGGGAAGCAATCTGGCAGTACAACAAAGAGCTCATTGATGCGGTATGGGATCTGATTCCTGCCGTTAAACCGCAGATTGCCATGTATGAGCAGTTCGGTCTGGAGGGTCTGATGGCTTTTCAGAAAACAGTGAAGTATGCGCAGGAAAAGGGGCTTGTGGTCATCGGCGATATCAAGCGCGGCGATATAGGTTCCACATCACAGGCGTATGCGGTCGGACATCTTGGCAAGGTAAAAGTCGGGAATACGATGCAGCGTGTCTTTGACGAGGATTTTGTGACTGTGAATCCCTATCTGGGAACCGATGGAGTAAAGCCTTTTGTCGAAGTTTGCAAGGAAGAGAACAAAGGTCTGTTCATATTAGTCAAAACATCAAACCCATCCAGTGGTGAATTCCAGGATCAGCTGGTCAATGGCCGTCCGTTGTATGAACTGGTAGCGGAAAAAGTTGTGGAGTGGGGGGAAGCTCATATGGGCGAAACTTACAGCAATATTGGAGCAGTTGTCGGAGCAACCTATCCGGAGATGGGACGGGTACTCAGAAAGCTTATGCCGAAGACCTTCATTCTGGTTCCGGGCTACGGAGCACAGGGCGGTTCAGGCAAGGATTTGGTTCCGTTCTTTAATGAAGACGGGCTGGGGGCTATCGTGAATTCCTCGAGGGGGATTATCGCGGCATACCAGCAGGAGAAGTACAGCCGGTTTGCAGAGAAGGATTTTGCACAGGCGTCGCGTCAGGCAGTACTGGACATGATTGCGGATATTGACGGTGCGCTGCAGAGCCGATAGCATCGCACAGTAGGAATAAGGAGAACTTGTGGGAGAAATTAGGAAGAACACATATACAATAGTTTCACAGACAAAAATTGCATCAGATGTATTCGACCTGTGGATGCAGGCAGAGGATGTGACACGTATGGCTGTGCCCGGGCAATTTGTCATGCTGTATCTCAATGACGGGAGCAGTCTTTTGCCACGCCCAATCAGTATTTGTGAATTGGATCGGGAGCGGGGACGGCTGCGTCTGGTATATCGGATTCTGGGAAAAGGAACGGCGGCATTTGCCCAAGCTTCCGCAGGTGATACCCTGCAGATGATGGGGCCGCTTGGCAATGGATTCCCCATCGCCAGGGCGGCAGGAAAGCGTGTACTGCTGGTCGCCGGCGGAATTGGAATTCCCCCTATGGTGGAGACGGCAAAATCCCTGCAAAAGGAGAGCAGAGAAATCACGACGGTAGCAGGCTACCGCAACGAGCTCTTTTTGCAGGCGGATTTGGAGCGCTATGGCCAGGTATTGGTGGCAACAGAAGACGGGAGCGAGGGCACTTTGGGAAATGTGCTGGATGTATTACATACCGCCAAACCCGCCGGCGATATCATGTTTGCCTGTGGGCCGGCACCTATGCTGCGTGCGTTGCAGGAGTATGCGCAGCAGACGGGAATAGAATGCTGGATTTCTACGGAAGAGAGAATGGCATGCGGTGTTGGCGCCTGTCTGGCCTGTGTCTGTAAGACAGTAAAACAAGATGAGCATTCACATGTTTATAATACCCGCGTCTGTAAGGAAGGACCGGTATTCTTGAGTACGGAGGTGATCATCTGATGAATATGGGAGTAAAGATAGCCGGAGTTGATTTCAAGAATCCTGTGACGACGGCTTCAGGCACGTTTGGTTCGGGTATGGAATATGCCTCTTTTGTTAACTTGAATCGCCTGGGCGCCGTTACGACAAAGGGCGTAGCCAATGTGCCATGGACAGGGAATGCGACACCGCGTGTGGCTGAGACCTACGGGGGAATGCTGAATGCAATCGGGCTGCAAAATCCTGGAATGGAAGTGTTCTGCGAACGTGACCTTGCGTTTCTAAAACAATATGATACGAAAGTGATTGTAAATGTGTGCGGCAAGACAACCGAGGATTACTGTGCCGTTGTGGAGCGCTTAGCGGAAGAAGAAGTGGATTTGCTGGAAATCAACATATCGTGCCCAAACGTCAAAGAGGGTGGAATCGCCTTTGGACAAAATGCAAAGTCCGTTGAGGCAATCACATCCGATATTAAGAAAATTGCCAGACAGCCCATCATTATGAAATTAAGCCCGAACGTAACAGATATCAAAGAAATGGCGAAGGCGGCAGAAGCAGGAGGGGCGGATGCACTCTCCCTGATTAATACCATTACGGGAATGCAGATTGATGCTGAGCGCCGTACGTTCGTGCTTGCCAATAAGACCGGAGGGCTCTCAGGACCAGCCGTTAAGCCGGTAGCGCTGCGTATGGTCTATGAGACGGCACAGGCAGTCGCACTGCCCTTAATTGCAATGGGCGGTATTGCCAATGCACAGGATGCTATGGAATTTATTTTGGCAGGAGCCACAATGGTCGCTGTGGGGACGGCGAATTTCATTAATCCGTTAGCAACCATTGAGGTTATTGAAGGAATCGAAGATTATCTGAAACGTCATCAGGTTGAGGATATCCGTCAGTTAATTGGTGTTGTAGGCTAGTAAAAGACTGGATTGCAGGATAGAAGAGAGTCATGAATTTTTAGATTCATGGCTCTTTTATCGTGACACCACCCAACGGGTGTGGTAAAATGTTAGAGCAGAGTATAGCCTGCCGATAGGAGTACTAAGCGAAATATTGATAAGAATAAGGAGTCGTTAAGATGAAAGAATACAAAAAAGAATTTATAGAATTTATGATAGATTGTGATGTTTTGAAATTCGGGGATTTTGTCACGAAAAGCGGCAGAAAGACCCCATTTTTTGTAAATACGGGTTTTTACAGAACCGGTGAGCAGCTTGCACGTTTGGGAGGATACTACGCAAAAGCGATTCAAGAGACGTTTGGTCTTTCGTTTGATGTGCTGTTCGGACCGGCGTATAAAGGGATTCCACTGACTGTTGCAACGACGATTGCCATCAGTAACCTATACAATACACAGATTCGCTATGCTTCGAACCGCAAGGAAGTCAAGGATCATGGAGATACCGGGATTTTACTGGGGAGTCCACTGACCGATGGGGACAAGGTGGTTATTATTGAAGACGTGACAACCGCGGGCACATCTATACAGGAAACCCTGCCGATCCTCAAAGCACAGGCAGACACTGAGCCGATAGGTCTGGTAGTATCGGTTGACCGCATGGAGCGTGGCAGGACTGAGAAAAGTGCGCTGCAGGAAATTCAGGAGACATACGGGCTTAAGACGACTGCAATTGTAACTATGGAGGAAGTGGTATCTCATCTGTATAACAAAGAATATAAGGGTAAAATCGTGATTGATGATACGCTCAAGCATGCAATTGATGAATACTATGTTCAATATGGTGTGAAATAATTTGGGTGGTGGGAACATGAGCAGGAAAAGTGGGAGAACGTTTCGCCGAACATTGGGCATTGTGATTTTTGTGCTCTATATGCTAGTCCTGGCCTACTTTTTGTTCTTTTCAGAATCATATGGGAGAGGAATTGTACAGGATGAATACCGCTATAATCTGATACCGTTTCATGAGATCCTGCGTTTCTGGACCTATCGTAACGAGTTAGGGCTTATGGCAATGCTGACGAATATCTTTGGCAATATTCTTGCGTTTGTTCCCCTGGGATTTATCCCTCCCATGATTTCAAGACGGGCCAAGAGTATATGGTTTAGTATGGCACTGGGATTTACCTTAAGTGTATGCGTAGAGATTACGCAGTTTTTTACAAGAGTCGGCTCACTGGATGTAGATGATGTATTGCTGAACACATTTGGTGCGATTTGCGGATATTGGGCCTATCTGATACTGCAGTACATCAGGAGGAGAAGAAATGGCAAAAAGATATAAATATACATTTGCAAGGCAAAAGGAAGCAGCGCAGGGCATTGTGTCAAGTGCAATTGCAGGGATGTCATTTCTGCTGTTCATAGTAGTTGTTATACTTTCCTTTGCGTTTCAGCAAAAAGCAGAAATCGCGATTGGGGCATTGAGCCTGTTCGCCATGCTTAGTGCTGTGTATGGATTTGTGCAGGGGCTTAAAAGCTTCTCAAAAAAAGAAGAAGGGCATCTGTTCAGTATTATCGGTTCCCTAAGTAATGGGGTGATTATGATTGGATGGCTGGGGCTATACCTTACAGGAGTTTCGATATGAGAGAAAGACTTGAGCAGCAGATACAATTTATTGTAGAAATAGATAAAGCCAAGCGCATTATGCGCCAGACGTATCTGTCCGACGGACAGAACAAAGAAAATGATGCGGAGCATTCGTGGCATATGGCAATCATGGCGCTGCTTTTGCGGGAATACGCCAGTGAAGAAGTGGATGTATTGCGCGTGATCTACATGGTACTGATTCATGATATTGTGGAAATTGATGCGGGCGATACCTTTGCTTATGATGAGAAGGCGATGGAAACCAAGGAGGCAAGAGAGTTAGCGGCTGCGGACCGTATCTTCAATCTGCTGCCGCCGGAACAGGCATCTGATCTGCGTGTGGTGTGGGATGAATTCGAAGATAACATCACGCCAGAAGCTCATTATGCACATCTGCTGGACGATTTTCAGCCTTTTTTACTGAATCTTGCCACAGGCGGCAAAGGCTGGGTGGAACATGCGGTGCATAAGCAGCAAATATATAAAAGAAATCAGTTCACAGGAACCACATCCCCTGAAGTATGGCAATATATGAAGGAAAAAATTGAAGAGCAGGTGAGACGGGGCAACATTATTGATGAATGAAACGGCGGGGAACGCCGACAATATACAAAGGAGTGATTTTTTTGGAGAACGAAATTGAAGTTCGTTATACACTGGCCAAAGACAGGATAGCAGAAATAAAAGAAGAAACACTGGTTGCAGAGCCATACAGAACGTATTTTCGGACAGTTGCCAGATTTATCGGCATGGTTCATGAGTATGAAGGAATGCAAGAGAACACAACACTGGAGTTTTTGCAGAAGCAAAATGCGGCATTATATGAAGATATTCTGCCGTCTAATTATGAGCATTCTTATGCGAATCCTGTATATGCAGAGGCTCAGTTAGGAGAATACGGGAAACCGCTTAGCTTTTTATATACTGAAATCAGGGGTATGATTGTCTACCTGTTTGAAAAAAGAGTCTGGGACGAGACGATCGTAATGGAGTTATTTCTGGAAGTGTATCAATTGTTCACCCAGCAGCCGCAGCCGACGCAGGAGAGTGTAACACAAGCAATCTACTGGTACTGCAGCGATTATACGCCTGAAATAGTAGCCTATCGGATACGGGAGACACTATTGCCGGAATTTTCTTTTGCGACGGATCTTATTATGACATCTGATCTGATGGATCTCCGGTATTTGTACAAATTTGGTGAATACATATCTGAGAATGAGCTTAAAACGGCAGAATTTTTGCAGAAAAGTACGCAGGATGAAATTGATGCGATGGCATCAACCTATACGCAGGGGTATCACCGAGGGTTTATAAATGCGGGCAAGCCACTGCATCTAAAGAAAACTGTTAATATACGCTATGTCCTTGGATTCGAGCGTGTGGTCAAAGCAGCCATTCTCCAGTTTGGCGATATGGGACTGCAGCCGGTAATCTACCGGGCGGCCTCTCACAGTGTAAGCAAGAAGCAGCAGAGCCGAATCGGTTATCATGGCGGCATAGCAAATCCGCAATACGACTATGATCACAGAGGGGATGCGGCACTGTATCTGAATGAGGAGTATGTTTCCAAAAGACTGCGTGCATTGCAGCAGGCCTATGACGCCTGCAAGGAAGAAGCCAATGGACATGCAGGACCTGCCGTTATAGAAGTATTTGGTGAGAAGCCTTTTGTGCCGCTGACGGTCTCACAGGCGTATAAGCTTTCCCCCGCACAGCAGGAATTACAGGTGCATCTGGATAATGAAAGCGCCCAGATTGTCAATCGTTATATAAAAGGTGACGAGCGCAGCTTTACGATTATTGCGTATCCGATACCTGAGATCGGTGATAAGTTCCAGGAAATCTTTCGCGAAACAGTCAGACTGAATACCTTGGACTATGATTTGTATCAGAAAATACACCAGTATATGATACTGGCACTTGATCAGGGGCGTTCAGTGCATATTCAGGGGACAGGGGTGAACGAAACGGATCTGACGGTAGCGCTTCCCGCATTGCAGGATTCGGCAACCCAGACGAATTTTGAGAACTGTGTGGCCGATGTCAATATACCGGTTGGAGAAGTATTCACATCACCACAGCTTTCAGGCACGCATGGTCTGCTTCATGTCAGCTTTGTATATTTGAACGGACTGTTGTTCGAAAATCTGAAGATTCATTTTTCAGATGGTATGGTCAGTGACTATTCCTGCAGCAATTTTGAAGAAGAAGAGAAAAATCGTGCCTATATTGAGGAGAACATTCTGCACCATCACAAGACCTTGCCGCTCGGCGAGTTTGCAATCGGTACAAATACAACAGCCTATGTCATGGCACAAAAATATAAAATACATGACAAACTCCCGATTCTGATTTCCGAAAAAACAGGTCCTCATTTTGCGGTGGGAGACACCTGCTACAGCTGGTCGGAAGATGTACCGGTGTACAATCCTGACGGACGTGAGATTGTTGCGCGTGACAATGAGGTGTCCAGATTAAGAACCACAGATCCTTCGAAGGCTTACATGGGATGTCATACGGATATTACCATACCGTTCGAGGAGTTGGGGCATATCCGAATTAATCGTCCAGAGGGCGGGCACATCATGCTGATTGAAGACGGGAAATTCGTGCTGGAGGGAACCCAGGAATTAAATCTTCCTTTTTCAGAACTGGCGGCTGATTAATCGTTGACAAGATATTAATTTGTTAGTAGACTTGAGTAATGTAAAAATGTAAGTGTAGAGATTTCTGGATTGAGAGGAGACAAGGTATGGCAAAAGTGGGAATAGTAATGGGCAGCGATTCAGATATGCCTGTCATGAGCAAGGCAGCCGGGATTTTGGATGAGCTGGGAATTGAATATGATATGCGTATCATCTCGGCACACAGAGAGCCGGATGTATTCTTTGAATATGCTAAATCTGCAGAAGAAAGAGGCTTCAAAGTAATCATAGCAGGAGCGGGCATGGCGGCACATCTGCCGGGCATGTGTGCGGCAATCTTTTCACTGCCGGTCATTGGTATACCTATGCATACTACGTCACTGGGCGGTGTGGATTCTCTGTATTCTATTGTGCAGATGCCGTCCGGCATACCGGTAGCGACTGTCGCAATTAACGGAGGTGCGAATGCAGGACTTCTGGCGGCTAAAATACTTGCGGTATCAGATGCAGAACTTCTGGAAAAACTAAAAAGCTATGCGGCTGATCTAAAGACGCAGGTGGAACAAAAGGATGCTCGTCTGCAGGAGACAGGGCATAAGAACTATAACAAATAGTACGAACAGGCGATTAAATTTTTTCTAGGAGGAAAACATGGATTACAAAAAAGCTGGAGTGGATATTGAAGCCGGATACCGGTCGGTAGAACTGATGAAAGAGCATGTCAAAAAGACGATGCGCTCGGAGGTTTTAAGTAATTTAGGCGGTTTTTCGGGAGCGTTTTCATTGGCTTCTTTTAAGAATATGGACAAACCAACGCTGGTCTCAGGTACGGACGGTGTCGGAACAAAGCTTAAGCTGGCATTTTTGCTGGATCAGCATGATACCATTGGAATCGACTGCGTGGCCATGTGCGTAAATGATATAGCCTGTGCAGGTGCGGAACCATTGCTCTTTCTGGATTACATTGCCTGTGGAAAAAATACACCGGAGAAAATAGCGGAAATCGTAAAAGGCGTTGCAGAAGGCTGTCAACAGTCAAACGCCGCGTTAATCGGCGGAGAGACGGCGGAGATGCCGGGCTTTTATCCGGAAGACGAATATGATCTGGCCGGGTTTGCCGTAGGAATCGTCGATGAAAAAGACCTGATTACCGGAAAAGACCTAAAAAGCGGAGATGCTCTGATTGGGATCGCATCTTCCGGTGTGCACAGCAACGGATTCTCGCTTGTCAGAAAAGTGTTCGATATGACAGAAAGCTCACTGCGTACGTTCTATCCTCAATTAGGCAGGACACTGGGCGAAGCGCTGCTTGAACCTACCAAAATCTATGTAAAAGCACTTCGCAGTATCAAAGAAGCAGGGGTGCGTATTCAGGGCTGCAGCCATATAACCGGCGGCGGTTTTTATGAGAACATTCCCCGGATGTTGTGTGACGGTGTACATGCTGTTATTGAAAAATCCAGCTACCCGATACCGGAGATCTTTACACTTATGGCAAGTGAAGGACAGATCGCCGAAGAAATGATGTACAATACATATAATATGGGACTGGGCATGATTATTGCTGTGGATTCGGCAGATGTGGACGCTTCGCTGGCCGCACTTACTGCTGTTGGCGAGAAAGCCTATGTGGTCGGCCGGCTGACAGAAGGTGAAAAGGGAGTGACATTATGCTAAAAGCTGCCGTTTTAGTATCTGGCGGAGGTACCAATTTTCAGGCGATTTTAGATAAAATGGACGAGGGCATTCTTACAAATGTATCGATAGAACTTGTGCTTAGTAACAATCCGAATGCCTATGCACTAGAGCGTGCCAAGGCGCATCGGATCAAGACTTGTGTCCTGCGTCCGAAGAGTTTTGAAACTAGAGAAGCGTTTCATGAGAAGCTGGTAGAAATTCTGATAGAAAGTGGGATTGACCTGGTTGTTCTGGCCGGTTTTCTGGTGGTGATTCCGCCGCGCATGGTACAGGCATTCCCGAACCGGATTATTAACATTCATCCGTCATTGATTCCCGCTTTTTGTGGGGATGGCTATTATGGATTACGTGTTCATGAAGCTGCACTTGCACGCGGTGTCCGTCTGACCGGAGCAACGGTGCATTTTGTGGATGAAGGGACAGATACCGGTCCGATTCTGCTGCAAAAGGCAGTGCAGGTACTGGAGGGGGATACACCCGAAATCCTGCAGAGACGAGTGATGGAGGAAGCCGAGTGGCAGTTACTGCCGGAGGCGATTCAATTAATTGCAGATGGACGTGTGAAAGTTGCAGATGGAAAAGTGCAATTGCGGTCAGAGGCAAGTGAGGAGAATAGGTCATGAAAATTCTAATTGTCGGAAGCGGCGGAAGAGAGCATGCCATCGCATGGAGCGTGGCAAAAAGCAGCAAGGCTGACGAGATTTATTGTGCACCCGGAAATGCGGGGATTGCTGAACTTGCAACCTGTGTGGACATCCCGGCCATGGAGTTCGAGCGTCTGGTTGCCTTTGCAAAAGAGAAAAAGATTGATTTGACAATTATTGGTATGGATGATCCGCTGGTAGGCGGCATTGTTGATGCATTTGAAGCGGAAGGACTGCGTGTCTTCGGCCCCGACAAAAAAGCGGCTGTGCTGGAAGGCTCAAAAGCATTCTCGAAGGATTTAATGAAAAAATATGGGATTCCGAGTGCCGGTTATGAGAATTTTTCATCTGCACAAGAGGCACTTTCCTATCTGGATACCGCAAAATTTCCTCTTGTACTTAAGGCGGATGGTCTGGCTTTGGGAAAAGGCGTTTTGATTTGTACGACGTTGGCAGAGGCACAGGCCGGTGTCAAGACACTGATGATGGACAAACAGTTCGGAGATGCAGGGAATACCATCGTGGTAGAAGAATTCATGGAAGGACGAGAGGTATCGGTACTCTCTTTCGTAGATGGCAGGACGATTCGGACAATGACCTCCGCACAGGATCATAAGAGAGCCAAGGATAACGATGAAGGACTTAATACCGGCGGCATGGGAACTTTTTCGCCGAGCCCGTTCTATACAAAAGAGGTTGAAGAATTCTGCAATGCGCATGTTTATCAGGCTACGGTGGATGCGATGCGTGCAGAGGGACGCCCCTTTACCGGCATTATTTTCTTTGGATTAATGCTGACACAGGAAGGCCCCAAAGTGCTTGAGTACAATGCCCGCTTTGGAGACCCTGAGGCGCAGGTGGTACTGCCCAGAATGAAGAATGACATCCTGGATGTCATCGAAGCGTGCCTGGAGCAAAGACTCGATGAAATTGACCTGGAGTTCGAGGATAATGCGGCTGTTTGTGTTGTTCTGGCATCGGCTGGGTATCCTGAGCATTATGAGAAAGGAATTCCGATACAGGGCTTTGAAAAGTTCAAGGATAAGGATGGGTATTACTGTTTCCACGCCGGTACAAAACTGTCTGACGGGCAAGTTGTCACAAATGGAGGGCGTGTGCTGGGCATTACTGCCAAAGGAGATAATTTGGTGGAAGCAAGGAAGAATGCTTACGAAGCGACCCGGTGGATTGAGTTCTCTAACAAGTATATGAGAAATGATATTGGAAAAGCAATTGATGATATGTAGCTATGATATAGACCTGCTGACAAACTCTGTCGGCGGGTCTTTTTCGCACCAATTGTGAAAATTCAAAATAGTGATAGTCAAAGCTTGACACATGTGTTATAATACATCTATATCAAGTATATCAAAAGAATTGACGTAAGTGAGGTGATTGTAGTGTTAATTGAAATTGATTTCAGTAGTTCAGAAGCTATTTATATGCAGCTTCGTAATCAGATTATTATTGGAGTCGCGACCTCAGTCTTACGAGAAGGGGATGCGCTGCCATCAGTCAGGCAGCTGGCGGAAACCGCAGGAATCAACATGCACACAGTAAATAAAGCGTATGCTTTGTTACGGGAAGAAGGTATCCTGACCCTGGATCGCCGTAAGGGTGCGGTTATTTCTATAAATCTTGATAAGCTAAAGGCTCTGGAGGAAATGAAGCAGCAACTGATTAAAATATTGGCCAAGGGATGTTGTAAAGGCATACGGCCTGAAGAAGTGCATGACCTTATTGATGAAATCTATTCAGAATATAGATAGAAAAGGAGAAGACTATGCAAGAAAAAATGACAAAGCAAGCGAAAAAAGCATTAAGTTATGCAGAAAAGACTGCCACGTTCTGCAAACATAATTATATAGGCACAGAACATATACTTGTCGGACTCTTAAAAGAGACACAGGGTGCCGCCAGTATGGTATTGGCAGAATTTAATGTAAATGAAGAAAAATTATTGTTATTGATTGACCGTCTGATTGCTCCGCCGGCAGGTGTGCTGGTGCAGTCTCCGGAATATACACCACGTGCCCAGAAAATCTTAAAAGACAGTTTTAATGAAGCTGCGCTCTATGACAGTGAGCTTGTGGGGACAGAGCATATCCTGATGGCGCTGCTCAAAGACACAGATTGTGTGGCAACCAGACTGCTTCACACCATGGGTGTAAGTATTCAGAAGATGTATGTGGCAGTGTTGGTCGCAATCGGTGCGGATGACCGCTTCTCTCAGGAAGAGCTGCAAAGCGGCCGGGCCATGAAACAAACGGCAGCATCGACCGCCACCCCCACCTTAGATCAATACAGCCGGGATCTTACGGCTCTGGCAGCGGCTGGGAAACTGGATCCGATCATCGGAAGGGATGAGGAAATCTCACGCGTGATACGGATCTTAAGCAGGCGTATGAAGAACAACCCATGCCTGATTGGTGAACCTGGTGTCGGTAAGACTGCGATTGCAGAAGGCTTGGCTCAGCGCATCGTATGGGGACTTGTTCCGGACACTGTAAAGGATAAACGTGTGGTCATACTGGATCTCTCGGGTATGGTTGCCGGTTCTAAGTACAGAGGCGAATTTGAAGAGAGAATTAAAAATGTAATCAAAGAAGTTTCGGAAAACAAAGGCGTGCTTTTGTTTATTGATGAAATACATACAATTATAGGAGCCGGCGGAGCCGAAGGTTCTCTGGATGCCTCTAATATCCTGAAGCCGTCCCTGTCCCGAGGTGAAGTGCAGCTGATTGGTGCGACAACCATCGATGAATACAGAAAACACATCGAAAAGGATGCTGCACTGGAGAGAAGATTTCAGCCGGTAGTGGTTGAGGAGCCTTCAGCTGAAGAAACGATACAGATTCTGCAAGGTCTGCGATCTGCCTATGAGCGTCACCATGGCGTATTGATAGAAGATAGTGCGATTGATGCGGCAGTTTCCATGTCGATTCGCTATATTAACGACCGTTTTCTGCCGGATAAAGCAATTGACCTGATTGATGAAGCCTCAGCAAAGGTTCAGCTCGCAGGATTCCAGGTACCGCCTGCCATGATGGATCTGGAAAAAAGCATTCATATGGCAGAGATAGAAATTGAGCAGGCAATTAAAAATAAGGAATTTGAAACAGCAGAGGTGCTCAAAAAAGAGCGTGATGAGAAGAAAAAAGAAGTTGAAATAGTTCGCGCCCAGTTTGAAAAGCAATGCAAAAGCAAGAAGCTTGTAGTCGGAGAACCGGAAATTGCCGATATCATCTCCGGCTGGACTAAAATTCCGATTCAGAAACTTACCGAAGGTGAGTCCAGACGGCTGACAAAATTAGAAAATGAACTGCACAAACGTGTCATCGGTCAGGACGAAGCTGTGAAGGCCGTAGCACAGGCTGTAAAGCGCGGCAGAGTCGGATTAAAGGACCCGAACCGTCCGATTGGTTCTTTCCTGTTCCTTGGTCCTACCGGTGTTGGTAAGACGGAACTTTCCAAGACGCTGGCAGCGGCTGTATTCGGTGACGAACAGGCCATGATCCGCGTAGATATGTCTGAATACATGGAGAAACACAGTGTATCCAAACTCATTGGTTCCCCGCCCGGATACGTAGGCTATGATGAGGGTGGTCAGTTCAGTGAAAAAGTACGCCGCAATCCGTACTCCGTAATCCTGTTTGATGAGGTGGAAAAAGCCCATCCGGATGTGTTCAATATTCTTCTGCAGGTACTTGATGACGGACATATTACAGATGCACAGGGACGCAAAGTAGACTTTAAGCAGACAATCATCATTATGACCTCAAATGCAGGAGCTCAATCTATTATCGAACCTAAAAAGCTTGGATTTATGTCAGTGGAAGAGGAAAGCCATGGATATGAACGTATGAAGACACAGGTAATGGATGAGGTCAGAAGACTCTTCAAACCTGAGTTCTTAAACCGTATAGATGAGATTATTGTATTCCATGCACTGACCAAAGATCATATCGGACAGATCGTGAATATCCTGTTGAAAGGATTTGCAAAACGCAGCCAGGAGCAGCTGGGTATTACCCTCAAGATTGCCCCTTCGGTCAAAAAGCTGATTTCTCTGGAAGGATATGACGAGAAATATGGTGCCAGACCGCTTAAAAGAGCGATTCAGACAAAGCTTGAAGACACAATGGCAAATGAGATACTCGAAAACCGGATCAGAACCAATGATACTGTTGCGGTTAAGGTGTTGAAAAATCAGATTGTTTTTCAAAAAGTAGAACCGGCGGTCAAAGAGCTTCCTGTTGAGAAAAAAGAGGCTCCCAAAGGACGCAGCCGAAGCAAGAAAAAAGAGCCGGTCCTGGTGTAATACCAGGGCTGTGCCGTTACTTTTGCAGAGAGGTCAAAATAGACATTTTTATTCCAATTTATAGAGCATAACTGACGGACTGACTATTAAATTTTAATATCTACTAGTATTAAACTGTGGTTTATTATATAATGAAACCAGTTGAAGAGACGATAACTTTTTGGAGGAAGAAAGATGCCAGTAATTAAAGAATTGATACGGACAGAAGATAACGGAACGATTAGTTTTGGCAATTATGGACTTAGAGAAAAGTCGAAACTGGATAATTATCAGTTCAAGGGAGACGAATATAAAGTCAAGACATTTAAAGAAATTACAAAACTAGAGCGTAACGGATTATTTGTTTATGAATCAGTTCCGGGATCTACCGTATACGAACTGTCGCAGGAGAATGGTGATTTTGATTTTTATGTGGAAAGTTATGAGGACTTGCAGATTACAGTAGAACTTGAAGAGGATACGGAGTATGAAATTTTCGTTGAAGGCAAGAGCATCGGAGAGATGAAGACGAACCTTGGCGGAAAACTCTCTTTTAGTTTGGAACTGGAACCGGAAGTCAAAGCAGCGGTTAAGATTACTAAAAAATAAAACGAAAAAAAGGTTGCGGCAGCAGCCTTTTTTCTCGTCCGCATCTAAAAGTACAAAGTGATAGGAGTTATGCAGTTATGTCAAAAATGCAAAAAACCACATTCTTTTGCAAAGAGTGCGGATACGAATCCCGCAAATGGATGGGGCAATGCCCTTCCTGTCATGAGTGGAACAGCTTTGTTGAAGAACCGGTCATTCAAAAAGGCAATAAAACTGTTAAATTGACGGCACAGGATACCAAGCCGGTAAACCTGCAGGACATAGATACAAAAGATGAAGCCCGGCTGACAAGCGGTATGGAAGAGATGAACCGGGTTCTTGGTGGCGGAATTGTACCGGGGTCACTTGTATTAGTCGGAGGAGATCCGGGGATAGGTAAGTCTACCCTTTTGCTGCAGGTCTGCCAAAATCTTTCTTTAAAAAACACACAGGTTCTGTATATTTCAGGTGAGGAATCTTTAAAACAAATCAAACTGCGGGCGGAACGTATCGGAAGATTCGGGGATTCTCTGCTGCTTTTGTGCGAGACCGATGTGGATAAAATCGGAGAAATTATTGAGAAGGAATCCCCGCGAGTCGTTATTATTGACTCCATTCAGACCATGTTCCTTGAGGATGTGTCCTCTGCCCCCGGCAGTGTGGCACAGGTAAGAGAAGTGACAAATGCACTCCTTAAAATTGCAAAGGGCCAGAACGTGACCATTTTTATTGTGGGTCATGTTACCAAGGAGGGGAATGTGGCAGGACCGCGCCTGCTTGAACATATGGTGGATACAGTCCTTTATTTCGAAGGAGACCGGCATGCTTCCTACCGCATATTGCGGGGCGTGAAAAATCGATTTGGTTCGACAAATGAAATCGGTGTCTTTGAAATGAGAGAAGCGGGGTTGGAAGAGGTGCAGAATCCATCCGAGTTTTTACTGAATGGGCGGCCCAAAGGAGCCTCCGGTTCTATTGTGACCTGCTCAATGGAAGGTACCAGACCAATTCTGGTTGAAATTCAGGCGCTTGTATGTCCGACGAACTTTGCGATTCCGCGGCGCACAGCGGCAGGGACAGATACAAACAAAGTGAATCTTTTGATGGCAGTACTGGAAAAGAGGCTTGGGATCAATCTTTCTTCCTGTGATGCGTACGTTAATATTGCCGGTGGGATGAAGGTGATGGAGCCGGCGATTGACCTGGGCATTGTCATGGCACTTGTATCCAGTTATAAGGACAAGGAAGTCCCGGAAGACCTTCTGGTCTTTGGAGAGGTGGGGCTAAGCGGCGAAGTGCGTTCTGTAAGCATGGCGACACAAAGAGTGCAAGAGGCCAAGAAACTGGGATTCCACGTAGTCGCCCTGCCTAAAGCCAGCCGAAAAGCCGTAGCAAATATCTCTGATATAAAAATTATAGAGATTGAATCTATTCAGGATGCCATGTGTCTGATTGGACGCTGAGATATTGTACAAATACTGTATGGAAAATACGGCGTTTTTGCTCTATTGACCTTGCTTTTCCGGCATGGTAAAATAAAAACCCACCCTGAATAAAAAAAATATGGGGGATTGTAATATTAGGTTGAACGTATTGTCCGACCTAATATTTTTTTTGTGAAAAATCACGAATGAAAAGTTGAATAAAAAACGTTCGTGAACATTGAAAGCCGAATAGAATCAACGTTCGTAACAATTAGGAAGGTAAAAACCCCTGTAGGCGGCAAGAAGATCGGAAAAAGAAATAAAGATAAGAAAAAGCAATATATATATTATAACATTATAGAAAAAAATAAAAAAGAACAAAATCAGTACACCCACGCTGGAGAAAAAATATGATATAATAAAAACTGCAAAAATTGAAAAACGCACAAATTCAAGGGAGGGTGAAATATGAAGAGAGTGATGAGCAAAATTGTAATAGTGGCAGCCATTGTGTTCATGGGGATGGGAACAACAAGTATCAACGCTCAAGCGGCGGCAGCTGATCCGATTACACCGGTTTCGGTATATAGGGCATACAATGCAAATAACGGAGAGCACCTATTTACGCAAACCAGAGGAGAGTACGATAATCTTGTACGTGCCGGTTGGAAAGGTGAAGGAGTTGCCTATATACTTGATGCTGGCCGACAGACAGTTCAGGTACACAGATTATATAACAGAAACTCTGGAGAGCATGTGTATACATCGACCTGGAGTGAAGTACAAAACTTAGTGGCGAATGGATGGAAGCATGAAGGTCTGGCATTTGCTACCGCAAGCCCAGGGAATGGATATGCTGTATACCGACTTTACAATCGGAATGCCACAGGGCAGTTCGAAGCAGGGAGTCACCATTACACACAAAGTGCAGCCGAACGTGACCGGCTGGTCGCAGTTGGCTGGAAGTATGAGGGAGTAGCCTATTATGCAGTTAATCCTTCAGGAAAGCTTACCTGGGTGCCGGCAAGTAAGGGAAGTAAGAAATGGGTAGTTGATGTAGCTGCACAGGCCGCTTGGGATGAACCAGTATATACGCAATGTAATCGCTTTTTGTGTAATGGATGTAATGCGGATTTAACTATTACTTTGGCGGATGGAGTTACTGTTGACTCAGAAAACACCATAGGAGCTATAGACAATCATTTATGTCCTAGTTTGCCACAAGAAGAAATCTATAGAGGAACAGCAGGGTATCATGGAGGAGTCATTACACTTCAGACCGGCAATATAAATCATCCAGCCGTAGCTGAAAAAGGTCATTGGCAGACAACAGGAAAAAGAGCAGGGTACTGGTATTAAATAAATAGGATTACAATAGAATAGCAATACAAGGAAGAAACGAACGTTCATTTTGAGCAGTTCGTTTCTTTTTTGTTTTATATAGATGATACCAATAAATATTGAGTGGAAATGGAGGGTCAAGTTAAGATGATTAGAACAACAGTACAACTAAAAAGGGTTCTATCTTTATTCCTGGCGTTTTTGCTTCTTTGTACGGGAGTACTCGGGACGTTTAGCGTTCATGCTGATGCACTCCCGCAAAGTGCAACTGAGACGGTGGAAGAAGCAACCCCACCTACAGAGGACATGGCAGAAGAACCTACAGTAGAAGTAAGCCCAGAGGAAACACCGGAGATAACGGTAGAAGTAACCCCAGAAGAAACACCAGGTGAAACCTTAGAGGAAACACCGATAGTGTCACCAGAGGAGGCGCCAAATATTACCCCGAAAGAAACACCAGCGGAAACTCCTGAAGCAACCCCTACGGAAACCCCAGAGGCAGTGGCATCAGAAGAAACACCTAGTGTAATAGCAGCCGCGGATGTTCCCATGATCATGGGGGCATTAAGTAACAATCCGCAGGTAGGAGATACTGCGACCGGCCGAGGAACTATTTACTTTAATGGAGCAGATCCACACGCATCTGGAACGTTTACAGTAGTCTTTACAAATGGAGACTTTGGAGGCTTAACCGGATACAACTTCATTTGTATAGATCCGGGAGCTGCGAATCCTGGAACGAATGAAGATAGCCGGTACGGCAATTATTCAGCCGTGGCCACAGCCGTTGATCCTGGATCTGGAAAGGTCACCTGGACAGTTACCGTTACGCCAGATGCAGTTGCATCCAACTATCAAAGAATTCAGTTGACTGGATTCCAGACAGACTATAACCCTAACGGGCTGCTGCGTGTCTACAAGGTGGATAATGAAAGCAGCCGGATTCCAACAGGAGCTGCCATCGGAGTTTACAGTGATATCGGATGTACAAACTTGATACATACGATGTCAACGGATAATAACGGTCAGGCTGACTGGGTAACAACTGCGGGAGTGTACTATCTAAAAGAGATTACCGCTCCTTCAGGTTACGAGCTTAGTACCCAAGTCTATGGAGTCAAGGTCTTCCCAGGTCAAACTAGTGAGTATCAAGAAGGAGGCTGGTACAACACAATCAACTATGTAAATATTCCAAAAGAGCAGAACGGAAAGTTGAAGCTTAAAAAAGTGTCAGCAAATCCTAGTATCTCTAATGGCAACAGCTGCTATTCCCTGGCTGGGGCTGTATACGGAGTCTACACAACTAAGAGTGGTAACACTGTATCTGGAAAAGTAGGGAATCTGACAACAACAGCGAGTGGTGTCAGTAATACAGTCACTTTAGAAACAGGTACATACTATGTAAAAGAAACAAAGGCTGCTAAAGGTTATGCTCTAAATGATACAGTGTATACTGTGACAGTTACGGAAGGTAACACTACATTTCTCGGGGAGAATGGTAGTGTAAACGATATGCCCCAGCATGATCCGTTAAGTATTATTCTGCGAAAAAGAAATGGAGATACCAACATTGGACTGGCTGGTGCAAGGTTTACGGTTAGATACTATGATGTACAAATGAGTACTGACCCAGCTAAAAGTGGTCATAGTGCAGAACGAACATGGGTGTTTGAAACTGATTCAAACGGAAGAATTTTATTTCAAAGCGCAACTAAAATAAGTGGAGATGATTTTTACTATGTAGATGGTGTTCGTACTATGCCGACTGGAACTGTGACATTACAAGAAACAAGTGCACCTACAGGCTTCCTTTTGAACAGTACGGTTTATGTAGTACAGATCACTTCTGAAGGTAGTGGGGAAATCATTGATACATATGATGATCCGATTATCCCAAATACTCCGAAAAAAGGCGATGTCCAGATAGAAAAACTTGACTCCGAGCTTTCAACTGAAGGACTTACCGGAGTACAAGGTGATGCAACACTTGTAGGTGTCCAGTTTGCTATCGTAAACAAGAACAGTTATGCGGTAAACGTTGGAGGAACCAATTATGGCAAGGATCAGGAAGTGATCCGCATTGCAACTGTAAAATCCGGAGATAAGTATATTGCAAAAACAACCGGAAAAACGCTGGCTGCAGGTGACTACACAATCCAGGAAGTTGCGACATCTTCCGGCTACATTTTGACAGATGGCACAGCACGTGCTTTTACAATCACAGATGATGGTCAAGTGCAAAAGCTTGCTACGGATGGAACGGCACTATCGGTCTTTAATGATGTGATCCGAGGTGGAGTAGAAGTACAAAAGGTCGATGTGGAAACTGGCACGACTCCCCAGGGTGCAGCCACTTTGGAAGGCGCGGAGATTACCATTACAAATAATAGTGCGAATGCCGTACTTGTAGAAGGAACTTTGTATCAGCCGGGAGAAGTCGTAAAGACTTTGATTACAGATATAAACGGTCATGCAGCCACTGCAAATGACCTGCTTCCGTTTGGCCGATATAAAGCCAAAGAAGTAAAAGCTCCACTTGGTTACAATCAGACGGGTAATTATTTGGAGCAGGAATTTACCATATCTGAAGCTGGAGTGATGGTTTCTCTTGCGCACAACATTGAAAACGATCTGATCAAAGGTGATGTGCAGATCGTTAAATACAAGGAAGACGGAAGTCTAAACGATATTAAAGTGCCTCTGGAGGGTATTGACTTTGTGTTCACTTCGGATACAACAGGGCAGGAGTACCGGATCACGACAGATGAAAACGGATATGGCACAACACTTTCCCTTGGGAATCCGACTGGTGGAAACCTGCCATTTGATACCTATACCATGACGGAAGAGAATACGCCCTCTAATCTGGCCCCAATCGCACCACAAAAAGTGACGATAGATACTCAGGGCAAGACATTGTACTTTATTATCCGCAACGATGCGATTACCTCACCGGTAAAGGTCGTTAAAAAGGATGCGACAACAGGTAAGGTCATTGCTGCTGCAGGTGCAAAATTCCAGGTACTGGACAAAGATAAAAAGGTCATTTCTATGGTGGCAACACATTATCCGAAGACAGTGACAATAGATACCTTTGAGACAGATGAAACGGGTAGCTTTGTTATGCCAGAGCTGTTGGAAGTAGGAACGTACTACTTACGTGAGCTAAAGGCCCCAATAGGTTATCTGCTAACTGGCGAGGATCTAAAGTTCGAGATTACCGAAGGGCATGACTGGGAAGAACCGATCACGGTCACATTTACTGACGCACCGGCCATGGGCGCTGTTGAAATCTTAAAATACGATAAAGAAAAAAATCCAGGTGATGCCGGGTATGAGCTGGCCGGAGCTGAGTTTACACTGACGGCTGCGGAGGATATCAAAACACCTGACGGAACAGTCAGAGCAAAAGCTGGTACAATTGTCGATACACTTGTTACCGGAAAGGATGGCCGGGATCGAAGTATTGATGTGTACTTAGGAAAGTACATTCTGACTGAGACGAAAAGTCCAAACGGATACAAGCTTGATACGACACCTATTACAGTAGAAGTGATCTATGGCGGTCAGGATGCGCCTGTTGTTCTTAAGACAGTAGAGATACCGAACCGGCCGGATCGTGAGATCCAGATCCACACTACAGCAACTAACCTTGAGGGTGGTAAATATATTGACGCTGCTAAAGATGTAACGATTGTGGATACAGTGACACTCGATGGGTTAGAAAAAGGAGTAACGTATAAACTCTCTGGTTGGGAGATGGTGCGTGATGAGGGTGCCAAGCTCATTGTTGATGGACAGGAAGTGACAGGTGAAATTACGTTTACAGCGACTGACATCCACATGGAGGTGCAGCTAATATTTACATTTGATGCAAGTGCCTTATCTGGTGGCAAGCAGTTGGTTACGTTCGAGGAACTGTATGACCTTACCAATCCCGATGAACCTGAAAAGGTGGCCGCGCATAAAGATATTAATGACGAAGGTCAGATGGTCACAATTAAGAAGAAAGGAGAGATCCGCACGATTACTGGTAAGAACTTCAGAAGCGGTGGAACAGTAAGAACGACAAGAAATGCTGCGCGTACAGGTGATGTTACAAATGCTGGGCTATATGCCGCGCTTGCAAGCAGTGCCCTGCTTATGATGTTGGGAGCAGCTGCACTCCTGAATACGCAGCGTAGAAAGTGTATAGCAATTGAAGACACGACAGAAAGCGTTGATGCTAAGAAAGGGAAAAAGTCCAAAAAGAAAAACCATACATTTTTCTTTTTATCGCTCATAGCCACATTGTTGGCTGGAAGTATGGCTGCTGTAGGGAGCCAGACGGTACAGGCTGCTAAAAAGATAACACCGGCAACCACAAAGACATATGAAAGCAGTTACACAAAATCCTATACATTTGAAAGCAGCGATAAAAATAAAAAAGCTGTTGAGGAATTTCCAGCAGCTGAGGTGTACGGGGATCAGGAGTTTGCCCGATCGGAGGTCACCTATAAGGTACTAAAAGAAGAGCCGGTATTAAAGGAGGAAATCGTAAAAAAAAAGTAACGAGCGACTTTGTGACGGATGGGGCTGATTTTCCATATACCCTGACCGAAGATGGTATGACATACCATTTGATCAACAAAGCCGTGATACAAGATGCCGAAGGTAGCCCTGTTACGGGCTACACAGATTATAGCTACCCGGTAGACAGTACAAGTGTACCGCAGACAAAAGAAGTAAGCATTACAAGCACAGTTACGGGGCAGCCAACCATGGTCACATGCCAGCTTACAGGCGTGACAATCTTGCCGGATACCGCATGGACAGATACGAACATTGATATACAGTTCGTTTCCTATGATGCAGATCTGTTCGTGTGGGGGAATATCGAGGTACAAAAAAATGATTCAATTCCACTTCTGCCGGAGCATGAGGCAACGCTTTTAGCATCCGTGGGAGCTGGTACGGAAGAGTACCAGGTAACAGACATCAGGTGGAGCAGCGAGCCGTATCAGGATGCGGACGGAACATGGCTAAGAGATGCGGTAGCAGATGTACAAAGAAAGCTTCAGTTCTATAGAGCGACCTATGCAGGATCCTTGCAAGAAGGGAAGCGATATGAACTTACCTACGAGGCCGTACAGGAAGTACCGACCGGAAAAGCCACCTATACCATACAGGCGGAAGCTTCTTACACCTTAGTAGAGCAGCCCACACAAGCTCCTGCACCGGTTCAAAACAAAATGACAGTCGTTCAAAAGATTTTAACGACTGTAGCGATTGTTCTATTGGCAGTCGTTGTGGTGTTGGTTCTTTGGCTGTTGGCCGAGAAAAAGAAAGTACGAGGTAAAGATGGAAGTGGAAACATTGATCACATGCTGGGGCATACATCCAAGCGAAATAAGAAAATGCGTAGATAAGTCTCCACTTGGAAAAAATGACGTGGAATCCCAGAATCATGAAGCTGTTTATCTCTGCCCGATGTGCCGGGTGGAGGTGGCAGATCTAACGATTTCACCGGAAGGGATTCATGGACAGGGCAGCTGCCATAACTGTGGGCAGTCGCTTTTATGGCAGTAAGCAAAAAACTGTAGGAACAAGCAAATTTTAGGAGGATACATATGAAGTATATAGAGAGAATAGACTATATTGTGGCACAAGGAACCGGAGGTGGCTTTGGCGCATTGATGAATGGTATTAAGGGCTGGGCACTGGACAATTTAATACCGATTGCAGTGACTGCGATTTCTGTTGTCATTATGATGATCGGATTTTCGTTTTTTCTAGGTAGAAAAGGCAGAGAGTGGGGAAAAGAACAGATTTTGTGGACGATTGCCGGGGCTGCTTTTATCTATACATCAACACAAATAGCAACCTCTGTAGCAGCAGCGTTTGGATTTTAAATATTACATAGTTAATTAAGAACATCAGAAGAGAAAAAAGCGTAGCTAGGATCCCCCTTCAGCTAGGAAATAATCTGAAGGGGAGAATAAAGAGGATTCATAAACTTATATGTACAATACTTGAGAAGGAGGGGAGAGACCCTATGAAAAAAGCAAAGAAATCCAGCTATAAGACCAGAATCCAGAAGTGGTTCCGTGGACTTAGGAGCAAGGAGCAAAGCAACAAGATAGAGTATGTTCTGTCTACCCGTCCTATCGTGATCAGTGGACTTGTGCTGATCGATCTTGTATTGCTGGCAGCCTTTAACTTTGCAAGTCACATGATATGGAACTTACCGGCCCTTATACAGGGAAGGGTGACTTCTGAAGAGCTTACCAGGTTGCGGTGGATACTCCCGGACGAAATTACATTGGGTAAGCTGCTTATACCACTTGCTATAGTTCTACTCCTTGATATTTATGTGTTATATAAGATACATGTCAGTTGGAGTGATAAAGGATTCAACCTGAACCAAAAGGGTGAGCAGCGCATGACGTATCCGGAGGAGATAAAGGCCGAGTATCTGGAGGTCAGTATCATGCCAGAAATGGACAGCCAGGGAAGACTTTTAGAATACAAAGGAAATCCAGGATTTCCGGTCAGCCGGATTAAAGAGAAATTATATCTTGACACAATGGTAGTTAATAACTTTTTTATTGGTATTACTCGAAGTGGTAAAGATCAGATATACGTGCTGATCAGCGTGGAGTTGTATTCAAGAGCCGAGTATAAGCCGAGTCTTGTCATAAACGATGCCAAGATCGAGACGTATAAAGCGGTCGCACCACTGCTAGAGCAACGAGGATATGATGTTTACATTTTGAACTGCTCTAACCCTGCCATGTCGATGGGGTTTAACCCGTTGCAGCTTGTCGTAGAGTATTACAAGAAAAAAGATTACGATACAGCCGAAATGGTAGCCAACTCCTTTAGCTTTTCATATTTCAATGCGGATGCAGCATCAAATAGCAATGAGAGCTATTTTGTCAATGCGGCGGTAGCTCTTTGTACGGCTATGATCTGGGCAGCTGTGGATGATGCTATGCGAGCCGATGAAATAGAGAATCAGGAACGGCTCTTTCGGTGGAAAGGCATGACGGAGGAAGAAAAGGAGAGACATCCATTTCAATGGACAACAAAGCATCAAAAGACGATAAATATGTACAGCATCATCATAAGTTTTACGGAGATGGTTACAACGATCGTTGATAAGTTCGGGAAAACAAGGCTAGATGAATATTTTGAAATGCGCCCTATGCTGGATCGAGCTAAGATCAAGTGGACAGCCGTAAAGATTGCTCCGGGAAAGACCAAAGCTGGCGTATTCTCAGAAATGCTGCGAGAGCTTGATATCTTTACACTCACGAATGTAGCAAAGATGACTGCTGAGAGCAGCCTTGATCTACGTGATATTGGATTTGGGAAGCGACCTGTCGCTATATTCATGGCTACACCTAGCTATGATAAAGCATTATATAAAATTCCGAGTCTGTTCGTGCGCCAGGTATACTATGCGCTTGGCAAGACGTGTGATGACGGAAAAGGTGAGTGTGAGCGTCAGGTCAAATTCCTACTAAATGAGTGTGGAAACATGCCGAAGATCGAAATATTAGATACGATGGTCAGTATGGGTTTAGGACAAAATATCAGTTTTGATTTTTACTTCCAAAATTATGAGCAGGTTCCGGCCAAGTATGGAGACAAGGAAGCCGAGACAATAAAGGGAAACTGTGGAAATCATATTTATATTCAGACCAGAAGTGAGGATACAGCGAAAGAAGTCTCAGGCCAGCTGGGCAATAAGTCTACGAAAGATATACAAAGAAGTGGAAGCAAGCTTGACTGGAGTAAGCATTACATTGAAAGCATACAGGAAAAACCGCTCTTGGATCATAACCGGCTTATGCAGTTCATGGAAGGTGAATCTCTGATCTTGCGCACATCGAAGAGACGAGATCTAAAGGGGGGAAAGATAAAGCCCCGTCCGATTCACAACAGTGTTGAAAACGGACAAGATATGAAATATGCCTACGAGTATCTATATGAAGTGGGCATCCTTCATAATCCTAAGAAAGTGAATTTCTTAGAGAGCTGCAAGGAAAGCAGGGAGCATATCAATGTAAGTGAGCGAGTGTGGGATTACAGAAGAAGTTTTGAATTATTTACAGAAGATGTTTCTATAGTAAGAATCCGGCATCTTGATACAGATGGCATAGAAAAGCTGCATGGGATCTTACACAGGGCACTTGGTATGCATTATAACATGACACATGCTTTAAGTGATGAAATGTCGATTGCCCAGTTTCTTGCCGAGATTTTTCGCATATCAGGTGAAGAGCTAAGTGTAGAAGATAAAAGACAAGTCGTATATACGCTTATGGAGGCTGTTTGATACACCAACAGTAAAAAATCGATTGACACATACCGGCTGCTGTTATACAGCCAGGGAGAATTATATGGATCCAAATGATATTTTGAATGTACTTTATAGAAACCGAGATATATTTACGAACAATAACATCATAAGTACCGCCGGGCGTGCGCTTGGATGGTTAGTAGTAGAACTTCTAGGATGGATACTAGAAGCTTCTAAGACGCTGTACAATCGTGCGTTTGGTCTGGTAGATATTACAGCGTGGACGGGCATGAACGACTTTATATCAGAAATCAAGCCACTTGTCGTGTTGTTTATAAGCCTGTCGTTTATCGCACTGGGATTTATGTTTATCTTAGGAAAACACAGGAAGTTTAACTTTCTTTACAGTATCCTGATCTTTGGTGTTGTGGCTACCTCATCTACCTTCCTGTTTTCAACGATCAATGGATGGGCGATTAGCTTTAAAGATGCGGTTGTAGGAGAGACTGATATAAGCGACAGTGCCAAGTTGATCCAGGATAACCTGTACGATCTTTTGTATATTGATCAGGAGATTGGACTCAAGTACATGACGAAGGATGATCGGCCGAGGTACGAGACATTTACAATAAATGATATAGATAAGATTGATATCAATGAAGTAATTAGTAAAGACACGGAAGGTCTTTCGGAAGATAGTAAGGAAATCGTGCAGTACGACATTCAGTTCTTTCCATCCAATAATGAGCGAGGGCTTATCGAGATGGACGATGGCCTTTTGTGGACAGATTATTTCAATCAATTCTATTACCGATATCAGTTCGATTATGGAATGTTTTTTATGACTTCAATTTCGTTGATCCTGGTGTATCTGATGTTGTCATACAAGTGTGCAAGAGTGATTTACGAGTTATTTACAAGCCGAGTGCTGGTTACATTTCATTCGGGAGATATGACGGGAACCAAGAAGGTGACTAAGATCCTGATGCACATCCGAGATGCATACTATGCGCTGTGTTTTACAGCTGTTTCGATTCGATTATATCTAATGTTTGTGAATTATTTGGATCTGACTACGACCGGTGTTACAAAGGGAATCTTGATGCTCTTTGTAGCGATATGTGTCATAGATGGGGCAAATATCATTCAAAAGATTACCGGGGTCGATGCCGGACTTTCTGGACTGTTCGGGAAGTTATATGCAGGTTCACAGGTTGTTAGAGGTGGTATGGCTGCCGGCAAAACAATGGGTGGTCTAGTAGAGAAAGTATCCAGGAAGCCAAGAGAGCTTTTAGGAGAAAAAATGGGTGCTGGAATAGCGCAGCTATTGGGAGGCGGTAAGGGGAGTTCCAAAGCAGGTGAATCCTTTACGAAAATGGATCAAAATATTTCCAAAAGCCAGGGCAAACAGACAGGCGGAAAGGAACAGGCTGATCCGAAAGGAAAAGGCAGTCTAGGAAGTGCCGATATGGAGGCCCAAATCAATAAAAATAAAGAAGCTGCTAAAACAGGGAGCACAAATACACACGATATAGATGCTGAAGGTTCGGCACGGCCGCAAAGTGGAGCAGATGAGACAGGTACTAATGATGCATTTTCCCAGATGGAAGAAGAAACGACCAGTAAGGCTGCTTTTGAGGGAGATAATCAGGGGAAAGAGCGTGATAACTATAGCGGACAGCGAGATTCGATGCCCGAAAGTTTCTCCTCAATGGAGGCAAGCATAGAAGGAAGAGGAAGCCAAGGCAGAGATGTGTACCAAGGCAGTGGAAAAACCGCTTCTACAACTCAACCGGTTGGCAGTGCAAGAGTAACGCAAGGGCAACAAGGAAAGGCTAAGGAGCAGCAAAGCCCAGACATGTTCAGGCGATATGATAGAAATCGAAGAAGTGTGCCTGACCGTGGTGTTGCCGGAGGATATAGTTCTGGAATAAGTAGACCTGCAGAAACAAAAAGGCAAACAGATACCGACAAGAAAGCAGAGCTTTATAAACTAAATGGAAAACCGATAAAACGAACAGATCTTACAGAGAAAAAGAGCTATGCCGAGGGGGAGAAGCAAAGGCAACCGGCAAGTGCAGATCGAGAAATACTTTTAAATGGCCGGCCGTTACGTAAAGAAGATCAATAGACAGGAGACAGAGAGGGCGAGTCATGAGAAATCGTAAAAAAAAATGGCTGTTTGTATCGATAGGAGTACCGCTTCTTGGAATCTTACTTTTTATCCTGATGGTGGGAGCTATTGCCGATCAGCAGCAAAAGGCTGTTGCTATCTATCAAAAAGAGCAAGAGGGAAATAGCGGCGGTGGAGATTTCATAAACGATGGAACGGTTGTTAGTGAGGTCTGGAGCTACTTGATAGGAAGGGGCGTGCCGCACATCCAAGCAGCTGCCATATTAGGCAACATGGAAGCTGAAAGCTCACTAAACCCTGGTACGGTCGAAGCCGGTAATGGCATCGGGTTTGGTTTATGTCAGTGGAGTTTTGGAAGAAGAAAACAACTAGAAGCGTATGCTGCAAATTTCAAGCAGTCAGTGGCAGCCGTAGGAACGCAGATGGACTTTTTCTGGCTTGAGTATGCGCCAGATGCCAACCGGGAGGGCTGGGCATCCTTTCAATGGATCGTATCCCAATACTCCTATGAACGCTTTATAGCAGCTAAGACCATAGAAGAAGCTACAGAAGTATTTTGTCATGGATGGGAGCGTTGTAAAAAGGAAGAGTCAATATCGCATCTAAAGAGCCGGCGTATTCCACAAGCGAAAGCTTTTTATGACAAGTACCATAATTATAAGGCTCCCGGCCAAGATATAAACGGAAATGCTGTTACAACAGAGGCGGTCAAATACCTTGGCAGTCCGTATGTATGGGGAGCGCAAGGCCCGAACACCTTTGATTGCTCCGGATTTGTCTATTATGTATTTAAGCAAAGTAACACCTATAATGGCGGGCGAATGACAGCGAATGGATACATGAACGCAAGCAGTCAGATCAGCGAGTCTGAAGCAAAGGCAGGGGATCTGGTGTTCTGGGGAAGAGGCCATGCTCATCATGTAGGCATTTATATGGGAGATGGCACTGTCATTCATGCGCCACAGACTGGGGATGTTGTAAAGATAAGCCCGCTTTGGGGAGATTATTACTTTGGGCGGTTTCCGGCAACGTAAGAAGGAGGAGGGCGTATGCAGAAAGAAAAAAGAACGAAGCATAAGGAGCACGATAAAAGTAAAAAAGTCAGCCGCATCGTGATTCTCAGTATGGCGGTGCTGGTCATAGGAATTGCCATTTTTCTTTTTATCGAAAAGGGGAGTGGTGGTGCCGAAGAAGTACCGGGGAACCGTGGAGAGACCATAGAGACCACTACGCTTCCCCAGGTTAATACGAAAGATACAAAAATACTAAAAGAAGTTGCAACAAAAGAGACTGAGGCAGAAAAACCGCCCCAGGATAGTGATATAGGTAGAGAGGGGAAGACGGATGAGGATTATATCATAAATGAAGATTTTATCCTATTCAATGCGACTGATCCAGTGTTCTTAGACCTGATTAACCATGACACCAAGCTTCTATGTGAGGAGCTGCAAAGATTCTTATACGCAGCGGCATACTCTCCCTATGAAGATGCAGCCGTAGATCGCAACATCACATGGGATTTTGAGAATCAGGTTCTGACGGTTCTTTTAAAGGTCGAAGCCAGTACCCCTTGTTATGTTCGAGCACTGTATCAAAGGTCAGATGAGAAGTGGACGTTCTATATCATAGAGCAGGAGACAGAAAGTGAGGTAAGCGAAGAATGATAAGCAGGGTTAAGGATCGAGCAGAAGATCAGATCAAGGATCAAATGAATATTTATGATTATCCAGAATATCTTCCGGAAGCCACAAACGCAGATCTGCGAGAGAAGGTACAAGAATTGCTTCAGGTACAGATACACTTATTTCCTCATGGATGTAACTTTATCCGAATTAGCGAGCTGGTGTATGAGCATGGTAAGACGATACAGGGAGGATACCAGGATATCAGTCTGAAAGGGAATACAGCTTGGCTCCAAGGTGTTTTTTCGTTGCTACGTGAACTCTATGAGCAAAGGATTCCCGTAACCTTTGTTATGGGGGGAGAAGATACACTTTTAAAACGACTATGGCAGGAAGGAGGATGCGGATGCGATATCTAGTGACAAAGGAAATCAAAAGTGAGTCTCAAGTCTGGAAAAGTTTTTCTGTATTGGATGTCATATTTTTAGTTGTCTGGTTCGTTGTAGGATTTATTGCGCTGCGGGGAAATGTCAATGGACATATTCCAATGCAGATACTCTATTGCATTTTTATAATTCTGACTGGAGTAATTATGGTAGTTCCCTCCAGCAAGAACCCGAAGCGGCGTTTTTACAGATCAATGATTATATATTTGATACGCCCGGTCAATGAATTATACGTTTATAGAATGAATGAAGAAGGAGACAAGACGCATGAGCAATCACATAAAAGAAAGAGATATACAAAAAGAAATAGGAATCGCCAGATACGAAGAAGAAATAGGTTGTTTTAAATATAGTGATGCAATGCTCCTAGACATTTACCAGGTGAATACAAAGGACATGGTAAGTGGTGATGTAGATGATATAGAAATGGATTGCTACCGATGGGCAAAATTCTATAAGACATACGAAGAGGATATAAAGATAATTTCTTTGAATTTTCCTTGCAACACAGCGCAAAGTCAAGAGTTTTGGAAGAAAAGGTTGGAACAGAACAAGAACCCTCTTTTTACAGAGATGCTTGAGACAAAGCTTCAAGAACTGATTTATAGAGAAAAACACACGACTTCTAGGGAGTTCTATGTCATGTTTTGGTTTAAAGATGAACAAGAGCGGCTAGATCGAATCCGACAAGTGGAAAGCACGCTGGGGATAGGAACGAGTCGAATTCTACGCACGCTTACGCAAGACAAGAAGGAAAAAGTACTGTTTAAGCTGGGAAATAAGAATTCCATTATTTTTTAGAGAGGTAAAAAGATGTTTAAAAATAATCAAAATGAAATTTTAATCAAAACAGACCCTGCATTGTTAAGGAAAATCGCCCCAGCTGGAGGGATATATCCGTATATAAGTTATATAAAGACTGGTACGGGATTTGAAGCATGTATTCATATCTGGGATTTCCCCAATCGCTTAAATGATTATTGGTTAAGCAAGATATGTAACTTAGAGGAAACGATTGTCAGCGTCGATGTGCATACGGAAGATATCATAGAAGTAAAAAAGAATCTCAATCGCTCTATCGAGGAACAGAATTCAAGAAAATCTTCAGCTGCAGATTTTAGAGAGTTTTATGATGCGGAGAAACGAGAAGAAGAGATGAAACGGCTGTTTGATGAAATAGATACTATGGGAGAAGTGGTAAAGTCAGTGCAGATCAGGATCTATGCGGCTGCTATGACTAGAGCAAAGCTTGAAAATAGAATCGAAGAAATCCTTAAAGCTCTTGAATCAGACAGCTACAGAGCTGCCCTATGCTTTAATGAAGAACGTAGGGAGTGGCAGAGTATATATTATCCTGAAAGCAAAATGCAAGAAATAGCCCCACATCAAATGAGTGGGTTTGCCATGTCGGGTATGCTATTGGCTGCCGGTAATCCATTCCATTATAGTTCTTTAGAGGATCCATACGGGGCATTTTTAGGAGAAACGGCTTGCGGAGGAAACGTTATATTCGATGCAAATCATAGAAACGAAACACGTGTGAATGGTAATGCCGTAGTCGTAGGTAAGCAGCGTTTTGGTAAAAGCACACTTTTAAAGAAAATCTTAAAAGAGAGAACTCTGAGAGGGGATTATACTAGGATATTTGATATCGTAGGGGAGTTTACCCAGGTTACGTTAGCTATGGGTGGGAAAGTCCTCAACATGGATGGAACAGATGGGATCATCAACCTTTTGGAAATCTTTAAAGCAGGAGAAACACAGGAGAGCAGTTATGCTAGGCACATCGGTAAAATACGAAGTTGTTATTGCTTTTTAAAACCTGAAGCATCAGCTGAAGAGTTAAGTCTTTTAAGGAAAGTTATAGATGAGTTTTACACTACTTGGGGATTGGATCCAGTTACTACAATGGAAGAGCAGATAGACGGAAGTATAGTAAAACGTGAAAAACAGATATCAGGACTTAGAGCGGCAGCATACCCTATATTCTCAGATCTCTTACAGTTTATGACACAAAGAATAGAGAACGTAGAAAAGGGAGACTATACAGAGATGCAGCAAGAAGTCGTAAAACGAGAACTGCTGTTTTTGGATAACATACGAGGTCAAATTGAGGGGCTGGTAAAGACGTATGGTTATATATTCAATGGGTATACGAGTGTTGACAACCTAAAGGATGTCAAAACGGTAACATATAACTTGAGTGGAATTAAGGACTTAGAGCAAGAAATTTTCGACTTACAGTTATTCAATATCCTAACTCTCTCATGGGATGATGCAGTTACAAACGGTGCGCCTATGAAGGAGCTTTGGGAGTCGGAAAAGATTGCTATAGAGGATGTGACAAGGTATCTGCTGTTAATTGATGAAAGTCACCGATGGGTAAATGCAAAAAAAAGGTTTGCGTTAGAACTTATTAGCTACTATGCCAGAGAAGGTCCGAAATTTTTTGCAAGTATCTGGTTGGCAAGTCAGTCTATCCGTGATTATGTTCCTGAAGGGTCGGATGAAAAGGGAATAGAGACACTTAAAACAATATTTGAATTGTCACAGTATAAATTCATCTTTAGGCAAGACAGTAATGCGATTTCCATCATAGATAGAGTGTTTGATAATGCACTTACGTATGTGCAGCGTGACAGGATTCCTTCTTTAGAACGAGGGCAGACCATTCTTTGCATTTCTGGGGATCAAAATATCGAGTTTAAGGTATATCTTCCAAAATCAGAAGAGCGTCTATTTGCAGGAGGAGCTTAGAGAAAAACGATAAAGAAATAATATAGGTAAGTCAGCGTGTTCCAGTGGGAAGCGCAAAGCAAATTGTGTATAGAGCAGATACAATTCAAAGACTGCAGCGTTGAATTGCGTGACAATAGTAATGGAAAGATGGTGAATGAATGATGAAAAAAAAAGGGTTTCAAAGAAGACAAATTTGCATTAGCGGTGTGACTGGGAACCGAGTAGCTCTTTACAAGGAACAAGTAGAATTTTTAGGTCGATGTATCGCCCAAGAAAGACCTGATCAAAGTACGGAGCGAGTTTTAGAAATACATGAAACACAGACAGAGATCAATGTGAATAAGACATCGTATACAGGAAACATGGTAATTCGTGTAGATCGAAAGCTACGGCTTCCGGGATTGTTTGAATTACTTTTGAGAAATGAACTTGAGGAGGAAAAAGAATGAAGTGGATTCTGCAACGCATTAAAAGCCAAGCGGTTTCTATGAGAGCACATCGAAATTTTAACATTATTCTTTTTCTGACCGTGCTTGTTATTGGATTCACGTTTTTTTTCACATCTAGGGTATGGATGCCGGAAGCAAAAGACTATGTAACGGCCACTCCTTACTATAACATCTTGCCTTATTCTGGATATGAAGTAACGTTGTTGTCATGGGAGACAGATGATAAAAGCGAACGTATGGAAGTGATCCTTGAACTAAAAAACCGGGAGATCTTGGATGGCACGTGGACGGCTGAAGCAGTGACAAGAAAAAACCGGGATTTAAAGACAGATATTGTATACAAGGAAAGCAAGTTCTTAGTAATACACATAGAACAGATCCAGGCAGTTGAGGAAATATCGCTACGTTTGTTTGGTAACGACAGTGAGCAGCCTCTAAAGGTGTATGGAAATGTAGACAGCTGGGGTCATACAGGATCAATACCAGAGCAAAGAAAGGACAATGAATATCAGCTGCTTAGGATTGATGCGCTTATTAAAGCAGAAGAAGCAGGCATAGCAGCCAAAGAAGCCAAGATCGAGGAAGCCGAGCAGTATAACGAAAAGATCAGGAAAAAGATCAAGGAATTACAGACTGAAGAGCACCTGACAGCAGAAGAGCGTGAAGAAAATGCACAGTCCATCCAGGATGCAGAAGGGCAGATTAAAATAAACAAAGAAGAAATCAAAAGCAGCCAGACTGATATAGAGAGTCTTGAACAAAAAATAGAGGCTATTAAGCAGCAAAGAGAGGAGTTAGCGGTCTGATAATTTTTCTTTTTTATGGAAGAGGAGCGGCCGCACGGAGGTAGGACATGATTTTATTTGTAGGAGAAGAAGATAAAGGATATTTTGCCAGGGAAGTGGCCGGGATGAAGCAGATTGAGTATAAAAGTGTGGCAGCGCAAAGCAGGATCGCTTTTCATATGAATGAGGTACTAAGCGAACACCCAAAGTACATCATTTTTGATATTGAGCAGTATATAGATGATGCAGAGACGCTTTCCAGTGAGATCATCCGGATACAAAGAGCTAAAAAGGCAGAGGTCATCATATATGCACCAGGGTTTAATAAAGAACAGGCGGTTATCGAAGCATTATACAAAAAAGGGATCATTTTTTTCATCTTCAGTACCAACATGGGTCTGGCCAAGCAGGAGCTGGAACGTGCCTTAGAAGGGTACTACGTAGAGCCAGAGGAGGAGATCATAAGAAGAGATCCCATGTCTTACCGGGATACGGTAAAAATCGGTGTTGCCGGTGCGAGAGATCGGATCGGTACTACAACACAAGCGTTACAGCTTGTAAAGCACCTTCAGACGCTTGGATATCGAACATGCTATGTGGAAGTCAATCACACCGAATATGTCAAGCAGCATGAGCAGCTGGTCGAGTGCATCCACGAGCCGGAGCTTGGAAGGGTTACCTATGCAGATATTGATATGTACTATAAGCAGGATAATCTCCTGGAGATTCTAAATCAGGAATATGATTACTACGTGTTCGACTACGGAACTTATACCGGACAAGATTTCAACAAAACATCCTTTCTTGAAAAGGATTTGCGAATCTTTGTGATGGGGATGAAAGCGTCTGAAGCCCAGGCCTCTACGGCAGTAATCTCCAATGAATATTACAAAGACGTAGAATATGTTTTTTCGTTTGTGTCAGAGGCAGAAAGGGAGGACGTTTTAGAGGTCATGGAGGATCGAGCGGATCGGACGGGGTTTGCAGTGTATGTGCCGGATCCCTTTGAGTACATGCCGAATGACAGGCTGTATGCACAGCTTCTGCCAGCTATAAAAAAGAAAAAGGTAAAGGCTAAGGATAAACGAAACGTAGCAGAAAGTGTGATGCGTATATTTAAAAGGAGGCAGCAAATATGACAGAGCATAAGACATCGAAAAAAGTGTTGATTAAGAAATTTGGACTACTAAGTAGACAGGTTGCGCATGCCATAAGTCAAAGTGCAATGTGTCTAATTGGTGTTTTCTTGGCCATAACGGGATTTTTGCTCCTGACTGCGTTAGAGGCCAGACCGATTGAAGTTTGGAGTATAGGAGACTTACAACCCTTATACATACGGCTGATGTTTATTTCTGCATTTCTCTGCTTTGCAACTGGAAAAAAGTACCAGGTACAAGTAACCCGTATTCATCAACAGGGATATCGAACTGTGCGGAAGAAGATTACAAGAGGAACAGCGCAGGTGGTCTGGCCGGATATAGTAAAGGCGGGAAAAGATGCAAAGAAAAAAGACAACTAAATTTAAAGGTGGTTTTGTAAGAGGTGCCAGACTTGAGGCAGAGAAAAGAAAAGAGCAGGAGCGGTTGCATGACAAATATTCTATGCAGGAAACGGATACAATAGTGGTAGAAAAAAGCAACATGGCTAAGTTTATGATACGGCTGTTGTTGTCACTAATCCGGGTTATCTGCAGCACGGCGGTGATTATCTTGGCGGTGGTCGGACTTGTTTCGCTTTTATATCCACAGGTCAGGGAAGAGCTGCTCCAGGTATGGCAGCAGGTGCTGGCGGATGTAATGCAATTCACAGGGAGATAAAAGATGCCAAAGAATCGAAAAGATAAATTCAGATGAATTGAAATGGAGGATTCCCAATGAAACGATTTGTAGAGTTACCAGATGTTGAAAAGACCAGGGAGCTTTTAGATGTAGTCGGACGCTTCGAAGATATGTCCATAGCTTCTGACGAGTTCGGAGAGCTTTATTTTGTAAAATGTGAAGAAAACGAAGTCCCCCCGGGAACAGTTGTTGAAGTATCGGCCGGACATTCCATTGAAGAGCTGCCGGAGGATATTAAGGAACAGATCAAAGCTTTCTTTTTGGAAGTGTAAGGGGGGCGGCATGGCGTATACAAAAAAGAATTATACAAAAGAAGATAAAGAGCGTTGGGCACAGGCAGCAAAGCAGAACCGAGAAGAGTTAAGCCAGATCGTTTTAGAGACGGCAAAGGGCTATCAGACACATCCAGGGGATATAGCAGAATTTTTATCTTTTTCAAGCCGTTTTTATAACTATAGTGTACGAAACTCTATGCTGATTCATAGCCAGGCTCCATATGCGACCTTTGTCGGAAGCTTTGATTTTTGGAAGAGTAAAGGTGCGTCCATACAAAAAGGATCGAAGGGAATTAAAATCCTATCACCGGCACAGAAAATCATACTGAAAATTGATGGAGACAATGTACCGCTTAGTGAAGCTACGAAGGAACAAAGGGCTGCATATAGAGCGGGAAGCATCGAGGGGGAAAAGAAAACAGTTTTCAAAATAGGCAACGTGTTTGATATTTCGCAGACAAATTTTCCGAAGAGTGAATATCCCAAGTTATACCACATGGGAGTGTATTCCGGTCAGCATGCGGCCATAGCCAAGGGGCTTGTTGATTTTTCGCAGGAGATATTACAGGTGCCGGTTGCCGTGCTTGATCTTCAATCGATAAGTCTCAGAGGTGCTTACTATCCGGTGGAGAATAAAATACAGCTAAGTGATAAGCTTGAGAGCACCGCCCTTTTGTCCACACTGGCGCATGAGCTTGGCCATGCCGTGCTGCATGGTAATCCGGGCAGTCGGACTAAAAGCACAGCGTTAAAAGAATTTGAAGCAGATGCGTTTTCAATCATGGTAGAGAGTCATTATGGAATACCACTTACAGATAGCCGGAAGCAGCACCTATCGGATCACTATAAGACCTTGGAAAGCAAGGCGCAGGCAAAAGGAGAAGAACCACAGCTGGAGGCAGTGCTTGGAAACGTGCATAAGATATTTACGAGTCATATACAGCAAATGGAGCAGTCGATTCAGCCCTATTTGAGTGTTGTACAGGATCAGGTGGCGATAGATGAGAGAGCCAAAGCAAAGGAGAAAGGAGCGCAAACCATGACAAAAGGAGCGTATCAGGATGCCAGCCGGCACTATTCACGACAGGAAGCCATCGAGGCTATGAAAAGAGAAATCCAGATCGTAGACTATGCACAAACGCTTGGTCTTACGCCTGTAAGAGTTGGCCGGTATTATTCGCTAAGAGAATACGATAGTGTTCGCATCGATCCGGATCGAAACTGCTTTTTTAGAAACTCAAGCGGTCGAAGCGGCAGCATCATAGATTTTGTGATGGAGTTTCAGACGCAAGGAGATCTGCATGAGGCGTTAAGGGAGCTTACCCCCAGACTCTATGATCCGACACAGACCGATTATCTTACAAAAGAGGAACGCCAAGCAGTACAAAGAGAGGGAAACACACCCGTGCAGGAGCCGGCCGTAAAAGGCTTAGAGCTTCCACAGCGTGGAGAAAATATGAAACGTGTCTTTGCCTATCTTACAAAGAGCCGTTACGTGGATCCGGATATAGTCCAAGACTTTGTTGATCGTAAGCAGTTGTATCAGGATACCAGGGGGAATTGTGTGTTTGTGGCCAGAGATGAAGCCGGAGCAGCCAACTTCGCATGTTTTAGAGGTACATTAACAGAAAAAAGGTTTTTGGGGGATGTTAAAGGCAGCGACTATAGTAAAGATTTTTACATACAAAACGGAAGTAAGGAGCTGATTGTAACAGAAAGTGTCATCGATGCCATGAGTGTTATGAGCATCTTAAAAGCCCAGGGCAAGGAATACAAAGAATATGATTACCTGGCACTTACAGGTACTGGAAAGTATGAATCCTTGTTCAATCATTTGGAAGAACGGCCAATGGAGCATGTACTTCTTGCGCTCGATGCAGACGCTGCTGGGTTCGAAACCGCTAAAAAGCTCTCTAGTCGCTTGTTAGAGGAATCAAAAGCACAGGTGACATTTCATGTACCAGGAACAGCAAAGGATTGGAATGAGCAGCTTATAGCCGGTTTTAGAAAGATGGAAGTGGATAAAATCAACTTTATGGAACCAGTGCCGACAGAAATGATGGAGCTGATCTACCAGGAGCTTAGTAAAGAACAGCAGGAAAAAGAAAAAAATAAAACGCCACGCATTCAGGGGCTGAGTGTGGAGCAGGATCAGATCTTTGCCACAGTAGAAAAAGAAAGGGCAGAAGAAATCACACCGCTTTGCCGGGATGAAAACGGAGTATTTGTACCTATAACAGAGGATGCGCTGCTGGAAGTCTTTGAGCGGTACGACTTATCAGAGGATGAGCTGCAGATCGTAGCAGAAAGCCTGGGAAGTGACCCTATAGAACTTACGGAACCAGAAAGGGAAGAGCATAAGCTGCGCACCAGGAGAAATCAAAATCAGGTCATGCTGGAAGAAGAGCTGGAGGCAGAACGGTAGGTTGATGAAAAAGGCCAGAATCGAGGGATATATGTTCTTAAATGAAAAGATGCTAAGGGAAGCGTTTTGGAAATGCTACAACTACAAGAAACGAGCCATACGGTGTTTTACTGAAGTGGATCTGACCCATGGCCGGGTGGATCTAATGACGTTAGAAGTTTACAAAGATAATTATCAAATAAACAGCTTTGAGTTCAAGATAGCAGATATAAAAAAAGGGATCTTAAAGGCCTGTGCAAACAAGCAGTTCTCCAGCAAGAGCTGGCTTGTGCTGCCAAAGGAAAAGCAGGAGCTTATAAACAGTAAGTACCAGGAAGATCTAAAAAGAAATGGCATTGGTGTACTTCTCGTGGCAGATGATGGCCGATGGGAAGCTGTCTTAAAACCGAATTACAGGAAAATCGTTGTACTGGATCAAAAAACATTAAATGTTTTGTCAGAAATGGTTGTTAGGTAGTTTGCAATAGGATAAATTGTACTCGTGTAAGAGGAGATAAAGGATGCAGCTTAGAAATTCTACGATAGACAAACTACATACGCTTACAAAAACAGAGCTGGACTTTATCGTTTTTTTGGCGCGCCGGCAAGATGAGAGCGGGCGTGTCACCGGTGTGCATGTGCGAACTGTCTGTGAAGATAAAAAGATTATGTGTAAGCAATCCTTTTATAATGTACTGGGATCTCTTTGTAAAAAAGGATTCATTTGCTATACCAGGACATCAAACTATGATTATGACATTATGATTATCGGAAATAGAAAATGGAAGCCAGGGGATACAGATGGATACGTGAATTTGAATCGACAGATTTTTCGGAAGAAGGAATTTAGATCCATGAAAAGTAAAGAAAAATATATGCTGTTTGATCTGCTTCGTCTTACGGGGCAGAACCAGGGTGTATATGAAAAAAACTTTGAGCGGTTTTATAAGCATTATGGAGAGCTTTTGAAGGTGTCTGTACGTGTGATCCGCAACTACCTGCATACCCTTAAAAACTTTTTTACTATATATCGTAAGGGAACGAATCGTGTCGTGCGCTATAATGATCAGACTTTTAGAAAAGAGAATACGACGGAGGTCGGGAAGCTGCGCAAGCATTTGGCAGAGGTATACCTGCGCCGTGCTGGAGCAACTGGAGATCAAAGTACCAGTACTGATATAATAGAGGATTTACTGGCAGAATTCGATGAAAAGGTAGAAAGTAGCGGGCACGATCCGGCCAAGACATTTACAGATGCGATTCATCAAATCCTAAGTGAGAAAAAGGAATTGACAGCTGCGTATATGAACAAACTGATCCATCAGCGGATCGAAACCACAGTGGAGTGCATAGAAGCAGAAGACAAAAGTATAGGGGGCTTTAATATAAATGCGCTGAAGGCGCATATAGCCTCAAATGGAGCCGTATAAGGCGAGACAGCACAATTCCCTAGCTGTCTTGTTTACGTGGCGCAAATAGGTCTATACAGAGCCGGGAAACAACAGGAAGAAAAGAAGTGAGCCTTGTACTGAAGAAAAAGAGATGATATCTTCAGAAACAGCTCACTTTTTTGTGTGGAAAAGAAAGCAGGATATAACAAAAGTCCAAAAAGCAGGATACCTAAGAAAAGATAGTCCAAATAGAAGGATGTGCATTTGTGCCCCAAAATCCAAAAAGAATGATTTTTGTGGATAACTTAGTCCAAAAACGTGTATGCCAAAAATGGTTAGAACAACCACAAAAACCCTGTAAAATCAGACAAAATCACGTTTGCGAAATAGGCTGTATATTTTACTTATTTATATTTAGATTATCTTTATATATACTATTTACTGACGAAAGGAATTGTACATAGCCCTGCGGGCTACTAGGCAAGTTGGATGTTCCGTAAAGTCAAAGAATGATATACATCAAGTAAATGAAAGAGCAGCACATGAAGGAAGTAATCTTGTCATAACAGTTCTAAGTAAATAAATTGATTTACTTAAATTCATGTAGTAGGAATATCGTCTACCAGCAGTAAAGAAAAAACACATAAGGAAAAACTGTAATGGGAGTGAGAATGTCAGGAAATTTGACACACTCTTTTTCTGCAGCTTGGCCAGCGGCAGCTTAGAAAACTATAAAAGTATATGATAAAAAAAGAAAAGTTGAGAGCCTGAAACCCTTGATTTTACTGGAAAAATCACAATATATATAGTATAATAATACTGTGTAGTAATAAAGGTAGTAAGGGATAAAAAAGAAAAATCTGGAAGAAAGAGGTGCTTATGATATTAGAGATGATACAATTATTTTTGACGGTAGCTTTAATACTGTGTATTGTAGGAGCCGTGCTTATTGCATATTTTGCAACGAAAGAAGGGGAATCTGGCAAGACAGAATCCACTGACAAGACAGAAACCATTGAGTCAGAGGATGCCCCATAAAAAATGTAAAGGGAGGGTGACAATACAAAGATAATGAGCAGACTAAGAGCAAGCGTTCGCAATCTAATGTGAAACGCTTGCTCTTTTTTTGTTTTTATAGATGGCAATAAATGATAAAGGGTCAGATTACAAGGACAGTGGCCATGTTGCTGGCAGTTATGCTGCTATGCACAGGAGTTTTCAGTATCGACTTGCATGCGGATGTTGAGGGCCAGTAACAGAGGCGGTCGCGCCGAAACAGGAACCAACGGTTCCTATTGAAGAGGTGGCAGAAGAGCTACCGACAGAAGAGCCGGTGACAGAGGCGGTCGCGCCGGAACAGGAACCAACGGTTCCTATTGAAGAAGTAACGGAGGAGGAAGTTAAAGAAGCACCGACAGGGTTCATTTGATGAACCAATCATAATTCTTAAGATGATCCCCATATGCAGCAGGCAATTGTGGCAAATTTGCCACAAAAGGATCCGGGGATCCGTAATTAAATTTTTTCTTTATTGAAACATAGTTTGCGACCGGAAGAAGTGAAAAAAGCTAAGGCAAAAAGCTAAGAAAACCCTGAAAACACGCGATAAAAAAGAAAAAGTTGAGAGCCTGAAACCCTTGATTTTACTGGAAAAATCACTATGTATATAGTATAATAATACTATAAATAAGAGGGAATGAATTATAAATTTTATGGCTTACCTATCGGCATGACGGGGAGAAAGGAGTGACTAATGAAAATTAACGCTATGAAAGAGACATATACGAATGCCAGAATTGAAGATGATACAGTGCCGGCTGGCTATCACGTATACGATATACGGCACGATGATGAATGTCAGGGAATCCCCGTGCAAGTGGGGCGGGGAATTGTGGTAAATCATTGGGGAACAATAATCACGAATAGAGAGATAAAAGAATGCAAGTGTGGCCACATGCTCCTCAGAGAGGAAGATTTCTATTATGCGGGAGGTGTATGTGACTTGTTAAGCTTTATGGAAACCCATTCCGCATAGAAAACGACTACTAAAAGAACCGAGTCTAGGACTCGGCTTTTTGATGTTCAAATTTGGAGATATCATGTGGTAAATTTGCCACATGATAAAGAAAGCGGCGAAATGCACATTTCTATATGTTGTTGCCAATGACTTTTGCTGAAGAGCATAAGGGGAAACTGATAGCACTGGGCGTGCTAATCCGGCAAAGCCGGATGTTTCCGTGATATCAGTTCACTGTTAGAAATCGGATTTAATCAGATATTCAAAAAGGAAGAGGCGTGATATTCCCTGATGGGGAAAAGAAGCTGCAAGGAGTTGATCGGAAAGACAACGGATGCAATGTGGCAAATTTGCCACGTAGCTAAAAAAAGAAAAAAGAGACGTTACCTGGTGGAAAAAAAGACATTGCTGAGAGGTAATCAAAAAGCAGGAGGAAGTAATGTGGCAAATTTGCCACATTGCTGGAGGACGAAAAACAAGACGTTACATGGTGGAGAAAAGCAGGCTGCGGGAAGCTGATTGAGAAACTACTAGAAGATAATAGAATAAAACATACGTAGAGCCAGAGACCAAGATCATAAAAAGAGATCCTATGTCTTACCGGGATACGGTAAAAATCGGTATTGACCTAATCGGGTAATGCTGATAGTATTAAAAATAGTACAAAAAGAATAATATTTGAAAGAGAAGTATAAGATGAAAACAATTATAATTAGGAATGTCGAAGATGCTGTAGTGAGTCGATTAACCCAAAATGCAAAAAAGGCTAACTGCACAAGGGAAGAGTATTTGAGAAGACTATTATGTGAGGAGGTACACCGCGAGGAAGTAGAAGAGATTGTAAGTAGTCATGCAGAAGTCGTATATAGTATGGCGGACGAAATTGTTAGACTTCGAGAAGCTTTAAATGCAGCAGCTGAAGAGTTCAAAATATTAGCATATGAAGTTGCTATGAAGCGGGAGGAGAAAGGAGAGGACTCATGGATATGATTGTAAGAAACTTGCCGGAGGATGTAGTCCTTGGTATGGCAGAGACTGCTAAAAAATTAGGGATGAGTAGAGAAGCATATGTTAGACGATGCTTAATCAGGATTCAAACTCCAGAGGCGAAGAAGGCAGAGGACAGGATGCTTCAGTTGAGACAAACAGTGCAAGAAGTCTTAATGCAATCGTCAGAAAGTCTCAGAGACTTTAAAAGTGAGGTACGAGAGCTTAGACGAGTCATTGAACGCGGATAATAGTATGTGGCAAATTTGCCACATAAGGAGTTGTTTAGATTTGACGGGCATTTAGGTGCTACTGTCATAAGTGTATGGCGGTAAAAAGGAGAATGGATGATTAAGCAAAGTGTTTTGTTAGGAACGGAAGAGGAAAAGATAGTAGCAGAAGTAATGAAGTCCTCTGGTTTAAAAAGTGGGCCAGCTATACGGCATATCATACAAGCTTATGGTGCCCAAGAAAAAGATAAAGAATTAGAAGTAAAGCGTGAACTGGGCTTACTTAAAAAGATGCAGCGTGATGCAGAGGAAATGCAGGAAATCATATTAGATGCAGTTAATACAATCCTTCAGGAGGGAGACTACGATCTCTGTTACACACAACGTGATCAGCCGCATCCGGTCATAACCCAAAGCAGGGAACAGCGAAAGGCACACATGGCTAAGTTAAAACAATATAAAGACAGTAGGAAGCATAGAAGGTATTCGTAGCAGGATGTGGCAAATTTGCCACGTTGAAATTAAGAATGAAAGGAAGTTGTATGAGTGGGATCAAAGCAGGTGTGATTTTAAAACAAGACTTTTGTACGGCCGGCACGACTGTTTTCTCAGAATATATAAAATATATGGATCGGGAAGAAGCTGTCCGAAAGGAACATGTGCAAAGTTATAATCTATATCATGATTACATGAGAAATCCAGATAAAACATCAGGTCTTTTTAGCAGCGTGTCAAATGTTCTTTCTCAAGAGGAAGTAGGATATCTAAAGGAGAGATTTCAAAAGGCCCAGGACAATGACAGCTTGATGTGGCAGACGGTTATATCATTTGATAATCGATGGCTGGACAAAAACGGGCTGTATGATAGTGATAGGGGGTTTTTGGACGAGACTAAGATCAAGCAAGTGGCACGGGATGGTATTTACCAGATGCTAGAAAATGAAAAGCTACCCTTTGCGGTATGGACAGCAGCTATTCACTACAATACAGATAACATCCATGTGCATGTGGCTACCGTAGAGCCAGAGCCAATGCGCGAAAAGGGGATGTATAAAGTATATGAGACAATAACGAAGGGCAAGCAAAAGTCGTTCTATGAAGTGCTGGATGATAAAGGTCAGCCAATCATTGCAGAGCAGTATAAGGGAAGATTTAAAAGCAAAAGCTTTGAGAAGGCCAAAAGCTCTATTGTCAACGAGATACTACAGACCAGAGAGTTGAACATGATTATTAACCATATCATACGAAAGGATATTGTAGCGCATAAGCAGGAGCACTCATTGGCGCATGATGAAGTGTTTCGCCAGGGATTTCTGGAGTTATATGAGGCACTGCCGAATCGAAGCATGAATCTGATGAACTACAATAATCCGGGGATGAAACGATTGCAGCCAATGGTTGATGCTTTGAGCGGTCGTTACATAGAACAGTATCATAAGGCCGACTACGAAAAGATGCAGTCACTAGTCAATCGGCAAAGCGAGTTATACGACGAAGCCTATGGCGTATCTGATAGGAGCTATGCTCTGTCCAAAGAACAGGATTTAATAGAGCGGTTGGGCAATGCGATTCTAAAAGAAGTCAAAGAGTATGCGAAGGCAATAGAGCGAGGTGGTTCTTCACAGTCACCACCAAAAGAACTCCTAAAAAGGGAATCACAGGAGGATACTAAAAGAGATGTGGCAAATTTGCCACATACCATAGAGAAGATATCCCATGTGAAAAGCTGGGATCTATATAGAGAAGGTAAAAAGTGTCTAAGCAGCCGTTCAAATATAGCATCCAGCAAGCGAGGGATTGAGTGTTTGCAGGAATCCTCAAAGTTTGGGAATAGCTGGGCAAGCATAGCTCTTGGCCGGGAGTACCTAACGGGGGATAACGTTTTGAAAAATGTATCACAGGCGCAAGCCTGTTTTGAAAAAGCCCAAGAGCAAGGAAACCCAGTCGCTAGTGAGTGTCTAAAGGATATATCAAAGCATTCCGCTGAATATAGAGGAGCTGCGGGATTGGGGCAGTTAGACCGAACGCTTTTTGCTCTTAAGAAATCTATGCAGGAGCAAGCACAGGAAATTTTTTCCAACATTAGAGAGCACGATCTGGAGCAAGAGCTTGTACACAATATTACACAACTGGACATAGAGCACTAAGGTGGCAAATTTACCACAACTAAAATCACAGTACCTGCTTGCTTAAAAAAGACATAAAGATCTCGATAAAATAAAAAAAGTACCGATCTCTTTTGCCTCGATATGTATTGAATATTGATAGTGCTATGGTATAATATAACTATAGTAAAAGTAAAAAACGATCAAGAGAAAGGGAACAAAGCATGAAGAGAATATCATTTTTGAACAATAAAGGTGGGGTAGGAAAGACAGCGAGTCTGACAGCAGTAGCCCACATACTGGCTGTCGAGTTTGGACAAAGAGTTCTGATTGTAGACATGGATCCACAGAGCAATTCAAGTGCTCTGTATGGCTTTACAGGAAGCGAGGAAACCTATTCTTTATTGGATGTCATACACGGTAAGACATATCCTATTACAGATACGGTGGAAGATATTTTGATGGATACAAAAAAAGATATCAATGACTGCATCTACGAAACGGATTATGAAACCTTGAAGATTATCCCAAGCTATATAACACTTTCGGCAATAGAGAATCAATTGAGGGCGAATACAGATGTACCACAGCAATTCAAGCTGGATCGGCAGCTACGCAAGGTAGAGGATGCATTTGACTATTGCTTGATTGATTGCGGACCAAGCTTATCACTTTTAAATGTCAATGCACTGGTGGCATCCGATGCAGTCTATATCCCAAGTAAGTCAGATAAGGATTCACGAGTAGGTATAGCAAATATCTTGCGGTTGGTAAGTACAGTAGCGGAGTATAGCCCACGTCTAGAGCAGGTACGATGCTTTTTGACTCAGTATGATGACCGAAAAAAAATCTGCCAGGAAGCATATGCAGATTGCCAGGAAGCTTTAGGAGAACAGTTTATAGAGATTACTATTCCGGTTTCTACGAAGGTAGAACAGACGGGAGCAAAGGCACAGCCGCTTTATAAGTTGGATCCACATGGAAAGGCAACCAGAGCCTATATTGATTTGTCGAAATACATGATTGCGGATACAAAGTCATGATGTTATACTACAGATAAAATAATATGTGAAACCTACAACTACTATTAGATGGCTTTGCCACCTAGACAAAGAGGATGAAGATATGAGTAAATTTAAAATAGATAAGTCACAGGGAGAAATAAAAGTGGGGGAAGGGCTGCTCAATGAGGCTTCAAAAGCTATGGCGGTGCAGCCACTTGATGTACAGTATATTGACATGGATCTACTAGAGCGAAATACTAAAAACAAATACAGCTTACAGAATATCGATGAACTGGCGTATGTTATAGAAAAAAGCGGAGGCATCCTGCAGCCCCTTATTGTAAAACCGTTAAAGGATGGGAAGCATGTTATAACAACAGGAGAAAGACGGTGGTTAGCTGCGAAGAAGTTACGGGATGAAGGACGGTGGCTACAGTGGAATAATTCAGTGCCGTGTCTAGTGCGTGATCCAGAGAATATTAAGCTGCCGATTTCGGCAGAAAATAAAGAAATGTTTTCAATCTTAGCAACTAATCAGTACCGCCCTAAAACAGACGGAGATATCATGATGGAGATTCAAAGCTGGAGTGCGATTTTTGCGGAGCTTAGAGCTGCGGGGATAGAAACAATTGATCTTACGGGGGAAGGCACGGAGGTTGCTATTAAGGGAAAAAGGACAAGAGATCTTGTAGCAGATCAACTTCACTTGTCTTCTAGACAGGTAGGAACTTATCAGGCAGTGGAAAAAGCGGCTAGTGAGGAACTGATGGGAGCACTCATAGGCAATCAGGTAAACCTTTCTGCCGCCAAGGAGTTGGCTAAACTTGATGGAGATACACAGAAGGAATTTTTGAATAGTAAAAAAGGTGAAAAGATTACGGCCAAAGAGATAGATAACCTATCAAAAAAGATAGAGCCAGTTGTTGAAGTACCGGTCGAAGAAATACGAGCCTCGTTGCAAGCGTTGTCCGATCAGGTCAAGTCTCAGTCAATGAGGTTAAAGGAAAAGGAATATAAGACGTATATAAAACTACTAGAGCAGTTAGAAAAACTGTTAAAAACGCATTAGAGAGTTATGTGGCAAATTTGCCACATAAATGTAAGGGGCGGCCGTGAGGCCGCCTGTAGGCGTATGGAAGAGGATTGAGAAAGGGATTAACATGAAGAAGACATCATTTACTATCACGACAAGTACAGCTATCTTGCAATACGAAATATTAAAAGCCATCGGAGATATGTCAAAGATAGGGTTTCACCGGCGAGCAATTGACTACTACTTAAAGTATGATCGGAGTGTGCATCCAGACCTGTTGATCACAGAGCGGAAGAACCCCAGGTATGTTAGGAAGGATACGACAGAGCAAATTTATCTGGATGATGATCGGTTTAAGGAAATTAAGAAGGTAGCTGCGGAGTTAGGATGTCCGCATACAATTGTACTGTGTCATGCGTTGATGTCTTTTTGTAGTATACAAGCACCTCTCGTGCTGGATCAAGAGCGACTGGATTATTTAATGGGTAAAATTGATAGAATGCGAAAGGAGAAGTAGAAATATGCTGGATCGTCCATATACAGAAAGCGAACAAAAACAGATAAAAATGCTCTTCCAGAAAGGAAAGACAATACGAGAAATTGCAAAAGAACTAGACATATCCATGGAAGATGTGCGGACTGTATTGCGGCGAACAAATAAAGTGAAGAAGCAAACCAAAACACATAATCTTATAGTAGCGGAGCCGGAATTAGGTGCGAAGCTTTCTTATGAGGAAAAAGTCCTCATAAAGAAATTGCACCATAAAGGTAGAAATACTTCTGAGATCGCAAAGATGATAGGCCGTCCAAGACCGACTGTTGCAAAGGAAATTAAGCGATATCAGAATGGATATGAACCAGAGACAGAAAAAGTGTTTGAGGATAAGCTTCATGAGAAGGCCGCTGTTATAAGAGGGAAGAATCTTAAAGGGCAGTCTATGATATTTGAAGAGCGAGAAGTAATTGAAGGATACTTAAGTGTAGGATATAATGCCAGTCAGATTAGTACATTATTAGGGCGAAGTAGTTTGATGATAGGAAACGAAATTCGAAAGTGCAAAGAAAAATACACTGCTGTAGAGGCGGAGAAGTTGAGTAAAACAATACGGAGACAAGGGCAACGAAAAGTAGCTTCCAAAGAGGTGGAAAGAAACATGAATTCGAAAGTACTTCAGAAACAGACGCTGATTTCCTTTGAAGAAAGGAAAGTAATTGAGGCGCTGCGTAATGAAGGGATGAGTGGGTATCGAATAGCTAAGATCTTAGGGAGATCACAAAATACAATTTTGAATGAAATACGTAGATGTAAGGATAGGTATAGTGCTAGAGAAGCAGAGGCCAACGCAAAAAAAACAAATGATCCGAAATCCAGAATTATAGCTGTACAGGATAAAAAGAATGCAAATTTGAAAAAAGTCAAAGAATATATGTTAAACCAGCGTAATCCGTTGGCAGTGACGTACCATGAAGTGATGGAGCTGACAGGAGTACAAAAAAGCACAGCTATTAAATATACAAAAGAAGTACAAAATGAACTAGTCTCAGAATTGTAAGTATTATAGATTTTCGTAAAACGAGTAGATAAAAACCCCCAAACGGTGTATGATGACATTAGTGATTGATATAAAAGAGAATGCAAATACATTATAGAAGTGCTTAAGGGGAAATAGAGTGAAGGACATCATTGAACTTGAACCGGTAAAGAGTAATGAGAGAAAAGGAAAGGCCTTGTCTAAGGAAGAACGAGAGAAGATCGCAGTATATTTACAAATAGGTTATACGCCGTATAAAATCGGAAAACTGATGAACAGAGCCGCTAATACAATCAGGAACGAAATAGAAAGAGGTAGCACCGAGTTTATGGTCACTAACTATAAAAGTGTAAAGATGTATGATTCGGAGCGGGGAGATACAATATATAGAAAGAACAAACAGAATTCAAGAAGAACGCCCAAATATAATAAGTGTATAGAATATTTGGAGTGGGCATGTAAGAGGATATTAGAGGATCGCTGGACACCAGCAGTATGTTATCATAGAGCGTTGCTGTTAAAGTTGTTTAAAAAAAGTGAGATGGTATGTACGAGGACATTTTACACTTACATAGATAAAGGGTATTTAATTGTTAGAAACATTGATCTGCCAGAGAAGGTTGCTAGAAAGAGTTCAGACAAGACAGGGAGAAAAAGAAAAAAATGGAAGCGCCTGCAGGGACGAAGTATAGAGTTGCGCCCAGATATAAAAGGAGAGGCTGGACATTGGGAAATTGACACAGTGATTGGAAAGCGTGAAAAGGGAGCGGTGCTCATGACAATCACAGAACGTGTTAGTAAGCATGAGGTGACATATAAGATACCAGACAAGAGTGCAAAGTCGATTGATATAGCAATGAAGAAATTTATAGATGAGTATGAGGGCGCAGTAAAAAGTATCACGGCAGATAATGGCTCAGAGTTTGCAGAGCTATGGAAATATGAGTTATGCGGAATTCAGATTTATTATGCGCATGCATACAGCAGTTGGGAGCGTGGAGTCAATGAAGGGATGAACAAGATGATTCGGCAGTATATACCAAAGGGGAGGCGGATAGAGAATTACAGCCATGAATATATTGAAGAGATGGTGAAAAGTTTGAACAATAAGCCCAGACATTCATTGGGCTATTTAACACCGGATGAAGTATTCCAGAAGTATTTGGAAAAAGCGAAAAATACTAGCTGATTGTAGTGTTTATGGTCAATATGGAGAGAGGTGCAAATACACCACTTGCGCCGAGATTGAACCCAGACGGGTGTGGTGTATTGCATCTTCTGGCTATGCATGTAATTTGAGGATAGTATCTCCTTGTGTGGCATTTTGAGGGAGGCCGCGCAAGTAACCTGATTAACCATGGCATAGCCAGACTTTTGACATTGATTGTAATTTAGCCCTCATCTTGTAAAGCGCTGTATCCTTCTTCTCCGGTACGAATTTTCACGACATTCTCAACATCATATATAAAAATCTTGCCATCGCCGATATTTCCTGTGTATAATGCTTTTTTTACTGTGGCAATTAAATCTGCTGTCGGAATCTTGCAAATAACAATGTCTACTTTGATTTTAGGTAGGAGTTTGGTCTCAACTTCTACACCACGATAAACCTCTTTATGACCTTTCTGCTGCCCATATCCAAGTACATTTGTAACTGTGATTCCGGTAATGCCTAGTCTTTCAAGTGCTACGTTAAGCCCTGCAAATTTATCCTGTCCTGTCAAAATCGTCACTTTGGTGATTTTGGCGTCCGGATGTGCACTATTTATCACTGAAACGGCGATGTCCTGTGGAACAGCAACAACCGGACTGGATCCTGCTATTGGTACACTGAACTCATTTACCGGTGTTGCCAGTACGAAATCAGCATACGAGCTAGCGAGACCATGCTCATAAAGATCAAGACCCTTGATTTCTTCTTCTGCTGAGGCGCGTAATCCCATTGTTGCTTTTATGCACTTGAATGTAATTACCATAGTAACAGCAGTCCACAGACCAATAGATAAAACTGCAACCGTCTGAATCCCTAATTGCCCAAAGCCGCCCCCATAGAACAGTCCGGCCACTCCGGTTGTAGTTGTACCATCTCCAAATGGTTCAATGACATTAGGGTTGGCAAAAAATCCTACAGCTAAAGCACCCCAGCAGCCATTCACACCATGTACTGCAATGGCACCGACAGGATCGTCAATGTGTAGCTTGATATCAATAAACTCAACAGCAATAACTACTAGGAGACCGGCTATCAGACCGATGAATGCGGCACCTACAGCATCTACATAAGCGCAACCAGCTGTAATAGCGACCAGACCAGATAACGAACCATTAAGACTCATTGATACATCAGGTTTTCCGTTTTTAATCCAAGTAAAAAACATCGTAGTTACTGTAGCCACGGCAGGAGCAATTGTTGTAGTTACTAATACGGATGCCAGACTTGCTGAGTTTGCTGCCGCCGCCCCATTAAATCCGTACCAGCAAAACCAAAGTATAAAACAACCAAGTGCACCTAATGTTATAGAATGACCTGGAATTGCATGAGCTACCTTTTTACCCGTTTTAGTATCCTTGACATATTTACCAATACGCGGTCCAAGAATCATCGCTCCGACAAGTGAGGCAATGCCACCTACCATATGAATTACGCCTGAGCCTGCGAAATCTATATAGCCAAGATTAGCCAACCAGCCACTTGGCCCCCATGTCCAGTGCGCTTCAATCGGGTATATTAAGAGTGAAATTACTGCTGAATATACACAATAGGAACTAAACTTTGTTCGTTCTGCCATGGCTCCAGATACAATTGTTGCAGTAGTGGCACAAAAGACAAGATTAAAGAAAAAGTTTGAGCCATTGATAAAATCTGTCTCATTCCCCTGCAGCCAACCTACAAAATCTACAAAAATATTCAAATTCGGCTTTCCAATTAAGCCCATAAAAATATCTTCACCCATTAATAAGGAACCGCCTAGAAGAACAAACACTATTGTACCGATTGAAAAATCTATTAAGTTTTTCATAATGATATTGCCAGCATTCTTAGCTCTTGTAAAGCCTGTTTCTACCATGGCAAAGCCACCTTGCATGAAAAACACTAAAATTGCTCCCATAAGAAACCAAATCGAAAAATCCATAGAAATACCCTCCCATTTATGAAATGTACAAAACTCATTTAAAGCGAGAAAAAAGGGCAAAGAGCCTACCTAGCAGCTCTCCACCCTAAAGCTAATACTTGAATACAGCAAAAAATATTACTGTACAACCGGATAAATATAACAATATTCAATTCAATCTTATAACTCATATTCGAACGTTCCTCTTTATATTTAGAAAAGCAACAAACGAAGGCGCTTATCTAATATGTAGATAAACGCCTTCGTTTGCTTAGACACTATACTAAAGTTCCTTAATGTTGTCAAGACTTTTTATTTTGTTCGCAATTTCCATAAAGATTAATTGACAGAAAAAGGTTGCCTTTGTAATATAACAATGTTATAATTTCCAAAACGAATATGTCTATTAATCCGGTTGGTAGTTTTTGAACTATTCAAGTAAGGTTTAGCTTTAGGGTGGAGAGCTTTTATGGCTCTAGCCCTTTTTATTTACACAACTTTAAGAATGAGGGAATACATTTGAAAAATGATAAGAAAATTTTGAAAGATCTAATTTTGCTTGGGCAGTTTGCAATTTCTATGGTTGCGCCTCTTTTTATTTGCGTTTATATCTCCTTCCTGATCGACAGGAAATTTGTGTTAGGGGGGAAGGCTATGATCGCAGGAATAATAGTAGGGGGAATGGCTATGGTAAATTCTTATTATAGATTTTACAAGCAGTGCAAAGGAAAAGATAAAAAGGGCGAAAAGTCAGAGTTTAATAATCATGTATAGGGAGATGAAATGAAAAAACTTGGTGCAGATGTAAAGAAAACAATAAGGTTCATAGCTATTGGCACGGTTATTTTGACTTTGATAATGTTCTTGGCGTTTTTGATTAGTGGTCATTTTAATCTTTTGGTATTATGTGGTGGATTAGTAGGTGCATTGCTTGCGGTTTTTAACTTTTTTTTGTTAGCAAAAACGTTGCAAAAAGCAGCCGATAAAGGTGATGCAAGCAAAGCTATGGTAGGGGTATCCTATACCTCCCGTATGGTGATGCTGGTTGTGGCGGCAATACTGGCCGTGTGGATTTTTCATTTGAATCCCATTGCTGTCATCCTTCCCTATACATTCCCCAGAATCTCAATTTGGGGGATTGGGTTTTTGAATTTTAAAAATTCAAAACAAAGAAGAGAAGGTGGGCAGAAAAAAGATGAAAGTTGATATAACAGGAGCGCAGATTTATTTTGAAATTCCAGTATGGGGGGGCATCCCTATCACTGAGACAATTGTAAATACATGGATAGTCATGATGACTGTTTTATTATTCTGTATTTGGTTGACTAGAAAAATGAAAATCCATGGAACCTCGAAGCGACAACTTATAGCAGAAGTTATTGTTGTAAAAGTAACATCTTGGGTAAGAAGTAATATGGGGGAACGTTATAGTAATTCAGACTTTCCAGCATTCATCAGTGCACTGTTTGCCATGTCAGCCTTGTGTAGTTTGATTGGACTTTTGGGAATGTATCCGCCGACAGCAGATTTGTCTACAACGCTTGGTTGGGCGGCAATGGTATTTGTTATGATCACCTATACAAAGATTAGAACTTATAAAGTAAAAGGATATGTGAAGGAGTTTTTCAGTCCGGTACCGCTTCTCATGCCGTTAAATGTAATTAGTGAATTGTCTACTCCAATATCTATGGCATTTCGACACTTTGGAAATATTGCATCAGGGCAGGTGATAGGTGCATTGGTATATGCTGCACTAGCAGTACTTAGTAGTTCAATATTTCAAATGATTCCGGGGATGATAGGAAATATGCTCAGTCAAATCCCTTTGTTTCAAATAGGAATACCGGCAGTATTGTCCATCTATTTTGATGTGTTTTCTGGATGTATGCAGGCCTTTATTTTTTCTATGTTAACAATGAATTATATTGCAGCTGTTGAATGATTATTTAGAAAAGGAGAAAGAAAATGGAACAAGCAATTATTTATGGAGCGTGTGCAATTGGTGCAGGAATTGCAATGATCGCAGGTGTTGGTCCGGGAATTGGTGAGGGATATGCAGTCGGAAAAGCGTGTGAGGCAATTGGAAGACAGCCGGAGTCCAGACAAGAGGTCACAAGTACAATGTTACTCGGATGTGCGATTGCTGAGTCAACCGGAATATATGGTTTGATTATAGCCTTATTATTGATTTTTGTTGCTCCAGGAATGTTTATAGCAGGGCTTAGTTAATTAGTTGTCAGAAGATTAGGAGGTGTTAGACTTTGGAACAAGTCTTAGATTTTATCTCATTCGTTCCATGGACGAGTCTGATTATGCTGATTAATGTATATATCCTGTATCGAATTGTCCGGAGATTCTTGTTCAAGCCGGTGCAAGAGTTATTTCGAAAGAGACAGGAGGAAATTGATGGGATTTTTAATGATGCCAAGAATTCAAGAGCTGAAGCTAATGATTATAAAACGCAATATGAAATGAAAAACAGAGAAATAGAGTCTCAAGTGGTTAAAATAATCGCCGATGCAGAAACAGAGGCAAATGAATATATGGAAAATTCCAAAGTACAGGCAAAAAAGACAAGTGAAGAAATGATTCGCAAAGCAGAAAAAGAAATTAATCTGATGGAGAAAAAAGCGGTCTGGGAAGCAAGGCAGGAAGTTTCAGGTTTAGTGGTAGATATTGCCAAACAAGTTCTGGAAAAAGAAATTGATGGAGATGAGCACGATAGACTGATTGCCAATAGCCTTCATCAAATGGAAAAGAGTCTGGAATGAAAAAGAGTGTTGATAAATATGGCCAAGCCTTATTTGAGCTTGGGGAAAATAGCGAAATTAATAGGACTCTTTACAAAGAAAGCTGTATTATTGTACATATATTTAACGAAGAACCGCGATATAGAAATGTACTTGCTTCACCACTGATTAGAGCTGAAGATAAGGCAAATATTGTTGAAGAGTGGATATACAATTGTTGCACTCTTCTCCAATCACTAGTAAAGTTGCTTATAGAACGAAATGAGATAGATTGTTTACATGAAATTCTGAAGCAATACACTTTGATTTATGAGAAGAAAAATAAAATTAGCAGTGCAGTTGTGAAATCTGCAATACCGCTGAACGAGAATATAGTTGATCATATAAAAAAAATACTTCAAGATAATATGGGGAAACAAATTGAAATAGAAAATGTTATAGATAGAAAATATCTCGGAGGATTTCAAGTAGAAGTGGACGGAAAACGGTATGATACCAGTGTAAAGAACAAACTGGATCAAATTTACTCAGTTCTAAAAGAAAGTGCCCAACAGGGAGCAAGAGGTACAAAATGAAGATAAATGCGGAAGACATTACACGAATCATTAAAGCGCAAATTCAGCAGTATGAAGATAAAATTACGTGGGATGAAGTAGGAACCGTCGTAGCGGTGGCAGACGGAATAGCTACAGTATATGGTCTCGAGTCATGTGTATACAATGAGGTTTTAGAGTTTTCTACAGGAATAAAGGGCATGGCACTATCCCTTGATAAAGAATCGGTATCAGTAGTAGTCTTAGGAAATGGAAATCTAGTACAAGAAGGTGACTCTGTAAAGCGTACAGGGGGCGTAGTTACAGTTCCAGTCGGCGAAAAGTTGCTGGGGAGAGTTGTAGATGCACTCGGTGCGCCATTAGATGGAAAAGGTCCTATAGAAGAGGAAGACAGGTACCCAATCGAACGTCCAGCAGCTGGAATTATGGAGAGGAAAAGTGTTTCTTATCCAATGCAGACTGGAATTAAAGCAATTGATAGCATGATTCCTATCGGAAGAGGTCAAAGAGAGTTATTAATAGGCGATCGAAAAACTGGAAAGACAGCGATTGCTATAGATACAATTTTGAATCAGAGACATGAAAATGTCATTTGTGTTTATGTAGCCATTGGACAAAAGCAAAGTACAGTTGCTGGCATTGCAGAAAAATTAGAGTCAAAGGGTGCGATGGATTACTCTATCATTGTGGCGGCAACAGCATCCGATTCGGATGCACTCCAATATATAGCACCTTATGCAGGGTGCAGTATTGCAGAGTACTTTATGGAAAAAGGACGAGATGTACTTATTGTCTATGATGATTTATCAAAGCATGCAGTTGCCTATCGAACACTCTCATTGCTTATTCGTCGTCCGCCGGGGAGAGAAGCATATCCGGGGGATGTTTTTTATCTCCACAGTAGATTATTGGAAAGGGCTGCCAGATTAACAGAAGAACTGGGCGGTGGTTCTATCACGGCACTTCCGATTATTGAAACACAGGGGGGAGATGTATCAGCCTATATTCCCACTAATGTGATTTCTATTACAGATGGACAGATTTTTTTGGATTCAGAGTTGTTTCATCAAGGAGTTATTCCAGCAGTAGATCCTGGAATATCAGTGAGTCGAGTTGGAGGAAATGCGCAAATTAGTGCAATGCGCAAAATTTCGGGGAAATTGAAGCTGATTTATAGTCAATATAGAGAATTGTCTTCTTTTGCCCAATTCGGAAATGATTTAGATAATTCTACTAAAAGAAGATTGGCACAAGGTGAAAGAATTGTAGAACTGCTAAAGCAAGAAGAAACAAAATCGGTGCCGGTTGAAGATCAGATATGTATATTGTATGGAGGGATATATGATCTCTACTCGCGGATCACATTAAAAGACATGAAGAGATTCGAACGTTTTTTTTGTCAGTATTTAAGAGAAAACAAAAGGGAATTATTGGATGATATAAGGAATACTGGTAATCTGAGCGAAGAAAAAGAACAAATGTTAAATGAGACTATTGATGTTGTAGTGCAGCTTTTTTTGAGTGCATAGTTTTGGAAAGGACTGCATATGGCCGGCGGAAAGAGTCGAGAATTAAAAAATCGCATGAAGGGTGTAGGAAATACACAAAAGATTGTAAAGGCCATGGGCCTGGTCGCATCCTCAAAACTTGGACGGGCAAACGATCAAATTCAGAGGAGCAGACCATATTTCCAAATGTTGTACTCTACGCTTGTAGAGGCGGCAGAATCAAGTGTGGATTTTGAAAGCTTATATCTTAAAAAGATACGAGAAGGTCCGGCTTGTGTTATTGTATTAGGCGGTGATAGAGGGCTTGCAGGGGGATATAACAGTAATGTTTTTCGTGCCGTGAAGAGAATTGCTGAAGAGGAAAGCGTGATAATCATTCCAATTGGGAAAAAAAGCTTTGAGTATTACAAAAAGAGAGATAGTTCACTTTGGAGTACACAGCAGATGCTGCTTAGTGAGATGAGTATCAGCAGTTGTTTCGAGTTAGGGAAAATGATTTGTGATGCGTATTTGAATGGTACAATTTCGAAAATATACATGGTTTATACAAATTTCCGCTCTAGAATTGAACAGGTTGTAGATACGATGCCCATTTTGCCTTTGGAGGATATTATTAGAAAAAAGGACATTAAAAAAAAGAATGTGTTATTTGAGCCAGATGAAGAAACAGTATTTAACGCAATTGTACCGGAATATGTGGCAGGTTTGTTATATGGTGGTGTGTGTGAAGCGCTTGCTTCAGAGCTAGCAGCCAGAAGTGCTGCTATGGATGCCGCTGGCAAAAATGCAGATGAAATACTGGAAAAACTAGAGATACAGTTCAATCGAGAAAGGCAAGGGTCCATAACACAAGAAATAACAGAGATTGTTGCAGGTTCAGGAGGAAACATTTAATATGAGTACAACAAAAAATATTGGGATAATTACACAGATTAATGGGCCTGTACTTGATGTGAAGTTTCCGGAAGGAAAGCTGCCGGCCATTCTAAATGCTTTGCAAATTGAAAGAAAAGACTGTATGCTTACTGTAGAGGTAGAGCAGCAAATAGGTGATCATGAGGTGCGCTGTATCGCGATGGGAGATACAAGCGGATTATCCAGAGGACTTGAAGTGGTAGACACGGGAGAACCAATAAAGGTTCCGGTTGGCAACGAGACACTTGGAAGAATGTTCAATTTACTGGGAGAACCAATTGATAATCTTCCGGCACTGGATGATAGGGTAAGTAAAAAGCAGATATACAAATCGCCTCCTGAATTTGAAAATCAAAAAAATACCAATGAAATTTTTGTAACAGGAATTAAAGTTATTGATTTACTTTGCCCTTATGCAAAAGGAGGTAAAATAGGACTTTTTGGAGGAGCTGGAGTAGGAAAAACTGTCTTGATTATGGAATTGATACATAGTATAGCCAGTAAGTATAATGGAATATCTGTCTTTACTGGAGTGGGCGAGCGTTCCAGAGAAGGAAATGATTTGTATCATGAGATGAAGGACAGTGGTGTGCTAGAGAAAACAGCCTTAATTTATGGGCAAATGAATGAGCCACCAGGAGCAAGGCTTAGAGTTCCGCTATCAGGTCTTACAATGGCTGAGTATTTTAGAGATGAGCAAAAGCAAGATGTCCTGCTTTTTATAGATAATATTTTTCGCTTTTCTCAGGCTGGAAGTGAAGTGTCAGCACTTTTGGGTAGAATGCCATCAGCAGTCGGGTACCAACCTACACTTGCAAGTGAAATGGGAGCGTTACAGGAACGAATAACATCTACAAAAGATGGTTCAATAACAAGTGTTCAAGCAATATATGTTCCTGCAGATGATTTAACTGACCCTGCGCCTGCTACGACATATAGCCATCTGGATGCTACAACGGTTTTAAGCAGGAATATTGCATCCATGGGGATTTATCCTGCGGTTGATCCTCTGGATTCTTTCAGTAGTCTTTTGACACCAGATGTGGTGGGGAAAGAGCATTATGAAATAGCAATGCAAGTACAAGCAACTTTGCAAAGATATAAGGAGCTTCAGGATATTATTGCTATTATGGGAATGGATGAGTTGGCAGATGAGGATAAGGACATTGTATTAAGGGCCAGACGGATTCAACGGTTTCTTTCACAACCGTTTACTGTTGCAGAACAATTTACAGGGATGGGCGGGAGATATGTGCCACTGAGCAAAACGCTTTCTGGATTCAAAGAGATCTTAAACGGCAAATATGACGAAGTGCCAGAAGAAAATTTCTTGTTTATTGGAGAAATAGAAGAAGCGCTTAAAAAGTGAAACAACAAATAGAGCAGAGGTGAAGAATGGAGCTTTTTGAACTCAGAATTGTTACGCCTGATGGACTTTTGTATAGTGGCCCAGTCCGCTATGTCAAAGTGAGATCAATCGTGGGGGACATTGCTATATTAGCGCGTCACATAGATTATGTGACAGCGTTAGGCATGGGAGAGTGCAAAGTGGTAATGGAAGATGAACAGGAGCAGTATGCGGCTTGTATTGGCGGAATGATTTCAGTGAAAAAAGGAACGGTGGTTATTGTTGCAACCACATTTGAATGGGCAGATGATCTGGATGCAGAACGAATCGATCGGGCAAAAAGCAAAGCAAAGGAAAGAGAAGAAGCTGCTGATAATGAGAACGAACTTATGCGAGCGAAGGCTAAACTACAAAGGGTAGCTGTTAGAAAAAAAGTTATAGGGCGAAAAAAATAGCTTTATAAGGGGGAACGATGTGCTAGTACAAAAACTACAAAAAATTTACTATCATTTGAAAGTAAATGTTATTAGTTTTTTGAAAAAACGAACACCTATTCAAGTGGTACTGTTTGGTTTCGTATTGGTGATATTAATTGGCGGCTTTTTGTTGTGGTTGCCATTTTCTCAAGTGACAGGTGAGGTCAGTTATTTAGACTGCCTTTTTACTGCAGTATCAGCTACGTGTGTGACTGGACTGGTCGTTGTGAATACGGCAGCAGAATGGACAGAAGTAGGGAAAGTTATTATTTTGGGTATGATTCAAATTGGAGGTCTTAGTTTTGTAACTCTTTTTACTTTTATTGTTGTTAGTGCAGGTAAAAAAGTAAATATGAGAAGCCGGCTATTAGTACAAGCATCCCTAAATCAAAATAGTATGAAAGGGATGGTGCGCATAGTAAAATTAGCAATTAAAGGAACCTTGCTGTTTGAAGCTATGGGAGCCATAATATTGTTTTTACGATTTCGATATACTTATGGAATAGGTTTTGGAAAATCTGTAGCTTATGGAATTTTTCACTCAGTTTCTGCATTTTGTAATGCGGGGTTTGATATTATTGGTGAGCTGAGCCTGCAGCCTTTTGTGGGAGATCCGATTATTAATATTACAATAATGACATTGATTATTACAGGAGGGATTGGGTTTATAGTCTGGAAAGATATAGTTGCAGTCATATCAGTCTGGACCAAGAAGAGACAGACGCAAAGAGTCTTTTCCCTTCATTCGAAGTTGGCAATAAGAACGACATTAATTTTGATTTTGGCAGGTAGTATATATTTCTTTGCTACAGAATACACTAATTCAAACACATTAGGAAAACTTGATTTAGGAGAAAAAATACTGGCATCTATTTTTCAGTCTGTTACATTAAGAACGGCGGGATTTTTCACAATAGCACAAGATGCACTGACTGAATCTTCAAAGTTTGTATCTTCTATGTTTATGTTGATTGGAGGCTCTCCGGGAGGAACAGCAGGTGGTGTAAAAACAGTGACATTGGCGATTGTGGTGAGCAGTGTATGGTCAACATTCAAAGGAGAGAACGATATTGATGTTTTGCATCGAAGGATTTCTGTGAGATTATTACAAAGAGCAATTGCAGTGATTGGGGCAATGTTCAGTCTGTGGTTTTTAGTTTCTACAATTATAGAGTTTACAATGATAAATTCCTTAGGGACATTTTCATTTATGGATATTCTATTTGAAGTAGCTTCAGCGTTAGGGACAGTTGGACTTTCGACAGGGATGACACCATATCTTAATGTAGTAGGTAAAGTCTTAATTATGCTCTGCATGTTTATAGGGCGGCTAGGACCGATAGGAATTGCGAGTTCGCTCCAGAAAAAATCACATTTGAAGGATGACAGAATTCGATTACCAAAGGAAGATGTAATTATAGGATGAGAGGTGCAGTATGGAATTACCGCAAATTAATAAGAATACATCTATAGCCGTTTTGGGCTTGGGGAAATTTGGAATGAGTGTGGCGAGAACTCTTTGTGAAAATGGATATCGAGTACTCTGTTGTGATAAGAATGCAATATTAGTTCAGGAAATATCAGATATTGCTACTCATGCAATGCAGTTGGATACTACTGAGCCGACAATTTTGAATTCATTAGGAATAGGAAATTATGATATTGTAATTGTCGCTTTTAGTGAGGATTTTGAGGCGGAACTATTAACTACTATGATGGCAAAAGAAATGGGAGTTCCGTTTATTGTGGCGAAAGCGACAGGGCTACGTCAGAAAAAGGTTTTGGAGAATATAGGAACAGACCTAGTTGTTATGCCAGAAGTGGAAATGGGAAGATGGTTCGTAAACAAATTAATGAATAACGACCCGATGGATTATATTCATCATTCTGATCATTATGAGATAGTTGAGATAAAAGCAAAAAAAGAGTGGATCGGAAAGAATTTAGATACATTAGATCTTCGTAATCTTCACAAGCTAAATGTGTTGACGATTATTCGAAATGGGAATGTAATAGAGGGTATTTCACAAGCAACTGTTATTCTAGATGATGACTTAATTATTGCTGTTCATACTCTTTAGATGGAAAAATATAATAGTTTAGTTTATAATCTATATATTGAAGAAATGATTTGATGTCAAATAGAGTGCTTCAATAGATATCGTTCAAAAGCAATAAGCATTAGGCAATACTACCACTTTCTATAGAAAGTGCTGAATCGTGAAAAATAACTCAAATTCCTCTTGACTTTTCCGAATAAAAAAAATATTCAGAAAGTGATTGACAAATAGTTGCCTTGGGTGCTATACTGTCAAAGTTGCGTTTCTGAGGAACAACAAAACGGAAACAGCAGCAACAGTACCTTGATAATCGAAGAGTGAAACACACAAGAACCTGTAAATTCATGCGATGTATGAATTTATAGATCTCGAAAATTCCGCATGGATCAGCCTTTGAAAAAAGGAAAGATTCATGTAAAAAAGAACGAAAGTCCGAAAGGACATTGAGAATAAATCTCTAAACAGTAAAAAATGGATAGATAGCCAAGAGTTATCTTGAAACAGATCAAA
>JBKECY010000059.1:0-9814 GCA_047975025.1 Lachnospiraceae bacterium
TTTGTCGAGGGATTGAACAGCGTGATACGCTCTATCTCCGATGAGGGGCGTGGGTATGACTTTGATATACTGCGTGGTAAGGTGCTTCTGTCAGCAGGGCGAAAGGTCGAAACTCCTAAAACGAATTTTGACGTTATGGCTCACTTTGACAGGGCGTATATCAAGGATTATGGAGTGCAATTTGAGGACATTCACGAAGCAATAAAAAAGGGGTTCTTTCGGGTCTAACCACCACGAACTTGGAAGAGCCCAAAAGCCATATCCCGAAAATACAAATTGCCAATCCGGTCCGCGTCAGTCTTTTCTGCAACAGCAAGGGTTTCCTTTTGTCAAACGGAAGATCGTTTTTATTATTTTTAAAAACCAGAAAAAATCCGAACAAAGCGATGACGAGTGAAGCAAATAATGAAATGTATCTCATACTGTATCATTCCTTTCGCTTTTGCATAGAGCATACTGCAGGGGGCATCAAGCCTGTTTACGCCCCATGACAATATGGTTGATAACAGAGGATAGAAATAAGCTTCCGCAAAAAGCGCCTCCCATATAGGCCAATAGCGAATAATCAAGCAGTCCGCAAACGACTAACAGAGCAAGCGGAAGAGGAAATTTCAGGAGCATCAGTTTCGCGATATTGGGATTCTCGGATCGCTCGAGAGGTTTCAGCGTGTATCGCATAATAAAAAACTGCCCTACACCTCCTGCAATGCCGATGAGTATTGTAATAAGTATATTCATAATCAGAACCTCATAAATTGCTCACAATCAAGGACAAAAACAGTGGCGCCTCCGACTTTTACTTCGGTAGGCGGGGAATCAACACCATCGAGGGAGGGTGTCTGGATGAGTCTTACGCGGCTGTGGGAATACTTATCGATGATGGCGAGTGCCACCTCAAGATTCTCAGCCTCAATGCCTACAATAATTGTCACATTCCCTTCTTTTAGCAGTCCGCCGGTAGAAGTTAATTTGGTCGAGGAGTAACCTTGTTTCGTCAAATGTTTGATTACACTGGCGACATCATCAGGGCTAATGATAGCTACAATTAGTTTCATAAGCTTGCCTCCAATCGAATAGCTGCTTCTTACTTAGTAAGATAAGTATAACATCTCTAAGGGGTGGGGTCTATTAAATATTGAAAAATATTTAATTTTTGAGAAATAAATTGGTAGTATTGACGTATGGATAAAGGACGGAAGAAGTAAGGGGCAAATATATGCTGATATTTAATGTTCGAATATTGAGAAAAATGAAATGTTAGATAAATAGTACCGGATTGGAATTCTTTTGATCTGCCATAAAGAGGTGTGTTACTTGCGGCGGCAATAATCATGCTGTTCTAAATAAGATTAAAGGGAAACGGAAAATGACCAAGTAAAACTCCAGACAAAAGAATGCACTTATTTCGTAAAACATAGCATTTAAATATTGACTCATTTTATCGAATATGCCATAATAAATCCAGATGAAAGATGCGTAACTTTACCTTATGAATCGAGCGATACCGTACTAAAAACGTCAAGTTATACGTTATTATGACATACCATGAGGTTTCTATGAGACAGTGTCTTACTAGGGGGGATAAGCATATATGAGAACACGTAAATGGAAAAAAGTTTTTTCAGTTGTACTCTGCGTTGTGCTATTTGTGAGTGTGCTTAGCTTCACTCCGAAAAACGCAACAGAAGAGACGAAAGCAGATGCCAATCTCACGCAAAACGTGATTTGGGGTGTTGGCGGGATTGGGAATCCAACCAGTACAGCATCCGGGTCCGCACAATGGTCAGGAAGCAAGGTTTTGTATGGTGGGACAGAGTGCCTTGTTCTGGACAAAGACGGGAACTTAGGGGGCTATTCTTCTCTGCCGGGAAGTATGTTGCTGACAACGGCTGATGTACAGGGGGGTTTTTCTTTTGGTGCTGCAACAGCTACGGCAGATTGGTCAACAAGTCAGATACGGGAATATCTGAATTCACAAGGATATTATAGTACGTTGACACAGACTGAAAAAGAAAGCTTATCTGCGACACCGATTAATCAGGGAAATACAGCCAATGGACAAACCTTTGGCTACCCCAGCAGCGCGACCGAAGATGCGCTGTTTCTTCTGGACTTAAATGATGTAGGCTATGCGGGATTTACAGCTTTTGGATTCTCGGATAACAGTGTAAGATCTAAAGGCGCTAATTGGTGGCTTCGATCTTCCGGAGAAGTTGAAAGTCAGGCGGCTTATATTAATGAGGCAGGGGAAGCTGTTGCAGCCGGAGCAGATGTTTCCGGTGAGTTGGGGGTGCGCCCGGCATTTAATATTGATCTTTCAAAGATATTATTCACATCGGTTTCTGGATTTGAAAAGTCTGCATTTTCTGTTTTGGGAAGTGACAATACTCCTGAATCAGTTCAGAAGCTGACCTTACGAGATTCGGACATTTCGTTTGCTGCAACCCTGCCGACAACAGGAATTCTGGGGCAGAGCCTGGCAGTAACAGTGGACACGGCGGGAACGGGAAGCTACACTCAGACCTCAGCAGCACTTATCGATGAGAATTCAACGGTGGTTGCCTATGGTCAGATAGGAGAGGCAGGCGTTGGAGAAAAAAGTTTTGTAATCCCGGAAGAGCTGGCAGAGGGTACTTATTCTCTCTATGTGTTTGAAGAGCAGGTAAATGGCGGGAGCCAGACAGATTATGCCAGCCAGACTGCAGCGGGGACAATCGAAATCACTGAGGCAGCGGCCGTTTCTGAAGAATCTGAGATTACTGTGAGCCCGGAAAGTCTGGAATTTACGACAATGAATCTTGATTACACCCAGCCGGATGCACAAGAAGTGACAGTTACTAATTCAGGAAACGGGGAAGTGACATTAATTCAGCCAACGGCAGCAGATTACGTTGTAGGGGAACTTTCGGCATTAACCCTTGCAGGCGGTGAGAGTGCTGTTTTTACAGTACAGCCCAAAGCAGATCTGGAGGCAGGAGAATATACAGAAGAAATCACAATATCGTCAGAAGAAGGAGCCAGTGCAGTAATCAGTGCGTCCTTTGAAGTGTTGGAGATAAATGCATTACCTGCCGCAGGCGAAGTACAGATTCTGGCAGCAGGAACAGGAACTCTGTTAGATCCCTATCTCATACAAAATGTGACAGATCTTACACAGCTGGCGACAGATGTAAACGGGGGTACTACCTACGCCGGCGAATATTTTAAAGTGACCGCAAACATTGATATTTCGTCAATTACAAATTGGGCAGGTATTGGAAATACTACCAGAGCATTTTCAGGAATATTGGATGGGCAGGGATACACTATTTCCGGTTTAAAAGGAACCAGGTCTGTCGGTGAATATGGTTTGTGTGGCAGGACAAATGGGGCAACAATTAGAAATGTGAATCTAAAGCTTGGCGGTGATATCTCAGGCCCCACAGATACCGGTGCTTTTGTCGGAAGAGCGCTTAGAGGAACTGTATTTGAAAATTGCAATGTAGATGGTGCAGGGTATACTGTAAGGGTAACAGGAGGCGGACGTGCGGGAGGTTTTGCAGGCTGGACGAATGAGCTTTTAACTAGTGATGCTGCAGTGGTTTTTAGAAATTGTACTGTAACAAATATCAGTACATCAACTTCAGGAAATTATTCTGCTGGATTTATTGGAGTGGCCAATAATGCGACAATCGTTAATTGCACAGTTACAAATGCAACGGGGAACACGAATAACGCAACAGGGTCTTATGCAGGAGGGTTTCTCGGAGCAGCACTCGGAACTTCAACTATTACGTCAAGTTATGTAACCAGCCCAAATGTAAGTGCGTCTGCTTCATATGCAGGAGGTTTTGCAGGGGTACTCTATGGATCTTCTTCGGTGACTTCTTGCTATGTATCGAATCCAAATTCAACAGCAGGGTATTATGTAGGGGGATTTTCAGGTGTTATTTATGAATCAGCGCAGGTTTTGAATTCATACACAGCAGGAGGCAAGGCTCTTAGATCAGGAGGCGGTTACAGTGCCGGCGGTTTTACTGGAGATTTGTATGAAGCCGCCAAAGTGACCAACTGCTATTCACAGACGGATGTAGAAGATTATAGGACAGGAAATGCAAACAGTAGTTCCGGAGGGTTTGCAGGTTATGTAAGGGATACGGCTGTTGCGCAAAACTGCTATGCAACAGGAAGCGTTTTAATCTCCAATAGTGCGGTAGGTGTATACCAAGTAGGTGGATTTACAGGATATAAAGATGGGGCAGGGAGTATTATAAATTGTTATAGTACCGGGACTGTCAGCGTGCCTGCATCAAGTACTTGGACCGGAGGCTTTATTGGTTATTATGTTGCAGGAACAATCACGAACAATTACTTTGATAAAACGACTACACGTTTGACTGCGGCGACAGGTGGAGGTTCCTCTTCCGGAATTACCGGACTTACAACCAAACAAATGATTTTGATGAATAGTTATTCTTCATGGGGCATGGTCGATAACTTCTTGGGAGCCGCCAATCCGAAAGGAACAAACGCATCTCCTTGGTATATCGACGATGATATGACTTATCCTTACTTATATTATCAATATGATGGACATAGCGAGACGGAGACGAATTATAATCTGGGCGGGACCTTTTATCAGGATAATACGAGTCTTGGACAAAGAAGAGCAGACTTTTCGGTAACCAAAAGCAATCTGCCGCTTAAAGTAATCTCCGCAGGAGCAGTCAAAGCGTATATGCCATATTTAGGGGTAAGCAGATATGATATTAGCTCAACCGCATACACGAATGTGCCCGGAGCCGCATATAATACGGGACTTCTGTATTCCTTAGGCAGCATTTCCAGTACGAATATCATTGCCTTTGCCTCTGTGCCTACGATTCAGAAAAGCTCGAATCGAACGACGTGGAATGTAGATGATGAGACTACCTATACCTGGGTCGGAGATACCATTACCTATACGCTGGTAGTATCTAATCTCAGTACGGAAGCAGATTTTACAGATGTAGTGATTACGGATAATATTAACACGAATTTGGAGTTGCTGGAGGATAGTATTACTATAAATCCCGGAACGGCCTATAATGCGGATACGGCTGAAACCTTGACGACAGAGACCGCAGCTAAGCCTTATTATAGTACCGCAAGCGGCAAACTGTATCTCTATCTGAATGATATGCCAAAAGTGAGCAGTACCACCGGGGATATAACGAGCTATACGATTACCTACAAGGTATACGTGAATAAAGAAGCCGCTTCCTCCTTTACAACGGCAACGACCTATACGGGTGATATTGAAAATACCGGAACACTGGCAGGTAATCTCGTGTATCCGGATACACCGTTGACACCGGTTCCTTTTCAGACATCCTTTACTGACGGAAACGAAGATCCGGTCTATGATGTATGTCTGTTCGAATTTACCAAGACAGACCTTTCCGGGGAGCAGGTATTAGAGGATGCAGAGTTTTCGGCCTATTACTGGACGGGAGTATCCGCTCCGAGCGGGTTGGTGGACTCGACCAATATAACAACAGATATTTCAGTTGCCAATAAGTGGTATCTCTGTGATTCCCAAGTGTCAGATGATGAGGGGATCGTCACAATGCGGCTTGGCAAGTATCCGACAAGTTATGCAGGGTATTTTCAATTGGTTGAAGAACAGGCACCTCTTGGATATACAACGCCCACAGGGCAGTGGCTGTTACATGTGAATAGCATAGCGTATGTTGATTCCATTTCGACCATTCAGTCGACAGGAAGCACAGAGAGCTTTACAACCACCACTAAGGCAGTGACTGTATCCGAGATATCCTACACAGTTATAGATACAGCGGCATTGGCCAATAAGAGTGTTGCCGGTTCAGTCACAATTAAAAAGTATGGTGAGTCCAATGAGCCTGTGGCAGGTGCTGAATTTACAATAGAGAGATATAATACTGCGAACAGTACATGGGTCTATATCTTATATGATGATACAGAGGATGCATGGGAAGACTGGGTAAGCGGTGAGTATTATACGCAGACGACAGTGACCGCAGGAGGAGTTGCCAGTACGGTGTTTGCCGGTTTGCCGATAGGAAAATACAGGTTTACAGAGGTAGCAGCACCTGAGGGGTACGAATTACTGAAAGCGCCTTTTGAAGGCGTCATTCCTACCATTGGACAGGATGACGTGCCGGTATATGATATAACCTTTGAAGTCCGGGATAATCTGGCACTTCAGCTGCCCGCAGCGGGTGGAACCGGCAGTATTATGAGGGTGCTCCCTGCGTTGGGAGGCGGGCTCCTGTTCGTTGGCATTGCTGGTGTGCTGTGGCGCAGAAAGAGAAAGAAATATATTTTCTAGGCGGAAGCTTGGTGATATATAGTAACAAGTGGGCATAGTATATTGATTCTATCAGGAAAGTGAAGATTATGAGGACAATGAGGAAAATAATTAAAAAGAAAGGATTTTTGATAACACTGCTTGTAGTATTGATCATGAGCAGCTTTCCATTGGTGGCTTCGGCTGCAACAGGCACTTTGAACGTTCACAAATTGAACAGCATTGGAGTGGCTGAGGCAGACAAAGAAGCTGGAAAAACGTACGCCGAGGTTGATAACTTATTTTATGAATATCTGGCGGGAGCTACGTATAGTGTGTACAAGATCGGAACTTTTTCACAGACCACTGTGACAACGACACCAAGTGCCACACCCACTCCATCGGAAACTCCGACGACTACTCCGACGGCTACTCCGGCGCCGAGCTATTCTGTGAATGTTACGTATACCCCTGTTGCGGGATTAGAGACAAATGATGCGGTTCCGGTTCCTATTACGGTTTTAAATTCCAGTACGGACCCCAAGAAGATTTCTACATCCAATTTAACTGCAATCGATACACAAACGACGACTGCAACGGGAGCGTTGGTATTTACAGGTCTCGATGAGAATGGTGTATATCTTGTCGTGGAAGATGAAGCACCGGATGGTGTTAATGCGTCAACCAACTTTATTGTTACGGTTCCAATGTATAATGAAGTTAGCGGGGCCTGGGAAACGACGATCGATGCATACCCAAAGAACATTTTTGCTGATGCGTCGATAGAAAAGAGCATCGTATCTTCAAACCTTGAGAATAATGGTGACAATGTATATTACGCTAATGTTGGAGATGTAATTGACTATGAAGTGAAGGTAAAGGTACCTAACGATATTGAAGCTGCGACCTATACAAAATTTGAGATCGTGGATACTCCAAGTGAGTATCTGGAAATCCAAGATGTCACAAATCTTGTTATTGCAGTTGATCCGGCAAGTGGTGCTGCAGATTTTAATCTGACACAGGCGGATGGTGACTTTACCGCAACACTGGCAAATAATGTGTTGACAATAACCCTTACCACGCAAGGCATTGGGAAATTAGAAAATGCCGATACATTGACAATCACATATGCAGCTGAGATATTGCCAGGGGCTTCTACTGAGAAGCTGGGTCTGTCGAATGATGTTGTACTGAATTTGGAAACAACTGACAATACCCCTGACCCGATTACTCCTGATGATGAAGTGCCAAAGGTTTTAATTTACTCGTATGGAATCAAGAAAGTTGATGAAGATGCGGAAGCACTCGCCGGTGCTACGTTTGTAGTAGCAAGATATGTCGGGGAGAATAGTTATGTATATCTGACCTATAATGCGGCAACCCAGGTATGGGCAGATGCGGCTGATATTGATGCTGCAACCACCTTTACGACATCTACCAGTGGCTCTGACCTGAACAGTGAGGCAATTCTGCAGTTTTATAACCTTGCAAAGGATACAACGTATTATCTGTTCGAGAAAACTGCTCCAACGGATTATACCAAGCTGCCAAATCCGGTAGAGATCACTGTAAATATGGCCTCCACCGATAAAGCATATTCAGCTTATACCACAACGTTAGCAGGGGATGTGGTGACGACAGTTTATGTTGCCAATACAGGGTATACGACAACCATAACGAACCTGAAAAGTACGGACAATCCTGGAATCCTCCCGCAGACAGGTGACAGAGGCATCTATATCTTTGTTATTGCCGGGCTTGCTTCAATTGGTGTTGCGGTAGGATTACTGATTTATTCAAAAAAAAGAAAGAAAACGAAATAATTAGTTGAATGGGCACGAATTATAGCAGTAGGGAGAGGATATTATTAGTAAAATTATTATTAATCTATTAATTGTAATCAGCCTGCTGCTGGGAATCGGCCTCTTAGGCTATCCATTTTTTAGTAACTGGTATAACCAAAACTGGCAGAATAAATTGGTGAACGAATATAATGAAGTGGTCGATGATAGCAGTGATGAAGAGCTGCAGGCTGAATTAGAGGCATGCAGAGTTTATAATGACACGTTCATGAAAACGGTAGTTTTAACCGATCCTTTTGACCAGACAGCAGAGGATGCGTTTAATAAGACCTACAATGAACGGCTGAATATCATGGGCAATGGCATTATGGGTTATATTGAAATTCCTGCTATATCAGTTGAACTGACCATCTATCATGGGACTTCGGCGGAAGTCTTTGATAAGGGCGTGGGGCATATGGAAAAGACGTCTCTTCCTGTGGGCGGTCTGGGTACACATGCTGTATTGGCCGCTCATACTGCTTATGCCAAGGCAACTATGTTTAATGATTTGGATGAACTCACAGAAGGTGATATGTTCTATATCACAGTACTAAACGAGAAGCTGGCTTATGAAGTGGATCAAATAAAAGTAGTAGAACCAAATGATACGAGCGACCTGTCAATAGACGGCAATGAGGATTACGTAACTCTTGTCACTTGTACTCCTTATGGAGTAAACTCACATCGTCTGTTGGTACGTGGAACCAGAGTGCCTTATGTGGAAGAGCCGGAGGCAGAAAAGCCGCTGGAGGTGCTCTCATGGCTACTACTATTACTTCCGGTGGGAGCGGTAGGGCTGCTGTCTTTCTGGGGAATCAAAATATATAAGAAACATAAGTAATCGGCTTATTTTTAAGTCGATGCAGTATGTTAAGAAAGATAGAACGTTTTCATGCGAAAGTAGTGATGTAAACGTTCTATTTCTATATTATATAGTAGGTATACATAGACAAAAAGAATGATGGACACTACTGAACAAAAAATGTATAATATGGTGTGCTGACTCAAATAAACAAAATTAAGTAAGAAAATTGAAAATCTCTGGTCTATTTTTAGTATAAAATATACTGGAAGATCTAAAAAACTCTTTACGGGGTGAATGAAGGAAAAGGAAATCTGATGAGGAAACTTGGAAGGTATGTGGCAATACTTATAGTCATTGTATTGTGTGTATCAAATATCCTACCGGCATTTGCAGATATTCCGGAGGCTGGCTGGTCAGCATCGGAAATATTAGCAGATTCTGATAAGGACTCTTTATATGAAGCTGTTAAGGATTTGTATACAATTGAAAGCGAAAGTCTTTCAGCCGAAAACATAGAAAGTTGGAGCGATGGGAATCAGTCCGACTTCTCTAGTGTGGACTTTTCTGAAGCTGTATATAATGATGCTTATACTTCGGCGAGTGTATCATTAAACATTACAACTGCGAATGAGTACATCAAAATTGACAAAGTTCGTTTAGCGGGCTATTTTGGGTCTGAAGGAGTACAGAATACGACGGATTCAGATACAGCTACAACCTCATATTCATTTGAATTCTCCGCAATTGAGTGGAACTGGAGTGCCCCCCGATCTTTGTACCAGTGGAAGAGTTAGTTTTGATATGATAAACTAACAAAAAGGAGCAGTACAAAAATGGGAAAAGCAAGGTACACAACGGAGCAAATCATCGTCA
>JBKECY010000064.1:0-6739 GCA_047975025.1 Lachnospiraceae bacterium
GCTGCCTATGGTACCCTGCCAACGGCAACTCGGACAGGGTATACATTCAAAGGCTGGTTTACATCAGCAACGGGCGGTACAGAAGTGACCGCTGCGACCGTAGTGAGAACCGCCTCCGCGCATACACTGTATGCACAGTGGACAGCGAACAAATACAACGTGACCTTTAACGGAACAGGCGGTACCCTAAGTGCTGCAACGAAGGAAGTGACGTTTGCCACAGCGTATGGCACCCTGCCGACAGCAACTCGGACAGGCTATACATTTGATGGCTGGTTCACAGCGGCAACGGGAGGCACCAAAGTGACAGCGGCTACGCTTGTCAGTACAACATCCGCACATACCTTGTATGCACAGTGGACCGCCAGACAATACACAGTAACGTATCGTGCGAACGGGGGCAAGGGGACAGCACCCGCAGGAGAGAAAGCCGCCTACAACACGAGCTATACACCGAAAGCGAATCCGTTCAGCAGGACAGACTATATCTTCACAGGCTGGAATACGAAGGCGGACGGAAGCGGCACAGCCTATACGGCGGGCAAGGCCTTTACCTGGAAGCACACAAGCGGCATAACATTGTATGCACAGTGGAAAACCAAAGGCTACACAGTGACCTTTGATGCCGGCAGCGGCAAGATCGGTACGGCGCAGAAGGTGACAAAAAAGGAAATCAACGGAACGAAGTATGTGCTGCCCGCAGCACCGGTACGCAAAGCCTATACCTTCATGGGCTGGTACACCAAGACGGCCGGAGGGACACAGATTACCAAGAACACGACAGTGAAGCTTACGAAAGCACAGACCCTGTATGCCCGGTGGAAAGTGAAGATGACAGCGGTATACTGCCTGTACAACCCGAACAGCGGAGAGCATTTCTTTACCATTGCACCGGAAGAGCGCGACCGCGTCGTGGCAGCTGGCTGGAAGTACGAGGGAATTGCCTGGATGGCAGCGATGGACGGAACACCGGTCTTCCGGTTATACAACCTAAAGAGCGGAGAACATCTCTATACGATGGATACAAGAGAAAGAGATCGTCTGCTCGTCATCGGCTGGAAGTATGAGGGCATTGGCTTCTACTCGAATTCGGAGCACAGCAAGGCAATCTTTAGGATGTACAATCCGAATGCACCGGAGGTGGCACAGCATCACTATACGGTGAATGAAAAAGAGAGGGATCATCTGGTAAAAGAGGGCTGGAAGTATGAAGGGCTGGCCTGGTATCCGGCATGAACTTGAGAACACAATTGAATAGGCAATAAGCTAAGAGGCACCCCCGGAAGCATAACAGCTTCCGGGGGTGCCTCTTAGCTGGGCGTAAGCCTGAGCCGAGTATAAATATACAGGGAAAGAGCCCGCTTGCGCGAGCTCAGGAAGGAAAATTGAAAAAAAGTTTTATTAGTGTTTGTTGCTATTTGGTTGTAAGAATAGGATACTGCAATTCTGTGATGAAACTGTGATAGAAATATAAAGAAATTATGAGAATAAAGTGAACAAAAAAAGTTTAATACAACAATGAGGAGGTATGCCATGATAATCCGAATGGAAAATCTGTGGCTGTTTTAATATAGAGAGTACACCTTCGAGATCCACTCCGACACCCCTCTTCTCGTCTCGAATCCCACATACCCCTCATAGCGGTATACGTAGTCAAGTTTCCATTGCCCGGGTGCCGCCTCCTTTTCCTTGAGCAATTGCAGCAGCTGCCCCACACCTTCTTCCTGGGCAAGTCCTTGTTTGCGTACAATGTATACCAAATCGGTTAGTGATAACGCATAACTTTGCGGCATCATGAAATCTGTAATATGAGGGCTGATGGGACGCCCATCGGACAAGCGGCAATACATCCGGTGGCGCAGCATGTAGCTGCAGCCCTTTTGAAGCAAGGCCTCGACCTCAGAGTCCGCAGTGTCAGTAAATTCCCGATATGTAAGCAGTGCTCGTACTGTCTTGCCGATGCCGATATAGCAGGGAACAGCCCCCATGCAGCCGCCATGCTTGCAGATTCCATGATAGGGCCATCGGGTAGATTGCCTGCGATCAAAAATCTGATACTGGCAGATCCAATGAAGAGCGGCCTGTGCTTCCTTGCTCTTCGCCAGACCGAGGCGGCTGTATGCCTCCAATAGCATGGCATTGTAACAGGGCACAATTTCCTTGATACCGCCCAGACAGGAGAAGCCCTCACCTGTTGCCAGAGTCTCATTGCCATAGGCAAGCAGGTCTTGCGTAAAACGCAGTGTTTCAATGTGGGGAACTTCGCTTAGCCCGAGTAAGCGAAAGGTCGCGGATAAAGGCTGAACGGCAAACGCAGAGGTCAGCTTCTGAATCAAAGGTGACGCTAAGAGCAGTTCAGTGATTTCGTTGTTCGACAAAGTTTGCCGGGCTTCGTAGGCCAGGCGTAGCTTTAAAGCAGTGTCCATAGGAAATTCCTCTCATGTGCGCACGCGGCTAGATCTCCAATACGGTAGGCGCCCCCGCATCCGTCGACTGCCGCACAGCCAGCGTAGGCTTGAACACGATCTGTGTTCGTGCTTTTTCCTCCCTTGCAATCCTGCCAAGCAGCGATTTTACCGCCGCAGTTCCCATAGCTTCAATCGGCTGGACAACGGTGGTCAGGGCAGGTGTACAGATGGTTGACAATTGAATTCCGTCAAACCCCACAACAGCGACATCCTGCGGCACACGATGCTGATATTCCGCCAGATACTTAAGGACTCCGACTGCGATCATATCGTTGCCTGCGAAGATGGCGGTAGGAGGTACTTCCATGCGCATAAAGCGGCTGGCAGCGTGATAGCCGGTAGCATAGGTAGAAGGACCGGAAGCATAGTAAGCGCTATCAAAATCGATGGAATGCTCTCGGAAGGCTTTCCGTATGCCATTTAATTTTTCATCCATATTCAGATGATTATCCTCGTGTCCGATACAGGCGATTCTTGTGTGTCCCAGTGAGATCAGATGGCAGGCGGCATCGTAGGCACCTGTGTAGGTATCGGAAAGAATATGGCTGTAAGATACGGCAGCGCTGGTTTGTGAACTCATGAAGATATAGGGAGTCTCGCCTGAAATCTGTCGGATCAGGGCGAGGCTTTCTGCATCATCCATAAATGCCAGAATCATGCCGTCAATCTGTGTGGCACCGTTGCCGGCGAACAGGTGCTGCAGCATATCCCGTCCGGATTCCATGGTATACATGATGGGAATATAGCCATGCTGGTAGCAGGCTGTCCGAATGGAATTATAAAGTTCGATGTAGAATTGGTTCAGCAGCTCCGGGACGACCAGCGCAATCATATTGGTTTTCTTTGTGCGCAGGGACTGCGCCAGTCGGCTGGGCTGATAATGCAGCTCTTCGATGGCGGCCCGAACGCGGGCGCGGTAAGCGGGAGTTAAGTTTTCCGGATTATGCAGATAGCGTGAAACGGTTCCAACAGATACATTTGCAAGTTTGGCAACATCTTTTATGGCGGGCATGGCGTAACTCCTTATATTGGTAATGTTTTTTTATAGTATACAATGATTGAATGCGAAAAACAACCAGATGAATCAATTAAAATATCGATTCAAATAGAAAATAAAGAATAATAATCTAAAATATACTGAAATGACAAATAAAATAATAATTATTGTGAAAAAAATATATTGAAAATATCGATTCATTGAGATATACTCTTAGCAATCAAATAAAATGTAGCAGGAGGTAGCTATGGAAGTAAGAATTGGAGTGATAGGAACAGGAGCCATCGGTAGGGCGCATGCGCAGCGTCTGAGTGAAGTGATTACCGGATGCCGCGTTACGGCGGTTTCCGATATTAATGAGGAGGCGGCAAGGAATCTGGCAGAGCGCGTGGGTGCCGCTGTGTATCGGGAGGGAGAGGAGCTGATTGCTGCTCCGGATGTGGACGCAGTCGTAGTGACGGCCTGGGATGAGGCGCATGCACGCTACGTGCTGGCGGCGATTCGTGCGGGAAAGTATGTATTTTGCGAAAAGCCGTTGGCAACAGAGGTGGAGGCCTGTGCCGAAATCGTAGAGGCAGAGATGAAGCTGGGCAGGCGCATTGTGCAGGTGGGATTTATGAGACGGTATGACCCCGGGTATGCCGCCATGAAGGAGATTATACAGAGCGGACGAATCGGTGCGCCCCTGATGATTCATGCCTGCCACCGCAATATGACGCATGCATCCAACATGACTTCAGAAATGTCGATTAAGAACTCGGGGATTCATGAAATCGATGTATTCCGCTGGCTTCTGGAGGAGGAATACAGTCAGGGGCAGGTCGTACTGCCGAAACAGAACCGCATCGCTGCCGCAGAAGGCCTGCAAGACCCTCAGATTATGATGCTTACGACACAAAGCGGGGTTGCGATTGATGTTGAGATCAGCCAAAGCTCAGGCTATGGATATGATATACAGTGTGAGGTGGTGGGAGAGCTTGGTACGGTACGGCTGCCGGAACCGCCGGTGCCTGTGACACGTATTGCGGGCAGCTGTGCACATGCGATTATGCCCGGGTGGGAGACTCGGTTCCTGCAAGCCTACGATATTGAATTTCAGAAGTGGGTGGACGAAGTGAAAGCAGAGCATATAACCGGACCAACCGCCTGGGATGGGTATATGGCATGCCTTACCGCAGATGCACTCGGAGAGGCCAGAATACAGCAAGACCGCCGGACGATACTGGTGCCCGCACGTCCGGAATTTTATCAAAAGGCGTAATGGTATAGAGGCAGGAAAGGAGCTTGTATGGAAGCAGGACAAAGTCAAAAGACAGACATAGAGCAGAAATTATATGATAGTATATGGCCCGATATGCCGGTGCATAAGACTTATAAAATTGGAATCATCGGCGCAGGCGCCATCATCCGGAAATGTCATCTGCCATCCTATCGGCAGGCCGGATTTACTGTGGCGGCGATTGCATCACGTAACCGCTCGAATGCGGAGCAGGTAGCGCAGGAATTCGATATCGCACAGGTCTATACTTCGTGGGAGGAGCTGATTGCAGATCCTCAGATTGAGATTGTAGACGTAGCCGTACCGCCGCATATACAGCCGCAGATCGTTGAGAAATGCTGTGCGCAGGCGCATCATATCAAGGGGATTTTGTGTCAGAAGCCAGCGGCAGTAACAAGGGCAGACCTGGATAAAATGCAGCAGATGTGTGATGCGGCAGGAATAACGATTGCGGTGAACCAGAACATGCGTTATGATCAATCGATACGCGCGCTCAAATATTCTATGGAAGAAGGGCTGCTAGGAGAGCCGGTACTGGCGACGCTTGAGCTGCGGGCGCGCTCGGACTGGAGAGATTTTTACTATGACTATGGAAAGGTGGAGATTCTGGATTTGGGAATTCATCATCTGGATGCGATGCGCTTTTTATTTGGGGAGCCCTCCAGGATCAATGCGGTGTGCCGGACAGATCCGAGATTGACGAGGCCGCACAAGGATGGGCTGTCGCAATACAATCTGCTGTATGATGCGGGGCTGCTCGTCAGTATCCTGGACGATACATATGCAGGCCCCACAGACTGCGCGCAGGATATCTACATTCGCTGGCGCGTGGAGGGGACGGCAGGCATTGCCCGGGGAAGTATCGGGTGGCCGTATTTTCCGAAGCGGGTACCGAGTACATTTGAGCTTTCGATACAGCAGCTGGGAGAGGAATGGATGACACCTAAGTGGGACACCTGCTGGTTCCCGGATGCCTTTATGGGGACGATGGCGGCATTGATGATTGCCGTAGAGCGTGGGGAAGCGCCGGTGCTCTCGCTGGAAGATCACAGCAAAAGTATGGCATGTGTGGAAGCGTGCTATCAGGCGATAGCAGAGGAACGAACGGTAGCGCTTACTTGGGAGTAACCCGAGTGCTTGGTGAAGCTTTAAGGAGCAAACTACAAATAATTTGCAAGACTGCGTGACATATTCCGGAATGCGGTAGGAGACATCCTCTTTTTAATGAGAATTGTTTAATAAAGTACGTATCATACATCATGTTCGTAACGAGGAGTGCATTGTAAAACAAGTCGTTTACATTGCAATAGGAATTGCCATGTCTGGACATACTTCAATTACATGCGTAGATAGACTTGCAGTTTTCCCTTAGGCAATCGAAGCTGTATTCCCAGAAACAGAGATACAGCACTGTGTTATCCATTAAATCCGCACTTTCACCAGATTTGTTTCCTAATAAGGCTATTAATAAAGCTAGCTGAAATTAGCGAGTTTTATTGACATGCAAAAAATCAGCGTTATAATACAGACAAGGACAAAACATTAAAAAAATAGCTTTGTCCGTCCATAACTATCAACATATCTTATTCACAAAACAGCTAGCTCTATTTAAGAATAGCAGGACTGAGCATGATTGTAATCAAACCTTTATGCGCAATAATATCTATGACTATTGCAACTGTAACATATTATTTGTTTTTACTTATTTTGCTTAATATTCTTTTGACAATTACTTATTAAATGTAGGAAGAAGGTGGAATTTTGGAGTTGGAATTTAGTATAGAAGATTTGCTGAATGCAAGACGTGTTGAGTCCGATCGTATTGAATTTAAGCGAAATTGGAACCCTGATGATATTTATACGAGTGTATGTGCATTTGCTAATGATTATGATAATCAAGGCGGAGGATATATTGTTATTGGCGCAGAAGAAGAAAATGGTATTGCAAAAAGACCAGTTTCAGGATTAATAGAAAAAGATTTAGATTTGATTCAA
>JBKECY010000040.1:0-56545 GCA_047975025.1 Lachnospiraceae bacterium
AATCAGCTGGGATTATGTGAAGAAAGATTCACATGGGGTACAATAAAGGCCATCATAATATCCCTCGTAGATATCACCTTGCTCATACAGCCACTTAAAAATCTTCTGCACCTGATTTTCATGTTCTGAATCCGTCGTACGGATATATTTATCATAGGATGTATTAATCAGATCCCATAGGCTCTTTAACTGACAGGCCACATCATCTACAAATTCTGTGGGTGTGACTCCATCTTCTTTGGGATTAGTCTCAATTTTCTTGCCTTGCTCATCTGTTCCGGTCTTGAAAAACACCTCATATCCCTTCTGACGTTTGTAGCGTGCTATGCTGTCCGCCAGTACGATTTCATAACTATTGCCTATATGTGGCTTTCCGGAAGTATAGGCAATTGCGGTTGTAATATAATACTTCTTTTTGTCCATATTTCTTCTCCTTTCGATTCCTCGTCGCACAACGACAAAAAAACGCTTTCCTCCTCAGGACTGCTCCAAAGGACGAAAGCGACTGCTTCGTGGTACCACCTTATTTCATCTGCACACAGCAGACCTCCAGGGCTTCTCGCCCCGCACGCTATAATGGGCGCTCCCATCGCAGCCTGTGTCTGTGCAGACAGTCGGTGCGCAACTCCAAGGCCATCTTCAAAAGAGTCTCTTTCTTATCGCTTCATTCTCTGTCCCTTTTCTCAGCAGCAAGGGTCTCTGTAACAGCGTCCTCTTCTTACTCTTCTCTTCATCGTCGTTTTACTGTAAATTAGTAATGTTTAATTATTATAGCACTTACCTCTAAAAAGTCAAGAATACTTGAGTTGTTCACTAAACTTGCTATTGACAAATAATATCATCGTGCTACAATAATAATAGTAAACATTACTATAAAGAAAGGAGGTATCATGAAGGGACTTAAATACAGCCGACAACGTGAATCCATACAAGCGTTCTTAGCTACCAGAAATGATCATCCCACAGCCAATACAGTCTATGAGAACATACGGGAAGTCTATCCGAACATCAGTCTGGGAACGGTCTACCGTAACCTGTCATTGCTTGCCGATATCGGAAAAATCAATAAACTTACAACTTCCGAAGGCGCGGATCGCTTTGATGCCAGGATCACACCGCATAATCATTTTTATTGCCGCAGCTGCCACAGTCTGACAGATCTTGAGATGGCTAATATTGATTTTATTAAAAATATTGCTTCTGAGCACTTCACAGGAAAGGTGGAAACACAGACGACGCTCTTCATGGGCCTGTGTCCTGCATGCCTGGATCAGGAAAACAGCAATAATTCCGACTAGGGTATTGACATTTTTTTCTCATTATGGTAGATTAAAATAGTAATAATTACTATTTTTAATATTTACATTTTAACTAATGATTATCAATTTATTTAACTCAAAGGAGGTAGTAAGATGAGTAAGTTTGTATGTGGAGTTTGTGGTTATGTACATGAAGGTGATTCAGCTCCTGAGGCCTGTCCAATTTGTGGCGCACCTGCTGATAAATTCACCGCACAGGCTGGCGAAGTGACCTGGGCTGCAGAGCATGTTGTAGGAATTGCTCAAGGTTCAAGTGAAGATATCATGGAAGATCTTCGTGCCAACTATGAAGGTGAATGCAGAGAAGTTGGTATGTACCTGGCAATGTCCAGAGTGGCACACCGCGAAGGATATCCGGAAATTGGATTGTATTGGGAAAAAGCTGCTTTCGAAGAAGCTGAGCATGCAGCAAAATTTGCTGAATTATTAGGAGAAGTTCTTACAGACAGCACACAGAAGAATCTTCAGCTTCGTGTAGATGCCGAGAACGGCGCCACTGCAGGCAAGTTTGATTTGGCTAAGAGAGCTAAGGCTGCTAATCTGGATGCTATCCATGATACAGTACACGAGATGGCACGCGATGAAGCGCGTCATGGAAAAGCGTTTGCAGGATTATTAAAGAGATACTTTGATAAATAATACCTGTAAATTACAGGAACAACAGGTACTGGATGACTATTGTATAGCAGAAGGAGAGGGAATTATGTCAAAATACGCAGGAACTAAAACAGAACAGAACTTAAAAGACGCCTTTTCAGGAGAATCCCAGGCACGCAACAAATACACTTTTTACGCTTCAGCCGCTAAGAAAGCCGGCTACGAGCAATTGGCCGCATTATATCTGGAGACAGCAGATCAGGAAAAAGAACACGCTAAAATGTGGTTCAAAGAATTCCATGGAATCCATGAAATCGACACAAACCTGACTGATGCCGCTGCAGGTGAGAATTATGAGTGGACTGACATGTATGCCAGAATGGCACGTGAAGCCCGCGAAGAAGGATTCGAAGCACTTGCTATTAAATTCGAAGGTGTTGCCAAAGTGGAAGCTGCTCATGAGAGAAGGTATCTGAAACTTTTGGAATCTTTTAAGAATGATGGTACATTTAAGGGCGATGCTCCTCTTGGTTGGAAATGCCGTAACTGCGGATATATCCATGAGGCAGACGAAGCACCTGAGATTTGCCCGGTATGCGCTCATCCAAAAGCTTATTTTGAGCGAAAAGTAGAAAATTACTAATATTATTGATAGATGTTACTCCATATTATCCCGGATAGAAATTCTATCCGGGATTTGTACGTCCGGAATATAGGGTATAAAAAAGGAACATGCCGGTACTTTACGTACCACTGCATGTTCCTTAGTATCTCTCTGGTTATTCCGCTTCTTGTGTAGCTTCTGCGGTTGCCTCGGTTGTTGCTTCCTCGGTTGCTGCCGCTGTGGCTTCATCAGTAGCCTCGATTGTTGCTTCGTCTGTGGCTTCAGTCGTCGCCTCTTCCGTTGCTTCCTCTGTCTCTGCTGCTTTGAATGAGTACGTCTGGTTCGAGTTAAGAATCAGCTGATTCAGCAGACCTTTATTCTCTTTGATTGTAGATTCCTCTACCCAGGCGTCTGTTGTCGTTGTATACAGCTCATCTTCCCGATCACTGATAATGCTCTCTTTTTGTGTTGCCGTAGCTTCTTCATCAAATACTTTATCAACACGTACTATATAGAAAGAATCATCTGTCTCTACCAGACTGGAATATACCTCTCCATCTTTTAAAGTTCTGGCTGCTGTTATTACCTCATCCGGCAGAGAACTGGTAGATGTGGAAGTTTCCTCTTCATCATCCGTCTCAGGCTCTATGGCAGTGTACGTTGCTTCTGATGCCGTCAATGTCTCATCCACATCTGCGGCAATCGTACTCATATCCGCATCTGCTGTTTTAAGTATCGTGTCCAGAATCTGCTGTGCTTTTTCCTTTTGTGCTTCTTCGACAGCTGCCTCATCGGCCGCCTCTTCTGTTGCATCCGCCGTAGCCTCATCTGTTGCTTCCTCTGTGGAAGAATCTACCGTTTTGGAGACCGTTACATAAGTCACACTGGTCTGTCCGGCTTCTTCATCACTTACTTCCGTATCGACATCTGCGATCAGAGGATTTCTCATTTTAAGCTGGTAGGTCTGAAGCTCTAACACTTCCTCGACCATACTCTGTGTCACACCAAGCTCTGCAATCGTTTCTTCATCATTCGCTGCCATAAATGCTTCGGCCGCTGTCTTAATTCCTTCTGTTTCTTCCTCTGTCAGTGTCACATCATAATCCGGCGCTTTCTGACGCAGGATATACATAAGCTCGACACTCTCAAGTGTGGAAGTCTTCGTGGATTCCGCATAGGTCTCGCCGCTTTCTTCATCTACCACCTGACTCCACAGATCATAATCTGAACCGAACAGGCTGCCATAATAGGAATTAATCTGCGCCTGACTGTAACGAAGCATGTAGCTTACGACACCTAATGGCACATCTTCCTGATTGACCGTTGCTATTGTCTTACTTCCATCTATTGAACCGCAGCCTGTCATGATACCGGCTGACAGTACGGCTACTGCTATTCCCGTAATTGCTTTTTTAATTACCTTTTTCATGTAGTCCTCCCAAATATATCTTTTAATACTCCCAATAAGACGCACTGTCGCATCCTTATTGAGTATAAACGTTTTTATCCAATTCGGCAAGTAGATTGTTAAAATTCAAGGTTTTTTCACATTTAAAAACGCAGTTTTTAAGACACTTCCACCTTGTCTTCCCGTATCGAAATAAGCTCTGTAAGGAACTTTTTAATTCCTTCTTCTCTCTCTTCCGTCGCCTTGAGTAAAAAGTAAGGCTGCTGGGTCTCTGAGCGAAACTGCAGAAGCTTTCTGTACTTTTGCACAAGCGCCGGAATCTGTGCAGGATTAAGTCGCGCACGCTCGAACAGCTTGATTTCGATCTCTCTCCCAATCTGTTTAATACTGGTAACATAGGCCACATGCGCCAGCGCCTTGATATAGGCGATTTTCAGCAGATTCTGCGCTGCTTTTGGCGGCTCACCGAAGCGATCCATAAGTTCATCCATCATGTCTTCATATTCCGCTTCATTTTCAATCCCTGCAATCCGCTTATACAGATTGAGTTTCTGGTATTCGTTAGCAATATAAGAATCCGGCAGATACGCATCTATATTCAGATCAATGATGGTACTGAAATCTTCCTGTGTCTCCTCACCTTTAGCCTCTTTGACTGCCAGGCTCAGCATTTTGCAATACAAATCATACCCGATGGCCTCCATATGGCCATGCTGCTCTGCGCCCAGCAGATTTCCGGCACCGCGCAGTTCCAGATCGCGCATGGCGATTTTGATACCGCTGCCAAGTTCTGTAAACTGCCGGATGGCAGAAAGCCGCTTTTGTGCAATTTCCGGCAGCAGCATATCCTTGCGGTACATGAAAAAAGCATAGGCCGTTCGATTGGAGCGCCCGATTCTGCCGCGCAGCTGATAGAGCTGTGACAGCCCATACCGGTTCGAGTCATGGATGATCATCGTATTGACATTGGAAATATCCAGACCGGTCTCGATAATGGTCGTCGAAACGAGGACGTCAATATCCCCATTAATAAAACCATACATCGCTTTTTCCAGTTCACGTTCCCCCATCTGTCCATGGGCATATGCCACATGAGCCTCAGGGACAAGCGCTTCGATTTTACGGGCGACGTCAATAATATCCACGACCTTGTTGTAGACATAATATACCTGACCGCCTCTGTCTAACTCACGCGTAATCGCTTCCTTGACAGTTTCTTCCTCATATTCAATCACATAGGTCTGAATCGGGCGCCGGTCCATAGGCGGCTCTTCTAACACACTCATATCCCGAATACCGATCAGGCTCATATGCAGTGTTCTGGGAATCGGGGTCGCTGATAGTGCCAGAACATCTACATTCTTCTTGAACTGCTTGATTTTTTCTTTGTGCGTAACACCAAACCGCTGCTCTTCATCAATGACCAGAAGCCCCAGATCTTTTAATTTGACATCTCCGGAGAGTACCCTGTGGGTTCCAATCACAATATCGACAAATCCTTTTTTCAAATCCTCGATTGTCTTTTTCTGCTGATAGGGATAGCGAAAACGGCACAGCAGATCAATCCTGACCGGAAAATCCTTCAGTCTTTGTACGAATGTATTATAATGCTGCTGGGCCAGAATCGTTGTCGGCGCGAGCAATACGACCTGCTTACCATCCTGTACGGCTTTAAAGGCCGCCCGAAGAGCGACTTCCGTCTTTCCATACCCCACATCACCGCAGATGAGGCGGTCCATAATTTGGGTGCTCTCCATATCACGTTTGGTATCTTCAATCGCCTGCAGCTGATCCTGTGTCTCTTCAAACGGAAACATTTCTTCGAATTCCGTCTGCCACACCGTATCCTGGGAAAATGCATATCCTTGTTGCGACTCTCTTACAGCATACAGCTCGACCAGATCCCGGGCAATATTCTTAATCTCACCTTGCACCCGGGCCCGCGTCTTGTTCCATTCCTGATTGCCCAGTTTGTTCAATCTTGGCTTTCTGCTCTTTTCACTGGAGTATTTTTGCAGGGAATCCAGTTGTGTAGCCAGGATGAACAGATTGCTTCCTCCCTGATACTCGATTTTGATATATTCCTTGAGTACATGCTCGACTTCGATTTTTTCAATGCCCTTATAGATGCCCAGTCCATGATTCTCATGAATCACGTAGTCACCTATATGCAACTGCGAAAACTCGTTGATACGCTGTCCGCTATATTCTGTTTTGCGCTTCTTCTTACGCTTTTCTTTACCAAATATATCGCTTTCTGCAATAACCACGAACTGCACCAGCGGATATAAAAAGCCCTGGCGTGCATGCCCATAGACAATCATAACTTCGCCGGGTGCCACCGTCCGGTCACGATCTTCCGTATAAAAGCTGTTGAGTCCCCGCTCCTGCAGATCTATGGCCAGGCGTTTGCCCCTGGTACGTGATGCGGACAACAGCAGAACTTTAAAGTTCTTGCGTTTCCGGTTTTCCAGATCCTTGACCAGAAGTTCAATACTGTTATGATACGGATTGACACTTTGTACCTCAAGTTCATAGGCGGCTCTTGCCTTCCATTCCTTTTTCAAGGTTCCCAAAGTACAGGCCGCCAGACAATGATACTGCTGGAACATATCCTGCAATGCCGGAAAATCATACAGGAAAAGCGCCGGAGCTTTGGCACTATCCTCACGTATTTTTATACTGTTCTGATATTCCGAATAGACCTGAAAGGCCTGCTGTTCCATCAATTCCGGTTCATTGAGCAGCAGCAGTGTCTGATCCGGTGCAAAGTAACTTAAAAAAGAAACTCCTTGCTTGGCACTGCTCTCATCGGTTGCCGGATAGATGTGAATTTTATCTACTTCGTCATGTGAGCGCTGACTTTCCATGTCAAAGGTACGAATCGATTCGATTTCATCTCCCCACAATTCGAGCCTCCAGGGAACATCTTCCGTCAGAGAATAGACATCCAGAATACCTCCACGCACTGCGAATTGCCCGGGAAGTTCGATCTGATGTACTCTTTCGTATCCGATTTCAACCAGCTGGCCGGCAAAAAGATCTAATCGAAGCTCAGCTCCTACTGTAAGCTTAATGCAGCGTCTGCGCATGTCTTCCAGAGAAGCTATGGCATCCATACAGGCTTCAATACCGGCAACCACCGTTGTTTTTTTATGCGCAAGAAGAGCGCGGATTACCTGCATTCTCTGACGCAGCAGCAGATTCCCCCGAATATCTGCCTGATAGAATAGCAGATCTTTGGACGGATAATACAGCACATCCGGCTCATAAAGCTTATAATCTTCGTATAGTTCCTTGGCCTTACTGTCGTTCTCGGCAAGCAGCAGCTGCCGCGGGAAGGACCTGGAAAGAGCATACATGAACTGTACTCTCTGCGAGTCCAGACAGCCTCCCACAGATACAATTCCATACTCCTTGCTCAGATGCTCTTGTATTTCCTGATATACCGCCAGTCCGGCAAGCGGTTCAATAACTGACTTCATAAAATAGACAGCGCTCCTTTAGTAGAGTGTACTACATCACCCATTGTATTTGTTCATTGCAGTATCAATTCCTTCGTTCAGGATACAGGCAACAGCCTGTACAGCCCGGCTTTGTGTCTCTTCCACAATTTTTTGCTCAGAGGCAGAAAAATGACTAAGTACATAGTCTGCGAGATCCCAGCCGGGCGGTTTGGCTCCCACACCCACTTTAACGCGAATGAATTTCTGCGTTCCCAGCCTTTGAATGATATCCTTCATACCATTGTGTCCGCCCGCACTCCCCTGCTTACGCAGTCTGAGCTGCCCTAATTCCAGATCAATATCATCATAGATAACAATCAGCTGCGTCTCTATCTCTATTTTGAAGAAATCCGTCATGGGCTGCACCGCCTGTCCGCTTAGGTTCATAAAGGTCAGCGGTTTTACAATGACTGCTTTTTCTCTTCCGATGTGTCCGCTTCCATACACAGACTGAAATTTGACACCTTTTTGCGGAATCTTGTATTCTTCGATCAAGGCATCTGCCACATCAAATCCCATATTGTGTCTGGTGTGCTCGTATTGTCTGCCTGGATTGCCCAGTCCTGCAATAATATACATAATTTCTCCTTATTATAAATGAGCGCACAAGTGCCCTCTCAGGTCATGTCACAGCAGACATGAAAACCTGAAAGGACAGCTGTCTAATTGAAATAAACCATTTCCTCTTCCAACGGGTCGCTGATCTGCACATCCTGTGCGTACAATACGAAGCCTTCTCCCTTGTAAACCGAGAGGTTCTCGTATGCCATACGTGCCGTCACCTCCACCCATTGTCCTGTACTAAGCTTTGGTGCAAATGCACTCTTGCATGCATAGCCTAAAAATGTAGTATCATCATCACAGCAGGTCATTGCCATACGGCCCGGTACAAAGAACTTGGACGGCAAGTCCCGGCTTTTTAACACCTTGGCCTTAAGACGAATCGTCTTGCCTTTGTAGCGTTCGGGATGATCCATCGTATCCACATACCAGATGCCGTAGTCCTCCGGTGCAATGTCTACCACAGGAGCTGAGAGATCATAGGGCGGATTGTCAGCAAATATGTTGTCCATTTCCCCTTTTTCATTCTCAAATATAATCTCCGCTCCCTGATTTACGACTTTGACACCGCGTCGGAATGAAGCAAGCGGCAGCTCCTGGCGGCAGCGATTGAATATGACCAATTCAGACTTTTTGACCATCTCTGAAATCAGAGATTTCATGTTCGTCTGGTACATCTGGAAGGTACTGGCATCAAAGATTGCGATCTGCTGTACGACACCCCAGCCTGTGGGGAGCTGCATCTCATGGAATTCATTGACCGGCCACATACCATTAAACTCAAGTAAGACACGCCCCGGGTTATATTTATCTGCATAAGATTGCAGTAACTGTGGGGTAAAATCTTCTTTTTGATACACAACTTCCAGTAATGTATTATGTTTTTTGAGTGCTTCCAGGTCGTATTCTATTTCCCCCTCTTCACACAAGATCAGCAGGGTCGGTTCATCTATATCAAAATAATCCTGTCTGATTGTAAAGGTCAGAAATGAAGACTTGCCTGCATCCAAAAAACCTGCCAGTAAATATATGGGAACCTGAATTTCATCCATAGGGTTCTCCTTTCTTTACGCGCCAAAAAGCGCTTTGACATTTTTCTGATTCACTTCGGCTCCGATTACACAGAGTCTTCCGGAATAATCCGGCGCACCTGTGCGGATTTCAATTTCTTCGGGTACCATATCAAAATAGAGCCACTCGCCTGTTTCAGAAGGTACAATCCCCTTTGCACGCAGTATGGTGCCATAGGTCTGCTCGTCCGCCAGCTTCTCCAGACTCTCCTGTAATTCCTCTTTGCTGAATTTATGAACAGTCTCTATACCCACACTCGTAAACACATCTTCTGCATGGTGGTGCTCATGATCATGATGGTGTCCATGACACCCGCAGCTGCAATCTTCCCCATGCTCATGGTGATGATGCTCATGCTCCTCATGATCGTGGTGATGATGCTCATGCTCCTCATGGTCGTGATGATGGTGTTCATGCTCTTCATGGTCGTGATGATGGTGTTCATGCTCTTCATGGTCATGGTGATGATGCTCGTGTTCCTCATGGTCGTGATGATGGTGTTCATGCTCTTCATGGTCGTGATGATGGTGTTCATGGTCATGATGGTGCTCATGCTCCTCATGGTCATGGTGATGTCCTCCACAAGTCGGGCACACTTCCTCTGTCAGCTCTTCGCGCACTTTCACAGGATGCTGCATGATCTCAAGTAATCTCTTACCACCTAACTGCTCAATGGGTGTCGTAATGATCATTGCCTCCGGGTTCATCTGCCGCAGTGTCTCTGCCGCACTTTCCGTCTCTGCCTCTGTCGCCAGATCTGTACGGCTCAGTATGATTGTATTGGCTGTTTCTACCTGATTGTTGAAAAATTCTCCAAAATTACGGATGTAAAGTTTGCATCGCTTGACATCGACCACAGTCGTTAAACTGTTAAGCGTAAGCTGCAGTGTCTCTTTCGCATCAAGAACTGCCTGCTCAACATCCGAGAGCTTACCTACACCGGAGGGTTCGATGACAATTCTGTCCGGTTGGTATGTGTCCATAACCTCTTTGAGTGATTTCTTGAAATCTCCCACAAGCGAACAACAAATACACCCGGAATTCATTTCCTGTACCTGAATACCGGATTCCTTAAGAAATCCACCGTCAATTCCGATTTCTCCGAATTCATTCTCAATAATTACAATCTTCTCGCCGGCAAATGCCTCCTGTACCAATTGACGAATTAGCGTTGTCTTACCAGCGCCTAAAAAACCTGATATGATGTCTATCTTCATAGCCGTTACAACTCCTTTCTTGCTTCTATAAAAAGGCAGGCCTGCACCACCTTCTATGTATGATCACGAAACTTCTGACCGGCAACAGCAGCCCCTGGCGGATAAACCTGCCGGAAGTCTTCCTATCCCCGGTTACTTTACTATATAATAACAGCAAAGAACGGTAACACCAATTACTTAGTGCACCGTTCTTAGAACTCACAGGCTCTAGATCTTGCGCTCTATCGCTGATTTATCCATTAATCATAAAATTAAATAATTTATCGATATCTTCTTTCTCTGAAGCTATGATTTCTAATTCTGGAATTTCACCATTTGAAAAAATATTAGCTAATGATACATACTGTGAAAGTTTGGATTTCAGATTCAGTCTGTCGCCTTCTCCAGTTACTAACTCTACTTTTCCAACACAACTATCGACTACTTCAAAAAATTTCTCAACATTGGAAATATTGGTTACCTTCATGGTGTTCTCCTTTCTGTGATTTTCGTAATTTTTATTCTTAATACGCTTGTATTATAATATATTTAGGCACGAAATGCAATCTATTCATTGTATTCTTTTATAAAATCACTGCTTAATTGATAGATATCCTTCCGCCGGTTTTTCAGGGACGGAATCTGATTTCTGACAGTCTCAGTCTGACTCAAATCTACCGGTACAATCAGACAGTCCTCCTGCTCCTTCAAGCTGCCAAGTACGCTTCCCCAGGGGTCTATGACCATGGAATGACCGTACGCTTCCACTATCTTTTTATCGCCAATTTGTCCGCAGGCTGCCACAAAACAGCCGTTTTCTATTGCGCGGGCCCGCAGCAGCGTTTCCCAGTGCGCTTCACCTGTTTTTTTCGTAAAATCCGCAGGCAGGATGATCAGACGCGCTCCTGCGTCTGTCAGCAGCCGGAACAGTTCCGGGAACCGCAGATCATAACATATGGCAAACCCGATATCGGCAAGCTTTGTATGCGCCACCACAATCTGTGTACCGCCGCCTGTGGTGTCCGACTCACGATGACGCAAGCCCCCGTCAATATCCACATCGAACATATGAAGCTTATGATAGCTTGCCAGCAGTTCGCCCGCAGGACTAAAAAGCTGGCTGACATTGTCAGTCTTACCTCCGGCGGCACGCTGCGTCAGACTGCCGCAATGGACATACACCTGATGCTCGGCGGCCAGGGCGGCAAAAAATCCCGTAAGCCTGCCATGACTCTCCTGCGCATGCTCCCATACATTCGGTCCGATGTAGTTCACCCGTTCCGGAAAAACGAGCAGTTGTGCCCCCCGGCTGACCGCTGTGGCCGCCAGTCGGGCTGCAGTCTGCAGATTTGCCTCTACATCCTGCGTCGTATTCATTTGAATTAATCCCAGCTGAATAATCCCATCCTGCATGAACCCACCTGCCCAACTCAAAACTTAAATATGGCTACCGCATATCCTTCCAGCGGATATGCAAATGAAAATGGCTGATGATCACATTCACTTTTTTGGGCCGTATAGCTTACTGTCTTGTCTAACAGTCCGTCCTGTGTCATAAGCAGTGTGTACTCCTTTTTCTTTGGTACACCTACCCGGTAGTCATCGCGGCGTACCGGTGTAAAATTACAAATCACCAGAAGATTACTTCTCTTCGCCGAAGAATAACGGACGATACTTAAGATGCTTCTGTCACCGTCATCTGCGTTGATCCATGCGAAGCCCTCCGGGGTGTTATCCATTGCATACAACGCTGCATATTGTTTGTACAGTCCCAGCAGCCCCTGTACAAAAGTCTGCAGGTTCTTATGCGGCTCTTCATGCAGCAAAAACCAGTCCAGCTCTCTGTCTTCGCTCCACTCCTGCATCTGACCGAAGTCCTGGCCCATGAACAAAAGCTTTTTGCCCGGATGCATGAACATATATGCATAGCCTACTTTTAAGTTGGCAAATTGCGATTCCAGATCTCCCGGCATCTTCTCCAGCATGGATTTTTTGAGATGTACCACCTCATCATGAGAAAGCACCAGCACATACTTCTCACTATAGGCATACGCCATCGAAAATGTAATCATATGATGATTGAATTTTCTAAAGAACGGATCGGATTTCATATATTCCAGGAAGTCATTCATCCAGCCCATATTCCATTTCAGGCTGAACCCCAGGCCTCCGTCCTTGACAGAGCCCGTGACCTTAGGCCAGGCTGTCGACTCTTCTGCAATCATGAGCGCTCCGGGATTTCTGCCCAGAACAACTGTATTCAGATGACGGAAGAATTCAATCGCTTCGAGATTTTTATTCTCTCCATATTTATTGGGCACCCATTCCCCTGCATTTTTGCCGTAGTCCAGATAAAGCATCGAGGCCACTGCATCTACCCGCAGACCATCGATATGATATTCCTCGATCCAGAACAGGGCATTGGCAATCAGAAAGTTCTTGACCTCATTGCGGGTCAGATCGAAAATCTTCGTGCCCCAGTGAGGATGCTCACCGCGTCTCGGGTCTGCGAATTCATACAGCGCTTCGCCGTCAAAATTCTCCAGACCATGCGCATCCCGCGGAAAATGAGCCGGAACCCAGTCAAGCAGTACACCGATTTTTTTACAGTGCAGATAATCCACAAGATATTTGAAATCCTGTGGTGATCCATAACGGGAAGTCGGCGCAAAATACCCTGTTACCTGATAGCCCCAGGAACCATCGAAAGGATGCTCCGCTATACCCATGAGCTCCACATGTGTGTAGCCCATCTGGGTTACATACTCAGCAAGCGCATGTGCAAATTCTTTGTAAGAATAAAAGCCCGGATCATCATCGTCTATGCGCAGATGCTTTCTCCAGGAGCCGGGGTGTACTTCATAGACTGCCATCGCACGCCTTGACTCGTCAAAATTTTTGCGCAGCCGCATCCAGGTCGCATCATTCCACGTATGACCGGAAATATCAGCTATGCGTGAGGCAGTGCCCGGTCTGAATTCAGCACTGGAGGCATACGGATCGGCTTTATACAGCAACTTGTCTTTTTTTGTTTTTATACAAAATTTGTACAACTGTCCTTCTTTGGCTTCCGGGACAAACGCTTCATAAATTCCGGATGTTTTGCTCCTGTGCATAGGATCTGCCGTTTCTGTCCAGTCATTAAACTCTCCGATGACCGACACCTCTTTGGCATTGGGTGCCCAGACGGCAAAATGTATCCCCTTGCCGTCTTGCGCGGCATGCGCCCCCAGCTTTTTATAAATTTCATAATGCGTTCCCTCTGCGAACAGGTATTTATCAAACTCTGAAACAATGCCAGATTTATCCATACTTCTCTCCTTGTCTGTTAGACTATGTCTAGGATACAAAATCCGCATACCAGCTTCCTGCCTGCAGACTGACACCTTTGGCCTGTGCCAGTTCACTGACTGTGACCAGCTTATACCCCTGACTCAAAAGCGTCGGTAACATTTGTTCAACTGCATCAACCGTAGTCTCATAAATATCATGCATCAGGATAATACCTCCGTCCGACGCATTGCTAAGAGCAATATTCGTAATACTGGCCGGGTCTTTGGACTGCCAGTCAAGTGTATCCACGTTCCACAGGATGCAGGGCATGCCGATCTGATTGAGAATTGCCTGATCGTTCATTCCATACGGTGTGCGCGCCAGCGTGGCCGGCGTTCCAATGATTGATGCAATCAGATTGTTCGTATTGGCAAACTCCGCCTGAATATCAGCCGGCTGCAGCTGGTTCAGCTTGGCGTGCGAATAGGAATGATTACCGATCTCGTGTCCGTCAGCATTGATAGCCGTCAAAACTTCCGGGTATTTTGCCACGCACTGTCCCAGCATAAAAAAGGTGGCTTTGACATTATAGGTTTTTAATATATCCAGCAGACGCTGTGTATATTTCCCTGGGCCGTCATCGAAAGTAAGTGCCAGTAACGGCCTTTGCTTTTCGGGATCTAACGTCCCGTCTTCATTAAAAAAGTAACCGTCATCCCCCTTGATAATCCAGCCGGTCTGACGATACCCGTTCTCATTTACATAGTAGGTCGCGCCGTCAATTTCCACAAATCCATTCACATAATACGAACCGTTGGCGTATTGATACCAGGTTCCCTCTTCATTCGTCTGCCACCCGGCTCCCTGCACATCCATCTTGGCTCCGCTGGCCGCATTTTTAAGCGGCACCAACGTCGCATCCTGTGCGGTGTCCTGCGCTGTTTCAGCTGCCTGACTGACCTCTCCCTGATCAATTAAGGCATCATTATTCGCCGCATTTGCCTGCAGACGGGGATTCACATTGACGACCCACATAATGATCAGCACAATGACGACCGTAAGCGCTGCCAGTCCAATCTTAGTCAAAAAGACCTTTTTCTCCCTGACCTTTCTTTTTTTCTCTCGTTCTTCATCATCCCATAAGTTCATTTATTATTTACTCCACAAATTAAATCCATCACTCCCACTGACCTATATCATACAACAACTACCATGGGCGCGCAACACGATTGCCTTGTTTTTTCAAAGAATTTTGCGTATTTTTGCTGTTATTCCCCTGAAAGACGTACAACAAATTTTTTGATTCTCTGCATGGCTTTTTTCAGCTCATCAATTGAGGTCGCATATGATACCCGGATAAAACCTTCGCCGCAGCCGCCAAATGCATTCCCCGGTACCACAGCTACTTTCTCTTCTTGCAGCAGTCGTTCGGCAAACACTTCGGAAGAAAGTCCGAAACGGCTGATATGGGGAAACAGATAAAAGGCGCCAAACGGCTCAAAACAGGGGATTTCCAACTCTTTTAGCATATAGACCAGATAGCGTCTGCGCTGGTCATATGACTCTCTCATCTGCTCCACTTCGTCATCCGCAGAGCGCAGGGCTTCAACGGCCGCATACTGGCTTATGGTCGGCGAGCACATAATCGCGAACTGGTGGATTTTCGTCATGAGCGCAATCAGCTCCTGAGGACCGAGTGCATAGCCCAATCTCCAGCCTGTCATTGCAAAAGCTTTGGAAAACCCCTGTACAATCAGAGTACGCTCCTGCATCCCCGGAAGGGACGCTATACTGCAATGCACCCCTTCATAGGTCAGCTCGCTATAAATCTCGTCCGATATGACAAACAGATCATGGGCAAGAATGACCTCCAGCAGCGCTTCGTAATCTTCTCTTTGCATCACCGCCCCCGTTGGATTATTCGGATAGGAAAGCATCAGTACTTTGGTCTTCGGTGTAATTGCCGCCTCGAGCTGTGCGCGCTTTAAGCGAAAGGAGTCCTCTTCCTTTAAGGAAATCACCACCGGAACCCCATCTGCCAGTGTGACACATGGAGCATACGAAACAAAACAAGGTTCGACGCAGATTACTTCATCTCCCGGATTCAGCAGAGCGCGCAGGGCCAGATCGATTGCTTCACTGCCGCCGACTGTCACCAGCACATTGTCTGCCGTATAGGAGAGTCCGGTTTTCCTCTTGGTATACGTACAGATCTCATCCCGCAGCTCTGCCAGTCCTGCATTCGAGGTATAGAACGTCTTTCCCCTGCGAATCGCCTGAATCCCCGCCTCACGTATCATCCAAGGAGTATCAAAATCCGGCTCGCCGACTCCCAGAGAAATCACATCTGGAATCTCGTTGGCCAGATCAAAGAACTTGCGGATGCCCGAAGGCTTTAATCCCATTGCTTTTTTGGAAAATTCTCTCATGGGCTGACCACCATCCTGCCATCAGTTTTTATCGTCTCCATCTGTACGCCCAGCTCCTTGTATTTGGTCAGCGTAAAGTGTGTCGTTGTACTCTGCACTTCCTCAATAGACGCAAGTTTTTCGGAAATAAACATCGAAATTTCCTTTAAGTTATTCCCTTTTAACATCACCAGAAAATCATAGGCGCCCGACATAAGATACAGGCTTTCTACCTGCGGATACTCACTGATTTGTGCCGCGATTTTGGCATAGCCCTCTCCGCCCTGCGGTGTGACACGCAGCTCCACCATCGCAGTTACCGCATCTTCCTTAATACTGTCCCATCGAATGATGGTATGGTAGCCGCAGATGATATTCTCACTCTCCATTTGCGCAATTTCCGCTCGGACGACCTCTGCTTCCAATCCCAGCATAATTGCAATTTCATCTGGGGTCAGCCGGCTGTTCTTCTCCAGCAGGTTCAAGATTTTTCTACGCTCTTTTTTATTCATTGGCATGTCCTCCTGCGCTTTAGCGCTATTTTGATTCGTCTAATAAAAGTATTGTATCAAAGTCCGCAAAAGTATTCAATGCCGCAGTCGGTTAAAGGTTGCTTTGCTCTGCAATTGGTGTTAGTATTATTCTTATGCATAGACTGCTACTAAAAAATCAACGAGGTGCCCCTGTATGAAGAACATCCCCAATATCTTAACCGGCTTTAGAATTTTGCTCATTCCATTTTTTGTCTGGCAGATGCTGCGCGGTCATCTGCTCAATGCCGGTGGCATACTGATACTTTCCGGGATTACCGATCTGCTGGATGGTTATCTGGCGCGCCGCTTTCACTGGGTCAGCCAGTTGGGCAAGGTACTTGATCCGATTGCCGATAAATTAACGCATGCGGCCATCTGTATACTTTTCATAATCAAGCTTCGGCAATTCTGGCCATTTTTTGTAATCATTCTGGGAAAAGACTTGATTATACTGATACTGGGTGCCTCCCTGTTGAAGAAGAAGGTCAAGGTACAAGGTGCTAAAATGGCCGGCAAAGTTTCGACCACCGTCTTCTACCTTGTTGCCATCTTATTAATTCTTATTCCCGGCATTCCAAAGGAGGCTGCCATTGCTTTGCTAAGCCTTGCTACCTTATGCTCACTGGTTGCTGGATTTTCGTACATTCCGGACTATATAAAATACCGCAGTCAGGCAAGACTGTAATTACACCGGGAAGAACACGCACGTACATGTTCTTCCCGGCTTTTTCTTGCATTTTTTTATATACATGACCGCTCTTATATTGACAATATTGGTCTTGAATAATATCATGTTAATTAATTAACAATTCTATTTGGAAACATTTTACGAAAAGGAGACTACCATGTCAAAAATCATTGCTACCCCGGGAAGATATATTCAAGGATCTAACGAATTAGAAAAATTATGTGAGCACGCTTCATCCTACGGTAAGAAGCTTCTGCTTTTGACCAGCGCCACAGGACGCTCACGTGTAGAAGATGCCATCAACAAAGGTCAGGAGGGCACTTCAGTTGAATTAAGCTATGAAGTCTTTCATGGGGAATGCAGCATGACAGAAATCGACCGTCTGCTGGGACTTGTCAAAGCCGGAAGCTATGATGTAATTGTCGGAATCGGCGGCGGTAAGATTCATGATACCGCTAAAGCTGTGGCACATTTCGCCAAACTCCCTATTATCATCGTACCGACGATTGCCTCCACAGACGCACCTTGCAGTGCACTCTCAGTCATCTATTCCGAAGAAGGGATTTTTGAGAAATACTTATTCCTGCCGGTAAGCCCGAACATGGTCTTGGTTGATACAGCTCTTGTATGCAAGGCACCGTCACGTCTGCTCGCCGCAGGTATGGGTGATGCGCTGGCAACTTACTTTGAGGCACGTGCGTGTGTACAGTCAGATGCCGGTAACTTCGTTGGCGGCAAGACCACACTGGCTGCGATGGCGCTTGCCAGACTTTGCTATGACACGTTACTGGCTGACGGGGCGAAAGCTATCCTGGCAGTCGAGAATAAAGTCTGTACCAAGGCTGTGGAAAACATTGTAGAAGCCAATACTTATCTGTCAGGGGTGGGGTTCGAAAGTGTCGGAATTGCTGCTGCCCACGCAATTCACAACGGCTTTACAGCTGTCGAAGAGACACATGAATTCTATCATGGAGAAAAAGTGGCTTTCGGTACGCTGGCGCAGCTTGTACTGGAAAATACACCGGTAGAAGAACTGGAAACGGTTGCGGAATTCTGTATATCCGTCGGACTGCCTGTCACACTGGCTGAGCTTGGAATTCAGAACCCCACTCGTGAAAAACTCATGCCTGTTGCCGAACTTGCCTGTGCCGAAGGTGACACTATGGGATGTATGCCTTTTGCAGTAACTGCTGAGGATGTCTACGCTGCGATTATGACGGCTGATACGATTGGACGGCAGTACTTAGAAGATTAATATTTACCCTCTCTTTTTTTAGAATCACTTTATCTTTTATTTATAACTTTGACATAGTTTGCTCACAATGTATTGCTATTATATATTTGTAACAAGGAATTAACCTTTCCTTTTTTCATAGATCCTTTCCTTTAAAGCCCATACAGCGCGTATGGGTTTTCCTTTTGCCCTACAACAGGCGCAGCAGAGCCGTACACAGACAGCCTACGAGCACTGTCTTGACCAGATCCTTGGTCTTAATGGCCGTCAGCAGTGTTGGCACCAGCGCGAGGGCCGGTACCAGCTCAATTGTCGGCAGCCCGCTGCTGCTTTCTTTTAGAATCCCTTGTACCAGTAAAGCTGTCAGAATACACACCGGCAGATATTCCAGGAAAAGCAGCACTTTGGGCGGGAATTTAATTGCTTTTGAAAGAGCGAACGGCAAAATCCTGGGAATCCAGGTCACCAGCGCACAGCCCAGAATCAAAAGCAGCATTTCTCTAGTTTCTATCATTTGTCAACACTCCTGTCAGACAGCCGGCGATTGTTGCCAGCAGTACGGCCATGGCAGGGCTTACAATCCCCATGAGCAGATACGTTCCGACTGCGACGACTCCGATAATCAGCAAGGTCTGTTTTGTACGTTCTTTGATTGGCAGCTCCACCTGCAGTATGAATAGACCGGCAAACATTCCCACGAGCGCATAATCCAGCCCCAGACGGTACGGGTCCGGTATCAGACCGCCCAGCATCGCTCCAACGACCGTTGCCAGAATCCAGGTAAGATAGGCTGTCAGATTCAGCCCGTTCATCCACGACAATGACATATGCTTCTTCCTTTGAACCGCCCCCATCAAGACGGTATACGACTCATCGGTAAGCAGGGTTCCGATTCCGATATTGGGCAGGATCCCATAGGTCTTAAAATACTGGCTTGCCGACAGGCTCATCAGAAAATTCCGCAGATTCACCAGAAATGTCGTCATGATGATTGCCTGCAGCGGACTGCTAAGAAGCAGCATACTGCATATGATGAACTGACTTCCTCCCGCATAAATCAAAGTAGACATTAAGGCAATCTGTAACGTTGAAAGCCCGCTGTTCCTGCCTACGACCCCGGCCGCAAGTCCTATCCCGATATAGCCCAGCACAGTAGGGAGACAGGCTTTGATCCCCTCCCCAAATGTTGCATACCCGATATCAAATTTTCCATGTTTTTTATCTTGTGCTAACGAATTCATGCCTCGACCCGGTCATTCTCCAGAATTCCGCTTTTCCTTACTGCCTCAATGGCTTCTTGTATTACCTGCTCGTCTTGTACCAGTGCCAGCCGGACAAATCCTTCTCCGCCCTGTCCGAAGGCACTCCCCGGAGTCACAATGACACCGGCTTTTTCAATCATATCCCTGACAAATTCCATCGACGATGCATAGTGGGCAGGAATCGGCGCCCACACGAACATGGTAGCCGCAGGCTTCTCCATCGGCCAGCCGATCTTTTGAAACCCTTCACAGAGTACATTTCTGCGGTGCTCATACGCCTGCCGCGTCTCTGCCACACAAGACTGATCCTGTGTGATGGCAGCAATAGCTGCCTTCTGGATTGGCAGGAACATACCATAATCTATGTTCGACTTAAGCGCCTTTACTACACCTACAATTTCTGCATTTCCCACACAAAAACCGCAGCGTGCACCGGCCAAACCATACGTCTTGGATAAAGAATTGAATTCCACACCAACCTCTTCGGCCCCCGGATAGGACAGAAAGCTCTTTCCCCTGTTGCCGTCAAACACCAGCTCACTGTACGCATTGTCATGGACAATCATAATATCATTCGCCTTGGCAAAAGCAATCATCTCCTCGTAAAAAGAGTCCGGAGCCATCGCAGTCGTCGGATTGTTCGGATAGGAGCTAATCATAAGCCTGGCCTGCCGCGCGACCTCAGCCGGAATCTCCGTCACGTCCACCAGATACTGCTTCTCTTTCCTCTGCGGCATATAGTAAAGCTGCGCTCCCATAAGCCCCGGTCCGTCAGCAAATACAGGATAACAGGGGTCTTGTACCAGCACGATTTCGCCCGGATCTACAAGTGCAAGTGCAATATGCGCCAGCCCCTCCTGAGAGCCCAGAAGTGAGCACACCTGCGTCCGGCCGTCAAGTGCAACCTGATAGCGTCTTAAGTACCACTCTACGACGGCATCCTGTAACTGTGTGGTATCATGAATGGCATAAATATAATTTGTATCTTCAAAAGCGGCATCACACAATGCCTGTTTGATATGCTCCGCCGGCGGAATATTCGGTGTGCCAACGCTCAAATCAATGATACGTTTCCCCTCGGCCAGCTTTTCATTCTTTATCTCCAGAAGTTCCGAAAAAATTCCCGTCTGGTACTTCTGCATACGCTTTGCGAATCTCATGTTATACTCCTTCGTATCCCGTTTCATTAAAACTGCTTATTTCTTCTTGCCCAGATTCGGCAAAAGCGCGCTGCAGACGCCTGCCAGCAGCATACAGGCACCTGCCAGTATGAACAAAACCGCTCTGTTGCCATCTGCAATCGGCACCAGAATATAGGTCGGTACTCCCACTGCGCCCAGCAGCTGAAGGGTTCCGGTAATACCTCCGGCGGTACCTGCATATTTAGCACCAATCTGCGGCAGCTGAATCGGTACGGCCGCCAGCAAAGGCATGACACTTCCCATGGAAATTCCAACCAGCAGCAGACAGATAATCAGCGGCAGACCCTGCGGCGCATACCAGCAGGCAACCGTAAATACTGCCCCCAGCACCGACATACCAATCATGATCAGCTTCTGTTTTTTTAATCTGGCAGCCAGATTAGGTGCCACAATACATCCCAGGAAATTACCAATCATAACAATGGCAGAAACAGCCCCTGCCATAACAGAAGACAAGCCGCGTTCCTGCAGTGCCGCGGGCATGCTGGAACTGACCGTAATATTCGTTGCCATAATCGCCAGAAGACCTGCGCCGGCAATCCACACACTAGGTGTCTTGAGCACAACGCGCAAAGACTCAATCATAGAAACAGATTCCTGCACCTGTGCCTGCTGCTGCGGCTCCTTCATAAAGAAAATCCAAAGCAGGACAATGATGACAGCCAATACCGCTGCCAGCACAAAGGCCGAATAATAGGACGGGAATAAGGCCGTGGTCCCAATACCTGCTGCCATCCCCACCGTCGAGGCTGCCACAAAAAAGCCCATCGCACCACTGATCTTGTCCGGAGCGAACCATCCGCCCAGGATTTTCGCCGCGTTGACATTTAAAAAGGTCGGACCGGCTCCAATGGAAATCATAAAGATAAACATCAATGCATAGTCTGTCGTAAAAAGTCTGAGAATAATTCCCAGTGTCGTCACGAGCAATGCAATCGTGATGACCTTTTTAATCCCGAACTTATCAACCAGCAGTCCCGCTACCAGACTTAAGAAAAATCCCGGAATCATAGGAGCCGAAAAGATACTGGTGAACTGCCTCTCGTCAAGGGAAAACAGCTGCATAATTTCATTTCGAATCGGGGACATCTGATACTGTGCATAATTAGGGATAAAATAGGCAAGACAAACCACAGTCAGAACTATATAAGCTCTGAAATTACCTTTCTTTTCATTCATTTCTCTTCCTCACTTTATTCTTATTATCAAGCAGAGGGCAAAAAGAATTTGAAGCGTATGTCGTCATTCAGCAGGTCGATTTTCTCAGCCTCTACATAGATTCCTTGTGATAATTCCAATTGATTCAAATGCAGAATAATAGTCTCTTCTGCGGTATCCACCTCGACCCAGGAGGGCAGAGGGGCATTCTTCTTAACATAGTCCATAAGCTCCGAGGTCTGGATGGAAAGAGTTCCGACGGACAGACTGCGGGCTCTAAGCTCAATATCACCGTTCTCCAGCACATATGGCTCGAAATACAGGTCGAACTGAATCTCATGTCCCAGAAAATCAAAGGTACCTTTAAGCAAAGCCCGGTTTTCCAGCATAAATTCGAATTGTATTCCATCCGGTGTGGATATCTTTTTCAAAAAATGATTGATAATCTGATTTGTCTGCAGCTTGGTCAGCTGCACTTCGAAGATCGGATCACCGCTCTCCATCGCTGCCTCAATCTGCGTCATATCAATTTCCTGACGTGTATCAAACACGCGGATGCTCAAAAAAATGATGACTCCCAGAATCAGCCCCACCAAAGCAAAAAAGGCTATTTTCCAGGGATTTTGAATCCATTTAATTCTTCTTCTCGGTTCCTTGACCGCTCTGCTTTTTTCTGTCGGCACCTTGCTGTTCCTCCATACCAATTACTGTACGTTTATTTATTCCACTCATCAACCGTTTCCAATATTTTCGCCCCGAATACCTCTGCTATAATCTGATACCCAATGTAATTGGGATGGAACGAATCATCCTCAGAGAGCAGGTTGTTAATCGTCGCATTCTCTCCTTCAAGTCCGTTCCCCATATACAGCTGATCATTAATCGGCAGAAAATAGATACGCTCCTGTGTCGCCACATAATGTTCCGTCGCCTGGTTCCATTTATTGACAATGTCCTGCAGCTCTGTAATCTCGGGGAATTTCAGATAGAACGGATTATAGATTCCCAGAAGATAGATGGGGGCTTCTTCGTTATAGCTGCGAATCAGCTTGAAGAGTTCACCTAAATCTACAACATACTCCGCCATCGGAGTGTCGAACGTCTCGACCGTAAGCCCTGAGAACAGATTCGTCTTGACGACCCGCATCAAATCATTGGCGCCTATGGTAAGAGTGATGATATCCGCCGCTTTAAGATCTGTCTGTATTTCCTCTGTCTTCTCTATCCTCTTGATGAGCTGTGGCACGCGATTCCCTGATTTCCCATAATTTCTGGTCTGCACAAACTGTGAGGGCAAAATCCCGCTCAATGCATTTGCAAGAATAGGAACATAACCGCCGGAATTAGTGGTATCTCCCACTCCTTGCGTGAGAGAATCACCAAGAGCAACAATATTCAGTTGTTCCATCGTGACGACTTCCTTGGTCGCCTGAACCGCCTTTAAGAGTGGTTTTGCACGTGGTATGGATTGATTAAGTATAGTAACAGTCAGTATGGTAGCAAACAATAGCACCAGAATACTCTGCCAGTTTCTTTTTAAAAATTTACCGATGTCTGCCATAGGGCACGACACTTCCTTTCGTCACTTATGTTGCTGTGTTCACAAAATATACCGGCATTGCCGGACTATTATTATAATACATCAGCTTATACACAAGCGCAACCAGTTCTTAGCATACTTTCCATGGATTTGCCTGACCGGTCAATTCATACAGACAGCTTTTAAGAGAAGACGCAATCATGTTTCTGACGCTGTCTTCGGTATAAAATGCCATATGTGGTGTTACAATTACATTGGGGAAGCTTTTCAGGATGGCATGCTGCCGGTCGGTCAGTACGTCACCGCTGCGATTGTGATAATACAGCGCCTCCTCGTTTTCAAGTACATCTAGCGCGACAGCGGCGATTTTGCCGCTCTCAATTCCCTCGATCAATGCTTCCGTATCGATGAGCGCTCCGCGGGCCGTATTCACCAGAATGACCTGCGGCTTCATCTGTTGAATCGCATCGCGGTCAATCATGTGCCGCTTTGTGTCGTCATATGCCGCATGCAAGGAGATGATGTCGGCTTCTGCCAGAAGTACGGCAAGGCTGACGTACTCCGCATGTTGGGCAATCTCCTCGTTCCTGTAGTTCCCGCAGACGAGGATTCTGTTGCCGAACCCTCTAAGCCGCGTAATCAGTGCCGCCGCAATCTTACCGGTCCCCACGATTCCGACCGTCATGCCGGAAAAATCCTGTCCGATCAGCCCTTCCAGCGAATAGTCCTGGATAGCCGCACGTGCTGTGATCTGCTTCATCTTGCGGGCAGCCATCATCATAAGCATCAGCGCGTACTCTGCCACTCCCTGCGGAGGGTAGGTGGCATTGCTGACAAAGATCCCCCGCTCTCTGGCATATTCGACCGCTATATGGTCAACACCTACGGTGCGCGTAGAAATCATCCTGACCTGTAAATCGCACAACCTGTCGATCATAGCCTCATCAATCGGTGTGGTGATGATACTGATGGCATCGCATCCTTTTGCAATTTCCAAAGAATCTAAAACAGGCGCCTGCTCTGTAATGACAAGAGCAACGCCCAGTTCTGCAGCAATATTCTGAAAATGTACGGCTTCATCAAATTCCCTGTAATTAAATACACAAATACGTATGTGCTGTTCCTGCACAAAATTCCCTCCTTATTCGTCCGTCTGTCTACCATGGATTCCTGCCGGAAAACCACCCCTGTGACTCCCAGTGTACCTGATCCAGCGGATTGTCAATCACTTTCTTCATCATCATGATACGCAGTGCTCTGAAAATGGCTCTGCCTTTGAAGGACATTTTTCTTTTAGTATACTCTTTTTTAAGCTTTGCGGCCAGTTTTTCAGTCCGCTTTTCTATGGCGGCACGTTTCTTGGCACTCACCTCGTCCCAGGAAATCGCGTGCGTGGCAATTCCATACTTGTGGATTCGCCCCAGCCCCCAGAACAGCATACTGGTTGCAATGTCTTTCATAGCGGACTGCATACCCCCGCCGGCGGCGGTAGATATAATCACCCCGGTCTTGCCAATAAGCTCCGGGTCGGGCCGATGCGGTATGAACTGAAAACCAAAATGATCCAGCAGCGCTTTCATCTGCCCGCTGGTCCGCAGTACATACGTTGGTGTTGTCATAACAATCACATCTGCCTTCTTCATCGCCAAAAGGATGGGTTGTATCCATTTGGCGTGCGGACAGGCAGTTTCTCCCTTGATAAAGCATACATTACATCCAATACAAAAATGAGGCATATCCTGCGGCAGAAAAAATTCACTGACTTCCTCTGCGGCACAATGCTTCAATAGGTGCCCTGTGATTTCATAGGTGCTCCCTTTATGTCCGACCCCATGTATAACCACCAGTTTCATATGTTCGCTCCTTAGACTCTTCGGTTAGTCCTGCTGTTCTCTGTGCTTTTTGAAAAAATCTGCCAGTCCGTTCAAAGCTTTTAGCAGAACCGGCATTTCATCCTCTTCGATATTTTCTACAATCGAATCAACCATGTTGCTGTGATAGTTTTGGTGATGTGTAAAGGCTGCGATTCCCTTTTCGGAAAGTGTGATATATACGACACGCCGGTCTTCATGACTGCGGTTTCGTATGGCGTAGCCTTTGCGTACGAGATTGGCCATGGAAATTGTAAGGGTACCGACCGTAATATTCAGCTTCTTGGCGATTGTTGTCATGTTATTCCCTTCGCCGATGCCGACTGCTTCAATAATGTGCATATCATTATTTGTCAGATCCTTAAACTCATCTGTAATAATCGCTTTCTCTTCTAATTCCCAGATTTCGTGAAACAAGTTGACTAATATATCATTAATTGTTTCGTGAATTTCCACGCAGTATATCTCCTTTCCGCAAAATATCCGCTTTGCTCAATCAGCTCATGCATCCGGCAGCAGTGATTGTATCACTTCGCTGACAGTCTCGATTCTGTCTGCCTTACAGGCATTTGCCCCACAGAAGAGCAGACCATGTTCCAAATCTCCTCTTGCGGCATTGACCAGTGCGTCCGTAATACAATACGGAATCTGATCCGGCTGGCATTTCGAGATACACAGATGGCACCGGCTCTTAGGAATCGGCTCCTTGCGCAGCACTTTTTCAATCATTTGGTTCTTGAGTGCACGCCCTGGCATCCCCACGGGGCTTTGGATGATGACAATATCTTCTTCTGTCGCTTTGATATAACTCTGCTTATAGGCCTCATCCGCATCACATTCCTGCGTCGTGACAAAACGGCTTCCGACCTGTACGGCATCTGCGCCTAACGCAAGCAGCATACGTGTCTGCTCTTTGCAATAGATGCCGCCGGCCACTGCGACCGGTATCTTCTGTCCGAATTTCTCACCATACTGTGCCACTACTTCCAGGATTTTTTTGATTTCTTCGAGATACTCCGTCTCGGTAATCGTCTCGATTTCTTCTCTGGAAAATCCCAGATGACCGCCGGCAAGCGGTCCTTCAATCACGACCATATCCGCTGTTCTGTTATACTTCTTATCCCAGTATTTGAGTATGACAGAGGCTGATTTTCTAGAAGATACGATCGGGGCGATTTTCATCGTACTGCCCATGACGTATTCCGGCAGCTGTGTCGGCAGACCTGCACCGGAGATGATGATATCTCCTCCGGCTTTGACCGCCTCTTTGACATAACGTTCGTAGAATCTGGTCGCCACCATGATATTATACCCCAAGATTCCATCTGGCGCTATCTTTCTCGCTTTTTCATATTCAGAATGGATGGCCCGCAAATTAGCCTCCACAGGATCTTTGTCATACGCCGGGTCTTTATATCCGATCTGGGCGGTGGAGAGGATTCCCACTCCGCCTTCCCGGGCTACGGTCCCTGCGAGTCGTCCCAGACTGATTCCTACGCCCATCCCGCCTTGTACAATCGGATATTTGGCCGTTAAGTCTCCAATTTTGAGTGGTGAAACCTGCATGTTACTACCATACCTTTCTACTACATACTGCGAAATCTCTGATATCTATTTTCCAGCATTTCTGCCTCTGTCATCGACGAATATTTATCCAAAAACTGCTGCAGGCAGGCATCAATCGATGCACATACCTTAGGCAGATTGTGCTTGGTAAAGTTCTCCGGTTCATCGATGACACGCTCTACGACACCAATCTCCTGATGTTCAAGTGCGGTAAGCTTCATGACCTTGGCTGCCTCAGGTGCCAGCTTGCTGTCCCGCCACAAGATGCTGGCGAAGCCCTCCGGTGATAAAATCGAATAGGTTGCATTTTTCATCATCCACACCTCATCCGAGGTCGCCATGGCCAGAGCCCCGCCGCTGCCGCCTTCTCCGATAATCAGTGAGAGAATCGGGACTTTAAGAGCCGACATCTCGGCGATATTGCGCGCAATGGCCTCTCCTTGGCCGCGCTCTTCCGCTTCCAGACCGCAAAATGCCCCTGGCGTATCCACCAGACAGAATACGGGACGTTGGAATTTCTCCGCCTGCTTCATCAGGCGCAGTGCTTTGCGGTATCCATCCGGAGAGGGCATGGCAAAATTACGCTCAATGCTCTCTTTGGTCGTCCGTCCTTTTTCCTGTGCTATGACTGTAATCGGCATCCCATGAAAGGTAGCGATCCCCCCCACAATGGCAGGATCGTCTTTGTAATACCGGTCTCCATGAAATTCCATAAAGTCGTCAAATAAGTGATCAATATAGTCTTCCCCGACCGGCCGGTCTTTCTTTCTGGAAATCGCCACCTGCTCCCAGACATCGGTTACGGCCTCGATTTCCTGTACTGCTTCCTCTTGGACTGTAGAAAGCTCAGGGAAACAGATATCTTCGGCTGCTTTTGCTGCATGTATCGTCAGAATCCGAGCCAGTTCTTCTTTCTGCTGATGGCGGTGTGTAATACGGTCGATGAAGCCATGCTCCAATAAAAATTCTGCTCTTTGAAATCCCTTGGGAAGTTTTTGTCCCAACGTCTGTTCTATCACTCTGGGACCGGCAAATCCAATCAGCGCCCCCGGCTCCGCCAGGATAATATCTCCCAGCATGGCGAAGCTGGCGGTCACCCCACCCGTTGTCGGGTCTGTCAGCACACTGATATACAAAAGCCCTGCCTCACTATGGCGCTTTAATGCCGCGGCAGTTTTCGCCATCTGCATAAGAGATGTGATGCCTTCCTGCATTCTTGCACCCCCGGAGCAGGCGAATAGGATGACCGGGAGACGCTGTTGGGTTGCGCGTTCCACAGCGCGTGTAATCTTTTCTCCCATGACCCGTCCCATACTTGCCATCATAAACCGTCCGTCACATACCCCCAGCACAACGTCCTGACCACAGATTTGTCCTGTACCGGTAAGAATGGCTTCGTCCAGTCTGGTCTTCTCCTTAAGTGCTTCAACCTTTTCCTCGTAGCCCTTGTATTGCAGCGGATTGGACGCAGCAAGCCCCACGTCCCACTCTTCAAAGGTATCCGCATCCAGAATCATCTCGATACGGCGATAGGCATGTATCCGAAAATAATTGTGGCAGTGCGGACAAATATTATAATTATTACGCACATCCTCCACAATGACTGCCGTCTTGCAGTTATTACATTTTCTAAGCAGGCCTTCCGGCACTTCCGGCACATTGGTCTCTGTATGTATGGTATGTAATTTTTTGGTTTTCTTGAACACATTTCTAAACGCCATTTTTTTCCCTCTTGCTAAAGCTTACGATATCTGCTGCATCTTTTCTATAAACTCAATATCCAGATTGCCCGAAATAAAGTCCGGATGATTGATAATCTCGTATTGATAATCCACGTTGGTATCAATGCCTTCTATGATGACCTCACCGAGTGCGGAGCGCATCTTCGAGATGGCCTCCTGTCTGCTGTCCGCATGCACAATGAGTTTGGCCAGCATGGAGTCATAATAGGGCGGTACTTCATAGCCATTATAGATGGCTGAATCGATACGCACCCCTTTGCCGCCCGGAAAATACAACTGTGTGATGCAGCCGGGTGACGGCCGAAAGTTCTTCTTGGGGTTCTCCGCATTGATCCTGCATTCGATTGCATGTCCATGGATGACCACATCCTCCTGTGTCAGAGCAAGAGGTTCACCGGCAGCAATCTTGATCTGCTCTTGTACCAGATCGATTCCGGTAACACATTCCGTCACCGGATGCTCCACCTGAATTCTGGTATTCATCTCCATAAAATAGAATTTACCGGTATCCTCCAGTAAAAATTCCACAGTGCCTGCATTGACATAGCCTGCCGCTCTGGCCGCATTGACAGCCGCTTCTCCCATCTCTCGGCGAAGCTTTGGGCTAAGTGCATACGAAGGGGCTTCTTCAATCATCTTCTGGTGATTTCTCTGTATGGAACAATCACGCTCTCCTAAATGAATCACATGTCCATGCGCATCCGCCAGAATCTGAAATTCAATATGTCTGGGATTTTCAACAAAATGCTCTATATACATTGTCGTATCACCAAATGCATTTTTGGTTTCCTGCTGTGCCGCCAGAAAGCTGCTTTCAAACTCCTCGGGTGTCTGCGCCACGCGCATCCCCTTGCCGCCTCCGCCGAGTGCCGCTTTGATCATCACAGGATACCCGATCTGAGCTGCGATTTCAGCTCCTTTTTTCGCGTCGTAAATCGATTCCGTACTCCCCGGAATTACGGGAACCCCCGCTTCGATCATGGTATTACGTGCATGTGACTTATGCCCCATGCTGCGGATGACACCGGCGCTCGGGCCGATAAATGTTATATGGCACTGTTCACATAATTCAACGAACTTGCTGTTCTCGGACAGAAAACCAAAGCCAGGGTGTATGGCATTGGCACCGGAAATCAGAGTCGCACTTATGATTTTGCTCATATCCAGATAACTTTCCAGCGACGAAGCCGGTCCGATACATACCGCTTCATCTGCCAGTTGTGTATGCAGCGCATCCTTGTCAGCCTCCGAATACACTGCTACCGTTTCAATTCCCATCTCGCGGCAAGCGCGGATGATCCGTACGGCGATTTCTCCCCGATTGGCAATCAATACCTTTTTAATCATCTTATCCCCTATCCGATCATAAAAGTCAATTCTGCCCGTACGACAATCTTACCGTCGACACTGGCCACTGCCTCACCTATCCCGACAGGCCCTTTTTCTTTGATGATTTTTGTCTCCAGCCTGACCTTGTCACCTGGGATAATCTTGCCTTTGAATTTACAACTGGAAATTCCGCCAAAGTATGCGATTTTCCCCTTGTTTTCCTCTTTACTCAAGATTGCCACAGCACCTACCTGTGCCAGTGCCTCCAGCGTCAGCACACCCGGCATCACAGGTTCCTGTGGGAAATGTCCGTTAAAAAAATCCTCACGATAGGTCACGCATTTATAACCGACCGCATATTGTCCCGGCTCATAATCTTCAATATAATCTACCAGAAGGAACGGATGTCTGTGCGGTATAATTTCTTTGATTTCATTGATTGTTAAACTCTTCATCTTATCTTCTCCTATCCAGTTGTCCGGCTTGTCTAGGCAATTCTAAAAAGCGGCTGTCCGTATTCGACCGGGCTTGCATTTTCAACCAGTACCTCGACGATGGTTCCGTCGTACTCGCTCTCGATTTCATTCATCAGTTTCATGGCCTCTACAATCGCCAGAACCTGCCCTTTTTTCACTGTATCCCCCACCCGTACGAAGGAAGGTTCTTCCTCAGAAGGAGCAGAGTAAAACGTCCCGACCAAAGGTGATTTGACCACCTCGCCCTGCGGAATATCCTCCTGTGCATGCGACAGAAAGATTCCCTGCTGTGCATCGCTGTGCAGCGGCAGCTGTGCCATCGTATTCGGCACGCCTTCTGCGGCCGCCGGCACCTGACTTTCTGCTTTTTCTTTTTTCAGCTTGACCCTGACTCCGTTTTCTTCGTACTCAAAAGCAGTCAGAGAAGAATCCGAGACAGCTTGAATCAGCTTCAGTAATTGCTCATACTCCATGTGTCATCCTCCTAATCTTCGTACTTTTTCACGACCAGTGTCCCATTGTGTCCACCGAAGCCTAAGTTATTGCTCATGGCATACCGTACTTCCTGTGATACTGGCGCACCATAGACTACATCCAGGTCAATTTCTTCGTCAATCTGCTTTGTTCCGATCGTCTGATGGATGAAACCATCTTCGATTGATTTGACACAAGTGATAAATTCTACTCCTCCGGCAGCACCAAGCAGATGTCCAACCATAGATTTCGTTGAATTTACTTTGACTTTCGTTGCATGTGACCCCAGTGCCACGTGTATCGCACGAGCCTCAAAAAGATCGTTATGATGGGTACTCGTTCCATGAGCATTGATGTAATCAATCTGCTCCGGAGCAACTTGTGCATCCTGCATAGCAATTTCCATCGCTTTGCCGGCACCGCTTCCGTCTTCCAGCGGTGATGTAATATGATACGCATCGCAGGTAGAGCCATAGCCGACCAGCTCGGCATAAATCTTGGCACCGCGCTTTTTGGCATGTTCTAATTCCTCGAGTATAACGACTCCGGCACCTTCTCCAATGACAAAGCCGCTCCTGTCTTTGTCGAACGGACGGGAGGCAACCGAGATGTCTTTTTCTTCTGTAAGAGCTGTCAGATTCGTGAATCCGGAGATGCCGATCGGCGTAATGGAGCTTTCCGTACCACCAGCGACCATCACATCCGCATCGTTGTACTGAATTGCGCGAAATGCATCGCCGATACAGTTCGTACCTGTCGTGCAGGCGGTGACCACATTGGTGCATTTACCTCGTAAGCCCAGCTGGATTGCCACATTGCCGGCTGCCATATTAGAAATCATCAGTGGAATCATCAGCGGATTGACCTTCGCAGGCCCTTTCTGCAGGATTTTCGTATGCTCACGCTCCATGGCGTCCAGGCTTCCGATACCGCTTCCCACACATACACCGACGCGGTAAGGGTCCTCTTGTTCCATAGAAAGTCCTGCATCCTCGAACGCTTCCTTCGCAGCCACTACGGCATATTGCGAAAATGGTTCCATACGTTTTGCCGCTTTGAAATCCATATGCTCTTTGGCAACGAACCCTTTGACTTCAGCCGCAATCTTGACTTTATAGTCGCTGGTATCAAATTTTGTGTTCTCACCAACACCACAGGTGCCTGATTTTACGGCGTTCCAGAATTCTTCTACTGTATTTCCGATGGGCGTAATGGCTCCCATCCCCGTTACAACAACTCTTCTCTTCATGTAATCCTCCATACCTATATAGCCATTCCACCATCTACATGTATCGTCTGCCCTGTGATATAGCCCGCTTTGTCGGAAGCCAGAAAAACCACCATGGCTGCGATATCTTCCGGTTTACCAAAACGTGCCAGGGGGATCTGCTCCTTGGCCGCTTCTTTTTGCGCTTCGCTTAGCACTTCCGTCATTTCAGTTTCGATAAAGCCCGGCGCAACTGCATTGGCTGTAATCCCTTTTTTAGCCACTTCTCTGGCAATGGATTTTGTAAGGCCGATGACACCTGCTTTCGAAGCCGCATAGTTGACCTGCCCTGCATTCCCTAATATACCGGATACCGAAGTGATATTAATGATGCGGCCGCTTTTGGCACGCAGCATAGGGCGCATGACAAATCGGCTGCAATTGAATGCCCCTTTTAGATTTGTGGCGATTACATCGTCAAAATCCTTCTCCGACATCTTCATAAGCAGTCCGTCACGAGTGATGCCTGCATTATTTACCAGAATGTCTATTTTCCCATAAGTTTCAATGACTTTTGCAATAAAGGCTTCACAGGCATCGAATTGTGCAACATCACATTGCATGCATACCGCCTGTCCGCCCTCTGCCTTGATCTGGGCTGCTACCGCTTCCGCTCTGTCCTTCGAACCGTTATAGTTAATGATCACTGTGGCTTTTTCACGGCCAAGTGCCGTCGCGATGGCTGCACCGATTCCGCGGGCCGCTCCTGTCACTACTGCTATTTTTCCCTCTAACATACCTGCACCTTATCCCTCATAGATTCTTTTTTGTTATTTCTGTAAGTGCTCTGTAAGCTTTGCGATGTCCTCCCAGCTTTCAAGCGACAGACATACCGCACTGCGGTCGATCTTGCGCAGAAAACCTGCGAGCGTCCTGCCCGGTCCGATTTCGATAAACGTATCAACTCCCTGCGTCAGCATTTCTCTCATACTCTGTTCCCAGCGAACCGGAGAATACATCTGTCGCACCAGAAGTTCCTTGATTTCTGCCGTATCATCGACCAAGGCCGCTGTCACATTACTTACATACGGATGCTGCAGAGGCGTCAGCTCTACGGCATCAAGCGCTTCGTTTAATTTCTCGGACGCATCCTGCAGGAAGACGGAATGAAACGGTCCGCTTACCTGAAGTGTCACCGCCCGCTTGGCTCCGGCCGCAAGCAGTGCCTCATTCGCCTGCTCCACCGCTTCTGTATACCCTGTGATGACAATCTGTCCGGGACAATTGTAGTTTGCGACCGCCACATCAGCGATCTCTGCAATGGCCTCCTCGACTTCCCGGGCACCCAGGCCCAGAATTGCTGCCATGCTTCCCCGCCCGTCCGGTACTGCCTCCTGCATCAGAATCCCTCTTTTGCGTACCAGACGCACAGCATCCAGCGGTGCCATGGCACCGGCGGCCGCTATGGCACAGTATTCTCCCAGGCTTAAGCCGGCAGTCACATCCGGCGTGATACCGGCTCGCAGCAGTACGTCTGTCATGGCAAGACAGGTCGTGACCATCGCCGCCTGTGTATATTCCGTCTGATGTAATCTGTCATTTTCCTCAAAACACAATTCTCTGATATCCAGCTGCAACGCTTCAGAAGCCGCATCAAATAAACCGCGGCTGCCGGCATCAGCTTCATAAAAATCCTTGCCCATTCCTGCCTTTTGGGCTCCCTGGCCAGGATATATAAAAGCAATTTTACTCATATAATCCGGTCGCTCCTATCAATTGATCCGTTTCCCGTACAAGACGCTCAATGTACTCCTTGCAGCTCATCTCTTCTTTGACCAGTCCGGCAATCTGTCCGGCCATAACACTTCCGTTGGTGATATCACCTTCTACAACGCTCTTGCGCAGTCCGCCCAACGTCAGGTATTCCAGTTCTTCGAGTGTTGCGCCCTGATTCTCCATATCTGTGTATTTTTTCGTCATCTGATTGCGGATGGCTCGCACAGGATGTCCGTTCTTGCGTCCGGTTACTCTGGAATCTATATCTTTTGCCTTAATAATGGCTTTTTTGTAATTATCATGCACCTGTGATTCATGTGTCACAACAAACCCTGTGCCCATCTGTACGGCTTTGGCTCCCAGCATGAAAGCCGCAGCGATACCTCTGCCGTCGGCCATTCCACCGGCAGCAATGACAGGAATCGAGATGGCATCCACAACTTGCGGCACCAGTGTCATCGTAGTGTTCTCACCAATATGGCCTCCGGCCTCTGTTCCCTCCACGACAACCGCATCAGCACCATAGCGTTCCATACGTTTGGCAAGGGCAACGGACGCAACTACCGGAATCACTTTGATTCCGGCAGCTTTCCAATCCTTGATATATTTTTCAGGATTTCCGGCGCCTGTGGTAACCACTTTGACCTTCTCTTCCAATACGATTTGCGCAATTTCATCGGCATAAGGGCTCATCAGCATGATGTTGACACCAAACGGCTTATCAGTCAGTTTTTTAGCCAGTTGTATCTGTTCACGAACCCATGAGGCGGGTGCGTTAGCTGCTCCAATGATACCAAGTCCACCGGCATTGGATACGGCCGATGCAAGCGTGTGTTCAGCCACCCATGCCATACCACCTTGAAAAATCGGATATTCAATTCCCAATAGTTCCGTTATGTCTGTCTTCATTCATTTACCCCTTTTTGTACGTACTAGTCTTCTTTCTTATCGGATAAGAATTTTACCACATCTCCGATGGTCACCATTTGTTCCAGATCCTCGGTAGGAATCTCCACACCATATTCTTCTTCCAGTGCCATTGCCAGCTCAAATAAGTCCAAAGAGTCAGCTCCCAGATCTTCTTTGAAAGAAGTATCCGCTGTAAGTGTTGCTGCGTCTGCTCCTAATGCCTCTGCCACCATCTCATTAATTTTTTCTAACATAATTTTCTCCTTTACATTTCTAACATTATATGTATGTAACCTAAGAGCATCTCTTAGTCACTACCACTTCAGGCTGCTGGCTCCCCAGCTTAAGCCGCCTCCAAATCCCGCAAGAACGATCAGATCTCCCGGCTGCAACAGGCCATCCTGGTTCATCTCATCCAGCAGAATCGGAATACTCGCCGATGATGTGTTCCCGTATTCCATCAGATTCATAGGGAATTTCTCGATCGGCTCGCCCAGACGTTTTGCCACAGATTCTACAATCCGCTTATTCGCCTGATGTAAAATATAATACCTAATTTGAGCCTTTTCGTAAAGGTTTTTCTCTAACAGCTCTTCAATGCTCTCCGGCACTTTGCGGGAGGCGAACTTAAATACTTCTCTGCCATCCATCTGCATATAGGTAGCCCGCTTCTGTTCTTCATCAAAAGACAGCCAGTCCCTGACATGCCGGCTGTCGCAGGTAAGCGCATTGCCCAATGTCCCGTCCGAATGAGAAACTGCACAAAACTCACTTTCCTGCGCCGCCTGCATTACGACCGCTCCGGCACCGTCTCCGAACAAGATGCAGGTGCCCCGATCCGTCCAGTCGATCAAATCCGAGAGTGTCTCGGCTCCAATCACCAGAACATTTGTATACAAGCCCATGGCCAGATACGCCTGCGCTGTGTTATAGGCAAATAAAAAGCCGGTACAAGCGGCATTTAAGTCGAAGCAGGTAGCGTGTACAGCACCGATTGCTTTTTGTACTTCACAGGCTGTACAAGGCAGCAGTACATTCGAAGAAACGGTCGATACGATTATCAAGTCGATAGCCTGTGCCTCAAGTGCGGCATCCTCCAGCGCACGCTGTGCCGCAAGTACTGCCATTGAAACGGTGGTCTCTTCCCTGACTATGTGTCGGTTCTTGACACCGGTACGCTCCTGAATCCAGGCATCGTTCGTCTCGACCATAGCAGACAGATCATGATTGCTGACGACCTGCTCCGGTGCGTAAGAGCCTGTTCCTATTATTTTTCCAAACATTTAGCATCTCCAATTACACTTTTAGTTAAAATACTTTGATTATCAAAGTATAATCTCAGTATACTGTAACTGTCAAGTTCTTTTTCCTGTCTCGGCAGTTCAGCCCTCTGTTTTACGAAGGACTGAGCCTGTATTGCAGCCGCTTAATCGGCACGATAACAAGAGCCGCTGCCGCGATTTTAACTGCATCCCCCGGCAGGAAGGGAAGCACGCACACTGCCAGTGCCGCCGACAGCGTACTGCCCGTCAAAAACATATACCAGACGGTTCCAAGCAGCAGGCAGGCACCTTCTCCCAGCAGCATCGCACCAATGCGCACCTGTATACTTTCTCCAAACTTTTCCAACAGCAGCCCTACCAGAAACGCTGCCAGAATATAGCCGCACAGATAACCACCGGTTGGTCCGATCAGTCTGAACAATCCACCGTTCATCCCGGCAAATACCGGCACACCAACCGCTCCCAACAACACATATCCCAACTGGCTTAACGCTCCATAGCGGCTGCCCAGCACACCTCCTGCGCAGAATACGGCGAACAACGCCAGATTAGCCGGTACCGGCACCATCGGAATGGAAATCTGCGAAAAAACTGCTGTAAGTGCAATAAAAAAAGCGCATAGTATCATTTGTAAAGTCTTGGTTCTTATCATTTGTCTTCCCCTTCTCAAGCAACAGTTAGAAACGCTGTTATCATAGTATGAAAAAACCGCATTGTCAACCTTTATTATTTTTTAGGTTGACAATGCGGTGCGATTTTCTACTTTCTTCTTACCGTTCCCGTCGAACACTGACTTCACCGGAGGACAGATACACCCTCTCCCCCTCCTCTGTTTCCACCAGCAGATGACCGTCAGCATCCAGATCCAGCGCAGTTGCTGTGTACTGTCGGATTCCTTGGGTGACCAGAACCTGCCGGCCCAGCATAGACAGACGCGCCTTGTAGGCCTTAAGCAGTGTATCTCTCGATGCCAGACGTTCCCAGCCGCGCAGAAGATGGCTTATGATAGCAGCAGCGAACCGATTACGCGTCAGCCCGCTGCTGCCGCCGGGGCAGACGCTGCCAGCTACATCCCGCAGCGCCTTTGGAAACTGCCGTTCCTCTGTATACAGATTCAGCCCGATTCCCAAGACTACCCATTGCACAGATGCACTTTCATAGTCCATAGCCGCCTCTGTCAGAATACCGCAGATTTTCTTATCGTTGAGAAAAATATCATTGACCCATTTGATCTCCGGTGCCTGTCCGGTCAACTCTTCTATAACTTCACAGACCACGACAGCGGCATAAAGTGTAAGCAGCGTGGGATTCTCAAGATGCACCTGCTGCGGTCTTACAATAAGACTCATATACAGCCCGCCCTGCGGAGAGCAGAAATTACGGTTAAAGCGCCCGCGGCCCTGCGTCTGCTCCTTAGCCAGCAGCACACTTCCATGCGCCGCACCATTGATTGCCATTTCTTTGGCTGTCGTATTCGTAGACGGCAGGCTTTCGAATACCTGCAGCGGCACCTCTTGGCACTCCTCTTGCAGCCAAAACCGTATCCCCTCTTCTGTCAGCACATCACTTGCGGAAGACATCCGATACCCCTTGCGGGGAACCGCTTCAATCACATGGCCCTCTTTGCGAAGCTCCTGCATCGCCTTCCATACCGCATTGCGGGAAATCTGCAAGGAGGCTGCCACCGCTTCTCCGGACAAATACGTCTCTTTGTGCGCCTCCAGCAACTGTAAAAGCGCCGTCTTCGTGTTCATCGCTCTTCACCGCTCCATTTCTTCTCATCTTCTCTCAAATTATGCTGCATTTTACGCAGCAGCCGATAGAATTCATCCTCCTCGCGTTTGGTAAAATTCTGCATCATGATCCCGTCCACTTCTCTTTTGCATTTAAGAGTTGCCTTGTGAATTTCTTTGGTTTCCTCTGAAAGCACAATTCTCTTCAAACGAGCATCATAGGGCACCGCCTCACGGATAATGTAGCCCTTGCTCTCCATAAGCTGTAAGATTTTACTGACCGTTGAGCGCCGGATTGTAAATTTCTCCTCAATATCTCTTTGAAATATATCCTCTTCTGCGTGTGAATATACGTACTCCACAATCATCCCCTGCATCGGCGTAAAGATTTTTTTGGAAGAATCCTTATGGATTCTCTCGAATTTTCTCTTTATTAAATTCGTCAATGAGCGCAGCTCAAGCCCTACTGCCCGCTCTCTTTCCATATTGTATCCCAGTCCTCTCTTTGTATTAATGCAAATCCCGTCTGGCAAACCGTACCATCCCAAGCGCGGTCAAAAGCGCTGTCAGTACCATAAGTATACACCAGCTCTCCCACTGTATTGTATCGGCCGGTGCCTTGGATATCCAGCCAAAGGGTGACAGCTTCACCGCAGCTTCCGGCAGCGAGAGCAGATTCTCAAACAACAGCACAACAAATGTATACGACAGATACAGCCATAGAAGCGACAACAGCTTCGGCAGTGCTCCCACCAGGCAGACAGCCAGTCCTGTCATCACATATACCGCAGGAAGAAACGCCAGAAATATATCCATATAATCGCGTATCTCCATCGGCTCCTGCATCACTGCCGCCGCACCGAGCCATGTGCCAAGAAGTGAAAGCAGCAGCACGGCGGTCCCCAGTACATACGCCGTCACAACATAGCTCCCCAACAGCCTGTGCCGCGTCAGTGGTTTGTCCAGCAGCTGCTCAAAATACTTACTTTCCTCATCCTTTTTCGCCCGCTGCAGCAGCATACCTGCTGCAATTACCGCAGCAATCGCATAGAACACTGTCAAAAAGAACAGAAATTCATTCATGATCTGTGTCCCCGCTGCATCAAGTCCGGCCTCCCCTATGAACTGCGCCATCGTCGGATTTGATTCCACCAAATCTCCCACTGAATTAAAGATGGAGCCATATGTCGCTCCGAGCACGAACATACCGCACAGCCAGCTGATGATGCTCACCCTCTGGGTACGAAGCAGCAAGCCGTAACAGCCGCTTAACCATCTGCCTGCACTGCGCCGCCCGGAGCGAATCGGCAGCAGACCGGCATTGCAGTCTCTGCGTCCATGCAAAAGCAGCGCCGCCATACACAACACCAGACTGCCCCCCAGCAAAAGCCAGACCGCAAGCCAGCGATTCTCCACATAGGGACTGGTCTTTTCCAGCCAGCCAATGGGCGAAAGCCAGACATAGGCAGGGTCTTGCATATCTGCCAGCATACGAATCGTATAAAATACGGCGAACAGTGTATAGCTTAAGATGGATGCGCTTCGGGCGCTGTTGACCAGCTGCGCGATGACCATCGTCAGCATCCCGAAGAACAGACCGATGGCGAAGAACTGAACCGCATACAGCACATTTCCCGACAGCACCGCACCCTTCATGCCGCTGCACGTCATGCCGACAAAACACAATATGGCAATGGCCGCATTCAACAGAACAATCTGACACATGGCTGACAGCAATACGGCACTTTTGCCTACCGCATGTGAACAAATCAGCTCGACGATTCCATTCTCTTCTTCTGCACGCGTTCCATAGACCGCAAAAGAGATGTTCATGATTACAATAAAGACCGCCATAAAAATTGTCATCTCACTGACATAGGCGTGAATCGTACCATATGTGATTCCCTCGTAGAAATTGCCGAACAGCGCAATCATGGACGGACTTTGCATGGTCTGCATCATGACCGCCACCTTGTCAGCGGTCCCATACATTCCCTGAAAAGAAGCCGCCATTACACTGAACATACCGCCCAGCAGCACAATCCACAGCAGCATCTTCAGCCAGTCTTTTCTCACCCGGAAGGCACTAAGCATCAGCAGCCGGTTCTGCCCCACAGCTTCCCTCATACTCATGCCTCCTTCGGCGAAACTTCATCCCCGTCTGTGGGCTGCGCATAATAATGTAGGAACAGATCTTCGAGCGCCGGCGGCGACATCTTCAGATCATCGATTCCCCGCGTAAGCAGCATCTGTAGCACCGTCTCAATCTCACCTGCATCCACTGACAGTTCCGCCTCTGTCGGTGTGTGAAGTCTGACACCATGCACCCCTGTAAGCTTGGTAAGCTCGGGCAGAGGCTCGCGCGTCTTGACATACATCTGTGTTCCGGTCAGATGCCGCATTTCATCAAGCGTTCCGGTCTCAATAATCCTTCCATCGCGCACTATGGCAATCCTGTCACACATTTTCTCAACTTCTGAGAGGATGTGGCTGGAGAGCAGAACACTTTTGCCCTCCTGCTTCAAGGCAAGTACTCTTTCCTGAAAAATAATCTCATTGAGAGGGTCAAGTCCTGAGGTCGGCTCGTCAAATAGATAGAGCTGCGCATCCATGGAAAGGGCGGCTATCAGCGCAACTTTCTGACGATTTCCTTTGGAATATGTCCTGGCCTTCTTGCTACGATCCAAGTCGAACGCACGAATGAGCTCATCTGTCTTATCCGAATGCTTCTGCCCGCTTAGTTTCAGTAGAAAATCAATGATTTCTCCTCCGGTCAGATTCGGCCACAGGTAGACATCTCCCGGCACATAGGCAATCTTCTCATGGATACTGACCCGCTGCTTCCATACGTCTTCCCCGTAGATATACGCCTCGCCTGCCGTAGCTTTGATAATGCCGAGCAGAATCCGGATGGTTGTGGATTTGCCGGAACCGTTAGGGCCAATGAATCCAAAGATTTCTCCTGCTTTGATTTCAAAGGAAATATCCTTTAGCGCTTTCACTTTTCCGAAGTTCTTGCTCACATGACTGATCTGTAAAACACTGTCACCTTTTCCCATATTCCGTCTCCTTCATGAGAATATTTACGATCTGCATACGCCATACGCAATGTATGAATTTTCTTTTGTATTATATAGCATTTTCTGCCTAGATTCAATTCCCAAACACAGAAGACGTCGCCCCACAGAATAAGAGCCGGTACGGCAGCGTATCTATGCTGCGTACCGGCTCTTATTCTGTAGCCTGCTATTGCTTTATATCATGCCTGAACATCAATTAAAACCTTCATGGATGTCTCACGATTCGCTTCAATATATTGATATGCCTCCAGATATTCCTGAAATGCAAAGGTCTGGGAAATCAACGGCTGCAGCCGCACCTTTTTTTCATTCACTAGCGCAATCGCATCAATATAGTCTTCGTTACGATACATCATCGTGCTTTTGATATCAAGTTCATGGTCGTTGGCTACTGCCAGATCAATGGTGGCCATCCCTGAAAATACCGCCACGAGTATGATGATACTGCCTTTACGTGCATGTGTGATTGCCTGTCCCATCGTGCTGTTGTTCCCTGCACAATCGTAAATCAGATCCGCCTTATCCGGTCCGAACGCTTCTAAGATCGCTTCGCCTAGATCCTCGTTTTTGGTATTCACACAATAGTCAGCACCGCATTCTCGAGCCTTCTCCAGCCTGAAATCGCTGATATCCGTCACCATAACACGTGCCGCCCCCATTCCTTTGGCTGCCTGCGCCACTAAGTTCCCAATCGGACCCGCTCCCAGAACTACAATAGAAAGTCCTTTGACATCTCCTGCCTGCTTAACTGCATGTACCGCCACAGCCAGCGGTTCAATCATCGCCCCTTCGTCATAGCTCATAGCCTCCGGCAATGGGGTGACTTTTGCCGCATCTACCGCAAAATACTGCGAAGCGACCCCTGTCGTCTGAAATCCCATGACCTTCAAATTCTCGCACAAGTTGTATTTGCCATGGCGGCATGGATAGCAGGTATTGCATACCACCTGCGGCTGAATCGTGACCTTCTGTCCTTTTGTAAATCCGGTAACAGAAGCACCCAGTTGTACGATTTCTCCGGAGACTTCATGCCCCTGCGTCACAGGGTACGAAGTAAACGGGTGTGCTCCATGGTACACGTGAATATCCGAACCGCAGATTCCGATTTTCTTAATCTCAATCAATACCTGGTCTGTTCCTACCTCGGGCACCGGCACTTCCCGAAACTCAATCACTCCCGGCGCAGTCATACGTTGTTGCAGCATAGTATCCTCTCCTCCATAATATAATATCTTTAATAAAATGTTTTCTAAAAGTAATTATATTATCGTTCTTTCAGCTGCATTTGTCAACTATTTCATTATAGATGATCAAAGTAAGATTCCACGAATCCCATCGCGATTCCCACAGCACTCGCTTCCCGCTGATATCTGCACTGCCATAGATACTCCGTATCGCTTTCAAATCGGTTATAGTTCAATACTTTACGATACAAATCAGGCATATAGCCGTCCATATGCCCCCCTACATAACCGCCCAAAATGATAGGACAGTCGAACGTCATCCGGGTATTCGTTACAACAATGGCCAGATACTCCAAATATTCATCCCAGACCTTCATCAGCTTCTCATCTCTGGCTTTAAGTCTCTCGAAGAATTCCTCCAGACTGCCTTGCGTGTGTGTAGAAAGGACACCCGCTGCACAGTAGGCATCCGCACAGCCGCGCTTGCCGCAATAGCAGCGCCGACCCTTGGACTCAATCATAACATGACCAAATTCCCCGCTTTTAAAATGATCCCCTGGGTAAATGGCATCGTGCATATAAATCGCCCCGCCGACCGTATTGCTAAGCGAAAGATATACTGCGTTCTGCCGCAGACCTGCCAGTTCTGCAAGTGCGGCACTATTTGCATCATTCTCAAAGGCCACTTCGTACGGAATCATCTGGCGAATACTCTTAAGACTCACATTACTCAGCTGCAAGATATGCGAGCGCACCAGCATATCAAGCGATTTATCAATAATACCGGGCAGCGCAACACCCACTCCCAGCAGCTTCTCTCTGTCAATGCCCGTCTCTTCGATAAAGGCATGCAGCGTGGTGGTAAGCTCCTCATAATAATCCAACGAGTTCACAAATGCCCGGCGAATTCGCTGGTGCGTACACAGATTCCCTTTTAAATCAATGAGTACATAGCTTATGTGATTCGCCGTAATATCGATTCCTATGGCATACCTGACATCGGCGACAATCGAAAGTGCCTTGGCTTTGCGCCCTCCTGTGGATTCATATTCCCCCACCTCAGCGACCAGACCCTCCTGCGTCAGTTCCTTGATATTCTGGAGGACTGTCGGCATGCTGATCCCCAAAGTTGCTGTGATTTCCTGCTTTGAAGTTTCTTTTTTATGCAGGATGAATTTGGCAATTCTTACTTTGTTTGACGTCTTTTTATCGTCGGCGCCTGCTTTACTTCTGATTTTATCCTTCACGATATTGCACTCGCTTTCATAAAGTTTTTTACAAAAGTATCTTACCTTACTTTACGCGTGAATGCAAGCGAATCACCACCCCATACAACGTCTCATACTGCTTCAATTGAACAGCACCCAATTCTCTATTTCCTAAATACAAAAAAATTTTTTTATCTTTTGGGGAGTATAGTTGATATTCAACCCGCTCTGCTGTCCATTTTACGCTAACACAAATTCCACCCCGCACTAACATATGTTTTACTTCTCCTGTATACCACTCCGGAAGTAGTGCGGGCAGCATAATAATTTTATTCTCAAAGCTTTGTAAAATCATTTCGGTAACTCCTGATGTATAGCCCAGATTGCCATCAATTTGAAACGGTGGATGCGCACAAAAGAGATTAGGATAAAGCCCTCCTACTGCCTTACTTGATTGTTCTGCCGGTGATACTCTATGAAATAGGCGCTGCATGATTTTCCTCACGTGTTCCCCATCACCAAGCCTTGCCCACATAGAAATTTTCCATGCCAAACTCCATCCAGTTCCCGCATCTCCGCGCAGGAGCAAACTTTTTTTGACGCCTTCCTTAAAGATGCAGCCCTCATTCATCCATTCATCACCGGGGTGAAAAGCATACAAATGTGATATATGACGATGATGAACATCTACCTGTCTATACTCTTGATCCCACTCCAGTATCTGCCCTTGACTGCCGAGTTTAGACTGCACAAGGTGGGGAAGCAACAGCTTTACTCTATAACACAGGTCACCCTCTTTTTCTAATATTGTGCTGGCTCGTATATAATCTCTGAATGCACCACGAATAATTGCATTTACATTTTCAGAATATAACGCTATTGAGATACTTTCATCTCCAAATAAATATTCATTTTCCGGCGAAGTATCCATTACGATGGTATATCCCTCCTCTGTTTTCTCCAGCATATTACTCAAAAACAGTGTATTCTCATGCAAAATCGGAAAAATATCTTCTAAATAAACCAGATCTTCTGTAAAAAGATATTGGTCGAACAGATTGCGACATAACCAAGCTAGTCCATATGGCCAGTATGCCCACATTGCATGACCATTTGCCGGTGTGGATTTCCCCCAAATATCCACATTATGGAAGCTTGCCGCACCACTGCAACCAAATACCTCCTGTGCCGTTTTTTTCCCTTTTTCAGACAATTGTTTACACAATCTGACGAGTGGCTGCATAAGTTCTGGAAGATTACAAGGGCCTACCAGCCAATAATTCATTTGCAGATTAATATTAGTCGTGTACTCGCAAAACCATGGAGGAATTGTTTCCTGGTTCCAAATCCCTTGAAGATTAGCTGCCTGGGTATATGGTCTTGAAGAGGAAATCAAAAGATACCGGCCAAAATCGAATAAAGCCTGACAAAAATCACAAGACAATATACCCGTTTCAAAAAGAGAAAATTCTTTCTCGGGAAACACTTCTTTTGACTTACCTTCGCCAAGTACCAATGACACCCTATGGAACAGTGACTGATAATCTTGCACATGTGCGTCTTTTATTACGTCAAATAATCGTGTATTCTTAAAGTCGATTTTCTCCATATCTTTTTCAATTTCCAATGTTGTGTTTTTTCCCATTAAAAATGGATGTCGTTCATTACCATTGAAGCTTGTATGCAAAAACATATAGAGTATTACATCATTAGTTTCTATGCAACTCAAAGAATTTATCGTACTTCGTGTGCTTCCGCTTACGTTGTGCAAAAGGATACAACCCTCAAATGTCATTCCTTTTTCTACATCTTCGTCCGAAAAAAAATGTTCTGCCTGCATTGTTTCACTTTCCCCTACCGAAAAACCACTTCTTCCCGGACTTTGACCATAAATACTAACTTTATTATCCGTATATGTGATTGTAGCCGGCAGCTTACTTTCAGCACAAATATCAACCGAGAATGTTTCTTCGGATTGTATACGATATACAATACACTCTGATGGCTGACTTACAAATGAGGTATGCTTATATCCTCTTTCACCATTTTTATAGGTGACTGAAACCACCGCATTTTCCAAGTCCAGACTTCTTTTATAATCCACTATATTTCTCGAGCCCCTGAATTTCAGTTTTAATGTGCCAAAAGGCAAGTACATTTGGGTATCTTCAGCATTCCTTAATTCCTCTTCCAACGTTTCTTCTGCCTTTTTATTCTCTCCATTCCTGACAAACTGTGCTGCCTTTTTATAAGTATCGTTAGATAAGCCACGATACTCCTGCACTGGATAACCGCTCCATAGTGTATCTTCATTTAATGTTATGTATTCTGTTTTAGCACCCCCATAAATCATTGCACCTAAGCGCCCATTCCCAATTGGGGTGGCTTCTAACCACTCTGTAGCTTCTTCACTATAACAAAGCTTCATATGCACCTCGTTCTTATCACTCTGCCTTCCATCAACTCTTTTCGCCGATTATCTTCCAGCCGGATAAATATGAAAACCAAACCTAATATTCTCTTCACCATCTATATGATACATTGCCTCCGGTTCACTCCCCCAGCTATCAATTCCTCCCACCCCGCGCATTCTTGCCAGAATGTTAATCACAGTTCTTTTCATCGGGGGTAAATCTTCCATGTGAAGTGCACTTTCTAATTCTTCTGCTGTATAAGGAAGTACTTGAAAATGGAATGGCAGGTCGAGCATCTGAAAACCAATTCCATGCTTACCTTCTGAATCCCAGACTTCTCCCCATTTCGTATCAGTGTGGCAGCCATTATCTTGAGGAACCAAGTACTTTGTCATACCAATAACTGTACTGTGAATCCCAAATTCACCGCCAAGTTTTCGATCCGGATATGTTTCACCACCACGTCCCAGCCAGCGAATCTGCTCTTCGATCTGCGGGGTGATAAATCTCATACCGAATAATGGTAATTCCGGAAGTTCAGCTCTGCCTTGATACCTGACATCCACCCCGATTACACCACTGGCGTATACATCATAGGCTACTATAACCTCAGTAGCCGGAGACGTCAAAGTCTCGTACAAAAATTGAATCCACACCGAATCCGCTCGTTCTTCCACCAGAAACGACTTACATTTCAGAAACATATCTGTTCCCAGCCATGCACTGCTCTTCTTAGAGAATCCATTGCCGTCATCATTTTCTGTTGTTGCTCTCCAAAATGTTGGTTTTGAAGCTCTATAAATCCACTCTTTCCCATCATAAACCAAAGATACGATTCCATGCTTCTCATAAGAAAATATGACATGGAACCCTACTCCTGATACTCCAAGTGTTGTATCCCCATAAACAATCTGCATTTTACTTTTATCACCTATTGTCGGAACAGAACGTTTACATTTCTTTTCACGTATTTTATTTTCAAGTATGAATTTATCCCTTTTCTCTTTTCCCATGTACCAAAAACGTAGTTCCTGCATTGCCGGCTTTTCTTCTCGCGTAGCAAATACCAGTCCATTGCCAGAAAAATTATAATCTGTTGGCCTGTCATCAAAATCTCCTCCATACCCCAGTACCAAGGAACCATTACAGTCCTTCCTATAAATGGCCTGATCGATAAAATCCCATATGAATCCGCTTGAAATAATGGATATCGCTCCATCAAGTTTATATAGCTTTCCATCCCTCCAAATGAATTTCCCATATTATGCATATACTCACACAATAAAAATGGCTTAGGATTCTCACTTTCAAGATATTCTATAATCTCTTCGGGTGTTGCATACATCCGACTTTCAATATCGCTGCTTTCACTGTATGCGCGGTTCCAGAACACCCCTTCGTAATGCACCAGACGCGTAGAATCCATTGTGTGAAAAAATTCGCTCATTGCAAGAATATCTTTTCCTGCATAGGATTCATTTCCGCATGACCACCACAGAATACTGGCATGATTCTTATCTCTAGGCAACATGGATCTTGCTCTGTCAACCACACAGGCTTCCCACTCCGGCAGGTTTCCCGGAACATTCCATGTAGGATCACATTTTCCCATTTTCTGCCAAGACCCATGGCTTTCCAGGTTTGTTTCATCCATTAGATAAATTCCATGCTCATCACACAATTCATACCAACGACTTTGATTTGGGTAGTGGCTGGTGCGTACAGCGTTTATATGGTTCTTCTTTATGATTTTAATATCTGCTACCATATCTTCATATGAAATTGCGCGCCCTTTGCTCGGATGCCACTCATGCCAGTTCACTCCATAAATGGTCAGCGGCTTTCCATTGAGGCACATCAGATTATTTTTAATTTCAAAGCGCCTGAATCCAATTTTGCATGACACACTTTCAATACGTTCATTTTCACTTTCTATATACAGCTTTAATTCATATAAATACGGGGATTCGCTGCACCATGTATACACCTTATCAATCGTTCTTTCAGTAAAACAAAAGTATCCATCCTCTAACCAGTACTGGTGACTGACTTCTTCATTGCGTTTGCCGGAAATCACTTTTCCATCTTGATTCAGCACTTCAAATTCTATCTTGATTCCTTGGTCAAGTTCTGTAAGAAGCAAAGTATGAATCCCGCATGCCTTAGATATCTTGGCACGCACTTTCAGTACCCCAGTCCGGTACTCCTCCTGCAAATCTGCAATGACCCACAGATCCTCCACATGATAGGCTGGTTTTGCATACAAAAATACATCTCTAAAAATTCCTGAGAACCTAAAAAAATCTTGATCTTCAATCCACGCTGCCGAACTGCGTTTATAGACTTCAACACAAATCCGATTGGAGCCTCTCCTGATATATTCTGTCAGATCAAAATCTGTTGGTGTAAAACTGTCTTCTCCATATCCAACAAATTGTCCATTGAGCCATACATAAAATGCCTGCTCTACTCCTTGAAAAGAAATGCAGACTCGTTTGCCATTAAATTCTTCCTGCAGAATAAATTCTTTACAATAGCTGCCAACCGGATTATACTCATGATCCACATGCGGAGGCCGTAATTCTCTATGCCCTTCCCATGGATACATTGTGTTCGTATAGTGAATTTTGTCATAACCTTGTAATTCAATATGCCCTGGAACTTGAATCGGCTTAAATCCATCTTCCTGAAACCCCTCCTTATAAAAATCCCGAGGACGCTTTTGCGGACTCTCACTCCAGTAAAATCTCCAAATCCCATTAAGTGACTGCGTACAGTTCTCTGTTTCGGGTTTTCCCTTCTCATGTATCGTGTATTTATGATCAGAATGCGCCGGTAATCTGTTCACTTGAAAAACTCTCGGATCTTCCAACCACGCTAACTTTTCTTCCATATTTATTTCCTTTCACCATATTATGTCGGTTTCTGTTTATATATTTCATCAAATAATTCTGCACATTTCAAAGTTAGTTCATGTGGCACGACTGGACTTTCCAGCATGCCCGCACCTATGCAATGGATTACTTCATTGATTTCGTAAGTGAACCCATTCACAGTTTCCGTATCTCTATATTCTAAAATCAAATTTTCATCTTTATTATACAAGCGCACCTCATTCGCATAGTGCGGATGTGGAATTTCAATCCTGCCAAGTTCCCCAGTTATAATTAACTTTTCATCCAGCATACTGATGCAGCTTGAACTAAGCGATGCTAACTTTCTGTCATAAAGCAGGCAGATTTGATTTGAAAGATCTACTCCACCGTCTTCCCAGAGCGACAGGATTTTAGTGTCTTTTATCGCATTGCCAAAATAATATGTAGCCAGCTCATAGTTATACACTGTTAGATCAAAGGCAGCACCACCTCCCAGCACAGGGTCAAAATTCCTCTGATTCTTTGTTCTGTCAAAAGCGAATCCGGTTGCAATCGACAAATAATTTGCCTCTCCAATTTTCCCTTCCTCCAGCCATTCCTTTCCCTTTTTGATAGCCGGAAGGAATCTACTCCACATTGCTTCCATAAAAAATATTTCCTTCTTCCGAGAAAAGGTAAGAATATTTTTCGCGTCTTTACTATTCATGAACATTGCTTTTTCACATAATACAGGAATTTTATTTTCCATACTCAATGCAGTTAGCAGATAATGTGAATCTGGTGTTGTCGCAATATAGACGCAGTCGACTTTCTCCATTTTTAGCATGTCTTCATACACATCATACGCACTGTCAATATGAAATTTTTCGGCAAATATCTCAGCTCTTGTTTTTGATTTGCTTGCCACTGCAACCACCTCGCAATGGTCAAGTATTTCAACGGCCTGACAGAACTTAGCCGCAATATTTCCTGCCCCCATAATCGCAAATCTAAACTTCATCTTATTTCCCTCTGCATTCAAAAGGACTGTTGCTAACAGCAGATTTTCACTATCCTTGCAACAGTCCTATCAGTTTTTCTATGAGTTCAAACTATCATTCACCTGTTGGACTACATCATCTAGCCCCTTGTTTTGGTATTGCTTATAGATTTCGTCCCACATTTGGTCGACCGGATCTTGTCCTGTCATGATATTGATTACGTCATCCTCCATTCCATTAGAAAGGCCAAGACCTAATTCCTTTACTATCTGTGCACATTTGGAATTATACTCAGGAATTTCAACAGTTTTAGCCTGTTCCACAATTTCTTGATTTATTTGCTTGTATTCAATTGGTTCATCCAACGGATACACTTCAGAATAAGAGCTTGGAGACCACTGTACCATATCTTTAAACACTCCGATGGATGGATATGTGCCTAATATATCCGCATCTTCATGCAGCGTAATCTGTCCATCTACCATATCATAGAGACTTCCCTCTGGTCCATATGTTGTATAAATACTGCCTTCTTCTGTAAGCAGATACTCAAATAACTGTAAAATCTTATCCATCTTCTGGTCTGTCACAGAAGCATTAATATAAGTTTCACTCCAAGCAAAGTCTACAATCGGGTAGGTCGGATTTCCATCAACATCCGGCATTAATTTTAATACCTTGACATCAGCAAGATAATCTTCTCCATGAATCTCCTTCCAATACTTCGCTACATTTGTATAGTTGTCTTTGCCTATTCCACCTCCAATGAAGATTGCTGCACTTTTGCCCTGCAGAAATTTCTCTCTTGCTGTTTGATTATCTGTAAGCGCAATATCTTTTTCAATAGTTCCCGATGTATATAAGTCTCTCATTAATTGAAATGCCGGAGTCAAATCCTCGGCAAAATATGCCGGTTCATAGGTTCCATCTTCGTTTTGGACCCATTTATCCATATCGCAGGCAATAGAAGATGCATAAGGAAGAAACATTCTGGCAAAAAATCCAGTAGTTCCGGAAGTCATGCCTTGAATCGATGTTTTATCAGGATCTGCAGCTATGATTGCCTGAATCATAGTGTCAAATTCCTCCCAAGTCTCAGGCTCTTTCGTAATTCCGGCAGCCTGTGCCAAGTCCCATCTGTATACAATTTCCCGATCCATAGCCGTCCACTCTTGTGCCGGATACGATTTTCTAGGAATACAGAAAAGTGTGCCATCGATACGTGCACTGTTGGTTGTAGCTTCATCAGATAAATATGTCTCTAAGTTAGGGTACTGTGACAAATCCTCCGGTATAGCTTTAATTATCCCCTGACTAGCCCATTCAGCAAACATTTTAGAATTTCTGATATCTCCAACAAACACGTCTGGAAGACTTCCCGAGGCTCCCCACAATTGGATTTTTTGTGCATAGTCATCCCAGCTGACATTGACTGGTTTGATTTTAATATTTAATTCAGATTCAACTTTTTCCAGTACTTCATCACCTGCTAATGCCTGATCCGCATCCCAGAAAGCCAATGTGATTTCCTGTACCTCATCTGCGCTGCCTTCTGCATTTGAAGAACTATCGCTTCCTTTACCACATCCTGAAAATGCAGCTATCATAGCAAGACATAGACATATTACAACAACCCTTTTTGCAACCAAAACTCTTTTCCTCATACTAACCTCCTAATAATAATTATTCCTTTATCCCACCAACCATTACCCCATTTACAAAATATTTTTGCAGGTAAGGATATATGAGCATAATCGGAAGTGCCGTTATGACGATTGTCGCCATCTGCATAGCTGACCCCGACACCTTCCCCCCGGCAGACATCATCTGCTGAGCCTGTGAAGACAATTGTGAATTCAAACTGATGAGAATATCTCTCAGATAAATCTGTAAGGGAGCCAAGGTCTTATCGCTAATATAAAGCAACGCATTGTACCATTCATTCCATCGCTCAACAGCATAAAACAGTGTAAATGTAGCCACAATGGGTTTAGAAAGCGGTACTGCAATTTTCCAAAGCATCGTCCACTCTCCTGCACCATCTAGTTTTGCGGCTTCAAAAAGACCTTCCGGCAGTCCTAAAAAATAATTCTTAATAATAATTAGATAATATGTATTTAAGGCAGTGGGTAAAATCATAGCCCATACACTATTAATCAGCCCTAAGTCCTTCACAACCAAATACGTCGGAACCAGCCCCCCACTGAATAACATTGTAAAAAGAATCAATGTCATTAAAATGTTTCTTCCCAAAAGATAACGTCTGGATAATACATAGCCAGCTATCAACGAAAAAAACACATTGATTGTCACACCCACAACAGTCACAAATATTGATACCAACAGTGAATTAAGAAACACTTTATCTTGCAGGATTGTTTTAAATCCTGTCAGATCAAAGACGTAGGGGAGCAGATATGGCGTGTGCTTCGCCACCGCCTGTGTATTAGAAAATGACAGAACTATAACATTGTAAAGCGGATAAATTGTGATCAATGCCATAAAAACAAATACTATAATTACTACGATATCGAAAGTTTTCTTCTTTTTCATATATTCCCTCACTTTATTTAGTACAGACCATTTTCTCCCATTGCTTTGACCCCTCTGTTTGCCAATGTGATCATTATAATTCCGATAACAGATTTAAATAGACCAATCGCAGCAGAATAGCCAAAATTTAAGCCTCCGGTGATAAAAGATTCTCGAAAAATATAGGTATCCAGAGTATCACCTACTGAATAAACTGATGGTGAATATAAGTTAAAAATCTGATCAAACGATCCGTTAGTCATTACCTGTCCTACAGCAAGTATCAACATAATTGCTATTGTACTTCGTATACCCGGCAGTGTCACATGCAGAATCCGCTGCATCCTCGAAGCCCCATCCACTTCTGCCGCTTCGTACAGCCCCGGATCAATTGAGGCAATAGCTGCCATATAGATAATAGAATCCCATCCTATTTCTTTCCAAATATTAAAGAGCCATACAAACCCCCTAAACGAACTGGCATCCACGATCGGAGATATGCCGGAAATCCCCAACACACCTAATATCTGATTAATTATTCCACTTGACCCAAACAAATTTGTCAATACGCCTGCCAGCACAACCCAGGATATAAAATGAGGAAATGTTATAACTGTCTGAAATATTTTTTTAAGCTTTTTATAACATATTTCATTTAAAAAGACCGCCATAAGGATTGCACATGGCATCTGAAAAACTATTCGCCCCAGACTAATAATGATTGTGTTTACAACAGCTTTGATAAAACTTGAATCAGCAAACATGGTTTTAAAATGATCGAGTCCTACAAATGGGCTGCTCCATATCCCCAAATTATATTGATAATTCCTAAAGGAGAGCGATAACCCGCCTGCTATTGGAAGATAGCAGAAAATAATATACCACGCAAGAATCGGAAGAATCATCAAATATAAGACTTTGGTATTCTTTATCCTTTTCCAAATGGAATTATAGTCCGCCCTGTACTTCAAACTCTTTGTCGGTTTTTCTTTTCCCTTCACTTCCCTCACCTCCATTTATAAAAATCATAATGGAAATGCGCTATATTTCATATGCAAATATTTTTGCATATTATGTTCGTTCTTGCGTTACGAATGTTATTTATCAAAAGGATTCATAAAAAATATGGAAAAAATATAGATTTTACGCTCCATCTACATTTTTTCCATATAACTTATATATCTGCTCTAAATTGTCCGAGCGTCTTGCCCGTATACTTTTTGAATGTTTTTAGAAAATAGAAATAGTCATTAAATCCCACCATCGTTGATATTTCCGCAGTACTCTTCCTTGTTGTCTGCAATAATTTTATAGCTTCATCCATGCGAAGTTTTGTTACGTAATGAACAAACGTAGTCCCTGTTTCCTTTTTAAACAACTGGCTGACATAGTTGGAACTCATATGACAATTATGAGCCACGCTGGAAAGCGAGATATCCTTGTTGTAGTTTTCTGAAATGTATACCATTAATTTTAGAAAGGCGCTATTTGTGTATTTTACTGTACTTCTTAGTTCCTCCTCAGCTTCTTTTACATCCTGACGCAGACATTGAAGCATCTCTTTAATATCATGATATTGTGACGCTAATTGCCTCAGACTATAAACATAGAAATCATTTTCTTCTTCTTTGAAAAGATTCCCGCTATGTACCAGATTACAAAGTTTTAAAGCCGAGCGTATGGTAAAGTCAGAACTATGCTCTTTTTCCATAATCTGTAATTCGTTTTGTACCTCATTCCATTTGTTTTTCGAGATCCACCCCATGATACGCTCCAGATGCCGAGAAGCGTTTTGTGTGTTCAGATTACACCATACTTGTGTATCAGGTTCTACAAAATACTGAAATGCCTTAGTCAGACATTCACTAAGCACATCTGGAATTTGTATTACCTCTACTGCTTCGGAAGTATAGCCAACACCCAGCACCCCTGCTTTCTGAGCATAATAGTGAAAGAGTGTATCTGGTATAGATCCCTCAAAAATGTATCCGTACTGTTCTCTTCCAAGTTCTACGATGATTGCATTTTCTTTTTCAAGCGGAAGTTTCTGCTCTCCTACCGATACTGCAACGTAAATCCAATCCTTTGCCATACCTGCACGAGTCAGGGTATTTTGTATCACCTCTTCATCCTTTCGCTCTAATGCTTCCAAAAATTCTATTTCATAGGGTCTTTGGCTATTCTTCGCACAATTATTCTCTGCTTTTAATAAGAGTCGGTTCATTTGATCATATTCAATCGGTTTCAAACAGTAGCCCAATACACCATATTGCAGCGCTCGTTGTGCATATGAAAATTCAGCATATCCACTAATGATGATGATCTGTAGAGCTTCTTTGACTTTATGCAGCTTCTCGCACACTTCCAATCCATTGAGTCCCGGCATTCTGATATCAAGTATAGCAATATCTATTTCATTATTTTCAATCATTGCAACTGCTTGATTTCCATCATGTGCAATACCCGTCACTTCCAATCCCAGCTCCGCCCAGGGAATGGACGTCATTAACATCTCTACTACTGAGATTTCATCATCCGCTATTAATACTCGGTACATAAGCTTCCTTTCTGCTTCAAAAACGGCACTCTGATGAAAACACTTGTTCCATCATTTGGACTGCTTTCAATCTGTAAGCCATACTCTTTTCCATACATCAGGCGTAATCGGGCATGCGTGTTCAGGATCCCTACATGTTCACTGGTATCAAAAGAATCTTCCTGTAACATCTCATTCAAATACTCTAGCTTTTCGGTCTCCATACCTACACCATCATCTTTGACCGTAAACACAAGTGCATTCTCTTCTCTTCGCACTCCAATAAAAATCGAACTCGAACCGATCTTAGGCTCTATCCCATGGTAAATTGCATTTTCTACAATCGGCTGCAGAAGCATTTTAATGACATATGAATCCTGTAGCTCATTTGGAATCATATAAAAGACTTTCAGCCTGCCCGAAAATCTACTTTCTTGAATATGAATATAAGATTGAGTCATACTAAGTTCTTCACGCAATAGAACTATATCATCCCCCTTTGAGCTGTAACGAAATATATTCCCCATATCCACTGCCATCTGCGCAAGGTCATCTGCTCCTTTTTGCAGAGCCTGCTTGCGCAATGCTTCTAAAGTATTATATAAAAAATGTGGGTCAACTTGTCCTCTAAGATACGATAGCTCTGCATCCTGCTTTTTTATTTTCAATTCATATAGATACGTTGTATTTTCAAAAATCTCTTTGTTCAACTCATCAATATCCTGCATCATACCACTAAACTCTGCTCCTATTTCCTGAATTTCGGTACAACCGGAAAGCTCCATTTTCTTTTTCATGTATCTTTGCTTTTTTTCCCTTATTTCCTTAATATTTGCATAGAACACTTGAAGTGGTGTAACTATACGATTATTGATATATCCGAAAAACGAAAGCACATATAGGATTACAAGCCCAATACTGCTCCAAATGATTACCTGAAGCCATATCATATTAATATTCATATATTTGCGGTCTAATGAATTAACACTAACCAGATAGGAATTCATTTTTTCCAACGCAACTGACTTAATATAATACCCTCCGTACTTTTTCAGAGATGTACTGCCTCCAATTTCGCTCCACTTCTGTCTGATGTCAGCCTCCTGCTGTGAGGGATTGAGCAATCTAAAATAGGTCATTGGAACATCTGACAATGCATAGTTGAAGGGCATATTCCCTTGGTTATCCAAGACACCCGAGGAATTAACTGATACAATAATGGTGCCTATTTTTTCCCCTTCTACCACAACATTTTTCCCATAAACCAACATGGGCTGTTTGTTTTTCAACGTCACAAAACTCGAGGTTCTTAGCCCGAGCCATTGAAACATATTGTCCTCAATACTGCTACATACTTCGTCCAGCTCTTCATCATTATAAACAGTTGAAAAGTACACAGTCTGACTTACAAGCGCAATATCTGTGATATTGGAATCCAATATGCGATTTTGGGCAATCTGATTTTTCACACTTCCGATATGACTATAAATTTCGGCATCTGTTTCTGTTAGTAGGAGCTGTACTTCTGGGCTATCTGACATTGTCACAGATATGTTTTCGATTTTATCATACATATCATTTAATCTATTCTGAATTCCCTGTCCCGTAACTTCCATGTATTCATTTGCATTATACGTCACGATTTTTTGCACAGACCAATAAATAAAAGTGGAGTGCCCCCCGATCTTGGTACCAGTGGAAGAGTTAGTTTTGATATGATAAACTAACAAAAAGGAGCAGTACAAAAATGGGAAAAGCAAGGTACACAACGGAGCAAATCATCGTCAAGCTGAGGGAAATCGAGATATT
>JBKECY010000049.1:0-19643 GCA_047975025.1 Lachnospiraceae bacterium
AAGCTCAAAGAATTACCACTTACGGATCCGAATTCCAGAACATTTATTCATTTCTATGTGGGTGGTGCATCGAGTTGCGAATTTGACAAGCAGGGGAGAGTCCTCGTACCGGGAACGTTACGTGAATTTGCTGGTCTGCAAAAAGATGCCGTATTGGTAGGAAACATTAACAGAATTGAGGTCTGGAGCAAAGATAAATGGACGGAAACATGTAATTTCGATGCGATTGATGATATTGCGAAATCGATGCAGGACATGGGGATTGTAATCTAACGGACATTTTGAATTTTGTCAGACAAGGAGATGCAATGGAATTTAGTCATCAGTCTGTACTGCTTGAAGAAACCATAGAAGGACTGCATATCAAGCCGGACGGCATATACGCAGATGGAACTTTAGGTGGCGCAGGGCATGCCCTGGAGGTATGCAAACGGCTCAGTGCCGCGGGGAGTTTTATAGGCATAGATCAAGACAAGGATGCAATAGAGGCTGCGACAGAGCGGTTGCGGGATTATGCGGATCGTACAACACTCGTTCGCAGCAATTATTGCAACATGAAAGAAATTCTATCCGGTATGGGAATAGAAAAGGTTGACGGAATTCTGCTCGATCTTGGCGTGTCCTCGTACCAGTTGGATCAGCCGGAGAGAGGCTTTTCTTACAGAGAAGATGCTCCTTTGGATATGCGCATGAATCAGGATATGGCGCAGACAGCTGCTACGATTGTAAATACATACAGCGAGCAGGAATTATTTCATATCATACGAGATTACGGCGAAGACCAATTCGCTAAAAATATTGCAAAACATATTGTAATTGCACGACAAGAGCAGGAAATCAAGACGACCGGTGAGCTGGTGGAAATAATCAAACGTGCGATTCCAATGAAGATTCGAGTCAAAGGCGGTCATCCTGCCAAGAAGACGTTTCAGGCGATTCGTATTGAACTTAATGCGGAGCTGGAAGTCTTGAAAAATTCACTGGAGGATATGGCGGACAGCTTGCAGAACGGAGGGCGGCTTTGTATTATCACATTTCATTCTCTGGAAGACCGGATTGTCAAACGGGCATTCAAAGAGTTCGAGAACCCCTGTACATGCCCCAAGGAAATTCCGGTGTGTGTATGTGGAAAACAGCCCAAAGGAAAAATTATCACCAGAAAGCCGATTTTACCAAGTGTCAGGGAAATGAGTGAGAACCCACGATCAAAGAGCGCAAAACTAAGGATTTTTGAACGTCAAATGTAGCAGATAAGGAGGAGCATATGCCGGAAAACAGACAACGTAGAGATTCACACAATCACAATTTACAGTATTGGTCAGAAGGAAGTGCTGTTAGAAAAGCGAAGATACAGCCGCAGCGAAGACCATCCGGTGCACCTGAAGCTCCTAAAGTCAGCAGACAGGCCAGACAGAACAGAGCCAGAGCCTTAAGTATGAACCGTTCGTTCGTACTGTTTCTTGTGGTGGTATCAGCCGTCTTTCTTGCTTTTTGTGTGCAGTATATCAATCTTAAGATGCAGATTACAGAAAAAACACAGAGCATTGCATCGCTTCAAACGGAATATACAAAGCTAAAAGCAGATAACAATGCTTATGAAAGCGAATTGCAGGCATCCGTAGACTTGGAAAATATTAAATCGATTGCTATAAATGAATTAGGTATGCGCTATCCGACAAGCAGTCAGATTGTTGAATATCAGTTGAAAAATAGCAGTTTTGCAAGGCAGTATACAGAAGTTCCGGAAGAATAATCAGGTGGCTTAAGTGAGACAAAACAAACGTAGAAAAATTAATTTACCAATGAGAAAAAAGCTGGGAGTGCTCTTTATAGGGTGTCTGCTGGCTTTGCTTGCGCTAGGCGTTCGTATTGTATATATTAATGCAAGCAAAGGAGAAGAGTACAAAAAGCAGGTGCTTTCCCAGAATCAGCAGCAGTATGACAGCCAGGTAATACCCTATAAACGAGGGGATATACTTGATACGAACGGCACTGTATTGGCCACAAGTACGAAAGTATATAATATTATTCTGGATTGCAAGGTGCTAAACAGCGATGAAGATTATATAGAGCCAACAATCACTGCTTTAGTGGAGGTCTATGGTCTGGATGAGGCAGCGATTCGCAATATTATAGCGGCTGATGAAACGAAAAACAGCCCATATATTATCTTAGCCAGAGAAATATCAATGGAGCAGAAGAATAACTTTGAATCGTATAGTACATTTGATGAGGACACAACACTCTCCAAAGAAGAGCAGGCAGAGATGATTGCTACTAAAGCCAATATCAAAGGGGTATGGTTCGAAGAGAAATACCGCAGACAATATCCGCTCAATTCACTCGCATCAGCAGTGATTGGATTTACGTATTCGGATAATGAAGCAGAATGGGGACTTGAGGGCTATTACAACAGCACACTGAATGGGATTGACGGGCGGCAGTATGGATATCTGAACTCTAACTCAGATGTGGAGCAAGTTACACTGGACCCTCAAAACGGCAATAGTATAGTCACTTCACTTGATGTTGGAGCACAGCAGATTGTAGAAAAATATATCAATGCATTTTCCAGCTCGGTCGGTGCACAGAATATAGGTGTTATTGTCGAAAATCCCAATACGGGTGAAATCATAGCGATGGGAAGTCAGGGTTCTTATGATCTGAACAATCCGCGTGATCTGACGGATACCTATACACAGGAACAGATTGATGCCATGACAACGGAGCAGCAGACAGAGGCACTCAATAATAAATGGCGCAACTATTGTATATCAGATGCGTATGAGACGGGGTCTACGGTCAAGCCGAACGTAGTGGCAGCGGCATTAGAAACCGGCGCCATATCAGAAAACGATACCTTCGTTTGCGATGGCGGCTGGCAGTTCGGAAGCAGTTCCGATCAGTATATCAAATGTACCGCGGTGCATGGTACACAGACACTTGCCCAGGTAGTGGCAAATTCCTGCAATGATGCGATGATGCAGATTGCAGAGAAAATGGGAGCCGAATCCTATCTGGAACAGATTTCCATCATGAATTATGGAGCTAAAACAGGTATTGATCTGCCGGGAGAAGCAACCGGTGTACTGCATACCGCAGACACAATGGGCTCAGTCGAGCTGGCGACCGCTTCATTTGGACAGGGGTATACAGCAACCATGATTCAGGAAATCAATGCCATCTGCTCCTCAATTAATGGCGGATATTATTATCAGCCGCACCTGGTAACAAAAATTGTTGATGAAAATGGCAACACAGTGAAATCGATTGAGCCGACATTGTTGCGTCAGACCGTCACTTCGGCAGTCAGCGCGGATATCCGCTCTTATATGCAGGAAGCGGTACTTTCCGGCAGCAGCCATATATCAAAAGTCATTGGATACAGTATGGGCGCCAAGACGGGAACCGCAGAAAAGCTGCCTCGAGGCAATGAACAGTATCAGGTTTCCTATGTGGGATTTTCTACGGTCGACAACCCGGAAGTGGTCGTCTATGTTACCGTAGACCGGCCGAATGCGCTGGTGCAGGGAAATAACGTATATGCACAGTATATTGGACAGGGAATTCTCTCGGAACTTCTGCCTTACTTAAAAATCCTTCCGGATGAAACAGAAGGTGGAACTGAACCGGAAGCAACCGAACTGTGGAGTGGATTTGAAGGCAATTTGGACGACAATATTATTACATATGCCGATACAGTGTCCAATCCAAATGCTCCGGCACCTCCGGAAGAGGAGAGTGTGGTAGAGGATAATAACGAACAAAGTGATGGTATTACAAATGAGGAAGCTGCCACACAAGAATAAAATGAAGCTGAAATAGACCGCCCACAGTGCATTTTAGCCAAGACAGTCTGGTTCTGACTTGCTAAAATATGGAAATAGTCTTATACTGATAGTGCTAAAAAAAATTGTGAGGTGGATTATGGATTCGAATGTGATGATTGCGTTATTGATAACCTTTGTGCTTGCCGGACTTTGGGGAAAGGTAGTAATCCCTTTTATGAGGCGTCTGAAGATGAAACAGACAGAGAGGCTGGATGGTGTACAGTCACATTTGAAAAAAACAGGCACGCCAACAATGGGAGGGGTTATATTTCTCCTGCCCGTACTGTTGGTCAGCCTTTTTTTCGTGAAAGGATATCCGCAGATTCTGCCGATTCTGATTCTGACTGTGGGATTTGGGCTGATTGGTTTTCTCGATGATTACCTGAAAGTCATTTTAAAGAGTTCAGACGGTTTGAAAGCCTGGCAGAAGATGGGGCTTCAGATCCTGGTAACGACGATTTTTGCCTATTATTTATATAATTATACAACTGTATTGACGCAGATGCGCATTCCTTTCATGAATGGTCAGATGCTCGAGGTCGGCTGGTGGGGAATCCCGCTGCTGTATATTGCGGTCCTCGGTACGGTCAACGGAGTGAATTTCACAGATGGACTGGATGGTCTGGCAACGTCGGTCACCCTTGTGGTATCTGTATTTCTGGTAATTGCCTCCACCTTATTACAGGCGGCCGTAGGCCCGGTACTTGGTGCGGTTATGGGAGGACTTCTGGCATTTTTGCTTTACAATGCGTATCCGGCGCAGATTTTTATGGGTGATACGGGATCTCTGGCGCTTGGCGGGTTTGTAATTGCCGCCGTCTATATGCTGCAAATGCCGCTGATTATCATTCTGGCTGGTTTTATTTATCTGCTTGAAGTGGTTTCCGTAATGCTGCAGGTAGGCTGTTTTAAGCTGACACATGGAAAGCGGATTTTCAAAATGGCCCCGATTCATCATCATTTTGAATTATGCGGCTGGTCAGAGACGAAGGTAGTGGCGGTGTTCTCGGTCATCACAGCGGTTTTGTGTGCAGTAAGTCTTTTGGCATTATAGTGCAGGAGGAAAAAAGTGGAACTGACAGGTAAGAACGTATTGGTGATGGGAGCCGGAATCAGTGGCAGGGCAGCGGTGGAGCTGTTGCTGCGCGCACAGGCAAACCCGTTGCTTTTTGAAGGAAATACAGAAAAAACAAAAGAAGATATAATACAGCAGCATCATGCATTGGCACATGTACCGGTTTATATCGGAGAAGTGCCAGAGGAGATCTTAATACAGGTGGATCTTGCCATCTTAAGTCCGGGGATTCCGCCGCAGTCGGAACTGCCGGGCAGATGCAGAGAATTGAACATCCCTCTGTGGGGTGAACTGGAGCTGGCCTATCGCCTGACAAAAGGAGAAGTCTTTGCCATCACCGGTACAAATGGAAAGACGACGACTACGGCACTCACAGGAGAGATCTTCAAAGCGTATTTTTCTGAAGTTTTTGTTGTAGGCAACATCGGGATTCCGTATACCTCCGTTGCCATTGATACGACGCAGGACAGCCGGACAGTCATTGAAGTCAGCAGCTTTCAGCTGGAGACAGTTCGTGAATTTCGGCCGCGTGTCAGCGCCATCTTAAATATAACGGAAGATCATATGGACCGGCATCATACGATGCAGGAATATGCCAGAGTAAAAGAACTGATTACACAGAATCAGACGGCCGCAGATGTCTGCGTGCTCAATTATGAAGATGAAGAATTGCGCCGGTTCTCAGAGAATTTGATCCCCAGATGTGTCTTTTTCTCTTCCGCAAGAAGTCTGGAAGAGGGGGTGTTCCTGCATGGAGATGATATTGTTTTCAGAGAGCAGGGAGAGGAAACCTTACTGGTCAATGTCAATGAGCTTCATCTGCTGGGAAAGCATAATTATGAAAATGTCATGGCGGCTTTTGCCATCGCATACAGTACAGGCATACCTGTATCTGTCATTCGGCGCGCTATTTTAAAATTCATAGCAGTACCGCACCGCATTGAATTCGTCAGGGAAGTGAATGAAGTCATGTACTATAATGACTCCAAAGGAACGAATCCTGATGCGGCCATAAAAGCAGTACAGGCTATGAAACGTCCCACCTTGATTATAGGCGGCGGTTATGATAAAAATGCCGACTTCAAACCTTGGATCACAGCATTCGGAGATAAAGTGCGCCTTCTGGTTCTGCTCGGTCAGACAAAGGAGAAAATCCGGGAGGCGGCAGAAGAGGTAGGATTTTCTGATTTTGTAATGGCAGAAACACTGGAAGAAGCAGTCGGGATTTGCGCGGCACAGGCACGCCCGGGTGACGCTGTTCTGCTCTCCCCTGCCTGTGCAAGCTGGGGGCAGTTTACGAATTACGAAGAGCGGGGAGACCGCTTCAAAGAATATGTCGGGAAGATTCAGACACACTAAGGCATTAGAGGATAGATATGAGCAGACAAAACCGGCCGGACGGCCCTAAAGGGCGCATCAAATTAAATAAAAGCTCAAGGCGGCTGCTGATTTTACTTGGGCTGTTGCTGCTGACGTTGGGATTGATTGCGTTCTTTTTTTCTAACAGAGTAACAGATGTGCAGATACTGGACAGTGAATATTATGCCAAGGAAGATATTGAAGCGGATATCCTGTCAAAACCGTTTTCCGATAATTCAATCTTAGCTCCACTGCTGTATTCAGAGGATGTGACAAATATTCCCTTCATCAAGGGTATTCGGGTCACGCGGGAAAATGCACATACGATTTCGATTACGGCACTTGAAGATGCACCGGTAGGATGTACAAAATACCTGGACTGCTATGTATATTTTAATTATGCGGGCAAGGTACTTCTGACGGAGCCGCAGCAAACGTACAGTGCTCCCTTTTTTACAGGAATGGGATTAAAAAAAGTAGTACAAGGCGAAACACTCAAAATTAAAAATGATACGCTGCTGGTGACAGCGGCCAATCTTTCCAAACTGTTCAGCAAGAATGATGTCATGCCTGATTCCGTAACATTTAACGAAAAAGAGCAGACGCTTTTACAGTATGAAGGGATTACAGTGAATCTGGGAAGTGACGAAAAGCTGGAAGATAAGATGGACACAATGTTGTCCGTATTGCCCACAATCACAGGGCAGACAGGGATTTTGCATCTTGAAAGTCTTTCGGAAGGTTCGCAGACGGTTACCTTTGAAAGGACACAATAAAGGTGCAAAAGTTAAAAAAAGGTGAAATTTCTCTGATACATAGGACAAAATGTAAAAAAAACAAAATTAACAGTTGATAAATTAGAAAAAAAACTATATGATGTACATATGCGTGAATGACGTATAAACCATGAGTATAACAGTGAGTATACGGTTTGGATATAGATAGCCGAAATAATAAAATAGGGTATATACAAAGGAGGTAGTATTTTGTTAGAAATCATGACTAATGAAGCGGAATCATCTGCAAAGATTATAGTGATCGGTGTGGGGGGCGCTGGAAATAATGCTGTTAACCGTATGGTGGAGGAATCCATCGGCGGAGTGGAATTTGTCGGAATCAATACAGATAAGCAGGCATTGACGTTATGCAAAGCACCTACGGTACTTCAAATAGGGGAGAAGCTTACAAAAGGACTGGGCGCAGGAGCACAGCCGGGAGTAGGAGAAAAAGCTGCCGAGGAAAGTGTTGATGAACTCAAAAGTCTGGTGGAAGGTGCCGATATGGTATTCGTTACTTGTGGAATGGGTGGCGGTACAGGTACGGGAGCAGCTCCCATTGTTGCCGGAATTGCCAAAGAGATGGGCATTCTGACAGTTGGTGTTGTGACGAAACCTTTCAGATTTGAAGCTAAAACGCGTATGAATAATGCGCTGACTGGAATAGAAAAATTAAAACAGAATGTCGATACTCTGATTGTGATTCCTAATGATAAACTGCTTGAAATCGTAGACAGACGTACTTCCATGCCGGAAGCGCTTAAGAAAGCGGACGAAGTACTGCAGCAGGCCGTACAGGGAATTACGGATCTGATTAATCTGCCTGCACTTATTAATCTTGATTTTGCAGATGTTAAGACAGTCATGACAGATAAGGGAATCGCACATATCGGTATTGGTGCGGCCAAAGGTGATGATAAAGCACTTGAAGCTGTACAGCAGGCAGTATCCAGCCCGCTTCTTGAAACAACGATCAAGGGTGCTACGCATGTTATTATTAACATCTCCGGTGATATTTCACTTATGGATGCGAATGATGCCGCAAGCTATGTTCAGGAATTGGCAGGAGATGAGGCGAATATTATCTTTGGTGCAATGTATGATGACAAGGTGCCGGATGCAGCTTCAATCACTGTAATTGCAACAGGTCTAAATGATAATTCGGCGAAATCCGGTTTTTCAAGCAGACTTGCCTCTTCAGCATTCTCGAACAGCAATGCCGGCAAACAGCAGTCAAAGCCATTGAATTTTTCTATACCGAACGTAATGGCAACACCTGCCGCTGAGCCGAAGAGCACGATTCAGAAAAAGGATATCCAGATACCGGATTTTTTAAAGAATAAATAAAAATTGACAAGTTAATCAGAATATGTTATAGTATCACAGTACGTTTTAATGAAGGAAAGCAGAGTGTCCGCTCTCACCTCAGCATACTGTGTATGACTCGGGTTATGATTACTACTTAAGTTTATTTTGTAGTGTGGGCAGACTGTCTGTCCACACTATTTTTTGCGCGAAGAACAGACTTCGTTGCCTATATTATGGAGGTGCACTACTATCAGCGATTTATTGATCAATGAACAGATCCGGGATAAGGAAGTTCGTTTAATAGGACCGGAAGGAGAACAGCTGGGGATTTTCTCATCAAAGGAAGCAATGCAGCAGGCGATTGATGCCGGATTAGACCTGGTAAAAATCGCGCCTATGGCGAAGCCGCCGGTATGTAAAATTATTGACTATGGAAAATATAAATACGAACTGACCAGAAAAGATAAAGAAGCTCGTAAGAAACAGAAAACAGTCGATATCAAAGAAGTAAGACTCTCCCCTAATATTGAGGCAAATGACATCAACACCAAGATCAATGCAGCCAGAAAATTTCTCTTAAAGGGAGATAAAGTTAAAGTGACGTTGCGTTTTCGTGGTAGAGAGATGGCACATATGTATGCAAGCAAACATGTGCTGGATGATTTTGCCGAGCGCCTCTCCGATATATCAACGGTAGAGAAAGCTCCGAAAGTGGAAGGCAGAAGTATGACAATGTTTTTAACGGAAAAGCGTTAAAATAGATTACAGTTAATTAAGGAGGAACATAATAATGCCCAAAATGAAGACATGTAAAGCCGCTGCTAAGCGTTTTAAAAAGACAGGTACTGGAAAATTAGTTCGTTATAAAGCTTACAAAAGCCATATCTTAACTAAGAAATCTCAGAAAAGAAAGAGAAATCTTAGAAAATCTATCGTGACAGATGCTACTAACGCAAAGGTAATGAAAAAAGCATTACCGTATTTATAAGAAGTCTTAAGTAGGAGGAATAAGAAATGGCAAGAATTAAAGGCGGAATGAACGCTAAGAAAAGACATAATCGTACCTTAAAGCTGGCAAAAGGATACAGAGGTGCCAGATCAAAACAATATAGAGTTGCTAAACAGTCTGTTATGAGAGCTTTAACCAGCGCTTATGCAGGAAGAAAGCAGAAAAAACGTCAGTTCAGACAACTTTGGATTGCACGTATCAATGCGGCAGCAAGAATCAATGGACTGTCTTACAGTAAGTTCATGTATGGACTTAAAGTAGCTCAAATAGACATTAACCGTAAGATTCTCGCAGAATTAGCAGTTAATGATCCTGAAGGCTTCGCTTCTCTGGCAGCAATTGCAAAAGAAAAAATCGCGTAATAAGTACGAGTGAAATGCAAAGCATCAATTCCGAAGTAAGGTGGTTCGGAATTGATGCTTTTTAAATGGCTACTGATAAAGAATGAGCAATACCGGAGCCTGTCCTGTCTTGCAAGTGCCAAATTGATGTGCTAGAATTGTTCGAAAGGACTCAATTATGAAGAGAAATGATATAATACTGGTAGCATTTATTCTTACGATTGCTGTTGTTGCACTTGTTCTGTATAATGCAGGCAACAAGTCCGAGGCAGTTCAGGTGCAGGTTACTGTGGCCGGAGAGGTCTATGGTGTCTATCCGCTGGACGAAGATCGTGTTGTTGAGATCAATGATACCAATGTGTTACAGATTCAAGGGGGCAAAGCCAAAATGAAAGAAGCCGTCTGCCCCGATAAATTGTGTCTGGGACAGCACGCTATAAAAAAATCCGGTCAGACAATCGTATGTTTGCCGGAAAAAGTTGTGGTTACAATACTTGGAGATGAGACAGATGCAGTGGATGCAGTGGCAGGCAGGTAAAAATGAAGAATAAAGTCGCTTTTTTAGGAATTCTAACAGCGCTTGCGCTGATATTCAGTTATATTGAATCTGTTATACCGTTTCAGATTGGAATTCCCGGTGTCAAGCTGGGTCTGGCCAACCTGATTGTTGTTATTGCGCTTTATATGCTGGATGCAAAAAGTGCCTGCGTAGTTTCTGTTGTACGCGTGGTTCTGGCGGGACTTATGTTTGGCAGCTTGTTTAGTATTCTATACAGTCTTGCCGGCGGGCTGCTCAGCTTCCTGGTCATGTATCTCCTGAAGAGGACGAATCGTTTTAGTATTCTGGGCGTCAGCCTGGCGGGAGGCGTTATGCATAATGCAGGGCAGCTGCTGATTGCCATGGTCACCGTTGAAAGCCTTAACCTGCTGTATTATCTGCCGATTCTACTGGTTGCCGGGACGATTACCGGTCTGCTCATTGGAGTGGCAGCGCGGGAAATCATGCGCTCCCTAAAACCCATCCTGGCTGGAAGAGCTCACTCGTCATAACATAATCCGAAAATATCTCCCCGGATTCCCATCTGTACGCAGACGGGAATCCGGGGTTTTACGTATGCCCTGGAATAAATTCGAGTAGCGGCAATCAACTTTTTATGGTATGATGTAAAGCTATAAAGACGTATAGGAGGATATTGTAGTGAAAAAAGAAGATGAGTATAATGAAGTAGAAAAAAATCGTAAAGCAACAAAAGATACTGAAGAATACAAGAGTGCTACTGCCTCTGAAGAAGCAGAAGACCAGGAGGATTTAAGTCCTACCTGGGCACAGGACGCTCGTCAGGATCTGGATGACTGGATTGAGGAGCAGGGCGTGTATCTGCGGCAGTAGTATGGAGTGAAGGGCAGGGTGAACCACAGATGGATCTGTTTGAATATGCAAAAGAAGCAGCATTGGAAAAAAGTGCGCCACTGGCACTTAGAATGCGGCCGACTTCCTTAGATGAGGTGGTAGGTCAGGAAGAAATCATAGGTGAAGGCAAGCTGCTGTACCGCGCGATTCGTGCGGATAAAATAAGTTCTCTGATATTTTATGGTCCGCCGGGTACGGGGAAAACAACACTGGCCAAAGTAATAGCCAACACGACCAAAGGGAATTTTACCCAGATTAATGCTACGGTTGCCGGAAAAAAGGATATGGAAGCGGTAGTTTCCCAAGCGAAAGTTGATTTAGGTATGTATCGCAAAAAGACGATACTGTTTGTAGATGAAATTCATAGGTTTAATAAAGCACAACAGGATTACCTGCTGCCATTTGTGGAGGAGGGAGTTATCATCCTCATTGGCGCCACGACTGAAAACCCGTATTTCGAGGTCAACAGTGCGTTGCTGTCACGCTCTATATTATTTGAATTGAAGCCTCTTACCAAGCGGAACGTGCTTCGACTTTTAGAACGTGCGGTCTTAGATCCGCAGAAAGGATATGGCGGGCAGAATGTTCAGATCGAAGAGGATGCCAAAGAATTTTTGGCAGATATGGCAGGAGGTGATGCCCGGGCAGCACTGAATGCTCTCGAATTGGGTGTGCTGACCACAGAGGCTGACAGTGCAGGTGTTATCAAAATTGATTTGCAGACAGCCGAAGAATGTATCCAGAAAAGAGTTGTCAAATATGACAAAGGGGCAGATGAACATTATGATGTGATCTCGGCCTTTATTAAGAGTATGCGCGGTTCTGACCCGGATGCGGCGGTCTATTATCTGGGTAAAATGCTTTCTGCTGGCGAGGATATTAAGTTCATTGCGCGCCGTATGATGATTTGCGCTTCGGAAGATGTGGGAAATGCGGATCCGCAGGCATTGGTAGTAGCAGTCTCGGCCGCGCAGGCAGTCGAGCGGATAGGAATGCCGGAGGCACAGATCATTTTGTCACAGGCAGTATCCTATATAGCCTGTGCGCCTAAGAGTAACGCAGCCTGTCTGGCGATTGCGGATGCAATGCAAAGTGTCAGAGACACCAGAACGACTGTGCCGTCGCATCTGCAGGATGCCCACTATGCCGGGGCTAAAGACCTGGGACGAGGGACCGGATATAAATATGCTCATGATTTCCCGAATCATTATGTAAAGCAGCAGTATCTGCCGGAAGAAATCGCGGCAGAGAGCTTCTATCATCTAAGCGACTCGGGGTATGAGTCGGTCATGAAACAGCATATGGAACGAATTAGAAAAGAATCAGAATAGTTCATCAATAATATGTGCATAAATAGACTGACATTTATCAGCCCAATGATCGCAGGCAGTTTCCGCCGCCTCCTGGGTCGGGACCTGAATTGTCAGATCGATTAAGGTCGCATTACGCTCTTTGACTTGCAGATGCACATCGTATTCGCGATTCGCATTTAATGTATAGTCCGAGAGGGTAAAGACCCGCTTGCGTATCTGAGTTCCGTTGGTAGAAAAGAACTCATGAATCTCCTCTTTAATCGCCGGAGAAATGTTTTTTTCAAAAAAAGCCAGGGTGGTCTGTCCGGTCTCCGAAATTGTATAGTAGGACACCTTTCGAACGGTTTCAGATTCAATCAGCTGTGCTTCAAGCATCTCGCCGATTGCCTGCTGTAAATGAAAAAAGCTGGTATAATTATTTCCCAGAATAAAATCACTGAACTGGGTATTGGTCAGCGGATAGCTGACACTGTCAAGCATATATAGAATAATTAGTTTGTATAAAGTCAATGGTTGCTGCATAGGCGCTCCTTTCCCTTATCATATCATTACTTTCCCATTAGTGCAAGAAATTGTGTGCCTTGTGTGTTTCTTTGTATGCATACTTGTGATTAACGGTAAAATGCTTTATAATTGAGCGTGTGCAAAAAACATAGAAGCTTATTGTAAGCGGAGGGAAAAATGATCAGAATTGGTATGTTAACAAGCGGCGGTGACTGTCAGGCACTGAATGCCACTATGCGTGGTGTAGTCAAAGGACTTGCAAATTCAAAAGAACAAATCGAGGTGTTTGGATTTGATGATGGATACAAAGGATTGATTTACGGAAAGTACCGTATGTTGTCTTCACGTGATTTTTCCGGTATTCTGACAAGAGGCGGTACCATTCTGGGAACCTCCAGACAGCCTTTTAAATTGATGCGCGTGCCGGATGAGAACGGACTTGATAAAGTTGAGGCCATGAAAGATACATATAGGAAGCTCAACCTGACCTGTCTTGTAATTCTCGGAGGTAACGGAACACAAAAAACAGCAAATCTTCTGCGTGAAGAGGGATTGAATATAATTCATCTGCCGAAGACAATAGATAATGATATTTATGGAACGGATATGAGTTTTGGCTTCCATAGTGCCATGAATGTGGCAACTATGGCAATTGATTATATTCACACAACGGCAGCATCCCATGGTCGGATTTTTATCGTTGAGGTTATGGGACACAAGACAGGCAGTCTGACGCTGCATTCAGGAATCGCCGGCGGAGCGGATATTATTCTGATTCCGGAAATTCCCTATTCTATGGATTCGGTGATTGGAGCAATCAAAAAAAGAAATGAACAAGGCAAGCAGTTTACTATCCTGGCAGTTGCAGAAGGTGCTATTTCATTGGAAGATTCAAAGCTTTCCAAAAAAGAACTGAAGGTGAAACGTACTGAAATCAGACAAAAACATCCTTCGGTTTCTTATGAAATCGCTGAGGAAATAGAATTAAAGACAGGGTTGGAAGTGCGGATTACAGTTCCGGGACATATGCAGCGAGGCGGCAGCCCCAGTGCATTTGACAGAGTGCTCTCGACGCGAATTGGTGCGCATGCGGCGGCCTGCATTATGGAAAATAAATATGGCAACATGGTAGCGCTTATCAACGGTGAGATTGGACTGGTACCGTTAGAGGAGTGTGCAGGCAAGCTCAAGACCGTATCTCCGGAGGACGGGCATGTAAAAGCGGCTCGTCAGATCGGAATCAGTTTTGGAGATTAACTGGAAAAACAGGTGTAAAATATGAGTTATATGGCATTGTACCGCAAATTTCGCCCGGAATCCTTTGAGGATGTAAAGGGACAGGAGCATATCGTAAAATCCCTGACGAATCAGATCAAGTCTGATCGGATTGGGCATGCCTATCTTTTTTGCGGCACGCGTGGTACGGGTAAAACATCTGTGGCGAAAATTGTTGCTCGAGCAGTCAATTGTGAGAACCCGCAGGAGGGCAGTCCCTGTAATGAATGCAAGACATGCAAGTCTATTCTCTCAGGAGCTTCGATGAATGTGATTGAAATTGATGCGGCTTCCAATAACGGCGTGGATAATATTCGTGACATCCGTGAGGAGGTCGAGTACCGGCCGTCCCAGGGGAAATACAAAGTGTACATTATCGATGAAGTACATATGCTTTCCACAGGAGCCTTCAATGCACTTCTAAAGACACTGGAAGAGCCGCCGGAATATGTGATTTTTATTCTGGCGACCACAGAAGCCAATAAGATACCGATTACGATTCTATCCAGATGCCAGCGTTATGATTTTAGAAGAATTACGGTTGATACGATTGCAAATCGTTTGAAAGAGCTGACACAAAAGGAGAATATCGAGGCGCAGGATACAGCGCTTCGCTATATTGCGAAAGCTGCGGATGGTTCACTTCGGGATTCCCTTAGTATTTTGGATCAGTGCATAGCGTTTTGCCCGGATGAGATGCTTACCTATGAAAAAGTATTGTCGATTCTAGGGGCAGTGGATGTGGATATCTATGCCCGGATGCTGACAAGTATCTACGAAGGTGACGTTGCTGATACGATTCACATGCTCGAAAAGCTGATTATTGAGGGTAAGGAACTTACGCAATTTGTAACGGACTTTACCTGGTATCTGAGAAACCTGCTGCTTATTAAGACAAGTGATGCGGCGGAAGATCTGATGGATGTTTCTGCGGAGAGGTATGAAGCTATGGTAGCACAGAGCCAGCCTATGGAGGCGGAGATTCTGATGCGCTATATCAGAGTTCTCTCAGAGCTTTCAAATCGTATCCGGTATGCTTCCTCCAAGCGCGTTCTTGTTGAGGTGGCACTGATTCGACTCAGCCAGCCGCAGATGCAAACCGATACGGATGCTGTGCTGGACAGGGTGAGAGTGCTGGAGCGCAAGATGGAAGAAGGTGTGGTGACACAGATCCAGACGGTCGTATCATCACAGGAAGCAGTTCCCAAAACGGCTGAAAAGCCGGTGGAAACCCCAAAGCCTGTCAGGGCGGCTCCGGAGGATTTGCAGCATCTGATGCAGAACTGGCAGCAGATTACGGCTGCGTCCGGCGGACTGCTTAAGCAGTGCATTCAAAATGCAGTACCTAAATATAATGCGGATGCAAACGATGCGATTTTGTATCTGGAGTGTAAGGATGCATTGTTAAAAGGTCATCTTGAGAAAGAAGAAGTAAAAGAGCAGTTGCAGCAGATTATTGAAAAGTGTATTGGGAAGTCCGTACAGATCGAAGTCCTCTTAGCGGAGGAACATCAAAGGGCGGGATTGCATAAAATTCCGTTGGATCAGGTATTTGAAGATAATATTCTCATGGAGGTCACTGTGGAAGAGAACTCTGAGAGTGGAATTTTATAGTGTTGATGACAGATATAAGTGAAGATTAAGGAGGAAACAGATATGGCGAAGCGTGGAGGATTTTCAGGTGGCATGGGAATGCCGGGAAACATGAATAACCTGATGAAACAGGCACAAAAGATGCAAAAGCAGATGGAAGAAAGCCAAAAGGAACTGGAAAACAAGAGCTATACCGCTACTGCCGGAGGTGGTGCGGTAGAGATCACAGTCAGTGGCAAGAAGGAGATTACAAAGGTAAGCCTGCAGGAAGAAGTGGTTGATCCGGACGATATTGAGATGCTGGAAGACCTGATTATGGCTGCGACGAATGAGGCGTTTAGAAAAGCTGAAGAGGATTCAAGCTCCACGATGTCCAAACTTACAGGCGGTCTCGGAGGATTTCCCTTTTAAATCAATTTGTACGGAAGGAAATATGGGAAGTGGATTATTATAGTAGTTATATCAGCAGGTTAATTGAACATTTGTCGTCGCTTCCCGGAATTGGAGCCAAATCAGCACAAAGACTTGCATTTCATATTGTCAATATGCCGCAGGAAAAGGTCGAGCAGTTATCTTCCTCAATCATTGAAGCGAAAAAAAATATCAAATATTGTAAGACCTGCTATACCTTGACGGATCAGGAGTACTGCCCAATTTGCAGAAATCCTAAGAGAAACCATAAAGTAATTATGGTGGTGGAGAATACAAGGGATTTGGCGGCTTATGAAAAGACAGAGCAGTTCGATGGGGTTTATCATGTGCTGCATGGCGCACTTTCACCGCTGTTGGGAATCGGACCGGCGGATATCAAGCTGAAAGAACTGATTACACGAATACAGTCAGAAGAGATAGATGAAGTTATCGTAGCGACCAATTCCTCGCTGGAGGGGGAGACAACAGCGATGTATATCAGTAAGCTGATCAAACCAACAGGCATTAAAGTGACCAGGATCGCCAGCGGTGTTCCTGTTGGCGGTGATTTGGAGTATATTGATGAAGTTACTTTACTCCGTGCCTTAGAAGGGCGGATCGAACTGTAAGAGGAAGAAGTAAGGGAGCAAGCATGATATTTGACAAAAAAGTCAGGAAGAGAAGAAAACGCAGGTCACAAAAGAATCTTGATGATATGTTGTGGCAGGAAGATACGCAGACAGAAGGAGAGAGCGGGCAGAGTGAAGACAGGGAGCGACCCCATATGCCCAGTGATCTGGAAGCACATAAATCCAAACGGCGCCGCAGAAGAAAACGCAGACGCATTAGAAGTCTGATCCTTGTAGTACTTCTGGTGCTTGTGGGGGTGATCGCGTATTTTGCATTGCAGAGAATGTCGTTTGGAAGCTATCAGGTGGTAACTGTATCCGAGTCACAGACGGCCAGCGATGCACATTTTGCCCTGCTGGACAGCAGAGTTCTAAAGTATAGTGTGGATGGGGTTTCTTTACTGGATAAAAAAATGGAATCTGTATGGGATTCCACCTATACAATGCAAAATCCAATGATTGATGTCTGTGCCCAAACAGCAGTCATATACAATCAATCCGGTACAAATATGGTTGTTATTGACGAATCCGGCGTGCTTGGTGAAGTTACAACGACACTTCCCATTGTTAAGGCCAAAGTGGCCAAACAGGGAGTTGTTGCCGCTATTTTGGATGATGGAGATAGCACATGGATCAATTTCTACCAGTCTGACGGGACTTTAATTGCAGAGAACCAGACGCGTGTAGACGATCCGGGCTACCCGCTTGACATTGCGGTATCAGAAGATGGTCTGCTGATCATGGTATCGTATCAATTTGTGGAAAGTGAGAGCACCACCAGTTATGTTGCCTTCTATAATTTTGGAGAGACAGGCCAAAGTCAGATTGATAATCTCGTAAGCGGTTTTACGTATGACAGCACAGTGGTTCCGCAGGTAAAATTACTGGAAGATTCATTGTTCGTGGCATATCGCGACAATGGAATCAGTCTGTATTCAGGCCAGCAGGTGCCGAAAGAAATTGCAAGCATTGCTATTGAAGAAGAAATCGTCAGTACCTTTTCCGGAGACGGAGTTGTCGGTATGGTATATAAAAACACATCGGGTGATGAGCAATATACCATGAAGGTCTACGATTATAAAGGGGAGGAAAAATTCGAGCGTTCTTTTAGCATATCATTTACGTCGATTCAGGTAAGCGGGGGGTATATTATTCTGAATAATGATACTCAGGTGAGTGTCTTTAACCTGAGTGGAGTAGAGAAGTACAATGGGAATGTGGATGAAGGAACGATTAAAAGTTTGTTGAAAACAGGATTTAACAGATATTTCCTGGCAACTGACACTGGAATCCAGAGTATAAAGTTCAAGTAATGTAGTACGTTTAAGTAAGGGGTGAAAGATATGACATGGCTAGGTATTGTGTCGATTATTATTATTGTAGCATTTGCGCTCGTAGGATTACGCAGGGGCTTTTTAAAAGAAGTATTGTCCCTGGCGTTTATCTTCATAGCATTGTTGATTGCGTGGCTTGTGAATCCGTATGTGAACACATTCCTGACGGAGCAGACGCCGCTGTATACGTATCTGCAGGATAGCACATCACAGGTCCTAAAGACCGAAATTGGCAGTGCAACTGACCTGTTGCCCTACGAAGAGGCAACCTCTAATATAGTAAAGATGAGCAGTGCAGATACAGTAACGATGGCACCACAGACATCAGAAGCAGCCACAGAAACACCGGCAGAAGCAGCAGATACAACAACTGATGCGGCAACCGAAACAACAGAGACACCGCAGGCAGAAGCCGCAGATGAAACCACAGATGGGACTTCCGCGCAGGAGGAAGTGGCGGGAGCTGCCGCAGCATCGGTGGCAGCACTTGAGGCGGCGATTGAGAAAACAACACTGCCACAGTGGATCAAGACAGAGCTGCTTGCGAAAGTACAGGATCTGGATGAAAGTGTCCTAAGCGGGGATACGGTTCGCACATTGCTTTCCGGCAGTATTGCGGAGATTATCCTTCGTGCCATTAGTTATCTGCTGTCCTTTATCATAGCGATTATTATTGTTATGATTATTGCAGCAGCACTCGATCTGGTATCCTATGTTCCTATTGTAGGTACGGTGAACCGACTGGCTGGTTTATGTTTTGGTATCATTAAAGGTGTCATATTGATCTGGCTGCTGCTTTTTGTACTGACGATTTTATACAGTACAAGTATCGGTACGGCAGCGGCTGAGATGATGGAAACTGACCCGGTTCTGAAAGTGTTCAATAATACAAATATATTCACCCACTTTTTCGGAAGTATTTTTAGAATATAGACAACTGCTGATGCGGTAATTGAGATTTTAGTAAATTGGAATTTTTGAAAAAGCGGCGAGGTCGGTCAACTTGATCTTGCCGCTTTCTTTTTCTGTCAGACAAAATGCAATGTAGATAGCAGAAATAGACGCTTGAATTGCGAACGCAAATGTCAGAAAAAAGCCTAATAAACTGATAAAAAAGACGAAAAAATAGGCAGGCAAAATTTGTGTAAAAAAAGTGATAAAAAAGGTTGACTTATACATTCTAAAATGATATTATGTAATTCCGCCGAGCCGAGAGGAACGGTGAAAACAGTGCCGCTGGATGTTACGGCAGGCACTGGGACAGTACCTTGATAATCGAAGAGTGAAACACACAAGAACCTGTAAATTCATGCGATGTATGAATTTATAGATCTCGAAAATTCCGCATGAATCGGCCTTTGAAAAAAGGAAAGATTCATGTAAAAAAGAACGAAAGTCCGAAAGGACATTGAGAATAAATCTCTAAACAGTAAAAAATGGATAGATAGCCAAGAGTTATCTTGAAACAGATCAAA
>JBKECY010000055.1:0-52228 GCA_047975025.1 Lachnospiraceae bacterium
CTGGCATGTGTGGTAAGTCGTTCCGTCGCGATTGGTATTCTCGTCCTCATAACAACAGGAATCCTCACAGTGCATTTTGGTGGGATTCCTCTTTCCCGTTATCTCCACTTGATGCGGATTCCACTGATTTTTCTGATTTTAAGTACGATTGCCATCTTGGTCAATTTCTCCAGTGTACCGCTGGATGCCTTTGCTGTGAAAGCAGGGAGTATCTATATTACGACAAGCTATGAAGCATTGCGTCATACACTGCAGTTAATTGTGACTGCGCTGGCCGGTGTATCGTGCCTGTACTTTCTGTCATTATCCACACCAATGACCGATATTCTGCTCACATTGAAGTTCTTGCGCTGTCCTAGTATACTGATTGAACTGATGCTTTTGATTTATCGCTTTATTTTTATTTTGCTTAGTATTGCAGAGGCCATCTACATCTCACAGATTTCCCGGCTTGGGAACCGGAATTTTAAGACCTTTGCCACTTCCTCTGCCAACCTGATGTCCGTACTGTTTATCCGGGCATTTGCCCGCTCCTCCGCATTGTACGATGCGATGGAATCACGTTGTTATGACGGCAGCATCCGCGTACTAAGTGAACACTATCCACGCAAACGAAATGAAATGATATATATAGCAGCCTTTGAGCTTATACTCATCCTGCTCATTATATTACTAAAAGTTTTCCGGAAAGGAATGTTAATCTAATTATGAATGATATTATTTTAAGCGCCAAAGATGTACATTTTTCTTATACAAACGAGGAGACCCACTCCTTAAACGGACTCTCCATCGATATACGCCGAGGAAAGAAAATTGCTTTTATGGGCGCCAATGGTTCCGGAAAATCCACTTTTTTCCTATGCTGTAACGGTATTCATAAGCCGTCAAAAGGAACGATGTATTATAATGGCAAGCCTTTTTCTTACAGCAAGGAAGGCATCTTAGAACTGCGGGAAAAAGTCGGTATTATTTTCCAGGATCCGGACAACCAGTTGTTTTCTGCCAGTGTATACCAGGAAATTTCATTTGGAATTTTAAATCTCGGGACAGAGGAAGAAACTGCAAAGCAGGAAGTGGAACGTGTTATTGAGCACTTAGAGATTACACCATTTCGCCATAAGCCGACACACGCATTAAGCGGCGGGCAGAAAAAGCAGGTTTCAATTGCTGATATTCTGGTCATGCATCCTGACATCATTATTCTGGATGAACCTTGTGCAGCTCTTGATCCCAAACATACGACCATGGTAAATCATATTGTGGATCAGTTGACTGCCGAGGGTGTCACCGTCATGATGTCCACACATGATGTGAATTATGCTCTGGCCTGGGCCGATGAAGTCGCCTTGTTTCACGAAGGGCAATTGATGATGCATGGCTCTCCTCTGGACGTATTCATGAACCAGTCTGCTCTTGCAATGACTAATCTGGAGCAGCCGGCCGTATTACAGCTCTTTGAGCGGCTGTGCCGCAAAGGGATTCTCCATCCGGCGCTGGAACTTCCGCGAGATCTTGCAACACTGGAGTCCTATATTGAGCAAAGCCACTCTGTGACTACCTATGTACGGCCGGAGCCTGCTTTATCAGAGAATTCACGCCGGGCTATACTGGTCGTAAGCTTTGGAACAAGTTATGAAGATACCCGAAAGATCACGATTGAGGCTATTGAGCAAAGAGTGGCCGAAATTTATCCCGAGCAGAAGCTCTATCGTGCCTGGACAAGCAAAATGATTATTGCAAAGCTGAAAAAAAGAGACAATCTGCATATTCATAATGTAAAAGAAGCAATGCAGGCGATGCGTGAGGATGGTATTACCGATGTGCTCATTCAACCTACCCACATTATTAATGGTATCGAAAATGAACTGATGAAAGAAGATGCACTGAGCTTTCAGGACTCTTTTCATTCTATCTCCTTCGGCACTCCCCTGCTGACGAGTGTGGCAGACAATGAGCTGGTGATTGACGCTGTCATCGAAGAATTTTCCTTTGTCAAGGAGGATGAGGTGCTGGTGCTTATGGGACATGGAACCACACACTATTCAAATTCGATTTATGCAGCGCTGGATTATGCATTCAAAGATAAAGGACATCCGAACTTTTTCCTGGGAACTGTGGAGGCCTACCCGTCACTTGAATCTCTCGTGAAAATGGTACGTGACTATAACCCCAGCAAAATCTATCTGGCACCTTTTATGATTGTAGCAGGCGACCATGCCAAGAATGATATGGCAAGTGACGATCCCGATTCCTGGCATTCGCAGTTTTCCGCACTTGGAATTCCTGTGGTCAGTATCCTAAAAGGGCTTGGGGAATATCCGGCCATCCGCTCAATTTTTATCGAACATATTAAAGAGGTAGAACGCACATTTGCCTGACATATGAAAAAGCCCGTAACGGGCTTTTTTATATGTCACCATATGCTTTTTCCGGCTATTCTTTGATCTGATACAACAGCGCATTACATATGCAGGCTGCAATATTGCTTCCACCTTTTCTTCCCCTGGCTACAATATACGGAATCTCCGTCTGCATAATCAGTTCTTTGGACTGTTCAACATTCACAAACCCTACCGGTACACCAATAATCAGTTTAGGTGCAATCTTTTTCTCTTCGATCAATTCATAGAGACGTACCAAAGCAGTGGGCGCATTGCCAATGGCATAGATGTAGTCTCCGCCAGTCGCTGCTGCTTTATCCATACTGGCCGTCGCTCTGGTCGTCACATGTTCAGCGGCCGCTTTGGCAACATCTTCATCGGACATAAAGCAATGTACTTCACCGCCAAAACGTGCCAGCATTTTTTTATTGATCCCTGCCTTCGCCATCTGCGTGTCAGTCACGATATCTGCCCCCGACTTGATCGCCTCTATCGCCAGTGCAACGGCACCGTCTGAAAAGCACAGGTTCTGTGCATAATCAAAGTCTGCACTGGTATGTATACAGCGCTTTACAATTGCTTCGGTTCCCGGCGCAAGCACCGTATCTCCTAATTCTTCAGTGATAATTTCAAAGCTGCGGGCTTCAATTTCCTTTGGTTCTACATTTTCTAATTCAACTTTCATAGGCTCACCTCATATCCCTTCTTCTAAAATCCGATAAATCTGCTCCATATCGAGATGTTCTCTCATCCCTTTCGCAAGTAAAGCATACTGGCTTTCCTTAAAGGATGCAAAATCAACCGTCAGCATTTCATCCACATCAATTCCTTTTGTTTTGCCTAAGGCATCAATAATGCCTTTTGAAACACCCTCATAGTCAAATACACCATGTACATATGTGCCATATACATTCTTATGGTTCGCCCCATCTGCTTTCGCACTGCCGGTAATGACATCTTCAATCTCGGTCATTGCCGTTGTCTGTACATCTGCAAATACGCTTTTTCCCATGTGGATTTCGTAGCCCTCCAGCGGTACCCCTGAGAGATTGGCCAGCACACCCTGCAGCGATTCGAACTTACCTTTCACACGGGTCCGCATTTTTTCTTTTTCAAATACGGTTCGAATCGGCAGCAGATTCATCCCATTGATTTTCCCCCCGGCTTCCACATGATATGGATCTTCAAGGGTAGTTCCAAGCATCTGAAATCCCCCGCAGACACCGAAGATGACCTTGCCTTTGGCCGCTTCCTTCAAAATCAGTGCTTCCATCCCACACTGGCGCATCCACAATAAATCTTCCATTGTATTCTTTGTGCCGGGCAGGATAATCATATCCGGATGTTTCAGGTCTTTCGGGTCTCTTACATAGCGAAGTGAAACCCCCGGAATATATTCTAATGGGTTGAAATCTGTAAAGTTCGAGATTCTTGGAAGCCTGATGACCGCGATATCGATAAGATCCACTTCGCGGCTTACTGCAATATGCTCCGCCAGACTGTCTTCATCCTCAATCTGAACATTCAGAAAAGGTGTCACGCCCACAACAGGTTTGGAAGCCTTCTCTTCCAGCATGCGAACTCCCGGATCCAGGATCGTCTGATCGCCCCGGAATTTATTAATGATCATTCCTTTGACCATAGCCCGTTCGTCCTCTTCGAGCAGCAGGATCGTACCGATCAATTGTGCGAAGACTCCGCCGCGGTCGATATCCCCCACTAACAGCACAGGCGCCTTTGCAATTTTCGCCATGCCCATATTAACGAAATCATCTTCTCTCAAATTGATTTCAGCGGGGCTTCCTGCTCCTTCAATTACAATGATATCATATTCTTCACTTAGCTTGGCATAAGTTTCTTCAACAATAGGGCGCAGATTTTTCTTATATGCATAATACTCTCTGGCGCTCATAGTCCCCAGCACTTCTCCATTGACAATGACCTGTGAACCGGATTCATTGGTAGGCTTAAGCAGTATGGGGTTCATCCTGACAGAAGGCTCTATGCCTGCTGCTTCCGCCTGTATGACCTGCGCTCTGCCCATCTCCAGACCTTCCTTGGTAATAAAGGAATTCAATGCCATGTTCTGTGATTTAAAGGGTGCCACCCGATAGCCGTCTTCCTTGAAAATCCGGCAAAGCCCGGCCGTCAGGATACTTTTTCCTGCATTTGACATCGTCCCTTGTATCATTATTGCCTTAGCCATCTTATGCTTCCTCACTTTCTGTCATAATCCGGCGCAGCACTTCTACCAGCCGTACATTTTCTTCATGTGTTCTCACCGCTACCCGATAATATCCGGCTGTAAGCCCTGTATAATTCTGGCAGTCCCGTATCAATATTTGATGTGCCAGACATCGCTCCCACAGCGGAAGCGTGGTTTTAAAAAAAAGATAATTTGCCTTTCCTTCGTAGACTATAAGATCCGTGTCTGCCAAGGATGACAATAGATAGCGCCGCTCTCTGTGAATCAGCTGCATACTGTGCCGCACGAACTCTTCTTCTTGCAATGCCGCGATTCCTGCCTGCTGCGCAATGGTTGAAACATTCCATGGCTGTGTCACCTGCCGTATTTTTGCAAGCAGCGTATGATTTGCACTCAGCCCATATCCCAGACGAATTCCCGCCATGGCATAGCGTTTCGTAAAAGCCTTGAGGATAAAAAGAGTATCCTCATACGGTGACAGCTGATCTACAATGGTATAGGACTGTCTGTCTTCCACAAAATCCATAAAACATTCATCAACCACAAGCTGACATCGGCACTCCTGACATTTTTGAAGAATTGCCAGCAGCAACTGTTTCGAGGTCAAAAGTCCTGTGGGGTTGTTTGGATTGCATAGGAACATAATATCCAATTCAGGATGAATTCTATCAAGTAAGTCTTTCTGCACTTCAAAGCCTGCTGCCTCCGACAAAAATGCATATTCAATCGAACAGTCTGCGCTTTCAAGCGCTTGCTCATATTCGGCAAAGGAAGGAGCCAGCAACAGGGCACGCTTAGGTTTGACTGCCAGACACAATGAAAACAGAAGCTCTGCCGCCCCGTTTCCACAGATTACTGATTCCGATGGAACCCCCTCATACACCGCCAACGCTTCTTTTAGGGCTGGATATCCCACCTCCGGGTATTGATGCAGACTCTCAATGCTTTCAACAATCTTCTCTTTGACTCGCTGCGGCAGTCCCAGCGGATTACAATTCGTTGAAAAGTCCAGGACACCCTGATATTTATATATGTCGCCACCATGAATGTGTTCTTTCATCTGTATCCCCTTTATTCAAAATATCATACTATGATATATATTATGAGTGCACGCAGCAGTGAAAATAAAAGTAATGCAATTGCTGAAGCTGCATACATTAAGCGATTGGCTTGTACAATGTCTTCTGCTTCTATATCCTGTATGGCGTCACCAATGGTCGGTTTCTCATAAACGGTTCCAAAGTAAACGGCATTACCGGCAAGTTGAACCTCAAGTGCTCCTGCCATAACAGATTCTGTCTGTGCTGAGTTCGGGCTGGCATGCTGGTATCTGTCACGCCTGAAAATCTTCCAGGCATTTCTTGTATTCATGGCACAAAAGCGAGTCCCCAGCAGCATACACAAGGCAGAGATTCTGGCCGGAATAAAGTTCGCCAGATCATCGAGTTTTGCCGCAGCGCAGCCAAAATCCCGATATTTTTCATTCTTATAGCCTACCATGGAATCCATCGTGTTAATTGCCTTGTATAAGAACATAAGCGGCAATCCTGCAATCGACATATAGAACATCGGTGCAATAACACCATCTGACGTATTCTCCGCTACCGTTTCAACGGTTGCCTTAATGACTCCTGTTTCTGTCAGCTGGCTGGTATCTCGTCCCACAATCATACCGACTGCCTTTCTTGCCTCTTCGACACCTTGTGTCTTGACTGCATGGTAGACGCTCATACTCTCGTTACGCAGTGACTTTGCAGCCAGTAACTGATAACAGAAGAAAACTTCTGCCGCAAATCCAACCCAGAAATTAAGGCGATAGAGCAGGAACATCAGTCCTATGGAAAGCAGCAGACTGCTGCCTCCTGTCAAGAACACCAACAGCCCCCCTGCCACTTTTAATGCGCGTTTGGTCTTAGGAAAGATGCGGCGAAGTACTTTTTCAAATAAGGAAATCAGATTTCCCAACAGGCAGACCGGATGATACATCCATCTCGGGTCACCAAGAAGCAAATCTAACAGGAAGGCCGGTACTAGGGGTAATGCTATCCAAATCATGATATGTGTGCTCCCTTTCTAATGATTGATTCGAAGATGAAATGCAGCGGCAGCTTGCAAGAACACTTCCGGCAACCGGGGATTTCCGTCATAGTGTATATGCGCAAATCCACAAAACAGCGACTCTGTACTGTGCATACAACTCCACGAACGACTGCTCATCGGTTTGTATGCTGTAAAATCACTTCCGCAATTCGTAGAATCAAAATAATGAAATTCATGCCCCGGGATGGCTCCGATCGTCTGACCAAAGACACGTGCGGTTTCACTTTCCAACGTAAGATAGCCAAAACGACTCAGCTTGTCGGTTCGATATACATCTCCTTGAATACTTCCGACCATAGGATAATAGGTATCCTGCATATCCTGCATGCGTTCATGCAGATACATAAAGCCTCCGCATTCTGCCATACAAGGCATACCTTGTGCCAGACAAGCGGCAATCGCCTCTTTCATCGGAACATTCCGGGCGAGCTCTTTTGCATATAATTCCGGATAGCCGCCATACAAAAGTATTCCTGAAATAGCATCGGGAAGCACCGTATCATGAATCGGAGAGAAAAATACAAGCTCTGCCCCCAAACGTTCGAGCATTTTAAAATTGTCCTGATAGAAAAAGCAGAAAGCCTCGTCTTTGGCCACCGCAATTCTAAGCTTAGACTCCACGTTAGGCTCATCCGTCGTTTGTGATGCAGCGGTAAGCTCCGGAGCCGTCCCTGCAAGTTCTATGATTTGGTCCATTTCCAGTGTCTGTTCCAGACGCTGAGCCAGAAGCTGAAGATTGTCCTGCAGCTCTTCAATTTCCTGTGGTAATACCAGACCTAAGTGTCTGCTTTGCAATACACCTTCTGTCACTTCCGGCAGATAGCCCAGCACCCGCACCTCCAGCTGCTCTTCTATCAAAGTCTTGAGCCGGTCGTACAGCATCGGGGAAATCCGGTTCAGAATTACTCCCTGTATCCAGCTGTCTTTACGGTATTGCATAAACCCTTGAATAAAAGGAACCACAGATACACTCATCCCTTTGCAGTTCACAAGTAATATAACGGGAGTATCGGTCACAGAGGCTACATCGTACGCGCTTGCCTGGGTACTGATACCTGCCACTCCATCATAGTAGCCCATAACACCTTCTATGACTGCGATATCACAACCCCGGCTGTTATCTGCGAATACTTGTGCTGTTCTGTCTTTGGACATCATGAATGTATCCAGATTAGAGGATTTGGTATGAATCACCTTGCTATGAAACATCGGATCAATATAATCCGGACCACATTTAAAAGAAGCCACTGTAAGCCCCCGGTTTTTCAGGCACTGCAATATGCCGCAAGTAAGCAGTGTCTTGCCGCTGCCACTGGCACCGGCTGTCAGCAGTATCCTAGGAATGCTCATTTTGACCCCCTCCGCGGCAGGAAATAATATAGATAGGGTTCTCCCCCATCATCATATGGTATCTGCCAATTTCCTTCGCCTTAGCCGCACTGATCTGCACTACATCCACATCGGTAAGTGCAAATTCCTTGATTGCCTTTAGGATTTCCGAAACGGTTTCAAGCGTAATTGCATTCACTACAATGCGCACAGCAGGATTTTTAGCAAGAAGCAGACGTATGATTGCTTCTGACTCCCCGGTCGTTCCGCCCAGAAAGGCGTGTGTCGGAGCCGGCAGAGATTCTAACGCCTCCGGTGCCATTCCCTCGACAACAGTAAGATTATCCACTGCAAATTTTCGTTTGTTCAGTGTTATGGCTTCTACGGCATCCTCTTTTTTCTCAATGGCGAAGACGGCTCCATCACAAGCCTGTAACGCCATCTCAACCGATACAGAGCCTGTGCCTGCTCCCACATCATAGCAAACTGCATCTTTCGTCAGCTGCAGCTTCGAAAGAGATACGGCTCTTACTTCTTCTTTGGTCATAGGTGCTTTCAGACGTATAAAATGCCGGTCTGCTATTCCATGTGGTATAATCTGGGGGCCGCAGGCACAATTCTCTACATACAGAACCGAAAGCGCATCGCCGGTATAATGGACAAACTCCTCCGGGCTGCCTGTCATAATCTTCTCATCCGGATAGGAAAGACGTTCTCCGAGGTACATCGTAATCCCTTCACTTCGTCCGTATTCCAGAAGCTTTCCTGCAATTTGCGCGGCTGCATCAGCGGTTCCCAGAATGGCAAATACTTTCTCATTGGATAAAATCTCATGCAGAATATTGACCTGTTTACCATGAAGGCTTACGATTCTGACATTCTCCCATGCTTTATGCAGCTTTGCCATAAAGAATACAACACTGGAAATCCCCGGAATCCGGGTCACCTGTGCTGAGAGTACCTGCTCTAACTTTAAGGCTCCGCTGTAAAATCCCACATCACCTGAAAGTGCAATAGCAATTTTCTCATAAGCGGCATGCTGCTCTAAGAATTCATGAATAGCTTCCGCCCTATATTCATACAGTACCGGCTGCCCCTGCCTGGCTACCGCCTGCACCAGCCGACGGGCACCAATCACCAGATCTGCCGCATCGAGCGCTTCTCTCGCATCCGCCGTCAACGTGCCGGGAGCCCCCATACCAATACCTACCAGCGCTACCTGCTGCTTCGGCTTGATTCGAAATTCCTGCGCCAGATATTGACGACATTCGTATAGATCCATCCCCGTTTCTGCGCTTGGCCGTCCGATAATGACCAGCCGGCACTGTTCCTGCAATGCCGCATCCACCTTCTCCAAAAAGCCGCCCTGCACGCCCGACTCCTTTGTCACCAGAAAATCAGCCTGCGTATGACGAAGCATGGCAACATTCATATCTTTGGAAAAAGGTCCCTGCATACAAAAAAGATGACTGCCTTCAATCCCCAGATCCGCACACTCTTGTGCTACCGATGGGAGTGAAAGCACCCTCGCATAGATTCGTTCCTTATAGTCTTTAAGACGCGTGAATTTCTTGAGCTCCTTGCTTCCGGTCGTCACAAATATGCGTCCGCTTGTCGTCTCAAGAAAAGCAACCGCAGCCTCCACTGAATCCACGTAGGTGATCGCCGCATCTTCCGTCAAGGCAATGCTTTCGCGCAACAGCCGTTTGTAGACAAGTCCGCACTTCGTGCAGGCCAGTCGGATATTCTGACTGACTACCACCGCATAGGGATGCGTTGCATCGATTACATGCGTTGCACCTTCACGCTGCATCAGCACTGCAATCTCCTCTGCATCCATTCGTTCGAACGACACTTGTGTTGTTATGCTTCTGTGAATTCTTTCAGCACCATACGCTGTGGCAACACAGACGAACGCAGGAATTTCCTGCGCCGTCAGATAATCCGCAATTGCATACCCTTCTGTTGTTCCTGCAAAGACAAAGACTTTAGACATTCTTATATCCTCTTGAAGTGACCATTTTACCATCGATATTGCGCGTCTGTTTAGTGCCGATAAACACAGTCGTAAACATATCTACTTTTGTATCTCTAAGCTGTGCAAGTGTCATGACCTCCACCGTTTCACCTTCACGTCCAATATTGCCTACAATACCGCAGAAAGTTTCTGCCGGCTTGTGCTGTAATATCAGGTCGCAGGCTTTCTGCAGATAATCATGACGTTTCTTGCTGGACGGATTGTACAGGCAGATCGAGAAATCCGCTTCTGCGGCATTTACCAGTCTGCGTTCAATCACTTCCCATGAAGTCAGTAAATCACTTAAACTAATCAGACAGAAATCATGAATCAGCGGAGCGCCCAATACCGCGGCACCACTCGTAGCCGCAGTCACTCCGGGAATAATCTCGATTTCGATTCCCGGGAAATTAATTCCCACTTCATAAATCAATCCTGCCATCCCATAGACACCGGCATCACCACTACAAATCATGGCTACTTTCTTGCCTTTATTGGCTTCTTCAAAAGCCATGATACAACGATCCACTTCTTTCTTCATTGGCGTTGTCATAAACTGCTTGTCTGCAAAATGCTCCTTTACCAGATCGACATAAACGGTATAGCCCACAATGATATCAACTTCTTTCAGCGTTTGAACCGCCTTTATCGTCATTTGCTCGTATTCACCGGGACCAATCCCAACTACATATAGTTTACTCAAAGTGCACGCTCCATTCCTTGACCGCCAATGCTATGGCCACTCCATTTTCAGTCCATTTTTTCTGAAATAATCTTCCCTGTTTACTTGCCATTACGGCACTTCGCTCGCACACATTGTCCACACCTGTGATACTTTCAACAAATTCAGACGGGGTGAATGTTCCCTCCAGTGCTTCGAGTTCTTCCTTACCGTAGGTAACGAACGGAATCTTGCGTTCCTCGCAGTATTCATGGATTCCGGGTTCTTGTGCCTTCAAATCAATACTTGCCAGATATTCAATGGCAATGGACGGGATCAGATATTGGTTGCATATATCCCGAATTGCATTTTCAATCACTGCCTTTTGTGTCCCCTGTCTGCATCCGATGCCCACAGAAACCACCTTAGGCACCAGATACAACGTCTTGGTAAAGGGATAGGCCCGATAGGAATCCGACACTACAATGCCTATCTCCGGTTTTTCCCTGGCATCTGGCTGATATAGCTGCAGACACTCAGGAACCTCGCCTTCCCAGGGGTAATCGCTGTAAAAGCCTACCGGTTCTCCTGCCAGCAATGCAGCCGAAACCATTTTGGCCGCTTTCATATCTGAAATGTAGCATTGATTCTTTTTGGCAAATACATCAACAGCAAATTTCCCATTGATATCTGTCGCAGTGGTAATAATTGGCTTGGCTCCGATTGCCGCTGCCACCTCAAGCGCCAGTTCATTGGCGCCGCCTATATGACCTGAGAGCAGTGAGATTACGTAGCGTCCCATCTCATCGATTACCAGCACTGCCGGGTCCTGTGTCTTGCCTCGTAAGAAAGGGGCAATACTTCTGACTGCGATTGCGCAGGCACCAATATAAATCAAGGCATTATACTCTTCAAAACCTCGTTTTGTCCATTCGGCAACCGAAACTTCACCGAATTCCGCCGATTCATCACTTGCAAATTTACTTTTGGTATAGGTGTAGGTTTCATGACCGGACTTGGCCAGTTTTTTAGCCATCTCTATGCCCAGTGTATGACCGGATATCGTAAAATTAATTATTCCTATTTTCATATGCTTGTCCCTGCTTTTTCGCTTCCCTATATTCTGTGGAGAATGTAGGATCGTAAAGTTTGGAACGGTCATATGCAGCATCGTGTACTACATCTCCTATAATCATCAACGCCGTCTTGGTAATCTGATGCTCTTTTGCCGTCTGTGCCAGTGTACCTACGGTGCAGATGAATTTTTTTTCGTCTTCCCAAGTTGCTTTATAAACAATGGCAGCCGGTGTATCTTTCGTATAGCCTCCCTCGATCAAGCGGGCTGATAGCTCTTCAAGCATCCCGGTACTTAAGAAAATCACCATCGTAGCCTGATGCGCCGCAAACGATGCAATACTCTCTTTTGCAGGTACCGGGGTCCTGCCTTCCATCCGGGTAATGACTACGCTCTGTGAGATTTCCGGAAGCGTATACTCGAGATCCAGGGCCGCAGCCGCTCCGCAAAAGGAGCTTACGCCGGGGCAGGAATCATAAGCGATATTCTTTTCATCCAGAACATCCATCTGTTCTCTGATAGCTCCGTAAATGCAGGGATCTCCGGTATGAAGCCGGACAGTGGTCTTGCCTTGTTCCTCCGTCTTTTGCATAACATCTAGTACTTCCTCTAATGTCATCTTGGCACTGTTATATATCTGGCACTCTGTATCCGCATACTTCAGCAGATTCGGATTGACAAGTGACCCCGCATAAATAATCACATCTGCTTCTTCTAACAGCTGCTTGCCTCGTACTGTAATCAAATCCTCTGCGCCCGGGCCTGCACCAACAAAATGTATCATATCAAGTCACCTCCCTATTCCTTTACTATAATCAATGAATAATAGCCTGCTTCCTCTGGGATTTCATCCACAGAGCGATAGATCTTTTCTTCGGCCATACCACAGTTTTCTACCATCAGCACATTGGCATTTCTGGCTTTTAACAGTTCTTTTACTTCCTTCATCTTGGTCCCGGCTTTCATAAGCACCTTGGTCCCCTTTAATGCCAACGCATCTTCAATCTGATAAGATGCAGGTATAATGTGCAGCGGCTGTGCCTTTTCCACCAGTCCGATATTCAGTCTAGCGGAGGCTGCACAAAAGGATGTAATGCCGCTGACAATTTCCGTATCGTATCCTTCTGCCTCTATCCTTGCATGAATGTATATATACGTAGAATATACCGTCGGATCTCCCAGTGTCAGAAAAGCCACCTGTTTGCCTTGTTTTAGAAGGGACTCAATTACAAAAGCACCTGCTTCGTGATTTTTCTTAAGTTCCTCCGGATCCTTGGTCATCGGCATATAAATTGCCACGACCTCTTTATCTGCAAGTTCAGGATAGCTCTGCTCAACAATGTTGTAGGCAACACTCCCCTGTGCCGTCTTGCCCGGTACAGCGATAACATCACTTGCACGAATCAGTCGTAATGCCTTTATCGTCAATAACTCAGGATCTCCCGGCCCCACACCGATTCCATATAATTTACCCGCCATTTTCATTTGCGACCAAGCCGTTTAGACCGGTCTCTCCTTCTCTATAATTTTTGAAATGATACTCTCTGCATTTGACGTCTGTCCCAAAAAGCCATGCTGATTTGAGAAAAGCACTGCTCCGATCGGTAGTTTATCATACGCCCTATGCTGCAAAAAGAACTCCAGACGTTTCAAAATCTCTGCCATTGTTTCGGACAGCCGCTCTTCCCTGCGAATAATCGACAGCGCTTCATCAGTGGTTGATGATTCCAGAATTTCTTGGACTGCCTCCGTCGGTACTCCGGCGCGCAGCGCATTGGCCGCCATAATTTCTGCTCTGGCATCAGCCTCACGCGAATGTGTATTCATGATACCCGCAGATACTTTACAAAACTTCCCAATATGCGCAATGAATAATGCGCCTTTGCACTCTTTGGCAACAGCCATATCTATTACCGCACCCACAAAATTACTGCATTGTATTGCCCGTTCAAAAGGAAGGTCCATATGCTCTTTTACATACTGCTTTCCATAATTTCCGGGTGTAATTATCAGATACTCGTCCCCTTGTGCCAACCGCATATTCATCTCGACTTCGATTGTCTGCAAAAGTGCTTCTTCACTCATAGGGGTCACGATTCCTGTGGTTCCCAAAATAGAAATCCCACCCTCTATGCCGAGCCGAGGATTAAACGTGCGTCCGGCAATCTTCTCACCTTCCGGCGCACTGATTGTGATTGTGATTCCCCCTGTATAAGAAGCTGCATCACAGATCTCCTGCACTGCCTGACGAATCATTCGCTGCGGCACAGAATTAATGGCAGGTCCTCCGACCGGCTGTTCCAGCCCTTTTTTTGTAACACGTCCGATTCCGGAACCGCCCCGCAGGAGAATCTCGCCCGTACTGTTTTTTTCAGCTCTGGCATAAATCATTATGTGATTCGTTGCATCCGGATCATCTCCGGCCTCTTTTTGAACCCCACAAGATGCGAACGTGTCTGTCAGCTGTTGTTCCCGCAACTCCAGATATAATCGTATACCTTTAGGTGTCAGCAGTTCGACCGTGTCTTCCGGCTTGCCGGTCAGCAGTAATCTGACGGCCCCCTTCGCCGCCGCAGCAGCACAAGAACCGGTCGTGTATCCGTAGCGAAGCTTTTTATTGTTTTTAATTATATAATACTCTTCCAGTCGTTTTTCAGAATCCATCCGGCAGCTCCATACAGGCTTTTCCTGCGATTACTCTTTTGTTTCCGTCGTTTTTAGCATGATTTCCAATTCTTCTAACTGCAATGCGCTGACTTTATTCGGTGCTTCCGACATCAGGCAGGACGCATCCTTGATCTTAGGAAAGGCAATGACATCTCTGATACTGTCCTCTCCGGCCATCAGCATAATCAGTCGATCCAGACCATATGCCAGACCGGCATGCGGTGGTACGCCGTATTTGAATGCATCCAGCAGGAAACCGAACTGATTATGTGCCTCTTCTTTTGTGAATCCGAGGATTTCAAACATTCTTTCCTGAATATCTGACTGATGGATACGCACGCTTCCTCCGCCTAATTCAGTTCCGTTTAGAACAATATCGTACGCTTTGGCTCTGACGGCACCCGGCTGTGTATCCAGCAATTCCAAATCCTCATCCATCAGCATGGTAAAGGGATGATGGACTGCTGTGTACCGGTTCTGCTCCGGTGACCATTCTAACAGAGGGAATTCTGTAATCCAGACAAAATTAAATTCTTCTGTATCGAACAATTCTAATTCCTTTGCCAGCTTCAGCCGCAGATTGCCCAGTACATCGAAGACTACCTTATCCTCATCCGCCGCAAACAAAAGCAAATCACCCGGTACTGCCTGCATGGCTTTAACCAGCGCTGTCAATTCATCCTCTGAAAAGAATTTAGCAAATGAACATTTATAACTTCCATCTTCAAGCACTGCCAGATAGGCCAGACCCTTAGCACCAAAATCCTTCGCAAAATCAGTCAGCTTGTCAAGTTTTTTTCTCGGCATGGCTGCCTGTCCGGACACATTGATTCCACGTACACTGCCGCCCGCAAGAAGCGCATTTTGGAACACTGCGAATTCGGTGCCTCTGACGGTTTCACTTACATCCGTAAGTTCCATGCCGAAACGCAGATCCGGTTTATCTGAGCCATATCGGTTCATCGCTTCTTTCCATGTCATCCGGCGGATCGGAAGCGTGATCTCCCTATCCATAGCCTCTTTGAAAATTCTGGCAAGCAGACGCTCATTGATGCTAATGACATCATCCACATCCACAAAAGATAGTTCCATGTCGATCTGTGTAAACTCCGGCTGACGGTCCGCTCTTAAGTCTTCATCTCGAAAACATTTGGTAATCTGGAAATAGCGGTCATATCCCGAGCACATCAGCAGCTGTTTGAACAGCTGCGGTGACTGCGGCAAGGCGTAAAAATTTCCCGGATGTACACGACTAGGCACCAGATAGTCTCTGGCTCCCTCAGGTGTACTCTTCGTCAGAATCGGCGTCTCGATCTCCAAGAATCCCTCTTCTGCCAAAAATTGTCTGGCTACGACAGCCACATGACTTCTCAGCATCAGATTGCGCTGCAGATCCGGTCTTCTTAAATCCAGGTACCGGTACTTCAGACGTAATTCTTCCTTGGTACGGCTATTTTCCTCAATCGGAAACGGTGGTGTTTCCGCTTGTGACAAGATACGCAGCTGTGTCACTCTGACTTCGATATCACCGGTCAGAAGCTGGTCATTATTGCCTCCGGCACGCTCTTCTACCACACCTTGTGCTGCTATAACAAATTCGCTGCGCAGTTTTGTCGCTTTCTCAAAATCTTCTTCATTCACACTTCCGTTTTCCAGTATCAACTGAATAATACCGCTGCGGTCACGCAGATCCACAAAAATAATCCCGCCTTTATTTCGGCTTTTCTGCACCCAGCCCATCAAGGTGACATGTTCGCCTACGTTCTTATGGCTTACTTCTGTACATCGATGTGTCCTTACAAGTCCCTGCATTGATTCCGCCATGATTTTTCCTCTTCTTTCTTACATTCTGTCCGCAAAAAATTCTTTTACTTCCTGATATCCCTGCTCCATGAGAAGTTCTTTTTGAAACTTCTTATTTTTCTTCATAATAACCACATTCACTGTTTCACCTTGTGCACGCGCTTCCTTTGCTTCATTCAGAATCACAGCCAAAGCATCATCCGGCATATTTTTCTCGACCAGATAAGCTGTCTTCTTGTGTGTCCCCGGAATCTCATACGAGCGTTCCAGCAGCAGCATAATAATTCGTTCAAAGCCGATGGAAAAGCCGCATGCCGGAGCATCTTTGCCGGTAAACTGACCGATCATCCGATCATACCGGCCGCCGCCGCCTACGGAACCGCCGAACTCATCCATGGCAATTTCAAATATCGTACCTGTATAATAGGACATGCCGCGCACCAATGTCGGATCAAATGAGATTTTAAAATCTGCCGTTCTGGCCTGCTCTACCCCCTCCATAATGGAGTACAGAGATGCCGCCACACTGTCGTCCAGAAAACTTCCCAGCGTATCCGACAGATAGGCAAGCGACGTAGTATTATCACTTAGATTCGCGAACAAAGAAAGATAGGTTTCTACCTGTGTCGGTGCAAAGCCCTCCCCTTTCAATTCTTTTTCAACTCCCTGCAGGCCGATTTTATCCATCTTGTCGAGAATAATATAGACCAAATCCAGTTCATCTTCTGCAAATCCACTGTACAACGCCATTGCTTTAAGGATATTTCTGTCATTGAGCCGGATGGTGAACTGCTTAAAGTCCAGGCTGTCTAAGAGCGTTGTTGTCGCAAGAATCAGCTCGATTTCTGCCAACGAGGAGGCTTCGCCCAATATATCGATATCACATTGCACGAACTGGCGGAACCGTCCTCTTTGAGGTCTGTCCGCTCTCCAGACGGGTCCCATCTGCAGCGCCTTAAAGGGCGCCGGCAGTTCATTCTGATTGTTGGAGTAAAATCGTGCGAGCGGAACCGTAAGATCGTAGCGCAGTCCGCTGTCGACCAGATCACCTTCCGTCTCAGCGTCCGCAAGCTTTAATTTCTCCCCACGTTTAAGAATCTTGAAAATCAACTTTTCATTATCTCCGCCCTGCTTGCTCGTGAGATTCTCGATATGTTCAACGCATGGTGTATCAATAGCCAGAAAACCATACGAGGTGTAGGTGCGTCTGATCATTTCCATTACATAATTTCTGATTTGCATCTCAGCGGGAAGAATATCTTTCATTCCGGTAACGGGTTTCTTTTTTAACATGTCCTTTATATCTCCTTTTCATGCATGACTCTTTGAAACAATATAAAAATATGAATATCAAAATTCTTTACTTCTTCAATCATCAGCTGCAGTGCAGTCCTAAAGTCAAACCCCTTCCGATAGGGGCGGTCGCTGCGAAGTGCCGCATAGACATCACAGATGCGCAGGATACGGGCTCCCAGCGGGATCTCCGGTCCTTTCATATTGTTCGGGTATCCGCTTCCATCATAGTTTTCGTGATGATAGAGCACACTCTCCAGAACAAAATCAGAGTACGGCTGATCCTTAAGCTCAAGATAGCCCAGTGTCGGATGCCTTCGGATATACTTCAGCTCTTCCACGACCAGAAAGTCTTCATCAACTCCAGTCAGCTGCGTCAGCCGCAGCTTGCCGATATCATGTACCAAACCTGCAATTGCAAGTTCGCGGCAGACCGAGGGCTCCAGTCCCATCTTAGTCCCCACAGCATATGCCAGCTTGCTGACAAAAATCCCATGCTGAAGCTCTTCTTCTATATCATATTCCAAATGGTGAATTGTCTTTGTATTACTGTGCTTCTTATCATTTTCCATAGGTCTTCCCAACGATCTTCATAGCCATCTATTGCATCAGGCAGTTGACAAAAACTTGTCAATCCCACGCCGCTTGCGTTCAATCATCTCATCAACACGCTGAATATAATGATCCACATCTTTTACATTTTCCACCCGCTCACTCTTCTGGCCGCCGCCATACACAAGTTTGCTGGAGGCTCCTGCTCCGACCGCAAGAATAGTCTGCACCGCTTCCATAATCAGTATATTATATAGTCCGGCATGATCTTGGGCTGCATAACCAACATTTTCAAGATTGCCTTTCATATTCTTCTGCCGGTAGAGATAGTAAGGTGTCATCCCCATTTCACTGCCATATGCTGCCACCAGCTGCATAATCTCTTCACTATTCTCATAGCTGAAATCCCGATAAGCTTCCTCAAAAATATGAAGTCTGGCCGCCCGCTTTACAGCAAGGGAGTGTACGGTTATGGCATCTGGACGCAGCGCACTGATTTGCTGCAGTGTATGCTGCACCTGTGGCTTGCCCTCCTGCGGCAGACCGACAATCAGATCCATATTGACACTGAATTCTCCGACCTCTCTGACAAGGCGGCAGGCCTCCATCACATCCTGAGATGTGTGTTTCCTGCCAATTAATTTCAGCGTTTCATCATTCATGGTCTGTGGATTCACCGAAACCCTGGTGACATGGTACTGCTTCATCAGCAGCAGTTTGTCCCTTGTAATTGTTTCCGGACGGCCGCCTTCGACCGTAAATTCATATAGATCTTCCAAGTCAAAACACTCGTTCAACTGTGCGAACAAGCGCTGCATCTGTTCTGTCGTCAAGGTAGTAGGCGTTCCGCCTCCTATGTAGATGGTCGTAGGATTTTTCCCCGCCATCAATGCCGCTGTACTTTTGATTTCCCTGCAAAGAGCCGCTACATAAGCATCTGCCCGATCTTTATATAAGGTAATCGGGAAAGAACTAAACGAGCAGTACAGGCAAATGGTAGGGCAAAATGGTATCCCCACATACAAGCTGTAAGAATCCTGGTAGGGCATCGACGTAAGCAGTCTGTGTTCTCTTTGTACGATTTGTGTGCAAAGTGCCGCTTTGGTTTCATCCAGAAGGTAGACTTCCTGCATTTCACGCAAGATCTGCCGTTCACTTCGTCCTTCGTTTAGCAGCTGCATGGGGAGCTTTGTGGGGCGAATCCCCGTAAGAGTTCCCCAGGGAAGCTTTTGCTTCGTCAGTTCCTGCAGCAGCAGATAGAGCAATCTCTTGACCGTATTCTTGTCATCCCTTCGATTCCTGCCAAACGCCATCGGAAGGCTTTTGTACAGGAGCGTCTGATCGTATTCCTTGTACTCAATTTCTATTTTGTCCGAAGAATAGCTGATAAGACAGGCGTAACGGCAATATTCTTTTTTCTCCCAACTATAAGACATCACCAGCCGGCGATCCGGGAAAAACGCATGCAACAGCGAGTACGTATCATATTCAAATTCTTTTTGGTTCAGTTGTAACGCAATATCAGACAAATGGATTATACCTCAATTCATGTTCTATCGATGTCCTGTCACCATGACCGGGCAGTACCGTCGTATCTTCCGGCAATTCAGTCAACAGCTTTTTCAGGCTTTTTTCCATCTGATGCATATTGCCGGTCGGCAGATCGGTTCGGCCGATGGATTCATAAAACAGGGTATCACCGCTAAACAAAAGACTTAATTCTTTGCTGTAACAGCAGATACTTCCCGCCGTATGGCCGGGTGTATGCAAGACCTCAAGTTCCAGTCCTGCCAGAGAGAACGTCTCACCATCCAAGAGCAGCACATCCGGCACAATCGACACCGGACGGCCGCGCAGACCTGAATGATTCAGCGTAACATCCCTCAACAAATCCGTTTCCAGTTCACCGGCATATACCGGTATCTTATATTGTTCTTTTACTTCTTTGACAGCCATCGTGTGATCGTAATGTCCATGTGTCAGCACGATAGCAACCGGCTTTGCTTGCAGTGTATCGATTTTTCGAATGATACTTCCTGCATTATCTCCCGGATCTACTATAAACAGTTCTCTTGTCTGTTCGTTCAAAAGAAGATAACAATTTGTCATCCCCATGCCGACGACCAGCTGATGCAGCTTGAATTGTGCCATATGCCCTGCCTCCTATCCTGTTGTACGTTCAATATCTATCACATTGTCTACCTGACGCATTCTCTCAATCAGGCTATTGAGTTCTTCTCTGCTTCCCACATCAAAGGAAAGAGAAATAGTCGCTGTATTTTGCTTGTTCAGGCGGCTGTTCATCACCTTAACGTCTATTTTGCGCTCCGTCAGAATTCGGGATATATCTACCAGCAGTCCTGTTCTGTTCTCAGCATAAATGTTGATTTCTGCCAGATAACGTTCCTGATGATCCGCATCTGCCTTCTCCCACTCCGCATCAATCAGACGCACCCGGTCGGATTCAGACATATTAAGAACGTTGATACAGTCTGTCCGGTGAATGGATACTCCCCGGCCTCTGGTCACAAACCCTACAATTTCATCACCCGGCACCGGATTACAGCATCTGGAAAAACGAACCGCGAGATCATGAATTCCTTTGACAACGATACCGCCTTTGTTGCGGTTAATTGATATTTTTTCCGAATGATCCGCAACAGCCTCAAGCACCTCGTCATCTGTGATCTTCTTAACGTGATCCCGTTCATAGCCTTCAATCAGCTTATTCAGAATCTGGCCTTCCTTTAACGATCCATGCCCCAGCGCCGCCAGTACTGACTCCCAGTCCCTGAAACCGTATTTCGCAAGAACCGCATCCATGTACTTTTGCTTGGTGTAATTCCCCAGCTGCACGCCCTTGGCTTTGGCATACTGTGCCAGCATTTCCTTGCCTTTTTGCAGGTTATCCTCTTTAAATTCATGACGGAACCAGTTATTGATCTTGTTCTTCGCCTGTGTGCTCTTCACCAGCTTCAGCCAGTCGCGGCTCGGACCTTGCGAATTCTGGGATGTTATGATCTCCACACGATCCCCATTTTTAATGGTATAATCGATTGGCACCAGCTTGCCGTTCGCCCGGGCTCCCACCATAGTGTTGCCGACTGCACTGTGAATGCTATATGCAAAATCAATCGGTATCGAACCATTCGGCAGGGTTTTAACATCTCCGGCAGGGGTAAAACAGTAAACATTGTCTGAAAACAGGTCCAGATCGCTTTTTAACAATGTCATAAATTCCTGATTATCTGACATATCCCGCTGCCATTCCAATATTTGACGCAGCCAGCTGAGTTTTTCTTCTTCACTTTTTTGTACAGCTGCTTTGCCGTCCGCACTTTCCTTATACTTCCAATGCGCAGCAATACCATATTCCGCCGTCTTATGCATCTCGTATGTACGTATCTGGATTTCAAACGGCTGTCCGTTGGTGCCGATCAGCGTCGTATGCAGCGATTGGTACATATTCTGCTTCGGCATGGCAATGTAGTCTTTGAACCGCCCCGGGATTGGTTTGTACATCTCGTGAATCACTCCCAGAGCCGCGTAACAGTCTTTTAAACTGTCTACCAGAATACGCACTGCAAATAAATCATAAATCTGATCCAGTGTCTTATCCTGATTGACCATTTTCTTGTAGATGCTGAAAAAGTGTTTGATTCTGCCATCTACCTGTGCCTCTATATTAGCTTCACTCAGGTGTTCCTTGACTTCTTCGACGATGTTCTCTACAAATGTTTCACGCGTACTCTTGCGCAGTGCGATTTTCTCTACAAGATCGTAATACACTTCCGGCTTCGTGTATTTCAAAGCAAGATCATCCAGCTCGACTTTAATCTTGGAAATACCCAGACGCATGGCAATCGGCGCATAGATGTCCATCGTCTCACGTGCCTTTTCGAGCTGTTTATGCTCCGGCATGTACTGCAGCGTCCGCATGTTGTGAAGCCGGTCTGCCAGTTTGATCAGGATGACGCGGATGTCCTTTGCCATTGCAAGAAACATCTTGCGAAGATTTTCGGCTTGTACCTCGACCTTGTCTGCCGAATAGGACAGCTGTCCGAGCTTGGTCACTCCGTCTACTAACAGCGCTACTTCATCCCCGAACTCCTGTGCCACCTCTTCCGTTGTCATCAGAGTATCTTCCACTGCGTCATGCAGCAGCCCTGCGACAATAGTTTCTTTGTCAAGCTCCAGATCTGCAAGAATAATGCCGACACTTAAAGGATGAATGATATAGGGCTCTCCTGAGCGCCTGACCTGTCCTTCATGAGCCTTTGATGCTATGTCATATGCTTTTTTTATCATTGACACATCCGTCGACGGATGGTATTTTTTCACGCTTGAAATAAGCTCTTCATAGAGCTGCTCGGGGCTGGTAAAATCGCTGATGGATTTGATTGCGGAATCAGCCTTCTCTATTTCTTCTTTTTTGCTCTGCCTCTTATCATTCGTCTCACTACTCATGCCTTCACCTATGCTTATTTCCCATCATATTGAATCACAGACTCCACATTGTATCCTGTCAGCTTCGCCCGTCCTTCAAGACCTTTTAGTTCCATCAGAAAGACTGCCACTTCTACGGCCCCCCCCAAACGTTCAATCAGATTGATTGCCGCTTTAATGGTTCCTCCGGTAGCAATCAGATCATCGATTACTGCCACTTTATCTCCCGGTTTAATACTGTCTTTATGCATCTCAACAACTGCCTCTCCGTACTCCAATTCATAGCTCTCGCTGATTGTCTCACAGGGCAGCTTGCCTTTCTTTCTGACCGGGATGAACGGTTTATGAAGATTATACGCAATCGGTACTCCGAAGATGAACCCCCGGGATTCTGTTCCCACTATGACGTCTACTTCATAGTGCTCTAAAATCTTCTGCATTGAGTCAATGGCAAGTGCCAGTCCGTCTGCATCCTGCAAAATCGTGGTCACATCTCTGAATACGATTCCTTCTTCCGGAAAATCCGGTATGTTTCTGACATAATCTTCTAATCTTTTCATTTTTGTCTCCTACCATTTAAGACTTTTAGTATTTTGAGCCGACCGGTATTTTCTACCGCTGTCCGCATCATATTAGTATATCATTTTTCACTTCGTTTAGCAACGTAAAATGCCGTAAATGCAACCCTGCGGCTTCTCTGATCACATGTAATCTGTGATTACTAATTCCAAGGTTTTCTGCCCTCTGAACTCATTAATAGAGGGGTAATACGTAATACTGCTGACCTGCTGTTCCTCCAGATGGGCCAAAAAGGCAGGTACATCCCCAAAATAGACAGCCGGCAGGGACTTCTGTGATGCATCCGTCACATACATTTTCACCAGATTCCTGTGTTTGCCCAACACCTTGCTCTGTGTGACCCGCACATTCTTTTGTGCAAAGACCGGTTTGGTGTTTCCCTTGCCAAACGGCTCAAGAACACTGAACTCATCGACCAGCTTCTCCGTAATATAGGCAAACGGCAGCAACATATCTATTGTCACCTTCGGCATCAGCTCTTCCGGTGTCAAGCTGCACCGGTCGTTGAGTTCCTGCCGCAGCGCTTCAATATCGCGCTCCTCCAGTGACATCCCGGCGGCCATAGGATGTCCGCCAAATTTTATAAAATACTGTGCACATTCAGCCAAAGCCTGATACATTGAGTAGGCTTCTATGGATCGCCCTGAGCCTTTTACCGCTTCTTTTGATTTGGTCAGCACAATCACCGGACGATAGTACTTTTCACGCAGGCGTCCCGCAATGATACCGGCAAGACTTTCGTGGGTATCCGGCAGATAGACAACCAGCACTTTTTCAAGCTCCTGCTTTTTGTCCAGCAGTTCTACTGCCTGTGCAAGCCCTTTCGCCGTAAGTTCCTTGCGGCTGACATTTAGCTCCAAAAGTATGTGTGCCAGATCCATAGCCTTCGTTACATCGGTTTCCGTAAAAAGCTCCAACGAACGCCTGGCCGTATCAATTCTTCCGCTTGCATTGATGCATGGCCCTATAATAAACCCAATATGATAGGCGCTGATTTGTCTGTCTTCCAACTCATTTACTGCCAGCAGTGCCTTTAATCCTGCGTTCTGAGTATACCTAAGTCGTTTGAGTCCCTCCTTTACCAGAATCCGATTCTCTCCTGTCAGATCCATAACATCGCCGACTGTGGCAATGGCAGCAAATTCCAGGAACTCTTCATGGGCCGCAGCAGGAAGGCCTGCCGCACGATACAGATTTACAATGAGTTTATAGGCAACCACTGCGCCGCACAGCGCTTTGAACGGATAGCCGCAGGCACTTTGCTTTGGATTCACGATTGCATCCGCTGCGACCAGCCGGTCTTCTCCTGCAAGCTGCGGCACTTCATGATGATCCGTTACCACAACCGTCATTCCGGCGTCTTTTGCCAATTCTATTTCCTCAAATGCTGCAATTCCGTTATCACAGGTGATAATCGTATCGATTCCATCCTGCACCGCCTGCTCAACCATGGAAAGGCTTATCCCATAACCATCTGCCACACGATCCGGAAGCAGCGTATCTGCCAGCGCACCAAGCTGTTTTAATCCTGTTACCAGAATATAGGTCGAAACAACACCATCGATATCATAATCTCCAATAATACGAATTTTCTTTTGCTGTCTGATTTTTTCACGTATCAGCTCTGTTGCACGCTCCATATCTTTCATCTGCTGCGGATCGCCTAACTGCTCTACCCCAGCATTTAAATAGGCTTCAATCTGTTCATCCGCTATGATATCACGATTGCGAATCAGTCGTGCGGTTACCGGGTCAATGTGAAATTTAGCCGCTTTCTCATTAAAATCAAATTTCTTATTCAGCACTACCCATCTTTTGTCCATTGCATTCACCTCTTCTTAATACTCTGTCAGTAAAGAAAGTGCCCCGGGAAAGCCCCGAGGCACTTCAGCATAGTCTTCATCAAAGCGCCTATTTTTTGCGTTTTTTGGAAAACTTCTGTTCAAACATATACCATAAATTGCCTGTAATACATACCGAGGAGTATGCTCCGCACACAATACCGACAATCAGCGGAAGGGCAAACTCTCTGATAGCCGAAACTCCCAGAATGTAGAGCACCAACAGCATAATAAAGGTGGTAAAGGTTGTATAAATCGTTCGCGTAAGTGTCTGCGTAATACTATCATTTACGACTTCACGCAGTGAATCCGATTTAGACATACTCTTAACATTTTCACGTATACGGTCAAAGATTACAATCGTCGCATTGATACAATAGCCAAACACCGTAAGCATGACCGCAATAAAGGTACTTCCCACTGAAATACGGACAATCGCATACAATCCCAAGACTACCAGTACATCATGCAGCAACGCCAATACGGCACTGCCTGCATAGAAAATATCCTTAAATCTGAACCACAGATACAGCATGATAAAAAAGGTTGCAATTACAATTGCAATAATCGCTGACCTCTGCATTTCGGAACTGATTGTAGACGAAATACTTTCTGTCGTAATCAAAGAAGTATCTACTCCGTATTCCTCTTCCAGCGCACTCGCCAGCTGATCGCTTTCTGCACTTGTAAGTCTGGCCGTCTTGAACACGACCGAATTACTGTCAACAATTTTCTGAGGCTGTACATTCGTATCACCGATTGCATCAGCAATCACAGGCAAAACCTCATCATCAAGCTGCTGAATCGTATAATCTTCGTTAAATGTAACCGTTGTGGACGTTCCGCCTGAGAATTCAAGTCCGTAATTAAGCGCCTGTCCGCCGCCTGCTCCATTGGCAATCATTGCAACCGGTGCACATAAAATCAGAACCACAGAGATAATGTAAAAAATCTTTCTTTTTCCAATAAAGTCAATGGTTTTACGCGGTTTGGCCCTGCCATAGAATTTTTCATCGCGTACGCCGACAGCATACAGCGCATTCATCAGCACACGGGAGAGGAACAAAGCCGTAATCATGGACAATACAGTACCAAGTGCAAGCGTCTGGGCAAATCCTTTGACCGTACCGCTTCCAAATGCCATTAAGATGAGCGCTGTGATAAAGGTTGACATGTTTCCGTCAAAAATCGCTGAAAACGCTTTCTTAAATCCGCTGTTAATCGCCGCATGTACCGACAGTCCGTTCGCTATCTCCTCTTTGATACGTGCGTATATGATTACGTTCGCATCAACCGCCATTCCAATGGTCAGTATGATACCCGCAATTCCAGGCAATGTCACCGTAATATCAAACGCATTAATGGTAATCATCGTCATACTGGTGTAGAAAAGCAGAGCAAAGCTTGCGACTGCACCAGGTACACGATATACCGAAATCATGAAGATAATGATAATAAGAAGAGCAATAATACCAGCTAAAATACTGGTAGAGATCGCATCAATTCCGAGCTGTGCAGCCACAACACTATGGCTTAATTCCTCTAATTCCAATGACAAAGAACCAATTCTGATTGAAGTCGCCAGTGATTTTGCTTCTTCAATAGAAGACATACCTGTAATTTGAGCAGAGCCTCCGGTAATCGCTTCGTTTACACTAGGCGAACTGATCGTCTCTCCGTCATATACAATGGAAATCTGCTGTCCGACATTCGCCGCTGTTGCTTCCGCAAACTTCTGGGCGCCTTCTGAAGTCAGTTTCAGACTTACCACATATTGATTGCTGCCCGTCGTACTGTCGGATGAAACAACACCTTCCGCATCCGCTACATCTGTTCCTTCTAAGAGCACATTGCCTTCCGAATCCTGAAAGGTCAGCGAACCCGGGGTTCCCAAATCTTCAAGTACAGAGGTAGCATCCTTTTCTCCGGGTATTTCTACACGAATCCTGTTACTTCCTTCTTTATAAACATTCGCCTCGGTACTTCGCTCGTCAACACGCTGCTGCAGTTTATACACCGTATCATCCATTTCTTCTGACGTCGGATTCGCATCCTTGGCCTGATATACGATACTGACACCGCCTGAAAGATCCAGACCAAGCTTAACATTCTTAAGTGAACCGGTATGTGTCGGGCCTAGTCCGACAATCATGGTAAAAGCAAATAAAACAAAAACAACTGCGGTAATGATCAAAATACATATTGCGTTCTTTTTTTTCATCTCTATCCCTCTTTTACTCTTCAGCTAAAGCCGCCTTAATCATAATGGCGCATTCTGTGCGCTTACGAAGCAGAACACAGCCGATGTCATACACTTCGTTAATACTTCCCTTGTACTTATATGCATTTGCCGCGCAACCGCCTCCGCAATAGAATCTTGCAAAGCAGTCCCGACAGGCAGGCTTAGTGTACACATTCGTATTACGAAATTCCTGCTGTATCTTCTCTGCCTTTAATCCGTCGAATACTGTGCCCATCTTGAATTCGTCCACTCCTACGAACTGATGACAGGGAAAAAGCTCCCCACTTGGCGACACCGCCAGATATTCCGTACCGGAACCACATCCTGACAGTCTTTTGTATACACACGGACCACCCGATAAGTCTAACATAAAGTGAAAAAAATTAAAAGCTTTTCCTTCTTTGTTGCGAGAAATTATTTCACGTGCCAAAGAATCATATTCTTCCAGGATTCTGGGGATATCTGCTTCCCGAATTGCGTAGGGCTCCGTTTCATCTGTCACCACCGGCTCCACAGAAATCTGCTCAAACCCCTGTTCTGCCAGATGCAGTACATCCTGTGCAAAGTCAAGATTATTCGCCGTAAAGGTCCCTCTGATGTAGTATTTTTCCTGCTTGCGGCTGTCAGCGAATTTCTGGAATTTAGGCAGAATCAAATCATAGCTTCCCGCACCTTTTCGAAATGGGCGCATCCTGTCATTCACTTCTTTACGTCCGTCGAGGCTCATGACCACATTTCCCATCTCTTTGTTGGCAAATTCAATGATCTCATCATTTAAGAGCACACCATTTGTCGTAAGAGTAAAGTGGAATTTTTTGGGATGAATCGTCTCCAGCCAGCGTCCATACTCAACAATCTCTACAACTGTTTTCCAATTCATCAGGGGCTCACCACCGAAGAAGTCGATCTCCAGATTTTGTCTGCTGCCCGAATTCTCTATCAAAAAGTCCAGCGCTTTTTTGCCAACCTCAGCGCTCATCAGCTCACGATGGCCATGGTATTCGCCCTCTTCGGCAAAGCAGTACTCACAAGCCAGATTACAGTCATGAGCAATATGGAGACACAGTGCTTTTACAACGATTTTTTGCTGTTGATGTATTTTTATGGCAAGCTCATAATCATCCGTTGTAAACAGTAGTTTTTCGTCAATCAGCTGCTGGCATTCTTCCAGTGCTTCTCTAATATCTTCAACGGGATACGTATCGCCGAGCTCCTGCTCAATTGCTTCTGACGGCTGGTCTTGCTCCAGCATTTCGATGACACGATATACCAGCTCATCCACCACATGGACTGCGCCACTTTGTATATCCAGCACGATATAATATCCGTTATTTATAAATTGATGAATCCGTTTCATACAAAAAAATCCCTTTCTACGCAAGAATAAGCAGCGGTTGTTATCCCACTGCTTGCTCCTTAGATGTATTACTATTCAGCTTGTTTACACGATTGATTTCCTACCGTACAAGAGGTCTTGCAGGCTGACTGACAGGATGTCTGGCATTCACCGCATCCACCCTTCTTCACTGTGCTTTGCAGCTTTTTCTCATTCAATGTCTTAATGTGCTTCATGATCGCAACTCCTTTTTCGTCAATGCGCTATTGGCGCTTTCTTCTGAACACTATAAATAATATCACAACAATCACTACTATGGCAAGTACTCCCAGTACCAAAAACGGCAAAAAGCTCGTTGTATCTCCTGTCTTGACTGCGGACCTCACAAAGGAAGCCGTATTCGAAGTTGTCTTACTTGTCGTTCCCGTTGTACTTCCGGTAGTAGTAGAAGACGTTGATGATGTCGATGCAACCGCCGTATTGACCGTAATTCCAGAGTACATATTGGCCACGACCGTTGCCGCCACCAGCGGCTTGCTGCCTGCAATTGCAAACGGACTAAAGGAATTCGTTTCAAACGAAATCTGACCATTGGAAATTCTGGGCGCTATATGCTCTATTGTCCCGTCTTCCAGAATATGTTGTACGAAAACAACCTCGCCCTCGTCTGCCGGCATGGTGACCGTCACATATTTGCCTTCCGGCACCTGGTATTCTGTGTCGCTGATACTATCCCATAATTTAATCTCATAGGCGGCCAGCACAGAAACCGCATCGGTCGTCTGGAAAGCCGAATCATCAATATTCGTATCTACGTGCAGTACCACATACCACGGCAGAAAATCCGCACTTACGGTAATTCCCTCAGATGATTTTCCTGCAAGCCCGACAGCATTTTGCGCTTCTGTAAGCCGTGCATAGATTTCACTGTCCACTGATTTTTTCTGTACGGCACTAAGCGCTTCGTAAGCCGCCGTCAGTTCGTAGACTAATTTTGTTTCATCAGCAATTATGCCTCGCCCTAACAGATCCATACGGCTTTCAAGAGAAGCTACCGCTGCCTCATCCGCATCGGATAGTGCATCCTCCGTTGTCTTCGTGGTCTTATCTTTGACAGCCTCCGTTACTTCAGGTGTCTCCGTTACTTCCGGCGTCTCGGTAACTTTTGGTGTCTCAGTCACTTTTGATGTTTCGGTGACTTTTGGCGTTGCCGTCGTTTTTGGTGTCGTTTCAGACTTAGGTGTTGCCTCAGGGGTCTCCTGCGCCTCCGTAACCTGCGGTGTATCCGCCACAGCAGCCGTTGGGTCCGGAGTCTGTGTACTCTGTGGTGTCTCTGTCGGTTCCGGCGCTTCGGTTGCTTCCGGTGTTGCCGTTACAGTCGGTGCAGCCGTCGGCGTGGCAGTGACCGCTTGTGTAGCTTCCGGAGTTTCTTCTGCCGCAAGGAATACACCTTCTAACTGTGCTAAAAAGGCCGCCTTATCCATTGCGTCAGGAACCTCTTTGCTTTCTATAAAGAAGCTGGTCTGGTCTTTTGCTGCGGCTGTCAATGCTTTTACCAACGCACTGACTTCTTTATCCGCCGCTTTCGCCTTGTGGTCTGTTGCTACCACAAGCACTGCTGCTTCATAACTTTCGCCCTGCTCCTCCGAAGGTGTGAACTTGACAACAGCCTCTGTCTGGTAGGTCGAAATCTTACTTGTTTTGTCGCTCCATGCATAGCTGCCTTCTTCGCTCTTAGGAAGCTTGACATCGGCCAAAGTAGCTGCGTCATCCGTAATCACCAGACCGACCCACTGTTTCTCCACAGTCTCCGGGTCTTGCACGCCGGCCGTTATCTTGGCCGATGTTTTTGAAGCCGCAGATACCGTCTGCATCACCGGCAAACCGGATGCGGTGATCAAAAGTACTGCCGCCATACTGCAGGCAGCAAATTTCAACAGCTTATGTTCGCCTGTATATACAGTCGTATTCTTTCTCATATCTCCACCTCTATTTTACTATTAATTTCCAGCATTTCCCCACTGCTAAAAAGTCGTAAAGCGATTATATCATAAACGGCCGCCCAAATCTACCTTTTTTTACGATTTTGGGGCGGCCATTCATATTTGCGTAATACTTTCGTTATATTTTTTCCTGTGTTTCCAAGCAGGACAGAATTTCTCTTTTGTACTCCAGGAAGCGCTCTGTTACATTGAATTCTTTGTCTCTGGGCTTCGGCTCCCGTATGATAAACTCATGCGTAATGCGGCCCGGGCGTCCGCTTAAAAGATAAATTCTGTCAGAAAGCATAATTGCTTCATCAATATCATGCGTAATAAATAATGTAGAGAGTTTGATTTGTTCCATAATAGTGAGATACCATTGCTGTAACGCCCCTCTGGTGAGCGTATCCAAGGCACTGAACGGTTCATCCAGCAGGGCGATCTCTTTGGAGAACATATACGTCCTAAGGAGCGCCGCACGCTGGCGCATACCGCCGGACAACTGATTCGGGAACTGCTTTTGCGTTCCCTCCAGACCGAATTCTGCCAGATAGCCGGACACTTCTTTTCTCGCATCCTTTTTAGAACTCCCCTTTACCAAAAGAGGCAGCGCTATATTATCTTCTATTGTTTTAAACGGAAGCAGCAGATCTTTTTGAAGCATGTAACTAATATTCCCCGCCTGTCCGGTAATCTCCCTCTCATTCAAGAAGACATGTCCCGCATCCGGCTGCAGCAATCCGGAGATTACGTTGAACAAAGTCGTCTTACCGACGCCGCTTACTCCTAACAGGCATACCAGTTCTCCCTGCGCAAGATGCAGTGAAACATCCTCAAGAAACATAGTCCCGTCAAATGACTTACTGATATTCTCTACTCTAAGCTCTGCCATAGATCTCCTTCGCTCTGCCTGCTCTAAGAAGGCAGGTACTCATTTGTGTATCCTACATCCGTTCCAATTGGTTCGTCAATCAATCCGTTCTCGTCCAGCCAGCTGTAAAACGCATTCCATCTGGTCGGATCGATATAGCCCCACTGCTGTGCATCTGCCTGATATTGCTCTGAAATCCATTCCTGGCTTGCCAAAACAAGTTCTTCGTCCAGCCCCTCAGCCTCTTCACATAGGATCTCTGCTGCTTCCTGTGGATTTTCGATTGCATATTCATACCCTTTGCTTACTGCACGCAAAAACGCTTTGGCTGTATCCGGATTCTCCTCAAGATAGTCATTTCCGGCAATGATGACCGGCGTATAATAATCGAATACCGGGTTAATGTCACTAAATGTAATAAAATCCGTTGCCACACCCGCCTGCTCGGCAGCGATGCCGCCCCATGCATAAAACACCCATATGGCATCCGCCTGCTTGGTACGAAGCGCCGTTGGCTCATCCGTAATATTATTTGGAATCAGATTCACTTTGCTGTAATCCCCGCCATCTGTTTCCACGATGTTTTTTATCATTGCCTGCTCCACGGGATTGTCCCAGGTCGCATAATTTTTTCCTTCCAGTCCCTTCGGCCGATCCATCCCCTCACCCTGTCTGGACATCAGACCAGATGTATTGTGCTGAAGTACCGCTGCCACAGCGGTAATCGGCAGCTTGGCATCGCCAATCAGTGCCGGTGCCATTGTATCCTGTGCATCAATTCCGAACTGCGCTTTGCCCGATGCCACTAATTGTGTGGCCCCCCCTTCGGGCGGCTGCACGATCTCAACATCCAGATTTTCATCCTCGAAGTGGCCCAGCGCCTGCGCCACGTAAAATCCGGTGTGATTTGTATTCGGCGTAAAATCAAGCACCATGGTAATTTTGTCGCTCGAAGCATCCTGTGTTGTTCCACCATCCTGACTGCTGTCGCTTCCCGACTGACTGCCGCATGCAGTAACTGCTGTCAGCATGACAGCCGTAAGCAGTACCGCGAGTATTCTTTTTTTCATAATCCTATGCCTCCTGTATCCCGATTCGTTACATTGCTGAATTTTTTTCATTATATTTATCCCATGGCATGCATTTTTTCTGCAGCACTTTGACTGCCGCCATAAGCAGCAGACTGATTGCGGAAATCAGAAAAATGACCGCAAACATTTTATCATAGGAATATGATTTTTTGACCCTTGTCATATACACGCCCAGTCCTGAAAATCCCCCAAGCCATTCTGCAATCACCGCTCCGACGACCGAATAGGTGACCGCGATTTTTAATCCGGCAAAAAACTGCTCTAAAGAATTCGGCAGTTTGACCATCGTAAAAATCTGCCGCTTAGAGGCCCCCATCGACTGCATCAGATGAATCGTATCCTGATCCGTTCCGGCAAAGCCGCTGAGCATTCCTATGGTTACCGGGAAAAATGCGGTTATGACGATTAATATTACCTTGGGCAGCATACCGTACCCCATCCACAATACCAGCAGAGGTGCAATTGCTACCGTTGGTACCGTCTGTGTCAATACCAGAAGTGGATACACCGTCTTGTTAATCAACGCCGACGCATCCATCAGAACCGCGAACAGAACCCCTGTCGTAACTCCGAGTACCAGTCCAAAGAACGCTTCTGCCAAAGTTACCTGCGCATGCTCCATCAGCACAAAAAAATCTTCTCCGAAAGCCTTAAGCACATCAAGCGGTGACGGCAGCAAGAACCTGGGAATAATTTCAAAGGAAGAGAGCGCCTGCCAGACAAGCAACAGAAGTGCAATGGCAAGTACGCTTGGTATCTTACTGGTGATGCTTCGTGACCTTTTCATCAATTGTCAGCACGTCTCCTTCCGGTTTGTAAGTTACCTTAATATAGGCAGCTACACTTGGGGCTCCTGCTCTGATTGCAATATGCTGGCACTCTTTTACAATATCCATCAGTTCATCATACTCTCCCTCAATGGCAGTTTCAAAGGGTCCTACATAGCAGGTCAGGCCCGTACTTTTTATATAGGCGATTACCTCATCTACGATTCTGACCAGTTCCCGGTCCGTATCTGCCTGCGGCAGTGATTGTATTGCTACACTTGCATTCATCTTTCTTTCTCCTCTCCTCGCCTGATACGGCGTACTGCGGCGGCTCATGTAATCCGCCGGTTTCTATTGTCTCAGCAGCTTTTTTTGCATAAAAAAAGCCCTCATCAAACCTAATGAGAGCTGATACCCGTCGTATCCTAAACAACCAAAAGTATGCTCCCTACGCTGGCATGATCCAGATCAGGTAAAGGGTTATCAGCATATATAGCCAACTCTCAGCCAGGTCATCCCCGGCACCCCTGATGTATTTTTAGTATAGTATCCCTGTGTAAAATTGTCAACCTGCTTTTTTAAGCAGTCTCCTTGTTACGATCTACGACCGAATCTCCTTCCACCAGGCGTACCTGCAGCAGACGGCGTTCCCGGGACATAGAATCGACATCCCCCTTGTCAATCGCTTCCATCAGTCTGTGTACACTTTCCGCCGCCTGCACTTCGCAGCAGACATCAATCGAGGTGATGGACGGAGTGCACATTTTGCCGGTGGTATTTGCATCAAAACCAATTAGCCCCATATCTTCCGGTGTACGGATACCAAGCTGGTTCAAGGCTTTGACTGCCGTAACCGCAAGGTTGTCATTGGCACACACAAACGCTTCCGGAAGTTCTTCCATCCTCTGCAGTTTATCAGCCATTACCCGGAAATCATAGCGCAGTTCATTGTCAATATCATGCATATGCAGTCTGGTATCTATCGGCATCCCAAACCGATACAGACTTCCCAGGTATCCCTGATACCGCTCCATAAATGCTGTGCTGTGCAGCGGGTCTCCCACAAAACCGATCTTACGATAGCCATGTTCGTGCAGATAAGCCACCGCCTGATACGCACCCTCCTGATTATCTTCAATAAACGTACATACTTCTGTCGTATGATACCTTGCCCCAATCGACACCAGCGGCAGACCGCACGAGGCTGTCATCTTAACAACAGCCTCCTCCAAATCTCCTAATAGAATGATTCCGCTGACAAAATTCGCTTTCAGACTTTGGGTGATTTGCTGCGCAGACTGTATATTGGCACTGTGATATACCAGTATATTATAGCCATATTCCTTGACCTTTTCCAAAATAAGCTGATAAAAGCTCATAAAAAAATAAGAATCCCGCAGCCTCTCCGCTTTGGACACCAGGCAAATGTTCCTGACCTCCGGCGTCACAGGTGCCGCCACATACCCTAGTTCTTTCGCAGTTCGAAATATTTTTTCACGTGTTTCCTCTTTTATACCCGGCATTCCTCTGAGCGCCAGAGACACCGTATTGACCGACACTCCGACTATCTGAGCTATTGATTTCATCGTCACTTTCATATGAATAACTCTCCTTCTCTAATGTGAATTTTATTACATATGCTGTATTATTGTCAAGATATTCATATGGAATCAACAAAATGAACGTAACTGCAACGAAGCTTTAGGCGGCCAGGCGTCTTGCCTTCGCTTCCATTTGATTTCTCACCACGTCAATGGTAACCGCCAGAATAATCACCGCACCAATCACAATATACTGGATATCATTTTTGGTACCGAATAAATTCAGACCGTTACGTATGGTCGCTATGAGGATTGCTCCCAGAAGAGTTCCCCAGATGGTTCCTTTCCCTCCTGTAAAAGAAGCACCTCCAATAATACATGCCGCTATGGCATCCGTATCATACGTCGTTCCGGCCGTTGCGTTCGCTGTTGTCACACGTCCCACCAGAAGAATCGCCGCTACACCACACATGAAGCCGGAAAGTGAATACACAAAAGTCAGCACGTTTTTTGATTTAATACCGGACAGCCGGGCCGCTTCAGGATTGCCTCCCACACAGTAAATCTGCCGTCCTAATGCCGTACTGTTCAGAAAAATATGGAAGATTGTAAAAATGATTATGACCAAAATAAAGCTAATAGGGAAATCATATATCGTACTTGAGCCCAGAAACAGCGTGGAGTCCACACCTTTATTCATAAACCCAACCGGTGTGGAATTGGTAATTAAAAGTGCCAGTCCTAACAGCACATTCTTCATCCCCAAGGTAGAAACAAATGGATGCGGCAGATTGAGGCGCGTCAGCAGGACACCATTTAAGAAGCCCATCAATGTACAAATCAACAGTGCCGACAGCATTAACAGCACAGGATTTTTAATTCCGGCATTTTGCACAAGCACTCCAATCAGACATGCCCCAAGTACCGTATTCGAGCCTACGGATAAATCAATTCCGGCCGTAATCAGCACTACCAGCATTCCGGAGGCAATCATACAATTAATACCTGCCTGCTTTAAAATATTCATAAAATTACTTGCGCGCATGAATTTCCCAGGAAGCATTATAGACAGGACAATTCCCAGAACCAATAATGCAACCACCGGTGCAAGTTTCATTGCCATATTTTTTAGATTTTTCATCATGATAATCTACCTCCCCATGCTGCTTTCATAATACTTTCCTGATTAAAGTGTTCCGTTCCACGTTCGATTTCACCTGTGATTCTACCCTCTCTCATCACAATGACGCGATCGCTCATTGCAATAATTTCAGGCAGTTCTGACGAAATCATAATGACACATTTCCCTTGTTTTACAAGGTCATTCATAACATGATACACTTCAATTTTCGCCCCTACATCAATGCCTCGTGTAGGCTCATCAAAAATAAAAATTTCCGAATTGCTGTTCAGCCATTTGCCAATAACGACTTTTTGCTGATTCCCCCCTGATAGCTGGGCTACAACTTCATTCGTTCCCGGTGTCTTGATTTTTAACTGCGTGATAATCTTTTGACTGACAGATTCAATTTTTTTGAAATCTACCAGCATCTTCTTTTTGAACTTCTTCATGCTTGCCATAATCAGATTGGTCTTGACACTTTGTGAGAGTACAAGCCCCTGCCCTTTTCTGTCCTCCGTAAGAAATGCCATTTTATTAGCGATTGCATCCGTAGGGCTCTTAATGCGTACTTCTACCCCATCTACAAAAATTTTACCGCTGTCCACCAGATCCGCACCGAAGACCGCACGCATGGTTTCCGTACGTCCGGCTCCAACCAGTCCGGCAAATCCCAGAATTTCACCGCGGTATGCCACAAAACTAACTCCTTTTACAACCCCTTCTTCTACCAGTTTTTCCACTCGGAGGCCTTCTGCACCTCTTTTGGCCGGTTCCTTTGGGAATAAATTAGAAAGCATTCTGCCTACCATCGCTTCAATCAGTTTATCGTTATCCATTGCAGAAATATCCTCAGTCAGGATATGCTGCCCGTCCCGCATGACTGTTACCCTGTCACATCGTTCAAAAAGCTCCTCCAGCTTGTGGGATACAAACAAGATTGAGATTCCCTGCTCTTTTAAGCGGCGTACCGTCTTCATCAGTTGCTTTACTTCGCCTTCTCCCAGACTTGAAGTCGGCTCATCCATAATGATTAGTTTTGCTTTGACTGCTACCGCCTTCGCAATTTCCACCATTGGCTGCTGTCCGATTCCCAGCTTTCCGCATTGTATATGTACATCCATATCTGCCCGCCCCAATGAATTGAGCGCCTCACGTGCCTCTTCATCCATTTTTTTGTAATCTAAAAATCCATTCTTTTTCTTTATGGAACGTCCAATAAATATGTTATCCGTAACAGACAGCAGAGGTACAATATTTAGTTCCTGGTATACACAGGCAATTCCCAGTCCTCTGGAATCCACCGGATTGCGTATTGTCTGTTTTTTTCCATCGATATGAATTTCGCCTTCATCCGGTATATTCACACCTGTCAGTACTTTAATTAACGTAGACTTTCCCGCACCATTTTCGCCAATCAATCCATGAATTTCTCCGGCCTTTATTCCCAGCGACATGTTTTTTAACGCCACAACACCCGGAAATCGTTTTGTTATATGTTTCAGCTCAACAATGTATTGACTCATACGACCTTCCTTTCTTTAAAATGTGCGGAAAGTGATGAAACCTTCCGCACATTTGTCACATTTTATACAATACCGGGCTGCTTACTGCAGATATTCCGATGCATTGTCTTGTGTGATAAAAATCGTATCAACCGGGATTTCTGCTTCTACTGTTTCCCCTTGAATTGCATTATATGCATTCATCACTGCGGTATATCCCATTAAAGCAGGCTGCTGCGCTATCGTAGCTGTCAAATCTCCCGAAGCCACCAGTTCGATTGCTGACTGGTTGCCATCAAATCCAATAATCATGATGTCATCAGCCAGCCCCGCATCCTGGCACGCTGATAAGGCTCCAATAGCTGTGTCATCATTCATACACAGAACCGCATCAATATCCTGATCAAAGCGTGTCAGAAGATCCTCCATCGCTGCTTTGGCCTGATCCGAAACATTTTTACCGGATGTTTTGGCAATTGCTGTGATTCCGTATTCTGCCAGACCTTCTTCATATCCTTGTGTCCTTGCATTGGAAGTACTTTCGCCCTCCTGCCCGTAAATAATTACAACTTTGGCATCTGCTCCCAGTGTTTCCCCCACATATTCTCCGCCTTTTTTGGCCGCGTCCACATTACTTGTACCTACGAAAGAAGTTTTACCTGCAAAATCTACATCCTGGTCAATAAATAAAACAGGCATTTTACCATCCACTTCTGCCAATGCTCCCGCCACCGCATCCACGTCACAAGGGGCTACAATTATTGCGTCGATGTCCTGACTTAACTGATCGCCAATTTGTGTCACCTGCTGTGCGATTTCACTTTCTGCATCCGGACCGCTGACTGTCACTTCAATTCCCAATTCTTCAGCCGCCTGATCACACCCTTCTTTTACACTTCCCCAGTATTCGCTGTTGAGTGTTTTTAAATTTACCGCAATACTAATATCCTCTGTGCTTGTTCCTGAATCCCCCGTCTCATCTTGTGCTGTCTCTGTCGTATCTTGTGTCGCATCAGTTGTTGTCGTGCTCTCGGTACTGCCCCCGCAGGCCACCAGAGTTGCTGTCATAACCACTGCAAGGAATAGTGCTACCAATTTACTTCTCTTTTTCATTACTTTGTTCCTCCTACTTCTTCTTTGGTTATTAATATTAATATTCTACTTTTTCATCCTATTACAATTGTATAATAACGTCAATTTATTTTATATATTAATATTATTTTCGTGTTTTTGACTGTTTTTTTCATGTTTTTTCTATCAATTTGCGATTTTTGAACTTCGGATTGACTTTTTTCTTATTTTTGATAATATTAATATTATTACAATTACCATTAATATTCATTTTAAGGAGGATACACTATGTCTCAAACACTAAACATTGGCGTAATAGGCCTGGGCCGTCTCGGCTATCACCATGCCATGAACGTCACCAGGAGTATGAATGCTACACTTTACGCAGTTTCAGATCCGGTCCCCGAAGCACTGCAAAGAGCGGTTGAGGCTCTGGGCACCAAGGGATATTCCGATTACAAGGAGCTGATTGCAGATCCGGATGTGGATACCATCGTTGTCGCCACACCCACACAGACCCATTATGAGATTCTTATAGAGATACTCGACGCAGGCAAACCCATCTTCTGCGAAAAGCCGATCACCTATACATTAGACGAGGCCGAGCGAATCGTAGCTGCAGTAGAGCGAAACAACGGTTTTATTCAGGTCGGCTTCATGAGACGTTTTGATCCCGGTCACGCCGCTGCCAAAAAGATGATTGCAGAGGGCGCGTGCGGTAAACCGATCTATATCCATGACTGCCAAAGAGATCCCAACGGACCGCCGCCCGCCTATGTGCCGCAAAGCGGAGGGATTTTTGTAGATATGGGAATTCATGATCTGGATGTGGCGCGTTGGCTGATGGGAAGCGAGATTGTAGAAATCTACGCGCAGGGTGCCGTCTTAAAACACAAGTTTCTAAATGAACTTAATGACGTAGACGATGGGCAAATGCTTTTGAAGTTCGAGAATGGCGCCTTAGGCATGATTGAAGTAAGCCGGAATGCCAATGATGTATATGATGTTCGCACAGAAGTGATTGGATTAGAAAAAAGCGTCTTCGTAGGCCAGGAGCAGTTAACACCTTATAAAGTCATCGGCGGTCAGGAAATCACCTACGATATGGCGAACTGGTGTCTGGGGCGCTTCAAGGACAGTTATGAGCTGGAGATGCAGGCTTTTATCGATGCCGTTCTGGGCAAACAGCCCTCGCAGGTTACAGCGTATGACGGGCTTATCGGTCTGAAACTGGCTTTAGCCGCCACCGAATCCCATCGTATGCAAAAACCCGTTCATCTCAGCTATTGACCGTAAGGTTTTTCCTATAAATGCAGTCTAATACTAAGAAAATGGGCTTTTAATATGAATACTACTATGCTATAATCAAATTATATATGGCATTGTAATTTTATATAAAAGTAGGTGAAAATGTGAACTTCCTGAAAAAGTACAGGCATGGGTTTGTAATTTTGTTTTTTTCTCTTGCATACCTCGTTGTATTCCATTTTTTGGAAACCCGGGAGATTACGACACTTCATATCATCCATACAAGGCTTGATGATATGATTCCGTTCAATGAGTATTTCATTATCCCGTATCTGGTCTGGTTTCCTTATCAGGTCATAAGCTTTTTGTACTTCATTTTCATTAATAAGGATAAACAGGAGTACTATCAGCTGACTAAGAACATTTGCATGGGTATGACCATTTTCCTGGTCATTTCATTCCTGTTCCCGAACGGGCTTCAGTTACGCCCTGCTGTTTTTGCACGCGATACCATTTTCACGCAGATGGTCGCATGGCTGTATGCAACGGACACTCCAACAAATGTACTGCCCAGTATTCACGTATTTAACTCTCTGGTGATTCATTTCGCCCTGGCACGTTCCGCACTTATGAAGAAGCATCCCGGACTGGTATTTGGTTCACTCGTCCTGACCATCTCCATTGTGCTTTCAACGATTTTCTTAAAACAGCATTCCGTCATTGATGTGATTGCAGGTATGGCCATGGCTATGGCCGGATATATCGTATTTTATAAAGTTCCAGAGACCAGACAGACGGCTTCCGTATCGCCCTCACATCTTGAATAATTCTGCATATGACAAGAACCGCCTGTCAGGCGGTTCTTGTTTTTTCATATTCATTAATTAAATCCGTAAAATCTTCTGGAAATAGCATACATCGTAAGAGACAAACGCTGACCGCCTTTGCCGGGAAGATTGACAATTCCTCCCAGAAATCCATGGCGCAGTCTAAAGAACAGCCCCCTGTCCGCAGCCTTGATATAATTCCACAGCTCTTTCTTCTTCTCCAGATTCTCTGCCGTACCACTGCGAATCAGCATAATGGAGGATACTGTTGTAATAATATCCAGATAGCTGATCATATACTTTCTTAACGCTTTTTGTTTAAAAACATTCTTTTTATAGATATCGACCATCATCCGATTCACTGTAAGCTGTTGGTCAATCCTTTTAATCATTACATTTTCGTTGACTGACTGATCGTCACGTCCGATAAAATATCTGTAAAAATTCACATCCAGATAATAGATTGTATTTACAAACGGAAGCGGCTCATACACAAATAAATTATCAACATAGAAGGTATGCTTCGGCAGTTCCAGCTGGCATTCTCGCAGCAGATTTGTACGATAGATTACCGAATGCATTAATATGTATTTTCCTGTCGGCAGATGACGAATCTCATCCCATGAAAAAATCTCATCACGCGGCAGATAATGCTTATAATTCATCACTTTCTTTCGTTCTGCGCCTTCTTTTTCATAGACAAAATTTGAAATCAGCATATCAAGCGTATCCGGTCCGGCCAGCAAATCCTCCAGTGTTTCCAGAATTTTCTGATAAGCCTCTGCATTGACCCAGTCATCACTGTCGACCACTTTAAAATACAATCCCGAAGCATTACGCAGTCCTGTATTTACCGCTTCGCCATGCCCCCCGTTTTCCTGGTGTATCGCCTTTACGATGGTAGGATATTTTTCAGCATATTCATCCGCAATCTGAGCCGTAGCATCTGAAGATCCATCATTAACAACTAGAATTTCAACATTTTCCCCGCCTACAAGAAGTGAGTCCACACACTTTCTCATATACGCTTCGGAATTATAGCAGGGAACTGCTATACTTAATACTTTCATACGATTAAACTCTCCCTTATTTGTGATAAGTAGCCTTCAAAAGCCGAGGGGATTGGGTATTCTGTCAGAAGCTCCCTTCTGTCCAAAAAGAGCAGATTTGCATGCGTCCTCTCCCTCAAAGCTTCAATTCGCACCTTATACCCTATCATACGCCATTCTACATGAGAAAACAAGTGTCTCTTTGCCGCCAGCTGCTGAATATGCAGAGGAAAAAGCCCTATTTCTTTTACGTATTCGAGCACCTCTTCCGGTTCATAGCTCCCGCTTAGATTCGGCAGTTCATACAGGCCAGCAAGCAGCCCCTGGTCCGCTCTTTTAGATATCGCAATTCCAGTACCGTCATCCAGTAAAAGTACGGTCCGCTCTTCAATTTTTCTTTTGACCTTTTTGATACGCACAGGAAGTTCTTCCACCGTCTTGTGTTCTCTGGCAAGGCAACAGGAGGCAAGCGGACAGGCATCGCATTTTGCCGCCTTTTGCGGCAGGCAGACAAGCGCGCCCAATTCCATCATGGCCTGATTAAAATCTCCGGCCTGCTGTGCAGCTTCGGATGAAATAATTTCCTGCAATGTCTGTTCTGCAGCACGTTTCGTCTTGTCAAGCAATATGTCCTCTCTTGCATTTTGCAATCGGGAAAGCACACGCAATACATTGCCGTCCACAGCGGGAACCGGTTGCTGGTACGCAATAGAGGCTATGGCTCCGGCCGTATAACTGCCAATGCCCGGCAGCAGCAATAACGTCTGAACATCGTGCGGCAGCTCTCCTCCGTATTCGGCGCAGACAACCGCTGCGGCCTTTTGCATGTTGCGCACCCGATTGTAATATCCCAGTCCTTCCCATAGCTTCAGCAGCTGTGTTTCCTCACAGTCTCTAAGTGCTTCCACCGTTGGGAGCTTTTCAATAAAACGTTCAAAATATGGTTTTACCGCTTCTACGCGAGTCTGCTGCAGCATAATTTCTGATACCCACGTATAATACGCATTATGGCGATCCCGCCATGGCAGTATGCGTTTGTTCATCTGGTACCACTGCAGAAGCGGCTGGACGATTTTTTTCATAGGTCATTCTCCCTAAATTCAATCAAGCAGGTTGCTTTTTGTCGCTCCTTTCGATAAAATGCTTTTGAAAGGAGTGTATGAGTATTCATCATACATAGAAATACATATGGACAGTATTATTTTCGATTTAGACGGAACTCTCTGGGATTCCACATCGGTCGTTGCCGATTCTTGGAACCGCGTACTTGCAACACGAAACGGCAACCTGCCGGTGATTACTGCCGACATGTTAAAACAAGTCTTCGGACGTCCGCTTCCCGAAATCGGCCGGATACTTTTCCCGGCACTCGACGAGGCAGACTGTCTGGAGCTTGTAGATGCCTGCTGCAAGAGTGAGCACGACTATTTGCTGCAATATCCGGTAGCCCCCTACGAAAACACAGAACATACTTTACAGGTATTGGCTCAAACATACCGGCTCTTCATTGTCAGTAACTGCGAGCAGGGCTATATTGAGGTATTTCTGCAAACCACAGGACTGGGACAATACTTCAGCGGACATTTATGCGCCGGTGATACCCAACAAGACAAGGGTACCAATATACAGCTTCTCATGAAAACTCATACCATCAAGTCAGCAGTCTATGTAGGCGATACGCTCGGAGACCAGACCGCTTCAAAAAAAGCAGGGACTCCTTTTGTGCACGCCTCCTATGGATTTGCGACAGTAGAAGCCCCTGATTATTCTATCCGGACCATTTCAGATCTGATTGCTCTTTTTAACGAATAAGTTATACACTGCGAATCTGTGCAGCTGTTTTTAATAGAAGCAAAGAATCGGATAATCTTTATTGATCAGACTATACAGTGCCTGCGCTTCATCAAACGGCATATTAATACATCCATGCGAGCCGTTATTGATATATCTTGTACCGCCAAAACTGGGGTTCCATGTAGCATCGTGGAATCCTATATCTCCGTTAAACGGCATCCAATAGGTTACCGGCTGCTGGTACGAATAGGTACCATCTGCATAACGGGTACCGCGCAGCACTGCCGGGCTTTGCTTGTAGCTTAGCCGGAACACGCCTCCCGGTGTAATACGCGAAGGGTCAGACGCTTTACCTGATACAATCAGGGATTGAAGTACCAGCTGTCCTTCATTATACACGTACATGATCTGATTTGTCAGATCCACCTCAATATAACTGGTTCCTATATCATTATCCCCATACGCATTCGCACGTGAGGAATAGGTCGGTTCTCTTTCAACCACAGAGCCAGCATAGATTTCTGTGGTCAGTGTTTCGACCTCGGCACTTTGATTGATTTTCCAGCCATAGCTTCCGGACGGCACCTCAACAGTTCTGCCATCTGTCGTTGCTGTGAAGGAGCGTACTTTGGACACCGTATCATGCCTTGACGCAAGGTCTGCCACAAATTCAGCAATTTTAGAAGCAAATACATCTTCATCGTATGCCAGTTCACCTGTATCGGAAAGCATCCAATTTTTGATCGTATTGCCATCCAGCACTTCTGTCTGATCACCGAACTGATAGGTAATGCTTGCCGCTGCATACTGATTATACGCATCTTTGGCGGCGTTTAGTGCCGTATCCGCAGCCCCAACCACAGGATTCACATAAGCTCCCTGCTCATCCAGCGACACTTTCGTCTCACTCTTAGACACAGCCGCCGCAATGACTTCAATCGCTTTTTCCACATCAAGTGTTGCACCGTTATCTTCCGCTACGATCTCAAATTCATTGTTCTGATAGACCAGCTGCGCATCCGTCGGTGCCACCTGATTCTCCTCTTGTGCCGCTTCAAGCGCCTGCACAACCGTACTCAGCTTCTCCTGATTGAATGTAATATTCTCATCTGTTGTATATTCATGTTTTTCAAAAAAGCTTGCAATCCACTTCCAATGTTCCTGTTCATTCTTTATCTTCTCAATGCCACCGTCAGATACATAGCTGTAATCAATGCTGGCACCTTCTATATATTGATCTTCAAGATTTCTCGACTCAACAAGTATCCGGTATTTTTCAACGCTGTCCGCCACCTTATTCTCTGCTTCGGCCACCGTTAAATCCGATGTGTCCAGACCATTGATCGTCGTCCCTCTGAAAAAGTGGGTCGAATAATAATTCGCAGCCAGAATATAGCCGGTTGCCAGCAGTACCAGAAGTACACCGACCACAGAAAACGCAATTATTTTCTTTTTACCGCTTTTTTCCACGTTCGCTTCTTCTCGCTTCTTAGCCTTCCTGCCTGTCCCGCTTCCCGCCACAGGTGCCTGCAGATTTCTCGTGGACTCATCAACAATCTGCGCCATGGCCCGCTCTATACTGCTGTCAACCTGACCTTCCTGCACAGCGGCTTTTGTTGGAACATTTTTTCTCTTATTCTTTTTAGTCTTACCATTTGTATTTAAAATAGCCATTTTGCCTCACTCCTCGAATCAACCAGATGCATTTTCCATCTTGCCTGGCGCGTCAAAAATACGACACTCCGAACTGCAAATGCTTATTCATTGTATCATATATAATATGAAAATCAAATTTTTCACGCAGAATTCATGAATACTTAAATATTTCTTCATACTTTATATGATTTTTTTAGTCAAGTAATGCCGAGCCTTCTGAAAACCGCCTTCTATACCTTATTATTCTCTTCTTATATATACTTTTCCCGATGTATCCGATTCTCCTGCTGTCGCCTGTCGTTAGTCCTGTGCTACTCTTTCAAGGTAATGATTTTGATACCTGCGGATTATAAGAGCAGAGAAAATACCTCTTTATGAATATTGTTTAAGTATATTTATTTCATGGACACCTTTTTGTAAACTTTGCCACTTGCCAAACATTCCCGTATCTGATATTCTTCTTTTAGAACGAAGGCGTTTGGAAATGTAACATACATTCCCAGACGTCTTTTTTTGTTTTTCACAGGATTCAAAAATAATATGAAAACGGAGGGATTTTCTATGGATTCAGGAAACACAGCATTTATTCTCATTTGTTCTGCACTGGTATTTATTATGACACCGGGACTCGCTTTCTTCTACGGCAGACTGGTACGACGCAAGAACGTGGCCAACACTATGATGGCCTGCGTGGCCATTATGGGCCTCTCAGTAATACTCTATGTATTAATCGGCTACACCTTGTCCTTTGGTGGTGACACCGCAGGTATCATCGGCACATTTGCCAATTTCGGTCTGATGGAAATCACACAAGAAAGCCTGTCAGGAACCATTCCTACTTATGTATTCGTTGCTTTCCAGATGATGTTCGCAATGATTACACCGGCACTGATTACAGGTGCAGTCGTAGGAAGAATGAAATTCAAAGCACTCTTCTTCTTTATTGCACTTTGGTCAATCATTGTATACTACCCGCTGGCTCATATGGTATGGGGCGGAGGTCTGATCGACGCTATCGGGTCTGTCGATTTCGCAGGCGGTAACGTTGTACATATCAGTTCAGGTGTGAGTGCACTGGTATTAGCAATTCTGATTGGAAGAAGACGCGGATATGAGAAAGTGTCTTACAGAATCCATAACGTCCCCTTCGTAGTACTTGGCGCCGCTCTTCTGTGGTTTGGATGGTTCGGATTTAATGCAGGAAGCGCACTGGCTGCCGACGGACTTGCCGCACACGCTTTCATGACCACAGCAATCGCTGCTGCGGCTGCTTTACTCTCCTGGATGGTAATTGAAATCATCACAGTAGGAAAACCAACGCTTGTAGGTGCTTCTACCGGCCTTGTCGTAGGTCTTGTAGCTATTACTCCCGGTGCAGGTTTTGTCCCGGTATGGTCAGCAATCATCATTGGTCTTTTAGTAAGCCCGATCTGCTTCTTCATGATGAAACTTATCAAAGGCAAACTCAAAATCGATGATTCACTGGATGCGTTCGGATGCCATGGCATCGGCGGTATCTGGGGCGGAATTGCTACCGGTATCTTCGCAAACGAAAGTGTTAACAGCTATGTAAGATGGAATGGTCTTATCTTCGGTGAGACAGGCCTGTTCTTCGCACAGATTCTTGGTATTTTGATTACTATCGTAATTGCTGTCGTAGGTACCTTGATCTGCGCTGGTATCGTTCGTCTCTTCACTCCGCTTCGTGTAGATGCAAAAGAAGAACAAATCGGACTCGATATGTCACAGCATGGCGAGATCGCATACCCGTCTTTCAACGGACTGGACTAACAATATCTTTACTCTTGAAAGAATAAAAATTAGGAGGAAATATCTATGATGATTAAGGTCGAAGCTATCGTTCGCGAGGAGAAGCTCGAAGATGTGAAAAGCGCATTATATGATATACAGGTAAACGGAATCACTGTTTCACAGGTTATGGGTTGCGGTGAGCAGAGAGGATATACCGAGATTGTACGTGGTACCAAAGTCGATCTGGTTCTGCAGCCAAAAGTAAAATTTGAAATTGTTGTATCTTCCGAAGAATGGGAGCAGAAGACGGTTGAAGCCATTCGCAAAGCTGCCTTTACCGGCAAATATGGCGATGGAAAAATCTTCACTTATGAAATACGAAGCGCACTGAAGGTTCGTACGGAAGAAACAGGGTATGACGCAATACAGTCTGAGGACTAATAGAATAGCGCCATTTAAAGTAACATACAAGACCAGGACAAGAATCTGCGGATTCCTCTCCTGGTCTTTTCTATTTCCGGGCATACAGCAGAGGTTATTTGTATATTTCTACAAAACGGCATGAAAACACACGACAATCTGTTCTAACACTTTTTTCTCATTTTCAGCTCTCTATTTCTTTTTCGTCATTTTTCACACTATACAAGTGTCGTTTTTATCTATTATTTCAGGCATTTAAAGGCTGTCGTAAAAATTGTCCACTTTCTTCATACACATTGACTAACATATACTAAAAAAAGCAACAAGTGTGTGTGATTCTCCGTCACCCCCTAACATGATAGAATGCATATTGTAAGTGTAGAACTAGTATAGGAGGTTTAATCATGATAATTATTGGTGAGAAAATTAATGGCTCGATCCCGCCGGTTGCCAAAGCAATTGCGGAAAAAGACGGCGAGTTCATTAAACACCGCGCTAAAATCCAAGCAGACGCCAATGCTACATTTATTGACTGCTGTGCTTCGGTTGAAGAAGCGATTGAAGTAGAAACCTTAAAGTGGCTGATTGATAACATTCAGGAAGTTACAGATGTTCCAATTTGTGTAGACAGCCCAAGCGCACAGGTTTGTGTGGAAGCTATTAAGTTTTGTAACAAACCGGGACTTGTGAATTCCGTATCTATGGAAGGCAATAAGATCGACACGATTTTCCCTGTAATTGCTGACAGCACCTGGGAATGTGTAGCTCTTCTCTGTGATGACAGAGGTATTCCGGATTCAGTAGAACGCAGAATTGAAGTTTTCCATAATATAATGGCAAAAGCTAAGGAATACAATATTGCACCATCTCGTCTGCATATTGATCCTTTGGTAGTTACCTTATCTACGGACGAGGAAGCACTTACCACTTTTGTAAAATGCTGTAAAATCATCAAGGAAGAATATCCTGAGATTCATATTACAAGCGGACTGAGCAACATTTCTTTCGGCTTACCGGCCAGAAAGAATATCAACCAGGCATTTATGGTACTTTCTATGAATGCAGGTATGGACAGCGCTATCGTCGATCCCACTAATCGCGATATGCTGGGTATGATTTACGCCACAGATGCTCTCCTGCAGAATGACGAATACTGCCTGGAGTACATCGGAGCATTCAGAGACGGCCTGATCGGACTGGCTCCGAAGAACTAGGATACAATTTTAATTAATTTATATTAACGTATCAACTATAAAAAGGAGGATTTATAGTATGTCTAAAACACAAGAAATTGCCGCAGCAGTAAGTGCCGGAAAAGTTAAACTGGTTCCAGGATTAGTTCAGGAAGCAATCGAAGCAGGGGTTAACCCGGAAGAGATTCTTAACGAAGGTATGATTGATGCCATGGGTATCGTTGGAGAGAAATTCAAAAAGAATGAAATCTTCGTACCTGAGATGCTTGTAGCTGCTCGTGCTATGAAAAAAGGAGTAGAAGTTCTTAAACCACACCTTGCAACAGGAGCAACAGGCGCAGCCGGAAAATTAGTTATCGGTACCGTAGCAGGTGACTTACATGATATCGGTAAAAACCTTGTTGCAATGATGTTCGAAAGCGCTGGATTTGAAGTAATCGATTTAGGCGTAGACGTACCTCACGAGAAATTTGTTGAAGCAGTTCGCGAGAACCCAGGCGTTAAAATCGTTGCTCTTTCAGCTCTGCTGACAACAACAATGCCTTCACTTCGTGAAGCTGTAACTCTGTTGAACGAAAGTGATTTCAGAGATGATATCAAGGTTATGGTAGGCGGAGCTCCTATCACTCAGGAATTCTCTGATGAAATCGGCGCTGATGCATACACACCTGATGCTGCAAGTGCTGCACAGAAAGCAAAAGAATTAGTAGCTAACTAAGAACAACCACAAAACTTACTTAGCTTAAGAAGAACCCGCGCAAGCGGGTTCTTCTTTACTTTCCGGTCTTCTATTCCTGTTCTTTTGCTTCCATATCTATGATCCTAAGTGAAATCATCAGATAAATCACCATATCAGGATCATCAAAATCCACACCCAGAATCGCTTTGATCTTATCAAGGCGATATACGAACGTACTGCGGTGAATATACAGCTCCTTCGCCGTTTTAACGCCGTTTAAATGGTTATCCAGATATAGTTTCAGTGTCTTAATATAACCCGTCTGATTGGTCCGATCCAGCTCCTGAAGCTTTTCAAGCTTTTCGTGCACCACCATGTCGTATGGAAGTTTCTTGATTGCCTGTTCCAGAATATGCGTCATGACAATATCATCAAACTGATGAGTCCAGGAATAACTTCTATGCCGATTCCCCACATCCAGCGCAATATAGCTTTGTACATATTGTCGTCTGAGATTCAAATGCCCCGTCATGACACGACTGTAACCGGTTCTAAGAAAGTTCTCACGCGTAAAGTACAATAGCTTCTCTAATACCTTTTCTCTGTTCATTCCAGACTTCGTCAGATTGATAAATATAACAATATCTTCTTTGTATTTCACCGCCGAAGAGTCCGGCAGGATATTCTCCAGGTAATCGCAGATCGCATGAATCGGAAGATTCTTTTTGTCCAAATATGTCGTCTGCAAGCTAATACACAGATATTGATGACCGCTTAGCCAGCCCATTCCGGTCAGCTGGTGGCTGATCCGCATATAGTCAGCTGTCCGGTCAGAAATCATCTTGTATATGATTGTATCCAGTTGATTCTCCTTTTCACCGGTCTGAGGCGTATTGTAGGCCAGAACATGTTCTACAAAATAGGCCAGGTATTCTAGCAGGCACTCATCACCATCCCGGATCGTCTCGTTAGCCAGCAAAATCAGACGGTGTGTCATCTTGCCGAATTGCTGGATATTAATATTTAGAGAGGCGATTCCGGACACTCGTGCATTCAGCGCGAAGACGCCTTCCCGGTCCATCATGGAATGATAAATTTCTTCTTTCTTAAGCTCCGTAATAAACTCCACCTTGTCGTCCGGAACTCCGTAGATGTTCACACCGCTGCTGACTTCCTGCAGCCCGGCATACGCCAGCATCACATAATCAGAATTAATCAGCTGAAGCGGATTTCCAAAAAGCGGCACCGACTCCTCAAGCAACTCCTTCACACTGCTGCTTTGCAGACATAACTCATTCAGCGACCTCTCCCATCTGTCGTATTTATCAACGATCTTCTGCACTTCATTATACAGATATCCTTCACTGACATCAGACACAACATACATTACATTCCTCGGAATATTGTCCACGCCCACGCATTGGGAGCACAAAATCAGCAGGATCGATGTACTGGGGATTGTCTCACTGCACATTTTCGAAGAGATGTAGATACGGTTTGTCTGAAGCTTGCTCTCCTCTTCAATGAGAAGCGGTCTTCCCAGAACCCCTCTTTTAGAAAGCAGCTGGTTTTCACAAATCGTGTATTTCTTTTCCAATTCTTCCAATAGTAATCTTGGACTTATAAACATTGCTACTGCTCCTTTACGTCTCTTCTACATGGCTTCCGACCGGAATCTCCATCGTGGATTTTTGCGCACCGATTTTCCTGAACTGACTTGGTGTCATACCCTTAACTTTTTTGAAAATCTGATTGAAATAGGGGACGGTTCCAAAGCCTGACTGCAATGCGATTTCGGTAATATATAAGTTGGTCGTCTCCAGCAATACGGTACTGTGACTGATTCTGACCTGCTCAATATAGTCCGTCACTTTAATTCCCATCACTTTTTTAAAGAAAGTGCTCAGATAATTACGGCTCATATTACCGCTGCGAGCTAAATCTTCCAGAGAGATCGGCTCCTGAAAATGGTCATGAATATAACTTATGACCGGACGCACCTTTTCGTAATCTTTATTCTCTCTTATTTCTTCGCTGCCAAGCTCATTTTCCGATTGATAATGTCTATAAAGATAGACCAGAATCTGAAGTACCTGTGTACGTACCATCAGCTGCCATCCGGGTTCCTTGAGTCCATATTCTATCGTCAGTACCTCAATGCAGTCGAATAACTTGCCATAGAACACATCATCCGACGTAATCTGATTCGAAAATTTTGCGCCTCTGGAAAGAAACGGCTTCAGATATTTATACTCATCCAAATGCTCCCAGACGAACTTGATATCAAAAATCATGCACAGAAAAGAATAATCCTTACCCGGAATCGTCATATGCCGCTCTGAATTATTGAAGATGAAAAAGTCTCCCCGCTTCGCCTGATACGTCTTTTCTTCAATAACAACGGATGCCTCACCACGTTCTACATACAGAATTTCCAGGCAGTCGTGATAATGCATACAGGCCTGCGGACCCGTGTTCCTAAATAGTGAAAATTCAAAATTGGGAGGCAGCATAAAGTTGTCTTTTACTGAATACATGAGGTTTTTCTCCTTTTGTCTACTTCTATTATTAAACCACATTCAGCGTACTTCTGCAAATATTTCGTTCAAAATAAATAGCTGGTATTTTTTTATAAATGTAGTATACTATACATATAAAGAATCAAAAAGGAGGATTAAGTTATGGCAATCATACATTTAACAAAAGACACATTTCCTAAAGAAGTATACGAAGCAAGCAAGCCGGTTCTTGTCGATTTCTGGGCATCCTGGTGCGGTCCTTGCAAGATGATGGCTCCCATATTAGAAGAAATACACCAGACCCTGGGTGATTCAGTGACAATCGCAAAGGTCGATGTCGATGCCGAAGGAGAACTTGCACAAAGTTTTCAGATTATGAGCATACCGACGCTTGTCCTCTTCAAGGATGGGAAAGTTGTTTCAAAATTAATCGGGCTAAAGGCCAAAGAGGATATTCTGGAATTTATTAAATCATGATCGTACAAACCGGGCACCAGGGGACTATCCCAAAGATTGTGTAAACCTTCAAACTGATGTAAGATAATTACAACAGTTTGGAGGTTTTTTATGGCAAGAAGAAGAGAGGAATCACCACAGAAAAAAGCAATGCGTGAA